>JAJEDN010000105.1 GCA_022821495.1 Candidatus Poribacteria bacterium
ATTTTCGGCTGTCGGTGTCCCTTTATAGATATATAACTGTGCCGACTTGGTATTGGGGTGCAAGTAGTCGGGTATCCGGCAAGAGAACCGCAGTCCACCAGCCTGTGTGAGCGTCAGCAAGGGGTTAGCGACGGCGTTAACGAGTGCCTGAATGCAAGCCAGAACGGCCTCTGGTGCGGCACAGATGGCTTCATATTTAAAGTCGATATCATGCCACGGGGCATCACCGCGTGCTGAGGGAATACCTGTGTACACGTGAATTCCCCACGACCTGTGCCATTGGGTGAGCCTCCAGTCTATCGCCTCTTGACGTTTCAAGAACCGTTCCCCTCCAAAAGCGCGCGGGGGTCGATCGGTTCCCGGTGCCTGCCCTATTGGCATAAAGGAAATGCCTGCTGCTTCCAAGTCTTGAAGCATCACAGGATATCTGTGTGCACAATAGGCTGTGAAATGGTAAGGGAACCCTTTGTAAAGCAACGGTATTACGGTTGTCTTGCGTTGCTTAAGTGGTTTCTCGTGCCGCTGATGGCAGTGTGTAATTATATTTTCCAAGACATTGGTTGTCACTGATACATTCCTCTACAGTATCATTCAACCTTTTGTGAGAGGCGGTTGAGAACCTTCTGCAAGGCACAGAAGTCACAAGTCTCAACCAGTGTTTTAAATATTATATCACACAAACTAAAATCTATCAACTGAATTTTGGCATTTTCTACATCTCCAAGTTAAAGCATGGCGTTTTGAAAATGAAGAATTTGATAAATATTTTGCATCAGAGGGGTTAAAAATATGGAAAATTTGGTAAGCTCCGGTTCCAGCAATTTTTATTAAATAGGACTTACGCAAATTTCGCAGAAAAAAGTAAATGTTCAAATGTTTTTAACCCCCTAAATCCCCCAACCCCCCATATCCCCCTTATCAGGGGGGTAGGGGGACTTTAAGAGGAAATGCGTAAGTTCTGAAGTAATGATATGATGCTACCTTGTAATTGAGAACTTAGGTCAATCGTAGGGGTTGGGTTACCCAACCCTTACGCGTGTTTCAAAAATTTGGTGAAAACATTATTTAGCCGAAAACTCTCAAAATTAATGCGCTTGCACTTATCATCGTGATGCTTTATTATATTGGAAATGAGAATATCCAAAGGAGAGAAATTTAGATGTTAAGTGTTGAAGAAGCCCGCGAACGGATGTTGGATACTATTCCAATTTTACCTTCAGAAAAGCGGGAAATACTTGAGTGTACTGGCTATGTCCTCGCAGAGGCACTGCCTGCTACAGAAAATATCCCACCATTTGACAATTCAGCGATGGATGGGTACGCTGTTCGCGCAGCGGACGTAAAAAATGCTTCCGAGAAGAATCCTGCCGTGCTTTCAGTTGTAGAGATGATCGCAGCGGGGTATGCCCCAACGAAACAGGTTACAGCAGGGCAAGCGTCGCGAATCATGACTGGTGCGATGATGCCTCAGGGGGCTAACGCTGTCATTATGCAAGAGGTGACGCAGCAAGAGGGCGATGAAGTCAAGATCTTTGAAAGTATTGACCCAGCTGGAAATGTCCGTTTTACCGGTGAGAGTGTTGCGGAAGGGCAGCAGGTGATGCAGGACGGAAAACACCTACGTCCACCAGAAATATCGATGCTTGCCTCTCTCAATTGCGCGGAAATTGCAGTCTATCGGAAACCTACCGTTGCAATTGTCTCAACAGGTGATGAACTCACAACCCTCGGTGAACCACTTGAACCCGGGAAAATTCGGGACAGCAATCGATACGGTCTCTATGCTCAGGTTGAAGAAGCCGGTGGAATACCGATTGATATGGGGATTGCGCCTGATGACGAAGCAGAGACGGAACGCATCTTTCGTGCTGCGCTTGCGAAGGCTGACGCACTTATTACAAGTGGCGGCGTTTCGGTAGGTGAGCATGACGTGGTGAAAAGCGTATTGACAAGGTTAGGTGAAATTAACTTCTGGCGCGTCGCAATGAAACCCGGAAAACCGCAAGCTTACGGTATCGCGGACGGAAAACCTATTTTCGGATTACCCGGGAATCCAGTCTCTTCATTGGTTGTATTTGAACTCTTTGTCCGCCCCGCACTTTTGAAGATGGCGGGACATAAAGACCTGTTACGTCCAACTTTTGAAGCCACTTTAACAGAGACTGTCACCAATAGAGATGGACGTGTTAATTATATGCGCGCAATTCTCACGGCATCTGATGGGAAATACATTGCCGAAACAACTGGACCACAGGGTTCAGGGATCCTTCACTCGCTTGTGTTAGCGAACGGTTTAATCACGATTCCAGCGGGAGTAACTTTAGAGGCAGGTGAGACAGTGGCGGCACAGTTCTTGTTTTAAACAGGGTTTACGCAAATCACTTTGCAGGCGAGGTTTAAAACCTCTCCTGCGGTAGGTGTGCGTATTGAGGAGTTTTTCATGATTGTAGATACTCATGTTCATGTGTGGGAAATCGATCCACCGAAATACCCCGTCGGTCCCACTGCGCCGAGTTGGAATTCCTATCCCGATGAACCCGGTACCGCTGACGAACTTTTGGCAGAGATGGACGCACACGGTGTGGACTGGTCGGTATTGGTGCAGACAAGTTGGTCGACTTGGGATAATGGCTATATCGCCGATTCAGTAGCACGTTTTCCAGACCGATTCATCGGACACGGCTTAATCGATCCACAAGACCCGAACAACGCCGAGCAGGTCCGATACTGGATAAAAGAACGCGGTTTGGTCGGGTTCCGCTTCCATCCGATGTATTATCCTGATGAAAAAATATTGCTAACTGAACAGAACGGTCCAATGTGGGAGGAGATTGCGGCGTTGGACGCAGTCATCCAATTTCATCTTCGCGCGGCGTTCGCGGATCAGGTTGCGGTTATTGCACAACAGTATCCGCATCTGACGCTTATCCTTGATCACATGGGGTACCCACAAATAGATGCCGACGCAGCAGCATTTCAACCGATTGTCGATCTTGCCCGATACGATAATGTCCGCTTCAAGTTATCGGATGTTGCCGGACGTTCCCAGCAAGATTTTCCATACACAGATGTGCATCCGTTTATTCACAGATTGCTTTCAGTTTTCGGGGCATCGCGAACAGTGTGGGGCACAGGATACCCGGGTCATCATAGGCAAAAACACAACTGGCCCTCTTTAGCGCAAGAGATCCGACTCATTCAGGAGAGATTGCCGTTTTTGACAGACGATGATAAAGACCAGATTCTTGGAGGGACAGCCGCACGGATATGGAATTTATAGTAGATTCTGTAATTACTTATACACTTAAAAACAACAACCGTCTCGGCCCCAGGTCCGGTAGGTTCGGTTTCCGAACCGAACCGGTTTTCACCCCAGGTCCGGTAGGTTCGGTTTCCGAACCGAACCGGATAATGAGAAGTCAAACATGACCACCCTTTCCAAATACCGCAGCGGCAATCGATACAAAGGCAGAGCCTCAATACCGGGGCATATTACGATATCATTATTTGCACACATCAACGGCAGAACATTCTCGCGAACAACACAGTTGTGTCCATTATCTTTGATACATTTGATTGGTTAGAAACACAGAACCGCCTTGAATGGCTATGCATCATGGTCATGCCGGATCATATACACACCGTCATCAAACTTGGAGAAGCACAGACGCTCTCAAAAGCCTTGCATTCGCTGAAACTCTTCACTGCCCGTGAAATTAACAAGCATCTATCCCGAAAGGGTGCTCTCTGGCAGAAAGGTTACACCGATTGGGGGATTCGGAAGGAGGCAACCTTAAACAAAACTATTTACTATTGCTACATGAACCCAGTAAAAGAGGGCATAGTAGCATCACCGCGAGATTATCCGTATTGGCGGTGTAAATTCGAGATGGCGTAATTGCCGGTATGGTGGAGATGAAGAAGGTTTCGCGGACGAGCCGGTTCGGTTAGGAAACCGAACCTACCGGACCCGGGGAAAATTATGAGAACAATGCCAATGTGTTGGGGTGAGATGACTTACTTTGATTCAGGTAACTCAGGTCAACCACTACTCTTCTTGCACGGTACAGGGTGTGACGCATTGGATTGGAGGGCGGTGATTGAAAGGGTACCGGGTGAGCAGCGTTGCATTGCTCCTGATTTTCGTGGTCACGGTCAAAGTCCTGTGCCTACACAAGCATTTTCACTATCAGACCTTGCTGACGATGTTTTATACCTTATAGACGGTTTGCGTCTTCAAGAATTGGTAATTATTGGACACAGCCTTGGTGGTATGGTGGCAATGGAAGTTGCCCGCCGTTCATCAAGTGTTGTTGGACTTGTATTGCTGGAAGGGTGGACAAGCCTCTCGTCAGCGGGTAGTGCTTTTGATACAGGTCGATTTTATGGTGCGTTGTCCGAGGCAATGATTGCGCAAATTCAATGGAAGGCTGAAGCGACGCGAAGCCGCTTTCAAGCCGAAGTCTGGCAGCGTTTCTGGGAATCTGTCAAGAATTTCGATGCCTACACCTACCTTGAGAACGCACGTATTCCTATCTATGAGGTCTTTGGTAGTATGGGGCGGAATGATTTAACGCAAGAGAAGTTACGCATTCCGCCCAATCCGAATATTCAATGGATTTGGGTCCCTAATGCTGGACATTACCTACCGCATGAATGTCCAGCGAAAGTTGCCAAAGTCGTAGGCACACGCTGTGTGTGGTAACTGTCTAACCTTCAGGAATCTCGACCGGCAGATCCAGCCGGTCACCCCACTCTTTCCACGAACCTATGTAGTTGCTGACTTTTGGGTATCCCAACAGCCGCAACACCAAATAGGATTGGGAAGAGCGGTATCCGCCCTGTCAGTAGCACATGATCTGCTTGTTTGGTGTAACACCGACGTTTTCGTACATCCGTCGGAGTTCGTCAGCAGATTTAAAAGCCCCAGCTTCGTCGAGATTGTTGAGCCACTCGATGTGGATTGAATCCGGAATCGCTCCTGCGCGTTCTGCGCGAGCCACCCTACCGTAGTGTTCATCATCTGTGCGGGTATCCAAAGCGACGAAATCCTCTCGGTTTAAGAGGGCACGGATTACATCTGCATCCATGTGAGTGTCGGGTTTTTCATTTATCGGAAAAGGTGGCACCTCTGGCGGTTCAGTCCCGTTGGTGCTAATCGGTCCATCGGCGGTTAACCACGCTTTGAAACCGCCATCCAAGAGTCGCGTTTCGGAGTGTCCCAAGTACTCGCAAAACCACAGTCCGCGCGAAGCCCGCGTTCCTGATATATCTTCGTACCATACGATTGGCTTCGCAGGATCAAGTCCGCGTTGCTGGAATAGATACGCGATCATCCACATAAAGGCATCAAACGTTTCTTTACGGGTATCTATGAGACTTAAACCGAACAGATCCAAATGCAGCGCACCTGGAATATGTCCCCGAATATATTCATAAGTCGGTCGCGTATCCACGATGCATAGTGTGTTATCATCGAGTGTGCCTTTCAATTCTTCGGCAGAGATGACCAGTTGTGGATTTTCATAGCCTTTATAGGCTGCCATTATGAACTCCTTTTATTGTAAAATCGAAAAATAAATGAACACTTTTAGGAAGATAACCCTCTAGAAGAAACACCCTATCAAAAACACCCGCCTTATCAGGGGGGAATAAGCGTAATGAACACTTTTAGGAAGATAACCCCCCTAGGGGAAACACCCCAGCAAAAACACCCGCCTTATCAGGGGAGAATAAGATGGGAATCGCTTTGATTTGATGTGTTATAGCGTATTGATTTCTATACGGCTTTCGCCTTCTTTTTAACGACTTTTATTCTCTTCCATCTACCGGTGTGATACCAACCCCACATCACGACCCCTTGTACGATATTTGAGACAGCGATGCCTAACCAAACGCCGTTCAGCCCGATGAAATATGAAAGCAAAATCACAAGTCCCAAGCCGATGACGAGTTGTGAGACGAGTGTAATCATCATCGGTGAGAGCGTGTCCCCTGCACCATTGAGGGCTTTGCCTAACACCAGCGAGAAAGCGATGAATCCAAAGGTTGGGGACAGAAACCGTAGGTAGACAGTTCCGATTTCGATAACGTTTGCATCTGGGCTGAAAATCCGAATAAATGTCTGTGGGAAGATGAGGAAAACCGCACCGATCGCTGCCATAATTGCAGCACCTAAGATATTCGCAATCCGCGTTGATTGTTCAGCGCGCGCGATCTGATTTGCCCCCAGATTCTGTCCTACTAACGGCGCAACCGAATTCGCAATGCCAAAACCAGGGTTCATTACCAGGATCCGGAGGCGCATGCAAATTGTATATGCCGCGACAACAGTTTTACCATAGGGTCCGATTACCCACAAGAAGCCGAGCCGCGAGAAATGTCGCCAAAATCCCTGCATCGAGCTGTAAATACCGAGCCTTAAAATGTCAATCATCTCTACGAGATCTGCTCGAAACTGAACGTTTCGCAACGATACAGGTGCTCGCCCGCTCCAACACAGATAAAGGAGAACGATCACACCCGCACCACGTCCAATCAGCGTCGCGTACGCCGAACCCGCTACACCGAGTTTTGGGAATCCCCATAAACCAAAAATCAGTAATGGATCAAGTGCGATGTTGATAATGGTCGAAAAAACCAACACAATCATTGGCGTGACGGCATCCCCGCCGGCGCGGAAGATAGATCCAAGTGCCATTGACAGAAACATTGTGCTGATGCCGATGAGGATAATGTGCATATAGGTTGTGCCGAGACGTAATACCTCTGGATCAACCATTCTCACAGCCAGCAACCCTTGTTCCGCCAAGGGGTAACCGATAAGTGTAACACCAATGGAGAAGAAAACTGCCAATAGAATCGCCTGCATCGCGATATGCTCGGCTTGTGCGCGGTTTCTCGCGCCTAAGTACTGTGCGACCATAATCCCGGCACCTGTTGAGATACCAAGCGAGAAGACCCCAATTAACCGGAGCAAATTCCCACTCACACCCACAGCTGCTATCGCACCCGGACCGAGTCTTCCAACGAAGATCATATCAATGATATTGAATGCGTCTTGAAGGATGTAGCTGAATATTATCGGTCCTGCGAGTCGTAGGAGATGCCTCGGAAGGCTTCCTTGCGTCAAATCGCCCCGTGCTTTTTTCATATTTTTGTAGTACTTACGTGTTGCTGTTTACGTCCTCTTCGCCTAAATCAGGACCTTGATGGCACTTATGGTTTTGGCATGACTTTCATCCATATTAACAGAACATCAGTTGGCTGTCAACACAAAAATACAGACCTGTCAGTGCCATTCAATTGTCCTTTTTTCAATCAGATTTTCACCACCCGGCCCGGTAGGTTCGGTTTTGCGGTGTACGCACCTGCCCCCTGATAAGGGGGGATAAAGCGGGATTTTTGCTGGGGCGTTTCTTGCGATC
Organism: Candidatus Poribacteria bacterium; assembly: GCA_022821495.1. Taxonomy (GTDB): domain Bacteria; phylum Poribacteria; class WGA-4E; order WGA-4E; family WGA-3G; genus WGA-3G. The sequence continues at coordinate 7,428 of JAJEDN010000105.1, forward strand.
TGCATTCCTAACCGACCCGGAATTTAGAGTTGGATGTTTCTGTGTATTGTAGGCTGCAGGCGGGATTTGAAACCGCGCCTGCAATGGCTGTCGGACCTAATTTCACTATAATATTCAATTTTTCTTTGACAGCATCACTGAAAAATTGTTATAATGCTTTGTGTATATTTAATATTTCTCTGGGAGGCAAACATGAAAAACGCAATATTGACTTGCAAGTTAGAACTATACGGAACTGTGATTCTTTTCGCAGCGCTCCTCATAGTGTTTACGCCATTGGCCTCTTCGGATTTTTCAGATGGGCTTGTCCTACATCACTCGTATGATGAAGGGGAAGGCTCACTGGCTGCAGATTCGAGTGGAAATGGTCATGATGGTGAAATCTCTAATCCTGAGTGGGCTGATGGAAAATTTGGGAAGGCGCTTAAGTTTGGTGGTGAAGGCAGTGATGTTTTTGTCACTGTTGAAAGTACACCCGTTTTAAACGTGAATGAATGTACGTTCATGGCGTGGGTTAACGCTGACCATTGGGACGGCACACGCCAGATCGTTGGCAAATCTGTCCACGGGGGTTGTAGTGGTAGAACACAATACGGTCTGTTTAGTGAGGGCGGTGTTCTCAAACTCCGCTTTGAGACCGAAAGTGGCAGAGCGGACATCACAACGGACCTTCCAGCAGTGGGTGAGTGGGTTCATGTCGGTTTTACCAACGACGGTTCAACAGCGAAAATCTATGTTGATGGAGAAGCCGTTGCAGAAGGTGCAGTACCGGGCACGCTTAATGCTAACGACGATCCTTGGCGGATTGGACAGGATTGTGAACGGCTTAACTATGTTTTCGCCGGGTTGATAGACGAGGTGCGTCTCTGGAACCGTGCTTTAAGCGAGACGGATATTGCGGCGCTAAAAGATTTACCGACGGCTGTTGACGCTCAAGCGAAATTAACCACCACTTGGGGCGACATTAAAACCGCTCCCTAAAATAGTGTGGGCGCGCTTTGAAAGCGCGCCTATTCTTTTTCGTGCCTGCCAAGGTGCGTCCGATTATCAAAAATTTCACACCAAATCTCGGAGAGAAAAATGTTTTGGGATGAAATCAAAAGACACTACGATGCAGGTTCTGCCCACCAATTTTTGCTCCATTTTAATGTAAATGATCTACTATATGATGATGTTTATGGCTATCTGCCTACTATAGATTATCTCATGGAGCAACTCAATGTATTGGGCTGCAACCTCGTCCTCGGATATAATACATCACAAGGAATTCGGCTCCCGAATGTGGGACGGTGGCGGAACAGACAGCGGATGTTAAAACTTATTCCGCGAGACGAAAAAGAAGCAGAAAAGAAGCGTCGAAGAATTAATTCTACCGTGGTATTTGATAAGGTTCATGAAGATCCGTTTGTTAGAATAGACCCTTCACCCTCTGAGGACTTACGGAAAAGGTTAAATAATCTTTTACATCAAGGTAGAACGAAAATCGGATTGGTTATTGATTTTCTGGAGCATCTCGCCCCGAATGATCCATCGTTGAGCAACGTTGCCAAAGATGAATCCCAGCTCTTGTTCAATCAGATCCAAAATTGGGCATCCGATCTGAATATCCGAAGACATAAGCATATTATTCTACTTGTCACTCAAAATACGTTTGACATACACCCGAATTTCACCGTGAACTCAGAGATTCCAATGATAGAAATTCCGTTTCCAGACGACGCGGAACGCTTGAAATTTTTTGAACATCTATACGACGTTTCGGATGATGCATCGCAGATGCGTAAAACGCTTGGCAATAATCAAGAGAGAGAGGCATTGGCACGGGAAACGGTCGGCCTGAATTTATTCGGTATCCACGATATTGTGCAACAGGCAGAATCCGCGGAACAGAAAGCGGGTGGTGAACCACTGGTGAGATATCGACGCGAGAGTATCAAGACTTTCAGCCACGGTGTCCTTGAACTCGGTGAAACTCAGAGGGGTCCCGCTGGTGATGGTTGGTATGTGATGCGGACAATTCGGGATATTGCGGATGGTATGAAAAACCGGGATCTGCGACGCGTGCCGCGTGGTATGCTCATCCTCGGTCCCCCTGGCACCAGCAAGGAATACGCCGCAAGGGTCCTCGCAGGTGAGGCGAATATGACGCTTGTCCAACTCCGCTACGCCAATCAGGTAGGCGAAGTCACAATAAACATCAATCAAAATGGGAATACTTATGAACGGAACCTGAACGCGGGACTCAATTTTATCCGCGGCATTGCGCCGACGGTCGTTTTTATGGATGGCATTGAGCAGGCATCGCCGCACACCACGATGAATCCGGAGGATCACGAGCGAGTGTTTCCGCCAGCCCTCGTGAATGCTATAAATGACATGTCGTTACACGGTAGAGTGATATGGGTGGGAGCATCGCAACGCCCCGATTTAATGCCGCCAATCTTCCGACGGTACGGCATTTTCGATACTAAATTGATTATGCTACCCCCTACAGGCGGTGGTCGCATGGAAATTTTAAGAATATTCTGTCAAGGACAAACATCAGGCAACATCAATTTCCGGTCTCTTGTTGGAGGTCCAGAGACAGATGGTTTGACTTGGCGGGATATTTTCTTGATTGTTCAACGTGTGCATAATATTGCGAGACGCAGCGGTCGCGATACCTTCACAGAAGGTGAACTGCGTCAAAGCGTAAACGATTTCGTGCCAGATTACTCACGGGAGATGCAAATCTTTATGGGATTATTGGCATTGCGTGAAGCGAATTCCCGTGTAATGGTCCCAGATGGGTTGTTACCGGAGTACCAAGAATTTGTAGATGATAATCGGATTGATAAGACCGGAATTAACAGACGCTTGATGGAACTCAGCGATCAACTCGGGTTAGATGCTTGATATATTGATTCGAGATCGTTAGTGGATAACAAACTAATTTAGAACTTACGCCGCCCCGTGCAGGCGGGGTTTCAAACCCCGCCTGCATATCGAGCCGAGATCGCTAATGGATAATAAACTAATTTTTTCTTGACGGATATTGCCTTTTTTGTTATAGTACTTTATCTTTACTTATCTGAAGGAGGACATCTGACTTATGAAATTGGCTATCTGTTTATGCATTATCGCGTTGCTTTTGGGACTAACTCCATTCGCTATGTCTGCGGGGCCAGCAGAATTTCTGGACGGTTTGGTGCTATATCATCCGTATGATGATGGGAAGGATGCCGAAGCCGAGGACCTTAGTGGCAACGATCATCACGGTGAAATTGACAATCCGAAATGGGTTAATGGGAAGTTTGGGAAAGCACTTGAATTTGATGGCACTAACACTTTTGTCACTGTTGAGAGCACCCCTGAACTGAACGTGGACGCGTGCACGTTTATGGCATGGATTAACGCCGAGCATTGGAATGGCGTACGCCAAGTCGTTGGTAAATCCGTTCATGGTGGGTGCGGCGGTAGAGTCCAATATGGACTGTTCAGTGAAGGCGGAGTTTTCAAGGTTCGTCTCGAAACGGAAGCGGGTCGCGCTGATATTTCGACCGATCTGCCTGAGACGGGTGAGTTTGTGCATATCGCTTTCACGAATGATACCAAGAAAACCAAAATCTATTTTGATGGCAAAGAGATGGTTGAAGGAGATACGCCCGGTGAACTCAAAGGCAACGAGGATCCGTGGCGGGTTGGGCAGGATTGTGACCGTGCGCAATACATTTTTGCTGGTATTATTGATGAGGTCCGTCTCTGGAACCGTGCCTTGAGTGAGGAAGAAATTAATACTTTCATGGACCAAGGTGTGGATGCACTTGATGTTGAGGCTACTGGAAAACTCTCAACGACTTGGGGTCGCCTTAAGGCAGGCATATAGTAGCATCTATAACTGAACATTAACTTTTTGTAGGCGAGGGAGGCACAACCCTTTAAAAGCGTAAGGGGAAGGCTTCGACCTCGCCTATTTTCAGAGGGCGCGCTTTCCGATCGCGCCCTACCAATTACGAAAAAAATGTCTAAGACTTCACAAACAATTTCATGTAGAAATTGCGAAACTCAGATTCCGGTAAAGACATTCACCGAAACCCTGAAAGTTTGCCCGCACTGCGACTACCACCACTATATGAGTGCTTATGAGCGGCTCGACCTTATTGTAGATGCGGATAGTTTTGAGGAATACGACGCGAATCTCTATTCTATCGATTCGTTAGAATTCCCGGAATATCCGCAGAAGTTGGAGCGGGATATCGCGAGGACGGGACTCAAATCCGAGATGCTCTCAGGTATCGCCGAAATTGGGGGTTACCCGGCTGCTATCGCGATTGGTGATGTAGGGTTTATAGGTGGAACTTGCGGTTCTGTCATTGGCGAAAAAGTCACCCGATGTATCGAACGCGCGCTTGAAAACAAATTGCCGTTAGTGGTTGTTTCTGTGAGTGGTGGCATGCGGATGCAGGAGGGCACACTTGCTTTGATGCAGATGGCAAAAACTGCTGCTGCGTGTGCGGAATATGCGAAAGCCGGCATCTTTTATATTTCTGTCGTCACGGATCCGACCTTTGGCGGTGCCACTGCGAGTTATACGTCGCTCGGCGATGTAATTATCGCTGAACCCGGTGCCAGGATCGGCTTCGCGGGTCCGTTAGCAGTTGCGAGTCTACGTGAAGAGCTGCCTGAGAATTTTCAAAAGGCAGAGTCTTTATTAGAACATGGATTCATTGACGCTATCGTTCACCGTTCCGATATGCGACAGATGCTTACCGACCTAATCGATTTCGCGTCTTAAGTTGAGAGAAACAATTTTCCCTGACGAAACCGAAGAATAAAATTCGTGCCTTAATGTGACACGGATGTGCTAACAAATAGCGTATGAAACCGTTATCAGCATGAGTCGTTAATAAAGGTGTATAGTTATTGCATAATCGCGCGCTGTTGGAAAAGTTCGCGTCAATGTAAACGGTCTTTACACACTTTGTTTTTTTTATCTTTGGCGAATGCTGATATTAAACCGAAACCGATGGACTCTTAACCGGTGCACTTGTAATCAAATATAAAATATAGGAATAAAACATGCCAAAGTCACTCGTCGTTGTTGAATCGCCGGCGAAAGCGAGAACTATCAAAAAAATTTTAGGTAAGGATTACATTGTCGAATCTTCTGTTGGCCATATCCGGGATTTGCCGAGGAAAGAACTCGGGGTTGATATCGAAAATGCCTTCGCGCCGAAATATGTCCTTATTCATGGGAAAGGCAAAGTCGTAAAATCCCTTCAAACCGAGGCGCGTAAAGTCGATAATATCTATCTGGCTGCAGATCCGGATCGTGAAGGTGAAGCCATCTGTTGGCATCTCGCTGAAGAACTGAAGAAAGCAAAGAAACCTATCTATCGGATAATCTATAACGAAGTTACCAAAAGTGCTATTTTAGATGCTATCCAAAAACCGGGTGAAATCAATATGGCACTTGTTGATGCCCAACAAGCGCGACGCGTTTTGGACCGACTCGTGGGGTACCAGATTAGCCCTATTTTATGGCGTAGCGTCAAACCCGGGTTAAGTGCGGGAAGAGTCCAGTCGGTTGCGGTCCGGCTTATTTGTGAACGGGAGGCAGAGATTGATGCCTTTAAACCCGAAGAGTATTGGACACTCACCGCAACGCTGACACCTACTGAGGTTGAACACCCTTTCCTCGCAAAGCTACATAAGATCGGCAGCAAGAAAGGTGAGATTAATAACTACGGGTTCCGTATAGATGAGGCACGGGCAAAAGAACTCGCTGCAGATGCTAAGACACACGACTATATTGTCGAAAAGGTCCAAAAACGCGAGCGGAAGCAGAGACCCGTCCCACCTTTTATCACAAGTACCTTACAACAGGAAGCCTCGCGAAAACTTCGATTTACTGCTAAAAAGACAATGCTTGTTGCGCAACAGCTTTATGAAGGCTTAGAAATCGGGAGCGAGGGTTCCGTCGGGCTTATCACCTATATGCGTACGGATTCGACCCGTGTCGCGCAAGAGGCACTTCAGGCGGCGCGCAGTTACATCGAAAGGATTTATGGTCAGGATTATCTACCCGGTAGTGCTGTTAATTATCGTAGTAAGAAAGGGGCGCAGGACGCGCATGAGGCAATCCGACCAACAGTTCCCTTACGAACACCCGCAGACTTAAAACCTTATCTGGACAATGATCAATACCGTCTCTATGAACTCATTTGGATGCGGTTTATAGCGAGTCAAATGAATCCTGCTATTTTTGATGCGACAACAATTGACATCAAAGCCGACACCTATCTTTTCCGTGCGACCGGTTCGGTTATCAAATTTGATGGATTCCGGCGTATTTACATGGAAGGTAAAGACGACACCGCTGTTGATGAAAACGATTCAGATGAAGAGAACTTTAATTTGCCTGTTGTTAGAGAAGGTGACACGCTTAATCTACGCGAATTACAACCGAAGCAGCATTTTACGCAACCGCCGCCACGTTACAACGAAGCGACGCTCGTCAAAATGCTGGAAGCGAAAGAGATCGGACGCCCCAGTACATACGCCTCTATTCTCTCAACGATTCAGGATCGCGGGTATGTGACCAGAGAGCGCGGGCGGCTCTTACCTACAGATGTAGGTAAACTTGTCAATCATCTGCTGATTCACGGGTTTCCGAATATCGTTGATGTTGAATTTACCGCAAGAATGGAAGAACAGCTGGATACCATCGCCGATGGCAAAGTTGAGTGGGGCCAAACTTTAGGGCAGTTTTATCCATCCTTTCAAGTCGCGCTTAAAGAAGCACCCGATAAGATGTACGAAGCCCGAAAAGCGATGGAAGAGGAATCAGACGAGAAATGTGAAAAATGCGGCGGTAATATGATTGTGAAATGGGGTAGGTATGGCCGGTTCCTCGGATGTGCAAATTACCCTGAGTGCCAGAGCATCAAAGCCTTGAACGCTGATGATACACCGACTGAGGCGCCGGAGCCGACTGACGCTGTATGTGATAAGTGCGGTGAACCGATGGTTATCAAAGTCAGCCGGGCTGGTGCGAAATTTTTGTCGTGTAGTGGGTACCCGAAATGCAAAAATGCGAAACCGGTTCCAATGGGTATTGATTGTCCGAGAGCTAATTGTGATGGTTACCTCGGAGAGCGTCGCAGCCGCCGCGGGAAAATCTTTTATGGGTGCAGTAACTATCCGAAGTGCGAATTCTCGACATGGGATAAGCCTGTGCCAGAACCTTGCCCAAAATGCAACGCGCCGTTTCTCGTTGAGAAAACTAGAAAGGCAAAAGACAGCGAGACAGTAACTGTGTCGCTGAGTTGTCACAACTCGGATTGTGACTATATAAAGGAATAGTTATCAGTTACCAGTTACCAGTTAAGAGTGCCTCGCAGTGAGCGTCTGGTTCATCAGGTTTCCTTTCTTTAACTGGCAACTGGTGACTGGCCACTGACAACTACCCAAAAATGATACAGGTACATCAGGTCAGTTTCAGTTATAATGAACTTAGCGTGCTTGAGAAGGTAAGTTTTCGCGTGGAGCGCGGCGAATTCGTGTTCCTTGTGGGGCCGAGTGGTGCTGGGAAAACGACGTTGTTGCGTTTGTTATACGCTGATCTGATACCAGTTGCTGGTGATCTGAGTGTGGTCGGACAAAAACTTGCGAAGTTGGACAAGGTGAGTTTGCCCTACTTTCGACAGAAGATAGGACTTGTCTTTCAAGACTTTAAATTCTTGGTAGATAAGACGGTTCAAGAAAACCTTGCCCTACCACAGAAGTTAGTAGGACTATCCTCGCGAGTCGTTAAAGAGAACGTCAATAAACTCCTGCATCAAATGGGATTAAGCCACCATCAACATGCCTTACCAACGGAAATATCGAGCAATGAGCAACGACGGCTTGCTATAGCAAGGGCTGTTATCAACAATCCGGTATTACTGATTGCGGATGCCCCGACAGAAGGGTTGGATCTCCGCCTTTCGCTTGAGGTAATGGCACTTCTTGATGCGCTTAATTTTCAAGGCATGACGATTTTCGTGTCAACTACGGACCGCGAACTTGCTAAGAAATGTAATAAGCGGATTATTGAATTGCGAGATGGCGGCATCCATTAAGAGGAGGAGTCATCAGTTATCAGTTACCAGTAACCAGTTGTCAGTAACCAGTGAAGAATGCCTCGCAGTGAGAGTTTTACTGCAAACTGTTAACTGATAACTGAAAGGTTTTTCGCAGAAAAACCGCACTGAAAACTGAAAACTGAAAACTAAAAATGGGCTATCGTCTTAAAAATGTTACATCTCATATCGCGCGTGCCGGCACTTCAAGTCTGATCGGTATCGTCGGCATCGGATTCATTACGACTTTACTTGCTACCTTGCTGTTAAACCATTCATTTATATTACAACAGTCCGAGTTTAGAAACCGGGCACCTACCCTTGTAGCCTTCCTGAAAGACACCGTAGATGAGGTAAAAGGTCGCACATTAGTCAGTCAATTAGAAAAAAACGGGAAAATCCTCGCTGTAGATTATACTTCAAAGGCAGAGAAGCTTTCGCGCGGTGAAGCCGAGTTTCAGGATTTAGGCGTTCTGATTAAGGAAGCGTTTGCGGAAACCCAAGGCGTAAACCCGTTTCCTGCATCACTCAACGTTTATATAGACGAGGAATTGATAACGCGTAAAGCATTAGAACATATTGTGTTGGATATTAAAGCACATGGCGAAATTGAAGATGTATTGTTGACGGGTCAGGGGCAGCTGAGGGATCAATTACGTGATTCAGAACGGACAACGCTCATCGGTATCAGTGTAACAGTTGTTGTCGTGTGGTTCATTATGGGGTCAATTATCAAGAAAACAGCGATGGCTCGCGCCGACGAGATTCACCTCATGAAATTGCTTGGTATGTTCCGACGCTACTTGCTTGTTCCGTTTATTGTTCATGGGCTTTTCCTCGGTGGACTTGGGGCTTTGTGTGGCCTCGGCTGCTTCTACGGAATGATCTATGTCTTCAAATCCGAATTAGGTGGGATTGGTTTCCTAACAATCTATCAAACTGTTTTGGTTATTGCGAGTGAGATGCTAATTGGACTTCTCGTCGGTTTCGTCACATATCGGAAATTAACATAGTTATCCTTGCCTATCGGAGACTGTTGAAATGACCAATCGTGAGATTAGTGCTGTGTTTAGTGCCATCGGATCCCTCTTACAAATCCGAGGCGATGATGCATTTCGGGCACGAATTTATCAGCGGGCAGCCGATATAATTGAAGATTTTCCGCTTGAACTCTCTGCTGAACCCTCCGAACAAGACACATCTGGTTATAATAAGGCAGCTATAGAACAACTTCGAGCAACACCCGGCATCGGCAAAGCTATTCAAGACAAAACGATTGAGATGCTGGAAACCGGACGTTGTAAATACTATGATGACCTCACCGCAGAAATGGGGACAGGGATACTGGAGGTGCTTGAACTCCGAGGGATCGGTGTGAAAACTGTCGGTAGATTCTATCAGGAACTCGGTGTCCGAAGTCTTGAAGACCTCCGGGCATTGCTGGAGAGTGGAAAGATGAAAGGCATGAAGGGGATCGGAAAGAAGACCCTTCAAATGATAGCCGAGAGTTTGGAGTTTCGCACGCAGCTTCGGAAAGCACGTCCACTGTGGACTGTTTTGCCGATCGCACAGCGGATTTCGGAGGACTTAACGCAATTTGGATGGCTGAAACGGAAACCGGAATTCACTGGGCATTTACGGCGATATGAAGAGATCTGTCACGGTATAGAATTAATTGTTGAATGTGAAGACGAGACAGCGTTTCGATTTGAGAACGGTGTTGTTCCTGATTCGCTACAAGCGTTTCTTGAACCCTTCTCACAAACGCAAATCGTCTTCAAAACAGGCGATCAAACCCAGTACCTATTATATGACAGCAACAGTGCATCTCTCCTTGAAAAAAGCCAGGACGAACCGACAAGTGATGTCCGAGATATGCTCCCCGTAATTCAGTTCTATGTGGACCAATATTTTCCAGTCTCTATCTATCTGTGCACTGCTGCCACATACGAACTCACTCTATTCTTAACGACAGCAGCGGATGCTCACTTTGACGCGCTACGCGATTGTCCTTCCTTGCAAACGATTGAACATAGCATCACAGAAACGGAAATTTACGGAGAACTTGGACTCTCCTATATTCCGCCTGAGCTTAGACAAGATGGCACATCAGTCGCAGCGGCTAAAGATAACACCTTACCGGATCTTATTGAATTTACCGACTTGCGAGGGGATTTACACGCCCATACTGACTGGAGTGACGGACGGAATACACTTCAGGAAATAGTGGAAGCAGCGAAAGCAGAAGGTCTTGAATACTTCGCTATTACCGACCATTCGGTCTCTTCTACCGTCGCGAACGGTTTGGATCAGGAACGGCTTCTTGAACAGGTGAAGCGAGTCCGTGAATTAGATGCAGAAACCGAGGGTATGAGAGTCTTGGCGGGTTCTGAGGTAGATATTCGGCGCTCCGGCACTCTGGATTTCCCTGATGAGATTTTAGCGCAGCTTGATATTGTCGTCGCAAGCGTCCATAGCCATTTTAACTTAACCGAGGCAGAAATGACGAAGCGTATTATTCGCGCCATTGAGAATCCGTTTGTCAATATCATCGGTCATCCGACAGGCAGGATGCTCGGACACAGACCTATGTATCCCGTTAATCTTGAAGCGGTGATTGCAGCGGCAGCAGAAAATGGCACAGTTTTGGAGATTAACGGATCGCCGAATCGATTGGATTTGGATCCTCAGTTTGTTCGGATGGCAAAAAATGCGGGTGTACTGTTAGCAGTCAATACCGATGCACACGCTATCGAACGGCTGGTGCACCGGCAATCGGGTTTGAATGTTGCGCGTCGGGGTTGGTTAACAAAAGCCGAAGTCATCAACACATACACTCTGGAAGAATTGCGCGAGAGATGCGGCATCGGTGCGCGCTCTTAATAGCGACAGGACTTACGCAAATTTAGTACATAATGGCAAATTTTTTAGTTTTAAACCCCCTAAATCCCCCTTATCAGGGGGACTTTAAGAGGAAATGCGTAAGTCTTAAGTGACTTATTCCAAAGCTGCAAGTTGTGTCAAATGCCAATTCGGATCCGCTAATGCCTCGTAAACGACACCCCCCTCCACTCTGTCAGGCATCGGAAGTCCCAATAGATAGCAGAGCGTCGGTGCGACATCGACGACACGAACCTGCCGCTCCAAGGCAACGCCTTCGCGAACGCCCGCACCGGATAGGAGAAATGTAGAGTGCTGTCCACCGATCCCGAAACTCACCGAGGGCAGCTGCTTCCCGTGTGCACCGTCGAATTCGGGGCGCAGCGCATAGACGACATCGCCGACTAATTCACCGTGTAGGTTGAGCATTTCAGCATCCGCACGCGTGACGGCTAAAGTAAACGGGTGTCGTCCTGTTTTTTCGTCCTTGTAGGTATGTAAGGCGGCGATAAGTTCACGTTGCGTCTCTTCATAATCCTCAGGCGCGACGATGCCATCGGGTTCACGTCCGGCTAAGTTGATGAAGATATGCACCAACCCGACGTTGACAGCGCGCGTTTTTGTCCAGTCTATTTCGCCGTTTGCATCTCTGACGATGAATCCGGTTTCTTCCAAGACTTTCTCAATATCAACGGCACGGAATTGGTTTGGCGTGCCGCCGTGGTCGGAACAGACGAGAATAACCGTCTCCTCATCTGCGAGTTCCATTAACTGTCCAATCATTCGGTCAACGGATTCATAGGTGTGTCGTAATCCCTCACGGCACCGTTGGATTGTTTCGGGTGCTGCGCCGCTAATCTCGTCTGCTTGACTGAGGAAGAAGTGGCTTGCATAGTCCGGCGCGTGGCTTTCTACCATCAGGACATCCCAATCGTTGTTCGTGGCAAGGTGTGTTGCGACATCCGCGAGACGTTGGTGGTGGTAGTCTAAGAGTTCAAAATAGGTGTTGTCGTCTATTTGTCCGAGTGCGTCGCGTGCAGGGTTTTGCAGAAACGAACCGATTTCTGTATCGATTGTTTTGGCGATTGTATCGGGCACCGTATACCCGTCTCGGGGCCAGATTTGCGGCACAAAAAGCTCAAAAGCGTCGGCTGTGGACGTGAGCGTGACCAGTTTCATCTGGACGTATCCCTCCACTTTAACGCCATCAATTTCAAACGTGTCTAACCACCAGTCGCTCCATTCACCGACCCCGAGATCGGCAACGGTATCATTTCCCGAACGGCTTCGACAGATCCGTATCCGATCGTAACCATTATCACCAGCGGCGTAAATCAATCCATAAAACGGTTTTGGAATTCGTGTTTCGTCGGATGCTTCGCCTTGGGAATAGACCGATGGCATCACATCTTCTCTGCCGCGTGCCAGCGGACGGATGGTGAGTTCGACCTCCTGCGCGGGTTGTGTGGAATCAGGTAAGTCACGCCATTCGGCAGCCGCAATCGGTTCGATAGTGACCGGGTCAATATTTTGAACTTTCTGTAATGCGCTCGGATCTAACGTTTCTGGGTCGCGCTGCCCTCCGATAGGTCGGGGTGCCCATTTTCCTGCGACAAACAGATGATATCCGGCAATTTGATGATGGTTGGAGACACCTGGTCCTGTGCCTTCCACCTGAATACCTGTTTTGACAGTGGGGGGCCAAGACATTTCCCATTTCACCAAGATAGGTTTCCCACCTGCCCGTTCTACGAGGTTCCATAGATACTCGGACTGGCACAAGTCGGTGTTAATTCCCCACGCTGTTTTATCAAGACGTTCCCCGATAGCCCGAATATTAAAATCCATCACCTGATGTGTGCCGGGCCATGAACCGGTGGAAAGAGCGGTCCATCCCGGGGGTGTCAATGTCGGAAATACACCGATCATCGGTCGGTAGACGCCAGTCCGAAGCAGCTTCGCCATATTAGGGGCATGTCCCCAGTCAATCATATTCTTAACGAGTTCCATGCTTGCGCCGTCCATTCCGACAATAATTGCGCGTTTTGCGGGTGCCCGTTGTGTTCGCTGAATTTGCATAAAATCTCCTTTAGTTGCAGTTGAGAAAGGATAGGCTCGGCGACCTCTTAACTGATAACCGATAATCACCTAAGGAATGCGTTGGATGTAGATGTCTTCATCTTGACCGCGTGCGTCGCCCCAAGTGACAATGGCCGCGTTAACACTTGTGGCAATGGCTTGCGGGGTGATTTGTGCTTTCGGTGCGTTACAGACAGGGATCCCATTAATTTCCCACAGCGGTTTGCCGTCAGCATCAAGCCGTTGTGCATAGATCGCATCCTCGGTTGCGTCTCCAAAGTCTTCGCGATAATCCAACCAATAAACGATGGCTCCGGTCTCATCGGTGGGAATGAGTTGTGGAAGGCGTTGAACACCTGCATCGGTACAGACAGGGACACCGCCTTCAGGGAAGTGTGAGTTTTCGTCGTGCCACAACGCTTCACCGTCTGCATTAATATGCTGCGCGTAAATATCGGCGAAGATATTGCGTTCGTCCCACCATGTAACAATGAAGCCACCGCTGCCGTCGGGAATGCAATCGGGTTGTTGTTGATTGACCTGGAGTGTACAGATAGGAATACCATCCTTTTCCCACAACGCCTCTCCGTTAGCAGTTAGATGCTGAGCATATAGCTGCGCGCTTGTATAAAAGTTTGGATCATTTCGGTAGTCCGACCAAACAAAGAACACGCCGCCGTTTTCATCGCTCACGACAACGGGCGCGCCTTGATTTCCAGTGGCTGTGCAGACGGGGATAGGTGCGTTTTCAGCATCATCACCTGAGTTCCACATAGATTTGCCATCTGCCGATAAGCGTTGTGCGTAAATGTTCCAATCTGGCGTGCTAATATCCCACCATGCGAAAATAGCGCCGCCTTGTCCATCAGCGATTAAAACGGGGTCATACTGATCGCCTGCTCCGCGATAAACTGGAACCCCGTTCGCTTCCCATAGCGGCTTTCCAGTGTTGTCGATTCTTTGGGCATAGATATCCTGATTCCCGTTGCGCCAATCTTCCCATACGACGATAACGCCACCTTTACCGTCGGCAGTAGCGTTTAGATCGTCTTGTAAGGTTGGATGTGTGCAGACGGGAACGCCTTCAGGGTTCCACAGTTTGTTGCCGTTTGCGTCAATGCGTTGCGCGTAGCTGTCCTGATTGCCGTGTCGCGTATCACCCCAGACCAGAATAGCGCCCCCATCTGTGTCGCTAACGATTAGGGGCCAACTTTGCGATGAAGGCAAATCACAGATTGCGATACCGTTCGGGGCCCAGTGCATATCGCCTGCTGCACTAACGCGCTGCGCGAAAATATCGCGATTTGCATGTCTTGCATCGCTCCACGCGACGATAGCACCGCCTTGTCCATCAGCGATGAGAACAGGAAAACGTTGTTCGTTTTGTGCTGTGCATAATGGAAGGTTTTGTGTTGCTGAAGATGGCCATTCTGCGCTTGTTAAGTCTATTGTGCTAAGCACAGAAAGGATAGTGAGAACGAAGCATATCCGGAATGGCAGGAGTGAACCGAGGTTTGAAATGCCTTTGAAGGATTCCGCGCGCGTTCCTTCTTCACCAAAAGCATTCCGTATACACTGAAGAAGGTCATTCATTTTGTAGGTGCCAACTGGGCTTGCCACACGCCTTTAAGTTTATATGAGCAGTTCGTCTCCAATTGGGAAGAACTGATCTGCGATTTGTTGTAGATCCATGGAGGTGTTGTGTTCAAAAGCGACGACCTCCACGCGTTTGTTCTGTTGCTTGATAAGTTCAGCGAGCGGACAGAAATCACCATCACCGCTTGCCAAGATGACGACATCCAATGAGCCGAGCATTGAGACGACATCCACGGCTATACCCACATCCCAATCCCCTTTTGCGGAACCATCACCGCGCAAGCGGAGGTCCTTGCTTTTAATCGTGTACCCGTTGTGTTCAAGAAGTGAGAGAAAGGGGGCTTGGTCGATTTCCGGTATCTGGACAACGTAAGCATAAGCACCGATAAGGTAACGCGGTCCGACGATCAAATCAAGCAGTTTGATGTAATCAACTCTTCTGCCGTAGCGATCTTTGGCGGCGTAAAACATATTTTGGACATCGACAAAAACGCCGACCCGCGGTTGTTCGGGTGTGATACTATTATAGGTGCCTTCTTCGGCAGTCAGTTGTTGTGTGTCTAAGTAAGTAAGGGTTTGACGAATTTGGTTCAACGCGCCACGCGCCGCCTGATGTGAACTTTCTAAGGCATCGAAATGGCTATCTAAACTGGTTTGAAACTCTTCAAGTTCTTGATGCCCTTTGTAGATAGCTTCTTCAACCAATTTGAGATCGGAAGTGAAGGTCTCTTTTGCTGTCGTGATCTGTTCATATTCTTGCAGCTGCTCAACCAACCGTTCCTTTTCTGCGAGAAGGAAGTCGCGTTCGTCAGTAAGTTGCTGTAACGCGGTGGTATTTTCGGCATATTGCGCTACTTGTTCACGGAGTATAAGGTTTTCGCGTTCGAGTTCCTTCAGTCGTTTTTCGTTGTTGTGGTAGTCTTCGGTTTTAGTTTTCAATCCTTTATTTTCTTCTACAAGGAAAGCACGCTGTTGGTCTAACCGGCTGTGTTTCTGCTCAAGTGAGACGTAGTCTGCTTTCGAGTCTGCTAATTGTTGCTCAAGCTGCTCAATTTCGGGTGTGGTGTCTTCTAACTGTTGATTTGTGGTTTCTAAATTGTAAGCATCCTGAGATCCAATTTTTTCTAACTGTTCGCTGCTTTGGAGATTTCCGTATCCGTTTGTGTGTGCTATTTCTATGGATTCATAAGTTGTATTAAGGAGTTTATAGCCGTGTTCGACGACTGCAGTACGTTGGTCAGTGAGGAGTGCCCAAACAACTTCGCCGAAATCGCCAGTTTCAATTAGGATATCGGACGTTTTAAAGAATGTTTCGATTTCGGAAATTTCCATATATCCGACACGGGAGATTGCAGCATGCGCCTTTTCGGTCAGAAACTCGCTGGCTACCTCTTCGGCTGAAACTTCGCCGTTGTTGATTCTATGTTCAGACGTGTGAGTACTGCTATCTTCAACGGTAGATTTTTGAGGGGCAACTGTCCGGAAAAACGCGTCGGTTAAATTTACCAATAATTCTCGTTTTGATAAGGCGTAGAGCCTGTCTATATCCGGGATGATGCCGATAGAGGCACTTAATTGGTAAACTTCTTTTTCATCTAAAAACACGTCTAAAAACCACGTTAACTGGTCTCGTTGTATTTGCAATTTTAAATTTGGGTATGACATTATTAGGCTCCGAAAGTATGATAAGATTAAATTTTAATAATTTTCTCCTGTCCCTTCTGTACACCGCGCGTTGCGTTGCGCGTATCAACTATTATTTGCGCATGTTCGGTGAGCCAACCGTAGTCTATAGCTTCGTGATCTGTCAAGATCACAGCGCAATCGACGCTTTTTACTAAATTGACTGTTAGGGGTTCTGAATGATGAATTTCTCTGCCATCAAGAGACAGACTTTCTACGTACGGGTCATGATATACAAATTCCGCTTTTTTGTCAAGAATTAAACGAATTACCTCAAGCGCGGGCGATTCGCGGGTATCTCCGATGTCCTTTTTATAGGCGACCCCTAAGATTAATAGTTTTGAGCCGTTAAGGGGTTTGCGCTGAAGATTCAAGGCGTGGCTAATTTTTTCTAACACATACTTAGGCATCTCATTGTTAATTTCGCTGGCGAGTTCAATAAATCGGGCGTGATATTGATATTTCTGTGCTTTCCAAGAGAGGTAATGTGGATCCACAGGGATGCAATGGCCACCGGGTCCCGGACCTGGGTAAAAAGGCATAAATCCGAACGGTTTTGTCGCTGCAGCATCAACAATTTCCCACACATCTAAATCCATTCGGTCACAGATCAGGGCGACCTCGTTGATTAAGCCAATATTGACACTCCTAAACGTGTTTTCAAGGAGTTTTACCATCTCTGCTGTTCGGGGTGAAGATACTGTGTGTGTCTTATTGATAAATTGTGCGTAAAAGGTTTCTGCGACGTGTGTGCAGTGCGGTGTAACGCCTCCGATAATTTTCGGGGTGTTTGTCATGTCATAGGTGCTATTGCCGGGTTCAATACGTTCGGGAGAGAAGGCGAGATAAAAATCATGACCTACTTCTAACGTTTGAGCAGAGATGTTTTTGTTGGATGGGTTAGTGAGTGTTGATAGCACAATTTCTTCAGTTGTACCGGGATAGGTCGTACTTTCGAGGACGATGAGTTGTTCGGAGTGGAGGTGTTGGGCGACCTGTTCCACTGCAGCAACGATAAATTGCATATTCGGTGTTCGGTTCTCACGCAGAGGTGTCGGCACACAGATGTTGACTGTGTCTAATTCCTGAAGTACATTGAAATTTGTTGTTACCTGAATCTGACCGGACGTAATCAACGATGCGAGCACTGTATCGGGGACATCTGCTACATCTGAGATGCCCTGTTTGAGCCGCTCAATTTTTTCCGAACAGATATCGATGCCTGTAACTCGGAAACCTGCACTTGCGATGGCAACTATAAGTGGTAACCCTACGTAACCGAGCCCAATAACACCCGCATGCGCTGTCCGGGTTTCTATTTTTTCAAGAACCATTCTTTTGTATTTCCTTGCGGTTCGGTTGGGTGAAGTTGACGATGTATCGGTTTTCGCCGTATATCCACCCTCCACTACGTTACGGATTACACCTTCTGTATTTATTTTTTATACTTTCTTGCGGTTCGGTTGGGTAAGTTGGAAATGTAGCAGTTTTGCCGTGGACCCACTCACTACTGCGCTTTTGTTCTTTCGTTTTTTATGAGCCAGCGCGTTGTTGCGTAAAGGTTTGTGAAAATTTTTTCGGGACGATGTCCGTTCTCATCCACACGCCAATCGGATTTAGCGTTGATATAGTAGTAGTAACTTTCCTGTCCAAGTCCGGTTAACACAAGAAACGTCCGTGTTCCGGCGCGTTGTCCTGCTTGAATATCTGTGACTGAGTCACCGATCAAATAGGCATTTGATAGTTCAATGTTGTGTTCATCTGCAGCGCGCATTAACATACCGGTTTTCGGCTTTCGGCACTCGCATCCTGCATCAGGGTGGTGTGGACAGTAATAAACAGCGTCAATCGCGCCACCTGTTTTATTAATTTCAGTGACCATTCGCGAGTGGATATCTGCCAAACTTTCCTCTGAATAGAGTCCTCTCTGAATTCCGGATTGATTGGTCACTACAATAATTCGATAACCATTTTCGGTCAGTTCTCGGATCGCTTTCTTTGCATTCGGGATGAAGCTAAATTCAGACCATTTCCGGACGTACCCCATATTCGCCGGGTTTTGGTTGATAACACCATCTCGATCCAGAAAGACAGTTCTCATTTTTCGGTTTCCTCTAACTCAGAGACAGATGTTTCCGTTTCAATTGCGTTCAATAGCTCCTGGGGTGTAACAGTCGCACAGCCTATTTTTCCAACGACTATCCCCGCAGCGAGATTTGACAATACTGCAGCACTATGGAAATCGGCATTTGCCGCAAGCGCGAGCGTGAAAACTGATATGGCAGTGTCTCCGGCACCCGTTACATCCTTCACGACACTGCTATGAGGTGGTAGGTTCTCTACTTGCAGATTGCCGTCAGGTCTACGTTGGAACAGTGACATGCCGTTCGCCTCGCGCGTAATTAGCAACGCCTTAAGCGATAATTGGTTTAAAATTTTCTCGCCGACAGTAACCAGCTGCGGGGTATCAATGATCTCTTCGTGAACAGCGGCACCAGCCTCCTTGTGATTCGGCGTAATGGCTGTTACGCCTTTATAGTGCCAGAAGTTATCTCGCTTCGGATCAACGACAATCGGTATATCGTAAGGTTGGGCATGTTTCATCACGTCTCTGATGAGTTGGGCATTGATTACCCCTTTATCATAATCCGCGAAGATGATTGCATTGCTTGTTGGTAGCTGAGAAACGATAGTGTCTAATAATCGTTCCCGCATCTGCATAGAGATTTCCTGTTTGGATTCGTTGTCAATACGGAGCAGATGGTGTGCCGAATTGTAGTCTCGATCTGCGTGTGTCGTAGTAGCAGCCCCTGCAATCACACGTGTTTTTGTGCTTGTGGGTCGCTGGGGATCTATACGTATCCCGGTGGTAACTATATTCAACTCGGTTAGCATCTGGACTAACTTTTCGCCGCCCCTGTCTTTCCCTATGACTCCGACCAATATTGCGTTGCCGCCCAAACTGGCGACGTTCTGTGCGACATTCGCCGCACCACCGCATCCGGTCTCCTCTGTCTCGATTTCAAACACTGGTACAGGGGCTTCAGGCGAAATTCGGTTCACATCCCCCCAGATATATTCGTCCACGATGACATCACCGATAATCATTACCTGTTTGCTTTGAAGTTGTGCAAAAGTAGCTTTTAAGTTCACAACACTATATTAGCATAAACCTATAGGTTAAAGCAACAAACATTATTTTTGAAGAAAACCAAGCGATTCGCAACGAACATCATATAACGTGAGCACAATATTAGTAAAGAGCTTCTATACGTCTGTTGGGGGTTTTTGGGCAACGCGGATTTGAGTCCGAACTGAGAGGTCGCCCGACTGGTGAAAGTGGTTTTCCTTTGCGTTTCTGGTAAATATCTGTTAGAATATTGGGCAATAGAAAAATAAGAAGGATCTGAATCTGAGAATCAACAAATAAAAAAAATCCGCTGAAAAAGGTTGATAGCGATTTCATGAAAAAAATACTTTCTCTATGCCAGCAATTTTTTAGAGGCACGGACTGTTTTCCAAAATTTCCTGTGAAAAGTCTTCTAATATTTCTACTCATTTTAGGGCAACTCAGTTATTCCGTCCCTGTTTTCGCAGCTGCCCCTACTGAAAACGCCACGACTGGCGTAGCAGCTACGTCAAAAGACGCGAGTTCTCCCGAATTGTCTACATATAAATTGGAAGTTGGCGACAGTTTCGTTGTCACTGTAGATGGGTATTCTGAATATAGCAAAGAACGGATTCCAGTGCCCATTCAAAAAGATGGGTATGTCTCCTATCCGCTTATTGGCCTCATCAAGGTTGCCGGTCTCACGGTTTCTGAGCTTGAGGCGCGAATGCAGTCCGCTTTTTCAAAACACCTCCCGACCGCACGTGTGTTTGTAACGCTCATGCAGCCGAAACGGACTATCCTTGTGTTCGGTGCTGTTGAACCGCGAGCACGTGGCAACTTACATGTTTTTGAAGTCGGGCAGGTATATCTGCTCCAAGCACTCGCATCTGCTGGAATCAACTATGAACTTGCGGATCTTACGGACATTTCTATCTGGCGCGATGGGAAGCTGTATAAAAGGGTAGATTATCTTAAACTCATCAGTGCAGGTGGTCCCGATATTCCGTTGAAAGACTATGATACGATATTTGTTCCTTCTGTTTTTCAGCAGCGTCCGGTGCGTGTCATAGGTGCTGTAGTCGCTCCCGGTGTGTATCCGATAACGACCCCGCAAGTGCCAGCAGTTCAAGCGTTGAAACTTGCTGGCGGTTCCAGATCGGATTTCGCGGATTTGCACAAGTCAGAAATCATTACCAGTAAAGAACGTATTTTGGTTGATCTCGCTGTGGAAAATGTTGATGTGATGTTGGGACCTGGGGATACATTATACGTGCCATTGGCAGAAGCGAAAATAAGCGTTACGGGGGCTGTAGAGAAACCGGGACAGTATATAATTACCGAGCCTGTCCTTTTAGGGCAAGCTATTGCGATGGCGGGTGGCTTCAATGAAGAGCGGGCGAATCCGAAAAAATGTCTGCTGACCCGGGCTGATGGAACAGAAGCGGAATTGAACTTCGATCAGGTTCACTCTGAGGTTTACTTGGGTCCGAAAGATCAACTTCGAGTCCGTGAACGGACCCGTTTAGATTGGCGGGTGATTACGTTCGCGACATCGTTTGTGAACCTGCTTGTCACCGTTCTGATCAGATACAATTAATAATTACAGAATTTGCGCTTGAAAATATATATAAAATATAATGAGGTTACAGATGCAGGAGACGACCGATAGGCACCTTGAAGAAGTTAGAGTAATTCGATTGTCAGACTATTTTTGGATACTTTTTCGGAATAAGTGGAGTGTTCTTCTCATTTTTCTGCTTTCGGTTTTCGGGGCGTTTCTCATAACGGATCTCACGCCACCGGTTTTTCAATCGGAAACCACAATTCGTGTTTTAGATAGTCAATCCGCCTCCTCCCTCCTCTCTCAATTACCGATATCAGGGTTAATTGGTGGGACATCTGTAAGTGCTTTCGCGGCGCAGTTGCAGTCCCGGGACCTTGTGATTACACCGGCAGTACGCCAACTCAGAGACGAAGGACTGCTTGATCCATTACCTATGCATCGCGGGCGAATTGTCGTATGGCTTGCAGATGTGTTGAATATTGACTTGGATCAGGATGCTACTGAACAAGGAGAACTTACGGACGACGAATGGCAAGATTTTTTCATCAAAACCCTTATTGACGAGCAGTTAAAGGTCGAAGAATCACCGGATGGAAAAGTGATTACTGTTACTGTGCAGCAGCGAGGTGCGCGGGCTGTGCAGCAGCAAGTCTCGGAACGGGCACAGAACCTGGCTAACAAGATCGCTGCTGTATTTCAAGTGGTCGTTGAAGCGGAAACTGTTGAGCAAATGGAGTGGTGGCAAAAGCCGCTCCCCCAAGAGATGTTGAACCAGACAAGAGAAAACCTCACAAATGCTGAGGATGATTTTTTTGCATTTCAGCAAAACTATCCCGAAATCACCTTAAATGCGGAAGGTGGGACACAAGCACAGATCATTCTGGCACTTCAGGTGAAAGAAAACGAATTGATAGATCTCTTGGCGGGTGCTGAATTGCGGTTAGCAACCTATCAGGCGGAGTTAGATAAGTCGTCGGAAGAGGTTGTCTCAGAAACAATCGCCCGAAATCCTTCACATTCCAAGTTGCAAGATAATTTAAACCAGTACGAAATTGACCGGGCGGAACTCCTTGGTAAATACGATGAAACGCATCCTGAGGTGACTGCGAATCAGAAGAAGATTAAGGAGACAAGCGCGCTTCTTGCTAAAGAAGAGAAGCAAATAAGAAGCACAACCACTTCTTACAATCCGCTCCACCAAGCACTTACAGAAAAAGTAAATGAGACGCAGGCGACGATTATCGGTCTTGAGAAACAGAAGATAGAAGTCGCTGCCCAAATTGATGCGCATCACGCGAAGCTCGGTGGCTGGTCAGACGAACAACAGCAGTTTTATCGTTTTAAGCGAGATGTTGAGATTTACAATGCTCAGGTACTTGCTATAGAGACGAAAATGCGGGAGGCAGAAATTTTCTCCCAAGCCCGCACGGAAAGTATCAAGGTGATGGATAAAGCACGCGCGCCGGAGGAGCCGTTGAAACCGCGGCTAAAATTGAATCTCGCTTTAGGGGCTTTTGTTGGAATGTTACTTGGTGTGACATTCGCTGTTGCTAAAAATTATTTCAAAGATACTTACCTCCGCTTAGAGGAGGCGGTCCGGCAATTGGACGCTCTTCCGGAATCACCGAGTTTCCTTGGGGTGCTTCCGTCGATCAAGAGGCGTAGTTCTTATCGGCTCCCGCTGATGGTTCATGATGCTCCGAATTCGAGGACGGCGGAAGCGTTTCGTGTGCTACAAGCCAAACTGCCGTTTCTGAATCCGGGTGACGCTGTGAAAACGATCCTCGTCACAAGCGCGACGCGCGGCGAAGGCAAAAGTACCATTTCATCAAATCTTGCGGTGGCACTTGCGCAAAGAGGTAATAGGGTTCTACTCATTGATGCGGATATGCGGAGACCTTCGCAACACAATACTTTTCCGAAAGAACAACTCCTTCCAGTAGCGGACGCTGTAGATGTTGAGGCATCAGAGTTACCTGTCCCGCATGTTGATGTACGCAAGCCTGGTTTGAGTGAAGCGCTCATCCACCTGAGCTCAGAGAATGGATACGACGTACTCCACGCGACAGTTAAGCAGACTGGCGTTCCCAATCTATATCTGATACCGAGCGGGACTGTGCCGCCGAATCCGATTGAGCTTCTTAATTCGGAAATGATGACAGCGTGGTTGGAACTCGCAAAATCTGAGTACGATGTCATTGTGATTGATTCGCCACCTGTGCGGGCTGTCGCTGATCCGATGATTCTGGCGAACATCGTTGATGCGATCGTTTATGTTTTTGACATCACAAAAACCCGACGGTTTGACATTCTGACAGGGATACGGCATTTGACAGAGGCGTTCCCGACGAAAGGTATCGGTGTGCTTTGCAACATGATTAATCCGAAACATGCGAAGTCCTATGGTTATTACAGTCGCCATGGCAGCTACTACGGGCTTGCGGATGAAGGCAGTGAAACGTAATAAGGGGCCTGCTAAAAATCTACGACTTCATTTTTCCTAAGCTCGCCGGTGGCCGCGATGTCCCAACGAACCCGACGAGCACGACCATTGTTAATATATAAGGTAGGCTGTGTAGGAGTTGTCCGGGTATATTCCATCGGTTTGCGAGTTCTAAAGCGGTGGCGAATCCAAAAAGGAAGCACGCAGATACGCCGCTTAAGGGTCGCCAGTTCCCAAATATCACAGCTGCAAGGGCGAGGTAGCCGCGTCCGGCTGTCATCCCTTTTGTAAAGTAATGCACTTCGGATGCCAGAAAGCATCCGCCTACCCCGGTGAAGAGTCCACTTAACAGGATCCCAAGGTATTGCCATTTTGTTCGACTCAGACTCAGTGCTGCAAGTGCCTCTGTTGATTCGCCTGCCGCACGCAGTCGCAAGCCCCATGGCGTTTTAAAAAGAAAAATGTGGCTTGCTATCATTAATATCGGTAGTAAATAGACCATGAAACTATATGAACCGATGAGTGGCAGCTCCCAGTGCGGGAGCCCGTCTACCTGTTGAGGGGTGGGTAAGAGGTACTCTGTAATCCCTAATGCCAGAATATTAATACCGATTCCGGTGACAACCTGTTCCGCCTGAAAGGTGACAGTTGCGATGGCATGTAACAAAGCCATTGCTAACCCGAAACTTGTGCCGACAAGCAATCCGATCCACGTTGAACCGGAGATTTGTGTGCCGACGACGTAACCGAATGCCCCAATGAGCATCATCCCTTCTAAGGCGAGGTTAATGACCCCTGAGCGTTCAGAGTAGATCCCGCCGAGGGCAGCGAACCCCAACGGTGTTGACATTCGCAAAGTACTTGGAATTAATTCAAAAATCATATTTTTAATTTACCTTGCGGTTCGATGAGGCGGGTTTGGATTTTGACGCGCCTTTCCGTAGAATCGCTCTCCACTTCGTTTCGAGCTTAGTCTGTCTTTGAAACAAGTAAGTCTCTTATGCGGTTCGGTGAGGCAGGTTTAGATGCGGAAAGTGTCTGTTTTTCGTGAGACGCCTTCTATACAAACTAACCATATAATGAGCATCCCTTGACCCGCAAAGAAGATACCGCGCGGGATTCCCAACAGAATGTCGATGTCTAAGGCGACTTTGTTCAATAATCCGAACAAAATGGCTGCAGCCAAAATACCGAAAGGATTGTTTCTTCCCAAGAGCGCGACGGCGATCCCTGTGAAACCCCACCCTGAAGAGAAACTATCCAAAAACCGATAACGGTATCCCATCACCTCAGCGACACCAGCCAATCCGGCAATCGCCCCACTCAACGCCATTACCCATACCGTTACAGCACGGGGGTTGATTCCGCCGTAAGATGCGACATCTCTCGCGTTGCCTACCAAGCGGAGTTCGTATCCCCAACGGGTGTAGGTCAAAAAAATATAACAAAACACGACACACACGCAGGCGATCAAGAAGCTTACGTTTAATGGGTTACTCTGTGGTAGGATGGGGATTAGAGATGCTAATCTTGGGATTTGTGCGGCTTCATGAATCTGAGGGGTTTGAGGGATCATCTGTCCCTGTTCTTGGTAAACGGATGTGACGAGGTAATTCATGAGAGCGAAAGCGATGAAGTTCATCATAATTGTATTGATGACTTCGTGCGCGCCATATCTCGCCTTTAAGAACCCCGGGATTGCCCCCCATCCAGCGCCGGCAATCATTGCGGATCCTATACAGAGCGGAACCAGTAGAGGCACTGGAAGATTTAGGTGCATACCCATCCACGCAGCAGCGAACGCTGCAACGTAAAGTTGTCCCTCACAGCCGATATTGAATAACCCACTCTTATAACCAATAGCGACAGCAAGTCCTGTGAAGATTAAAGGTGTGGCGTTGAACAGTACATACCCGAAATCGTCAAGGCTCGCGAACCCGCTAAGAAGAATAATTCTATAGAACTCTAATGCGCCTTGTCCACGGAGATAGACGACGACTCCACACAAAAGGAAAAATCCGAAGATAGCAAGGAGTGGGGGTATACAACTGAGGAAAAACTTTCTGGATTGAGATGTTTCGTCTCGAACCAACGAGACAAACAATTTTCGGATGTTCAAGAGTTTTCAGTCTCTCTGCTAAATTTGACAAAAGTTGTTAGAACGTGTTATTATGCATGATGTTATTATCAGCAACACGCCTGTTAGTATAACACAGGTATCCGATTAAAACAAATCGCTGATTGCTAAAGCGATGGTGAGGAAAATATCGTGGCGAAAAACACAACGCGGTCATCTCATCATGAGAGGACCGCGACAGATCTTCCTGCTTTTTTGGGTGGAACCCCAGTCTTTGAAATAACACCTGATGCCCCTTACCCGAAACTGGATGAGTGGCAGCAAATCACAGAAGAGGAGGCACGGGTTGTTTATGAGATGACGCTTCGGAACGAACTCTCTGGTCCCTCTCCAACTGTTCAAGAATTTGAGCGAACTTGGTGCGAACGGCACCAAACCCAATTCGCTGTGAGTCTGACGAACGGGACGGCTGCCTTACATAGCGCGATGTTTGGGCTTGGTGTCGGTCCCGGTGATGAGGTGATTTGCCCGACCTATACATGGATGGGATCAATCACGCCTGCGTTAACCTTGATGGCGACACCCGTTTTCTGTGAGGTGGATCCCAAGACCCTGCTAATTGATGTGGATGACGTTCGGCGGCGCATTACCTCACGAACCAAGGCGATCGTGGCGGTGCATCTGTGGGGCAATGTCTGCGACATGGACGCGCTGATGGCACTCAGCGAAGAAACAGGTGTGCCTGTCATAGAGGACTGTTCACACGCACACGGCGCATCTTACAAAGGGATACCGTGTGGAAGCATTGGACAGGCAGGGGCGTGGAGTTTGCAAGGCAACAAGTCTATCAGCGGCGGCGAAGGTGGAGTACTTGCTACCAACGATGTAGCGGTGTTTGAGCGGGCATGTCTGCTTGGTCAAGTCAATCGTTCTCCTAATGTTGAAGCGGCAGCGGCAGCGGCACTGCAATACACGCATCTTCCACCGATGGGATTGGGTGTTAAATTTCGTGCCCATCCACTCGCTATCGGTATTGCTTCGGTGCAGTTGAAAAAACTGGATGCGCTCAATGCCAACCGTCGTGCGTATATCCAAGAAATTTCCGCTGGATTACAAGAGATTCCGGGTGTTTCTCCTGTTGAAACTTATGAAGGGAGCGAGCCAGCAGGATTTTACGGGTTTCCTATTCGTTATCATAAAGAAGAGCTGCAAGGGCTGCCTGCGCCACTGTTTGCGGAAGCACTCAGAAAAGAAGGGGTCTTAGCGAATAATAACCCCTATCCGCTTCTTGTTGGCGATGGTGTGCCGCTTTTTTCGGGGCGTCTACCGACCAATAGCAATCCGTATCCACTTCTGCATACTTTGCCACTTTTCACACACGGGCTTGACATCTATATGAATGGTCGCGGTCCGCTCTGCACCCCTGATATGGGTGGGGCGTTTGAAACCTATGGGCCTTCGGATTTGCCTGTGACCGAAACAGCCTGTTCCCAGCTCATATTTTTACCACTGTTGACGAAACCGGTACAAGGTGCTGTCGCAGGGATTTTGAAGGCTATTCGGAAGGTTTCTTTACATAGCCATTTGATAATAGATGATTGATAGCAGTTAAGGATACGCAATGCCGATAGAATTCTCGCCGCGAACCCGCTCCGAAAACATTGAAACTCTCAAGACGGAACTGTTGGATGTTTTGGTTGTTGGCGGTGGTATTGTTGGCGCGGGTGTAATTCGGGACCTTGCACTCAACGGCGGCATCAAGTCTGCCTTAATTGAGCAAGGTGATTTTGCCAGTGGGACGAGCAGCGCGACCTCGCAGCTTGTTCACGGGGGGTTTCGCTATCTTAAACACGATAGAGAGCTCGTTAAAATGTCTCGCAAAGAACGTGAGATTCTCCAACGCATTGCGCCGAATCTTGTCAAACCGCTTCCTTTAGCGATTCTCTTCTACAAGGGGGATCCGTACCCATTAGTAGGTATACAGGCAGCTGCGTACTACTACAATTACCTTTCTAAAACAGATAAGGCAGAGAGATCGAAAGTGCTTCGCGATGCTCAAAAGATTCAACACTTACTGGGTCCCGTTGCTACGGACACGCTAAAAGGTTGTGTTGTTATATGGGACAGCACTACTGACGACGCGAGATTAACGCTTGCGACACTCAAGGATGCGCATCGACACGGTGCTGTTATAACCAACTATGTCCGATTTCTCGATTTCGTCAATCAACGAGATACAATGGATCGCGAAAACCGTGTATACAAAATAACTGCTGAAGATGTTATCTCTGGACAACGCTTTGAAATTTCTACGCGAAAAATTGTATCAGCAACAGGACCTTGGAGTGATCATGTGTGGCGGAAAGATCCGAGTTATGATGGGATGCCACGTCTGGTAACGAAAAATGCGCAAGGCACTCATATCGTTTTACCAAGATGTGGGAAAGAAGATGCCTCTGGTGCGTATGGTTTAGTAATCTCTACGCAGTCAGAAATGCGGCAGGGCGGCAAATCCCGCGGTATTTTTATTTTACCGGGTTCACACAATACCTCTATCGTCGGTACCACTGAAACAACGCCAGAGGAAGATTTATCGTCGGTACGTGCGTCAACGGATGAAGTGGCGTATCTACTTTCAGAAACGCAGCGAATCTTTCCGGAACAAACGCTCAACAACGATACTATTATCGCCACCTACACAGGTACACGTCCGCTTATAGCAGACAACCAACTCCAACGAGGATTTGAAGACGACGATTTTGTTTCAAGAGATCACTTAATCACGGAGAGTCCAAGCGGGACGATGTATCTCTATGGTGGAAAACTTACAACGCACCGCCAGATGGCGGAAGAGACTGTAGACCTCCTTACAGCGTTTCTAAACGTTCCACGCGACTGTAAAACTGCTGATCGCCCATTGCCAAATGCAGTCGGAGAGGGAGTAAATATGGATGCGGAGCGTCTCGTTAAGAGATACGGTGAAGGGTATAGTGCCATTCAAAAGTTCATTGCCGAGGACGCGACGCTTGCAGAACCGATCGTATCATCGCTTCCATTCACAAAAGCGGAACTGCTCTACGCCTCTTGGGGAGAAATGGCGATCACGCTTGAAGACCTTCTCTGGCGACGTACCCGAATCGGTTGGACACCCGGTCAAGGCGTTGATATAGCACCGCAAGTTGCACAATTTTTAGGTGAGAAAAACGATTGGAGCGATACGAGAATTGCGGCAGAGGTCAAAGCATATAGCGAACGTATTGCGTGGCTAAATTTCAATCTGTAGAATGATCGTGCATATCCTTATTTTCATCAATATCAACCGAAAACCGTCGTGAACGAAATCAAACGATGTACAGAGGTTCATAGTTAAAAAAATGGAAGTTTATCGCTGGGAAGATCGGAAATTTGGGAAACTTGAGCCACTGCGATTTGGCGCGGAGCGCGACTTTGAGGATCTCCTTGAAAAGGATGCCACATTGGTGCTTGGGGAACCGCTCTGTGTTATCAGCAGGCAGCCGCCTCTGAGTACGTCGAAGCAGAAAATCGATCTACTTGCACTTGATCGGCAGGGCAATTGTGTGATTATTGAACTTAAGCGTGGTAAACCCTCAAGGACAGCGATTACCCAGATTTTAGAGTATGCGGCAGGCGTTTCTCAACTTTCTTTCATAGAATTGGAGCAGCTCGCTTACCGATGGTGCCAACAGCAGGGCAAAGAATTTTCGAGCCTCACCGCACTGCATGGCGAATTTTTTGGATATGAACCGGGCGATATTCGTAAATCAGCCTTTAATCAACGACAGCGATTGGTGCTTATTTCAGAAGGGGTGGATACGCGCGTTTTAGAGGTTGCTGAATATCTGCGGGCTTTAGGGATTGATCTTACCTATATCTCCTATTTTTCCTATCACGCGCCTGATGAGATTTTAGTCGCGACTGAAACTGTTTTAGGGGGGACAGTCGTCAAAGAAGCAGAACGGAGTTATGGACACACCGCGCAACAATTTATGACGTTCGCGTCGTTTGTTGAAACGCTACAGGTGAATGAAGAACTCCTGAAAATTGCGAATGAATTTCTGGCGTACGTTGACACCTGCGGTGCGACGCTTCGACCTCGGATTGCTAAACTCCGAATGACTATCGGTGGACATTGGTGGCTTGACACATACCCTTCAAGAAGAGCGACCCACTTCCGTGTTGATGTCCATGGCGATTTTACACCGCTTCATATTGTTGAGTGCAGAGCCAACTTGCCTAACGTGACAGTCAAAAATTTCGGTATCTCTTTCAACATCGCGACTAAAGCCCATCTTGATTATGCGATTGAGGTTTTTGAGCGTGTTCGGAACTCTATTCTATCGTCACTATAAGAAATCCGCAGAAATACCCAAGCAAAAACCCCCTAAATCCCCCTTATCAGGGGGACTTTAAGAGGAAATATGAACTGGCTCCGTTTTGGCAACCCTGAATTACTCCATTTCTTATGGTTAGTGCCGCCCGTAATTTTTTTCCTTCTCTTTGGG
The DNA here is from genome assembly GCA_022821495.1 of Candidatus Poribacteria bacterium. Classification (GTDB taxonomy): domain Bacteria; phylum Poribacteria; class WGA-4E; order WGA-4E; family WGA-3G; genus WGA-3G. Next base: position 37,487 of record JAJEDN010000105.1, read on the forward strand.
CTGCGCCAAAAACAGAAGGCACTGCGCCAATTTCACACCAATGTGGATCCCGTCCATCTACAACGCCACAAAATTCAAGCGGGGTTGTTGCTGCTGAGTTATCTGTTTGTAGTGCTTGCAATAGCCCGTCCACAGTGGGGAGCGAAGTCTGAAGCGGTTGCGGAGCGGTTGGATGTCATGCTTGCCCTTGATATTTCAACCAGTATGCTTGCAGAAGACGAGAAATCTGTTCGGCGGCTCGCTCACGCGAAAGAGATTATGCTTTCACTCTTAGACGAGCTTGAGGGTGACCGAATCGGATTGCTCTATTTTGCTGAAGCGAGTTTTGTGGTATGTCCTTTGACGAGCGATACTGGAACGCTTAGAGAATTCTTAGCATCGGTAACCGCTGGGACGCTTGCTCATAGTGGTACCCGTATCGGCAACGCTATTGAGATAGCGACTGAGCGTCTCGTTTCGGGTCAAAGTGAGACACCGATAACATCTGATTTCGGAGGCCAGAAAGTGCTCGTTCTTTTTACAGATGGGGAGGACCATGGTGGCGCGGCAGTTGCGGCAGCAAAAGTCGCAACACAGCAAGGCGTGCGTATCTATTGCGTCGGTATCGGTGACCCTATCAGGTCTGTACCTATTCCGCTTCAGGCGGGGGGCGAGACAGCGGCTACACCCTACAAGCGAGATACGAGTGGACAGCTTGTGTTAACGGCGTTAGATGAAACGCTTTTGCAGGAAATTGCGAAATCGGGGAACGGCACCTATTACCACGCAACAGCGGGGATTACCGGGTTAACGACGGACTTAGCGCGCCTCGAAAAACAGCAGTTCCGCATCCGCTCAGACGGCGAATATCAGGATCGCTTCCAGTTATTTGTTGCGGGGGCGTTTGTTCTGCTTATCTGCGAGGTGCTGCACTTTACACTGTGGTCTCGCAAGCAGCACCGTTAAGAACTAAGCGGTGTTGGTATTATGTTTTTTCAGGGATAACCCACTTGGACGGAAACGCATCAAGAGTATCAGAATAATCCCAAAGATAAGATAGCGAGGGTTGCCGAATTGGTACGGAATGATGAGACCAGGGCGTAAAATTTCGCCTAAAGAACCGAGAATTGCTGCACCTATCATCGCACCTCTGATACTTCCCATACCGCCGAGGACTACCATACACAAGATCAGGATGGATTCCCAAAATTCAAAGAATGGGGCACTGATATTAACCTGAAATTGCGCGATAAAAGCCCCGCTAAGGCCACCGATTGCGGCGCTCACGGCAAACGCGAGCGATTTATAACGACTCACGTTAATCCCCATGCTTTCTGCTGCTTGTTCGTCTTCACGAATAGCGACCCAGGCTCTACCGACGCGCGAATGCTGTAGTCGATAGGTGATAAAGACGACCAAGGTTAGCAGGATGAGAATATGGTAGTAGTTATGCCAATTTTGGTTGAAGGTGATTCCAAAAAGTGTAGGAGAGGGAATACCACGCAGCTGACCGTTTGGCGCACCAACTAACCACTGTTCGTTTCTCACAATACGGAAGAACAGTTCGGCGAAGCCAAACGTAACAATAGCAAAATAATCGCCTGTAAGTCGCAACGTGGGTGCTCCGCGTAATAACCCCCATGCTGTTCCATGCAGTACCGCGAGTGGGAGGGCAACCCAATAACTAACACCAAGCCTCGCCATCAATATCCCGGCTGTATAACCACCGATGAGGTAAAAACAGACATAGCCGAGATCGAGCAATCCAGTAAATCCGCATACAATGTTCAATCCGACTGCGAGCATCATATAGACGCCTGCTCGAACGATAATCCGTAGCATATACTCGCCGCCTGGCCAACCAAGATAGATACCGGACTGTGACAGTAAAGCGACGAGGTCGTCTATGGCAAACATCAACAGCGGTAGAAAACAGATGAGTAAGGCAAAAATAATGTTTTTCGGTGTGAGTTTATCTTTCATACTAAGCTCGGGTTGCTGTTGATTTTCCCAACAGTCCAGATGGTCGAATGACAATCACTGCGATCATGATTATATATGCAATCGCTAACCGGTAACCTCCAGAAATATAGCCAGCTCCAAGCACTTCGGCTAACCCTATTATGATGCCACCAAGCATTGCCCCTGTGATGTTGCCAATGCCGCCAAGAACAGCTGCAGCGAACGCTGCGACCCCTTTATAGTATCCCATAGTGGGTGTAATATTTTCGCTCAAGCCTACCATTATGCCCGCAACTGCGCCTAAAGCGGAACCGATAGCAAAGGTTATCGCAATGACTTGGTTCGTCTTGATGCCCATTAAATTTGATGCCACCCGGTTTTGTGCACAAGCCCGCATCGCTTTACCAATTTTGGTTAGATGAATCAGTCTGTTTAAGGCGATCATTAAGACAACTGCCAGTGCGAGAATGAATACATCACGATATGGCAGGATCCCACCCCCAGGCAAGGGGATAGCGTTTAAAATCTCGCCAGTTTGCATATTGACTTCACTTACGAAAAATGCTGGAAGCGTTTCGGTCGGAAATTGTTGGGGTCTCGCTGACCAAATCATCCGGGCGAGGTTTTGTAACACAAGGGATATGCCTATCGCTGTAATCAATGCCGATAAACGCGGCGCATCCCGAAGCGGGCGGTACGCGACAAGGTCTATTAACATTCCTAACATTGCACATAGGAGCATACTGGCGGGTAATGCTACCCAGAACGGTATATTGAAAACCGTAATGAGCATCAGGGCAAGGTAGGCACCGAACATAAAAATTTCGCCGTGGGCGAAGTTAATCAACTGGATAATGCCGTAGACCATGGTGTAGCCTACGGCAATAAGCGCGTAAATACCGCCTAACACTAACCCGTTAATAAATTGTTCCAATAATTGCGCCATAATTTAATTCTCTGCTGTCAGTGTTAACCTCGTAGAAAGCAAAGTGTTGAACATTAAAACCGCTTACTTCAACTCAGACAACTGTTTCTCTGCGGCAACAAATTGTCCATCTTTCACAATTTTTACGTAAGCTGGTTTGTCAACAGTATCACCATTTATATCAAAATAGGTTAACCCTGTAACCCCTTCGTAACCTTCTTCAGGAGTGTCCAAGGATGCCAAATGCTCACGGATAGCAGTTCGGTTATCTGCGATCGTTGCTTCGGGGTTATAAGTTTTTTCGAGTGCTTCGGCGATCATTCCGACAGCGTCATAAGTCAATGCGGCCCATGTATCGGGTGCTACACCGTGAAATGCCTCAAAATTAGCTGCCATCTGTTTGGCTTCCGCGCCTGCTGCACCGAATGTAAAAGGGGTCGTTAGATAGACACCCTCAGCGGCGGACTCGGCAATTGTGAGAAAATCCGGTGAATCCACGCCATCTGCACCGAAAAACTGGGCGGTAATTCCGGCTTCACGCCCCTGTTTAACGATTAACCCAGCTTCTTGGAAGAGACCAGAGATAAAAATAGCGTCAGGATTTTTGGCTTTAATACTTGTAAGTTGTGCCTTAAAATTAGTGCTGTCTCTTTCATACGCTTCCGAAGCGACGAGGTTAAGTCCTATTCTTTCGGCTTCTGCGACGAATGCGTTTCTTAAACCGCGGCCGTAGTCGTCGTTATCAAAGAAAACGGCAACGGATTCAAGATCTGTCAAGACGTTGTCAATGTATTGCGCGATGAATTTGCCCTGAAAATCGTCGCGGTACAAATTTCGGAAAGTCCACGGGCTGCCTTCACAAACGTTTACAGCCGTTGAGCCGGGGGACAACTCAACAATACCTGCTCGGTCGTAGATCTCCTGACCCGCTAATGAGCAGGAACTGTTAAAATGTCCAACCACTGCGACAATTTGTGGATTGCTGGCGATGCGTTCTGCAACGAGGCTTGCTTCTGAACCTTTACCAGCGTCATCTTCAAAAAGTAGCGTCAGTTTCATACCGTTGATGCCGCCCGCCTCGTTAATTTCTTTTTGTTTCAGTTCAGCACCGCGTCGAATCATTTCTCCAAACGCTGCGGCACCGCCTGTATACGGTGCTGCAACAGCGACTTTTAACTCTTTCTGTTGTTCACATCCGAAAATGGATACAAGCCCGATTATCAACAATCCTGTAAGCCAATTTCTCATTTTATGCGTACTCCCTTCATTTTCTGACAAATCTTGTGTGCTATCAATCCGAATCAAATTACTGAGATAATGATTATTCTACGGCAAGACTTGTTTAAAGTCAATTTTAAATTCTAATTGATCCTCTTTACCGTTTGAATGGACGATCCGAACGCCCGGTACAACAATTCTGAGGTCTGTCGCACTTCTCTCAAGTTGATCGAAGATTAAGAAGCCACCCCGTTTGGCACCGGAGAACAATTTGCCGCTTTCAAAGATACTGTCCTCTATCACAACGCGTCCCCACTCTAATGCCTCAGCATCTACGTAGGACTGATAGTAGCCGTAGTAGGAAGGGTAAACGGTATGCGCATAAGGGTAAACGCCACCCCAAGGGTTACTATGTCCAAGGTTCACGTTGTCATAGAGTGAATCAAAGTAATCGCTTGGTAGATTGGCGTATTGCACGCCATCTGCATCCATTAGCACTGCTGTGTCATCAAAGACAACACGGCGATTCTCACGGTTATGGACTACAATTTCAAACACTGTATAGATAGGTTCAACGGCACCGTTTCTCTCAACAATGAGATAGGGGTTCGCTTTCGGATCGTCGGTGAGTTCAAACAGTTCAATTTCATCAATCGGTTTGATGGTAACGGCGACTCCCTTTTTCACGACAGTTGCTGCGCCTGTCTCTTGATCAATCTGAGCGTTAAAACGTTCTGCAACAGGCTCCATGTAGACATCGATTGAGGGTTGTGGTGCAGCGGCGCATCCTGCTAACAGTGTTCCCGTGAAAAGAAGCAAACCGATGCTATACATAATCTGAGTCCGGAAGCAGCTGCGATTTTTCCGATGGGTCATGATTTTCACCCTCCTGTGTAATTGTATTTTACACTTCGCGAATTTTATTGTCAAGTATTTTAGCTCCAATACCATTTGTGGTGAGACGTAGAAGTCTCTCAAAAAGTTTTAAAACTCCCATTTTAGCAACGTAGCACGGTTATGCCAAACGAGTATCCCGGTCGCTGTGCCGATTGCTGCACCGACGACGACATCTGAAGTATAATGCCTTCCTAAATAGATTCGTGAAAAACCGACGAGTCCTGCCCCGATGTAGAGTGGAATTCGCCATTTCGGGTACCGATATCCTAAAATCGTCACAACACTGAATGCAATAGATGTGTGTCCTGACGGCATTGCTGGATTCCCCAGCGTCTCATCAAGGGGTCGTTTTCTACCTATTAATTTTTTTAGTCCGTACGTTATAACCCCTGCTCCGAGATATGATGAAGATAAAAGCCTTCCGGTTTCGCGATGCGATTCATTGCCGTAAGCCATCAGAAGAACAGAAGCACCCAGCACACCTCGGTAGTCCCCAAGCATTGTGATGCCTTCCATGCTTGTCCATATCGGTTCACGGTGTGGGGGTGCATCGTAGATACGATCGAAAAGTGTTTGGTCCCAGCGCGACAAGAAATTTTCAGCATCAGCCTCTAAACCTGTTATAAAAGCACAAAGGATTAGACTGCATACAAACCACGGTTTAAAGTATCTCGCGAAGGCGTAACTAACATATCTATGCTGCATGATAAAAATCCCTTGACCTATGACGTTGTGTCTTTTATAATTTCGTATAATTTCGCGAAGTAAAAAATCCTACCTTGCCATATCAGATTGGAGATAAAAAGATGCAGATACGCAATGCCGTAGTTGAGTATGATTTAGCGGAAGCGGCGGCGATGCTCGATATCTCACCCGCAGTTCTCAAATGGGCGGTCAACGCTGAGCATCTGCAGTGTTATTATCGACGTGGCAAAGTCTATTGGTTTCATGAAGCGAGTATCTGTGCCAATCAGGAATTACTCACACAAGGGGATTATCTCACCGAACTCCTAAACGCGTTTTCGCTTTCAGAGACTACCACGGAGCCTGACGCTCAGGGAGCGGATCCACCGTCCAAGCCATCCGATCCATAACTTATTCTTCCATTTCCTTAGGACTTATACAAATTTGATAGGCGCGCTGGTGCAGCGCGCCTACCGGAAAATAGTTTGAATTCTTCCCATTTTCGTTAGTTTGCTTTCAGCTTGCCCCAAGTCGTAGCGAGTTTACCTTCTGCTTCCACTGCGGTAAGCGTTGCGCCCAGCCCATTATTCATGATATCAAGGACTTCTTCCTCAGTCAAACCGCGTTTCCAGAGGTTAAAGTCATCCATCAGTCCGGTGAAAGAACGTTGGTTGTCGATGTTGAAACCGACGCGCGCGCCCTGCCCCCAATTGTCGGCGATCAGCGTGTCAAGGCGAGCTGCTTCTTCACCGACCTTTTCACCGTTGATGTAGAGCACGGCTAATGCGTCAGCGTAGCTGTATGTGCCAGCATAATGCTGCCATTGATTGGCTTTGTTTTCGCCAGCGCGGATATCAAATATCGTCCGCCCGGGGTTTGGTCCCCGATTGAGCCAACGAAAGTTTCCATCACCGCGTGCTTCAGGGTGTACAACCCACGTGCCATCGGTTGCGCGGGCATTGAAAAGTGCCATATCCGATACGGCTTCAACGTTAATCCATGCGAGGAGACTCATGCCTTCGGTGGGGATGTCTTCAGCCTTCACATTGGGACCGTCTAAATCGAGGAAGCTGTTGGCAGCGAAATGGGCGGCTTTGCCGAATTTTCCGTCGTTGGATTGTGTGACATCGCCATTAATCTCGCCGTCATAGCCGCGTCCAGATTTTTCAAGGACGGTATTTCCGTCGAAGTCTTCGTAGTCGAAATACAGGACCAAATCCGCATCTAAAATTTGCGCGGATGCGTCCTGAATTTCTACCGTAAATATACAGAGCGTGCCTACGAGAAATAAGCACATCAGAGAAGGGGTTAGTATAAGATTTCGTTTCATTATTTTCTCCTTTAGATGAACCATTCCCTTTTCATCTTATTTCGACATCTTGAGTTTTCCCCAGGTCGTCGCGAGTTTCCCTTGTGCTTCGACAGCAAGAAACGCGTCAACACCGTCGTTCATAATACTATTGACTTCTTCTTCAGTCAAGCCGCGTTTCCAAACGTTGAGGTCATCCATCAGTCCGGTGAAAGGACGCTTGTTGTCGATGTTAAAACCGACACGTGCGCCTTGCCCCCAGTTGTCGGCGATAGGCGTGTCGAGGCGAGAGTCTTCTGCACCGACCTGTTTACCGTTAATATAGAGAACGGCTTTTGCGTCAGCGCGACTGTATGTGCCGGCGTAATGCTGCCATTGATTGGCTTTGTTTTCACCTGCGCGGATATCAAATATCGTCCGTCCGGGGTTCGGTCCCCGATTGAGCCACCGATAATTTCCGTCGCCGCGTGCTTCTGGGTGTACAAGCCAGGTGCCGTCGGCTGCGCGTGCGTTGAAAATAGCCATATCTGAGATGGATTCAACATTAATCCAAGCCACGATACTCATGCCCTCGATAGGAATATCATCAGGGTCAACATTGGGACCATCTAAATCGAGGAAGCTGTTGGCTTCAAAATGCGCAGCTTTTCCGAACTTCCCGTCATCGGATTGTGTGATATCCCCATTGATCTCACCGTCGTAGCCACGTCCGGATTTTTCAAGGACGGTCTTACCGTTGAAGTCTTCGTAATCAAAATAGAGTACTAAATCCGGGTCTAAAGCTTCAGCAGACGCATCTTGGATTACTATTGCTGTAAGTACACAAAGCACACCTATTAGAGATAGGCACACCAAGTAAGGGTTGAGTCTGCAAATCGGGTTTGTAAATCTTAGATTCTGTTTCATCTTTCAGGGTCCTCCTTATAGATGAACTCTTCCTTTTATTTTGATGTCTTAAGTTTTCCCCAAGTGGTTGCGAGTTTCCCTTGTGCTTCGACAGCGAGAAACGCGTCAACACCGTCGTTCATAATGATATTGACTTCTTCTTCTGTCAAACCACGTTTCCAGACGTTAAGGTCGTCCATGAGGCCAGCAAAAGGACGGTTATTGTCGATGTTATAGCCGACGCGTGCGCCTTGATCCCAGTCGCCAGCGATAGGTGTACCGACGCGTGCCTTTTCTTCACCGGCATTTTTGCCATTGATGTAAAGCACGGCTAATCCATCAGCACGACTGAATGTGCCGGCGTAATGCTGCCATTGATTGTCTTTGTTGTCGCCGGCGCGAATGTCAAAGATAGTTGCGCCGCCGGGGCTCCGATTGAGCCAGCGATATTTACCACTGCCGCGTGCCTCTGGGTGTACGAGCCAAGTATTATCGCCAGCGCGTGCGTTGAAAATCGCCATATCTGCGATGGCTTCAACGTTGATCCAAGCCACAATGCTCATGCCTTCTGTAGGAATATCGTCAGGATCAATATTCGGACCGTCTAAGTCAAGAAAACTCCCGAGTTGAAAGTGGGCTGCGTTGCCAAACTTCCCATCTTTAGACTGCGTGACTTTCCCGTTGATCGCACCGTCGTAACCGCGCCCAGATTTTTCAACAACGGTATCACCTTTGAAGTCTTCATAATCAAAATAGAGTACTAAATCCGGGTCTAAGGGCTCAGTTGCCGCGAATTCTATCGTATGTAGACAGAGCACGCCTATCATGAGTAAGCACACCAGATAAGGGGCGAGTTTACAATCTGATATTATAGACCTTAAGTTGCGTTTCATGCCAAAATCTCCTTCGGAAAAACTATTTATCCGTTATTCAACTCAAACGACTCGTTTCTATTTAAAGTTTACCACGTTTCCATTGATGTCTGCAATGAAAAACGAAAATTAATTTGATTTTAACTTCGATTTACGTTAAACTGATTTGGAATATGCGTGGAAAAATTTAAGGTGTCAAAAAGGGAGCGAAGGTTGCAAAGTGTAGGAATTATTCCGGCTCGCTATGCCTCAAGCCGTTTTGAAGGCAAACCGTTGGCGGATCTTCTCGGTAAGCCGATGGTGCAACATGTTTATGAGAGCGCGTGTCGTGCCGAGACGCTGGATGAGGTTATTGTCGCAACGGATGATCGTCGGATTTACGACGCTGTAACTGCATTCGGTGGAAACGTCCAGATGACTGGCGAATGTGAGACGGGGACCGAACGCGTCGCTGTTGTTGCAGAAAGCCTGAAGTGTGATGTTGTCGCCAATATTCAGGGCGATGAACCTTTACTTAAACCTGCCCAGATAGACTTGATGCTCCGACCGCTCCTTGACAAACCAGAGGTGCAGGTTTGTACGTTAAAACAGCGCGTTAGAACTGCTGCAGATTACCGAGATATTAACGTTGTAAAAGTCGTTACAGATCTTCACGGTGATGCATTATACTTTTCGCGTGCGTCTATGCCCGGCAGTAGGGACGAGGTGACCTCGCCCCTACTGCACAAATCTCCTATCTATCGGCATGTCGGGTTATACGCTTACCGCCGAGCGCAGCTTCTCACTTTCACGAGGTGGGACAGGACACCTTACGAATTGGCAGAGGGTTTAGAGCAATTACGCTTTTTGGAGAACGGTGTGCCTATTCATGTCGTTGAAACGGATACGCCACTGATTGGCGTTGATGTTCCTGCCGACTTGGACCGGGTAAAACAGGTTTTGGAGGCTTTATTATAAAGATATTTGCATGACAAAATACATTTTCGTGACAGGCGGTGTTATCTCAGGCATTGGTAAAGGCATCACAACCGCGTCCTTAGGCAGATTACTGATCAATCGTGGGTTCAAAGTGATTGTCGTCAAAATAGATCCATATCTCAATGTGGATGCAGGGGTGATGAATCCGTTTCAGCACGGCGAGGTTTTCGTCACTCGTGACGGTGCTGAGACCGATCTTGACCTCGGGAATTATGAACGGTTTCTTGGCATTGACCTGAACAAGTATTCTAATTTTACGACAGGTTCTGTTTATAAGGAAGTGATTGAGAAGGAGCGGCGGGGCGACTATCTCGGCGAAACAGTGCAGTTGATTCCGCATATTACGGATGAGATTAAGGGGCGCATCTACCAGATCGGTGAGGATAATGAAGCTGAAATCGTCATTACGGAGATAGGTGGCACCATCGGGGATTTCGAGATGCCGCCATTCGTTGAAGCCATCCGCCAAATGGCAGTTGAGGTCGGGCGCGAGAATGCGATGTTCCTGCATGTGTCGCTCATTTATACCTTACCCAACGGTGAGAGCAAAAGTAAACCGACGCAGCATAGTATCCGCAAGCTCCAAGAACTCGGTGTCCAGCCGGATGTGTTGCTCTGTCGTACCAGCCAGGTGTTGGAAGAGGCTTTCCGTCGGAAAATAGCGCTCCTCTGTGGTATCTCTGAAGAATGTATTTTTGAAGGTTTGGACACAAAATGTGTTGATGAAATCCCACTTAATTTTGAGCGACAAGGGATGGGGCATCTCGTTTCAAAGAAGCTTGGACTTGAAGCACGCGCACCCATGGATGCCGAATGGGCGGCGATGGTCGAAAAACTGAAAAACCCAAAGAAATATGCCCGAATTGCGATTGTCGGGAAATATACGACGGGCAATGATGCCTATATCAGTGTGCAGGAAGCCCTCAAACACGGTGGGATTGCTAATGAAGCCGCTGTTGAAATTGAGTGGATAGAAGCGGAGTCGCTCACGGAACATCCGAACCTGGATTCTGTTTTTGAAAATATTGACGGCATACTTGTCCCCGGTGGTTTCGGTTATCGCGGGATTGAAGGGATGTTGGTTGCTGTGCGATATGCCCGTGAAAACAGAATTCCGTATTTGGGGTTATGTCTCGGCATGCAGTGTCTCGTAATTGAGTTTGCTCGGCACGTTGCGAATATGGAAAAGGCAAATAGCACAGAAGTCGACGAGAATACACCTTATCCGGTTATAGATTTAATGCATGAACAACGTTCAATCGCTGACCTCGGTGCGACAATGCGGCTTGGACACTATCCATGTGTTCTTCAAGAAAATACCAAAAGTTATGCTGCTTATCAGCAGCCTATCATTCTGGAGCGACATCGGCATCGCTATGAATTAAATAATCTATACCGCTCCAAATTAGAATCGGTGGGCCTCTGTTTCAGTGGGTTATCGCCAGATGAAAGTCTCGTCGAAATCGCTGAGGTTGCTGATCATCCATGGATGGTTGGTTCACAATTTCACCCTGAATTTCAATCCAAACCGCTTGCCCCGCATCCGCTTTTCCGTGAATTCGTTGCGGCGGTGTTTTCTTATCAGGAGCCAGATGAAGATCTGAAAGGAGATAAAAATTAATGGGTAACGCAACAACTGTTCGTTCCGGTGCTTGGTACGGGGATGAGGAACTGACTTTGAATTTCCCAACGGGTTGGGAAGTCGAAGTATTGGCTCCTAAAGACGCGCCTGTGCTTTCTGATGCGCAAATTGAAAAAGCATTTGCTGAACCGATTGGTACACCGCGTATATCGGAGCTCGCGAAAGGGAAAAAGAGTACGGCTATTGTAGTTGACGACCTGAGTCGTCCGACGCCTGCATATAAGATTATTCCGTTTCTTCTGCGCGAGTTAGCATCGGCGGGTGTCCCGAAATCCGAAATCCGATTTGTTGTTGGACCCGGCTCCCACCGCCCCTTGACCGATCAAGAGATCGCCACAAAGATTGGAACAGATGTAGCGGCTGAATACGAAGCAACGAACCATGATTTTCTGAGTGGTGATCTACGCGCCTTCGGTAGCCTTGATAACGGGATGCCTATTTATATTAATCGTATTGTTGCGGATGCGGATTTTAAAATCTGTGTCGGCGGTATTTATCCGCACAGTTCTGTCGGTTTTACTGGGGGGGCAAAGTTGATTGTCCCCGGTGTCTCAGGATTCGCGACAATATTTTACTTTCATACCTACTCATCAAGCCGCGGTCCAGCAATTATTGAGGGCGAAGAAGGCGATGAACCTGACCGACGCGCTTGTGCTGAGCTGGCAGCAAAAATCCTCGGACTTGATGCTATTGTAAACGTGACACTGAATACGCATCGTGAGATCTCTGGAGTGTTCGTAGGGGATTTTGTAAAAGCGCATCGTGCAGGGGCGCGTTTCGCTTTAGAGACTTATAGCACACCGATATCCGAAACAAGTGAAAAAGCGACTGATTTGATTGTGGCAAACTGCTATCCGCTCGATTCTGATGCAATCCAACTGGATAAGGCACTGGCGGCTTTTAGTTATTTTCAGAACGCCTATACATTGGCACTCTACCCTGCCAGTGATGGCAGCTGCTACCACGGTCTGTACGATAGACTGGATTATCCGCGCTATCGCCAGCAGCGCGCCGAACAGATTCCGATCGAACCACCAGTGCCGCAAATCGGACCCCGCAACCAACTACACGTCTGGTCTGAACACTTTGGCGCAGATGAATTCCACAAAGAATACCCCGCTGCACGCCTCTTTCGCAACCTCGAACAAGTGATTCAGCTTTTTGCAGAGAAACTTCCAGAACACGCACGCGTCGGTGTCTTGCCAGCAGCCGGCATTCAGATATTAGCGGAACAACATCGGGATTAAAAATCTTTCTATGAGATGGAGGACGATCATGGATAACACAGCGACAGTTTACTCTCGTGCTTGGTACGGAGATGAGGCACTGACTTTGAATTTTCCGACCGGTTGGGAAGTGGAGGTGCTTGGACCGAAAGATGCGCCCGTGCTTTCGGACACACAAATTGAACAGGCGTTTGCCGAACCGATCGGCACGCCTCGTATTTCGGAGCTCGCGAAAGGGAAAACGAGTGCCGCTATCGTCGTTGATGACTTGAGTCGTCCAACCCCTGCCGCAAAGGTTATCCCTGTTCTGCTACGTGAATTAGCCGCTGCGGGTGTCCCGCAATCCGAAATCCGTTTTGTTGTTGGCGGCGGTTCGCATCGCCCTCTCACGGATGAAGAAGTGACGAAAAAGATTGGTGCGGATGTTGCCGCTGAGTATGAAGCGACGAGCCACGACTTCATGAGCGGCGATCTGAAAGCATTGGGAAATCTTAGTAACGGCATGCCGGTCTATCTCAATCGCGTTGTTGCGGAGGCAGATTTCAAAATCTGTCTTGGTGGGATCTATCCACATGGTGCTGTCGGTTTCGGTGGTGGTGCAAAATTGGTTGTGCCGGGTATCGCTGGTTTCGCCACAATGTTCTATTTTCACACTTTCTCACCCGGACGCGGACACGCGGTTATAGAAAGAACCGGGAGTGAACCGGATCATCGCGATTTCTCTGAAGAAGTGGCAAGTGTACTTGGGCTTGATGTCATTGTCAATACGGTACTCAACACGCGTCGTGAAATTTGTGGATTGTTTGTGGGCGATTATGTGCAGGCACACCGTAAAGGCGCGCACTTCGCTTTAGACACTTACGGCACAGAGATACCAGAGACAAGTCGAAAAGAGACCGATCTTGTTGTGCTGAATTGCTATCCGCTTGACAGCGACCCGATCCAAACGGGTAAAGCGTTGTGGGCGACGCGTTATTTTGAGAAAGCGCATAGAATGGCGCTCAACCCCGCGTCAGACGGTATTTGTTATCACGGACTGTTTGAGGAGATTGATTACGCGCGCTTCTCACAACAGAGAGCGGAGCGGACGCAATCGGAGCTCCCGCCACCAGAACTCGGAACGCAAGATCAACTGCACGTCTGGTCAGAACATTTTTTAGTGGATGATTTTTACAAGAAACATCCGGATGCCCTCCTCTTTAGAGATCTGGATCAGTTAATCGCGCTGTTCGCTGAGAGACTGCCCTCTCAAGCGAAAGTTGCTGTTCTGCCTTCCGCTGGGATTCAGGTGTTAGCACCGGAGAAATAGATGCAGATACCTAAAGAAAACTCTACGGGTAATGCTTTCCTACAAAACGCTAATACCTTCCTCGGTAAAATCGAAACCGGTGCGTTGTGTCTCATTGTCGCTATGCTGCTCGGACTCGCTATACTCAAAATCGTTATGCGTTATGTGTTCAGTGCGAGTCTGTTGTGGAGCGATATGATGCTTCAGCACTTGACGCTCTGGCTCTGCTTTTTCGGTGCTGCGCTCGCGACGTGTGAGAGACGGCATATCAGTATTGATGTGCTGAACCGAATTCTACCGGGGCGTATCACGCGTTGGACCAACCTCGTTATTGACTGTATCGCTTTAGTCGTTGTCGGGATTTTGGCGTATTACGGGTTTCTCTTTATTGAAGATGAGAAGTCCAGCGAGGCGATATTAATTGGGCGTGTTCCGTTGTGGTGGGCGAAGACGATTATACCGTACGGTTTTGTTCTCATTGGCATCCATGTGGTGCTGCAGATTGGCATTCATTTAACAGATAGTGCGGATGCGCGAGATGCGGTCGAAGGAGAAGTTGACGAATGGGATTGATAATTGGTATCGGGTTGGTCGGTTTCGCACTTCTCGGGGGTGCTCTTTTCGTTTTGCTGGGTGGTGCCTCAATTATTGGCTACGCCACGGCAGGTGAACCGATTTCGACAATCTTGATCGATTTCAATCGACTCACCCGAAATTCGACAATCCTAATTATCCCACTTTTCACCTTTGCAGGATACATCATCGCTGAGGGGAAGGCACCACAGCGGTTGGTGGCATTCGCGCGTGCGAGTGTGGGTTGGTTGCCGGGTGGTATCGCTGTAGTTGTCTTGGGTACTTGTGCGTTCTTTACGACTTTCACAGGTGCGTCCGGCGTAACGATTATCGCACTCGGTGGATTGGTCTATCCGATTTTACGACAGACCTATAACGAAAAGTTTTCACTCGGATTGATAACGGCTTCTGGGAGTATCGGGTTGCTGTTCCCACCGAGTGTGCCGCTCATTCTCTACGCAATCATCGCTCAAGTTCCTATTGATAGGATGTTCCTTGCGGGGATTATTCCGGGTCTCCTGATTCTCGGTATTCTGAGTTTCTATTGTTCTGGTTGGAGTGTGATCAAAAAGACGAAGACAACGCCGTTTGATTTGACGGTTTTCCAGAAAACGCTCTGGGCAGCGAAGTGGGAACTCCTTCTGCCGTTTATTGTGTTGGGTGGTATTCTATCGGGTATTGTAACACTGGACGAGGCGGCTGCACTCACAGCGATCTATGCTTGTATTGTAGAAATCGGTATCCATCGCTCTGTTTCGTTGAAAGTGTTGCCCCGTATTGTCAAAGAGAGCACGTTGCTTGTCGGTGCGATTCTCATTATCCTTGGTATCGCTTTAGGGTTGACGAACTACCTCATCACGCTTGATGTACCGACAACCGTCCTTGATTGGATCCAATCAACAACAGAAAACCGTGTTATTACGCTCATCGGGCTCAATGTGTTCCTCCTTATCGTTGGGTGTCTGATGGACATCTTTTCAGCAGTAATTATCGTCGTGCCGTTGCTATTGCCTATCGCGGAGCAATTTGGGATTGATAAGGCGCATCTCGGTATTATTGTTTTGACGAATCTCGAAATCGGGTATTTGACACCGCCTGTCGGAATGAATCTGTTCATCTCCAGTATGAAGTTTGATAAGCCTGTTGTGATGCTTTACCGCTCGGTGCTGCTATTTATCGCGCTGTTGTTAGTAGCACTTGTCTTGGTAACTTATGTGCCTGAGTTGAGTCTTTGGCTTCCGCGCGTCTTTGGGAAGACATCCGTACCACTTTTGTGACCTGCCTCAGGATTTACGTAATTTTGATCATCGTCGGTGGCGTGAAGGATCAAATAAAAAACGCAGGTGCTCTCGTAGCACAGGAAACCAACGGTCTCCTATGCTACAGAAGAGCGGCCTGCGTGAATCCTACTACCTGTTACGCTTGTTGCGGTGCGTTTATCGGGTCGTTTTCAGTTTACCCCACATAACAGCCAATTTCCCTGCCGCTTCGACATCCAAACTGACTCCCATCATATCTTGGACTTCGTTTTCATTTAGGGCGCGTGCCCAAAATGAGATTTCGTCGATGATGCCGTCTGCTCCGTTTGTCAGTGCTATGTACTGAATGGTTTCCCATCCAAATCTCGGTTTTTCGTGGAGTGCTGGAAAACCGCCGCCAATCTTTCGGCTTGTCGCTTGCTCTTTGCCATCAATGTAGATAAATGGGGGTTCACCAGTGAAGTCCCACGTGACAGCACAATGGAACCATTCTTCTTTTTTGATGATACCTGTCGGGTCGAATTCAACGTCTTGCCAGTCGCCGTCGTCTGCGGCTTCAAAATAGAATCCGAATTCTGCCGGTGTGATGTCTGGGTGCGCTGATCCTTTACCGATGAAGAAATAGATAGCACCAAGACTGGCATCGAAAAGGCGATAGTCTTCGTCATCTTTGCCATCCCAATCCGGCTTGAACCAGAATAGCACACTGCCAGCTTCCGTGACAACATCTGGGACTTCAAGATAGGTTTCCTTGCCTCTTAAGGAAATTCCAGCAGCATACTTGCCTTGTCCGGGAACCCATTTTGCGGAGCCTCCAAATGTTCCGTCGTTCCCATTTCCTGTCCCATCGGGTGCTGTATTTCCGCTGCCTTCACCGATCCACAGAATCAGATCCGCGTCGTTCGGGATTCCTGCAAATGCGGACATACCAACGAATAGGGTTAGTACTAAAACGATATAAACGTGTCTCATAAGTGTTGCCTCCAGATAGAAATAGTTTTGGTTCAGGATAAGTTCAAAATCGGTTTGAATTTAGGGAGGAGTGTAGCAGAATTCCGAAATTAAGTCAACAGATTTTTCTGCTTTGGGATGTAGGAAAAGAAAAGGTGTATATAGTTTCGCAACCGTAACTTTCAACAATGCGCTTAAACCCGATGATGCTTCAGTAACTCCCAATTTGGCTCAAAACCGATGCCCGGTCGAGACGGAACGGTAACATACCCATCAGCATCTAAAACCATCTGTGGGAGGAACATTTCGCCACGCAGCGGATCCACAGCGGGTGGGTAGTATTCTAACATCAGACCGTTGTCTCGGCTTGCAGCGACGTGGATTTGCAGTTCTTGCGCACCGTGCGGTGCAATCAACTTTTCGGCTTCCAACGCTTCTGCTACGACCTGAATCGCTGGATCGTAGCCCGGGAGAATAGCAACATCCAGATTGAATACATCTGCACCCTCATAATCAATTAGGGTTTGAAAATAGTGTAATCCGTATCCGTTTTCGCCAGTGGCGATCTGTATGCCGTAATCTTGTGCTATTTCCCGTAATGCCTTATGTCCCCTATAATCGTGGCTATGAATCGGTTCTTCAAACCAGAAGATGTCGTTTGCCTGAAGTGCGGGAAGGCACTCCGTTGCCTTTTCGACCGACCATGCGCAATTCGCGTCCACCATGACGGTAATATCCGGTCCGACCGTTTCGCGAACCACCTCAATCCGTTTGATGTCGGTTTCAAGCCCAGCGTCTGGGTCCCCAATTTTCATCTTGACTGCGGTGGCGTTGAATTCGTTTATATTGCGTGCCATCTCTTCTTGGAGTTCATCGAATCCCTTGCCTCTGCCGTAGTAGCCACCAGCAATGTAGGTGCGGATGCGTTGCTGTGTACCGCCAAGTATAGCGTGAACTGATTTGCTCTCTATTTTTCCGCGGATGTCCCAGCAGGCTTGGTTTATCGCTGCAATCACCTGTGTGTGATACCCACCGGGTCCATAGATTTTGTAGTTTTCGGCTAACCGAGAGACGTAAGCCGTATCTGTTACGTCGTGTCCAATCAAGGTGGGACGGAATAGGTCTGCAAATTTTGGGAATATAGAAAGTGGACGGGTCGCAGCGGTGCCGCCGTTGAAGCCGTATCCAACGATTTCTTCTGTCCCACTTTTGGCGGTTACCTTTATCAGATGGAGCCTGCCTTTATCGTAGACGTGCATGCCGTTCCAGATGGGCGGCTTGTCCCATTCGTAGAGTTGGCTTTCTACGGTTGTGATTTTGTACGGGTGTGTAGGCATGGTTTTTTATTTTCGGGCTTCCCAAATGGATCTTGATGCGAAAATTGTTAGACGTAATTCTGCGCCAAAAAGTTCACGGATACTGAGAGGGCTGCTATGAAATTTTGCATTTGCGTCGGAAAACCGGTCGGCGTGAAATTCTTTTGCGAAATTGGTAAGTCGAAGTGACAACCATCCTTGTTATTGGTTCGTCCAATCTTCTAAACGGAGTCCCAATCCGACTATTCGCTGATAATCAGAGTCAGAAGTAACCAGAATCGCATTAAAAACAAGTGCTGTTGCAGCAATCCAGAGATCGCATTCACCTAAAGACGTTCCCCGTTGTTCCGCTGCAACTTTTATCTCGGCATAGATATTACTAGCACTCTCTGAGATTGGCTCACAAGGAACTACCTCAAATAATTCGTCTGCTTTTTGTTGGAGATCTTGTTTTCTTTTTCCAGCAGGAAGCCGAGCAATTCCAAACAGAATTTCGCCCTTAACTATGGAACAGGTAAAAGTATAGTCTGATTCAGTCAGGGAATTCAAACGTTCTTTAACTTGCGGATTATCTTTCATCAACAGACTCCACGTTGTTGTTTCCAAGAGATACTTATTCATTATTTTTAGGTTCATCCGGCTCAAAGGACGAATCGAATTTTATCGGTATTTTCCCTTCTTTTATTGACTGGTTCAGTGCTGCAATGTCTTCATCGGTGAGATGCGGTGGTTTTTCCATCGCTTTGATGAGGTGTTGTGCAGCCGGGTTTTTTCTTGTTGCAGGGGCCTGTTTCTGCTTTGATTCCGATTCTGCCCAACATATAGCGATTTTTACTTCCTCAAATTCACTTTCGGTCGAGGATGATGCTTCCTGCGCGCCGAACTCTAAGATGTCAGAAGCCTTTACCTCCTCAACCTCACTTTCAGTTCGGCGAGATACTTCCGGCATTTCATATTCTAATATTTCACGAAGCGTGATTTGAAGCGTATCTAACAATTCACTTCTCGTTCGTTCTTGGCAGGTAACACCTCGGACTTCCAATATCCACCCGATCCACCACCCCTCGCTCTCTCGGATAAGAGCAGTATAGGTTTGTGTTGTCTCTTTTTCTTCACGGGTAAGTTCATGGGGCGTTTTTGGGAGAACTCTGAATTCGACTTCAAGCTCTTGTCCTTCGGGAAGGTTGATCTTATCGAACGGTTCAATCACGCCGTTTCTGTATGTTGCTTTTATCTTTTTTGTTTTCATTGTTTTTATCTCCACCTTTGCTTTCCATGGTCACTTTCAGCTCGACGGACTGTTTCTACGAGTCATATTCTAAAACTTTCTAAAGT
Organism: Candidatus Poribacteria bacterium; assembly: GCA_022821495.1. Classification (GTDB taxonomy): domain Bacteria; phylum Poribacteria; class WGA-4E; order WGA-4E; family WGA-3G; genus WGA-3G. The sequence continues at coordinate 56,786 of JAJEDN010000105.1, forward strand.
TTGGACAAGTCGTATCACCTGATTTACGGATTGGAGGTTTCCCAAAGATTTATCTTTGGTAGGAAAATCCGCCCTCGTGAATGAGACCAAATCTTTGAAAAAACAGTTGACTTTTGGTCCGAAAATGTAGTATACTTATAGTATCGTGTTGGCAGACATTCTTAGCGTTACCACTTGGTAATGTGTCTGCCTCCCACTAAGAAAGGGATAAACGTACGATACACGATATACCATGAAACTGACTTTTAGATACCCTGTGTATCCAACACAGACACAGGAAACAACATTAGAACAGTGGCTTGCCCACCTTTGTGAACTTCAGAACTCTGCGCGCCATGATCGCAAGGTTGCTTGGGAGACGGCAGGTGAACGCGTTTCTTGCAACGCCCAACAAAAGAAGTTGACGGTTGCTCGTGAAAAATACGCCGACTTTCGCGGAGTTCCACAAGATATGCAAGTGTGTGCTTTGGAGCGCATGGATAAAGCTTTTGATGGTTTTTATAGACGTTGCGAAAAGGGTGCTGCGAAAAAGGGGTATCCAAGACATCGCAAACGCATAAAGTCTATGACGTGGAAACTTCGGAAATATACCAAAGTTGTTCGGCGAAAAACCAAAGACGCTGACAAGCAGACGATACGCGTTCGTGAGAATCCTATCCGAGAAACCGCATGGAAACATGACCGTTTGAAAGTTCCAAAACTTGGCGAAGTCAAGATATACATGCACCGCCCGCTTCAAGGGGATCCGACACAAGTCACGCTCGTCAAAAAAGCATCTGGTTGGTGTGCTCATATTACCTGTGAACTCCCTGATACGCCGAAAGTTGAACCTACGGCTGCTATCGCTGTTGACGTTGGTACCACGCACTATCTAACGACTTCCGAAGGCGAAAAGGAAGATAACCCCCGCTGGTATCGTCAAGCCGAAGGGGTGCTCCGAAAACACTCTCAAGCCTTTTCTCGAAAGAAAAAAGGCAGTCATCGTTGGCGGAAACAACAACACACACTTGCTTTGCACCATGAGCGAACTGCTAACAGACGCAAAGACTTTATCGGTAAACTCGTCTACAAACTTTATCATCATTATCAAAACAACGTGTTAGTCGCTGAAGACCTCAGCGTTTCTAATATGGTTCAAAACAAGCACCTCAGCAAGAGCATATCCGATGCGTCTTGGGGTATCTTCTTTAAATGGTGTGCGGACATAGCCGAAAGAGACGGTCTGCACTTCCACGAAGTTGATCCCAAGAATACTTCACAAACCTGCTCAAGTTGCGGTCAGAAATCGGCAAAGAAACTCTCTTTATCGATACGCACTTTTGATTGTCAGTTTTGTGGAACGTCCTTAGACCGAGACCACAACGCTGCATTAAACATCCTTTATAAGGCAGCTGCTGCCTTTCGTGGAGAGCGGTGGGTTACCACCCTCTATGAAGCGAGAAACAAGAACGAAGCACGAGACGCAGGTTTGATAGAAGCAACACAACTAACGTTGTTTGATGCTCTTAACAAGCCCAAGTCTTTAGGCTTGGGTAGTTGACATTTAGGTTGAATGTTCAAGGATTGAGAGGTTTTTCTACGCGTTTCATACACCAGAACTTGAAAAAAAATAAAAGCAGATCGCCGACGCGCGGCACGGTTTGCGAAGCGTTTATGCACTGGTGGCACAGACTAACAGTCTATGCTACGAAAGAGACAGAGACTAATAGTCTATGCTACAAAAGAGGGTGTTTGATTGGAAATCTTTGGCTATCTTAAAATTGTCCAATTGAGCAGATGCTACAGTCGCTGCTTGATTCTGCCCCAAGTGGTGGCGAGTTTGTCTGAGGCGGAAACTGCTTGCGGTTTGCCAGCGGTTTCGCCTTCGCCATCTCCCATTTCAATGTCATCAATATAATTGGTCAGCGCGGTCGGGTGGTCCCAACCGAAGAAGATCCAGCTTAGACTCGGATTTATGCCGCCTTTGCCGCCCTCGCCTCTAAAACCGAAATCATCGGCGACTTGTTCGTCATCGACGTAAAAGTCATAAGTTCTATCTTTAAAGTCAAGCACGATGCGAAAATGGTGCCATTCACCGAATTTTCCCTGCATCACTGGTTGTCCTGCAGTGCCGTCGAGCGCGGTAATGGTAGCATCCGACCCGACATTAAATACGGCAGCCCCTCCCCACTTGATGGCATCGCCACCGATATAAAACAGCATTGTGCCTTCACCCTTTTCCCGCTGCGTGAATAATGAGACATACTGAATGCCATCATGCGTACCTTCAAAACTTCTGGTGACCATTGTTTTTTCTGTGACCAGAATACTTTTGCCTGTGTCCCCGCGCTTCACCTAATCTTCGGGCAGGAGGTTTCCCAAGTATTTATGCTTGGGAGGAATGCCCGCTCCTGTAGTTAAAGTTAAGGCGGGTTAGCACTCTGAAATCAGACTGCTTCGCGCCTGTTGTTAATCGTTTGTTGCCTTCTAAGTTGTATATGGAAAACAAGCCTTTTGCATTAACACCAGCAAGTCGGGTGAGTCCATATCTAATGTGCTTTACCAATGTGTTTTTCACCAATCCTTTGTCTAATACCGTTCCACCTTGCCGTGAACGTTTCCGACCTTTTGATTCTTGCTGTCTGTGCAACTCTCTGCGTTTTATTCGTATCGGTGCTATACAGAATATATCCATATTATCAGGTATACTCTGTCCGCCTATAGTATGATACGCCAGGCACCAACTATCAACACAATGTGCGTCAAAGGTTTCTGATAGTTTCCTTGGCGACTTTTTGAGGCCAAGTCGGTCTCGTATCTCTTTGGTCTCCCAACAGTGGTTTTTGGTGTTTATCAACAACAGGAACAAACATAGTTTGTAATTCTCCAATGGAGTTTGTATTGCCCCTTCCAGATCGCAATATCGAAGTGGAATCAGACGAGGGGAGTATCCGAAACATAGGACTGGCTACCACGCCAAGAGACTGCGATATGTTACTGTAGAAAATGGTTTAACTTGTGAAGTGGACGTTTGGTATACGCTTTGCACAAGCCCAATCCTTTAGGATTGGGTCATTGACCTCGCTTCCAATTTGGCAAGTTCCTTGGTTCATTGCGGTTTTCCAATCATCTTGCCCAGCGATGTCATCATCTTTGAAGTTGTCAAAATTCTCACTGTACCACACGTCGCCAAATGCATTGAACCCCAAAAACAGGAGTCCGAAACTGAATATCAAACTTCGCTTTAACATCATCATCATAAGCCTCCTGCAAGTTTTGTTATTTTATCGTATCAGGGGTCAGGTTGCAGCTCTCGTCGATCAGGGATGTCTATTGTACCAGAATTGCTGACCAAAGTCAATGTTTTTAGAATGTTTGGTTTTCAGCAATCAGTTGTCAGTAATGGGGAAATCCGTAGAAAAACCCTGTCGGGTTTGGAAATGGCATCTACGGAAGTTATCAATTGAGTGTTTCAGCCCACTCGCTGAGAACCCGTGCCATCTCGACAAAAACATCTTCTTCCGTTTTACGGCGTTTGAGTACCTTGAACCCATGGTCTGCTGTGTCCAGCAGGTGTAGGGTTGCTTTGTCGCCGAGTTTTTCGCAGACGGGTTCTAATAGGTCGAGTACTGCTAACTTATCACGGGTACCGGATAGAAACAGCATCGGAATTGTGACATCCGTAAGGTGTTCTGCGCGCTCTGTGCCTTCTCTGCCAGATGGATGCAGCGGGAATGCGAAAAATACCAGACCTGTGACGTGTTCAATCGGTTCTTTCGCTGCGGACATTGAGGACATACGTCCGCTGTAGGAGTGTCCGCCGACGAGGATGGATAAATCGCTTGCAGCTTCGTGTGCAGCCGCTGCAGCGGAGCGGACAGTTTGGAGTGCGACCGCTTCTGATTCCCGACCCCCGCCACCGCGTTCCATATAAGGAAACTGGTAACGGAACGTAGCGATGCCTATATCCGCTAACCGTTCTGAGATTGTCTGGAGCGTTGAGTGGCGCATATTTGTACCTGCACCGTGTCCAAGAACGAGTAGCCATTTCGCGTGGTCGGGACGCATCAAGATTGAGGATACTTCGCCTTTTTCTGGCGTTGCGATAAATTTGGATTCGATTGTTTCGTAGTTCATTTTTTCCCTCTGTGATTTGTGTAAGTATCGCGAGCGATAAGAAATCCTCGAGCAAAAATACTCGTTCCTATAGGAAATATTATAAGATCGCGAGCGCAGCTCGCTCCTACAGGGAGTATCATAAGATCGCGAGCGCAGCTCGCTCCTACAGGGGAGATGCTTTCTCTAATTACACCAAGCACTGTTGCACGATGTCTCGGTAGGTTTCTAATCCTGCGATTTCTAACCCTTTGATTTTTGCAAGATCGTCCCAGCGGCGTAGTGTGAGCGCGTCTTGGAAATGCGGGATTTCCTCAAACGCTTCCTGTTCCTCGTCTGACATGATACCGCCTTGAACTATGAGGCTCCTTTTCGATGCTTCGGATAACCCGTCGTGGTAAGTGGCATCGGTTTTACAGAGATACCGCTTTGCTGGCACATGCAGCCGGATTGGTGTTGTGACGGCTTCTGGGAAAAAGGGTGCCAGATACTCCGCGCCAATCGCTTCATGATTCAGATCTATGTCAAGGAAGGCTTTATCGGCGTTGTGTTCATCTAAGATAATATGTCCGATATCGTGAAGTAATGCGCCTGTAATCAGCGTTGGACTTGCATCGTGCTGTTTTGCGAGTGCGGCGCATTGGAGTGCGTGTTCTAACTGCGTCACTACCTCATCGTAGAATGACTGTCCTCGTCTTTCCATGTATTCAAACAGCGCATCAACCTGCTGTTGTGTGGTTGCCCCCATCATTTCCTGTGCGAGGCTTAGATCAACGTAATTTTGCATGGTTTACTGTTTTCCCTCGAAAATGTGCGATTTTGCTAATTTGCTTGTCTCGGTTTGAGCCGTCTTCTGCATATTCTGAGAAAGCCTGCCGTTTGTCGGCATAATACTTTTCGCGCCAATCCCCTTGGGATCTGGCATTGTAAGTGAGATAGACAATGCGTCTCGGTTGGTCAGAGCGATTTGTGGGACTCTTGTGTGGAATGTAGGAGCCGAAAAGGAGAATGTCCCCGGGATCTGTTGGCACTGCTACCCACTCCATTGTTGCAGCGGTTTCGGGTGCAACGCAGCCTTTTTCATCGAGTGCGATGAACCCTTCTTGATGCCGACCCGGTGAAAAATAGAGGCATCCGCTTTCGGGCGTTGCAGCGTCCACCGAAATTAAACAGGTGATATGGTAGTCGATGAACTCATAGGCAGGTGCGTCCTGATGGGCAGCGTAACCACCGCCTCCGGGATATTTGTAGTTAATTTTCTCTTTGTAGAGAACTGCCTGTTCTGCCATCAACTCGGAAACAACATCTAATACCTTGCCATCTGTCACCGTGGCTCTCATATCGGTGTGATACGGCACGAAATTTTCTGAACGGGAGAGTCGTGGGCCATTTGGCGTGGATTCGTAATGATGCATCCACTTGTCGGTGGTCGGTTTCCAGTCCGAGATTTCAGAGACCCATGCCTGTAGAGCGTCCACTTCTTCCGCTGAGAAAAAATTGGGAACTTTCAGGTAGCCGTTGGTTTTCCAGTCTTTGTGAAGTCCCGAATTAAGGTAAGACATAATCCTCTTCCTTGTGAATAATTCTGTTATCTGTCAGTATAGCGTGTAGAAAATCTTTTGTCAAATTTTAGCAGTTTTGGTGTGGACAATAATTACTTGTAAGAAAAGTGCATAAGCCTTATAATAGAAGATACAATAACTTGCGTTAGAATCGAATCAAATAGCAAAATTATTTCCCATAAATCGGACCTACAACAGGAGATTGATTATGCGTACTTCAACCCTTACTCCGCAAGAGACCGGTGTGGGTTCTATCCACGTTGAGGCGTTGCCGATAGATGAGGTGGTAGAGACTGAACTTGTCTACCATCAATTGTGTCTCGCTGATGATTTTGAGGATTTGGAAGGTAAACCGTTCCATGTCAACGGCACACACCTCGCGGTTTTCAAGTTTGAGGACAAGTTCTACGCCGTGGACAACCGATGCCCACACATGGGGTATCCGATGTCGAAAGGCAGTATCCGAGATGGTGTGCTTATCTGTCACTGGCATCACTGGGAATTCGACCTCAAATCGGGCGGATGCTTTTTGGCATTTGGCGATGACCTGAAAGCGTTTCCTGTCGAATTGCGAGATGACGGTTACCTATATGTCGGATTAGCGAAAGGCGAGCGGGAGGCAGCGAAGCGGCGGGTCATTGACAGCGGTAAACGCGCACTCGAACGCGGACTCAAAGACCGTAGTACCTTCTTTATCGCGAAAGCCGTCACTGCGCTTCGGGACGCGGGCGCGACACCGAACGAGATTATTCAACAGGGACTTCACTACGGAGCGCATAAAAGTAGTGATGGATGGTCGTCGGGTGTTGCTATCCTCACCCTCGCGGCGAATCTGTGGGACGACGTTGATCCGAAAGATCATAACCTGTTTCTCGTACACGGCTTGAGCCAGATTAGCCGTCGAACGACTGGCAGTGCGCGTCCATATCGCGCCCCGTTCCCGCAAGTGAGCGAGGAACACGATCTTGAAACGCTCAAGCGGTGGTTCCGCTATTTTATAGATAAACGGCACTCAGGTGCCGCGGAGCGTATCTTATTGACGCTGAACGACCGGGATTACGATAAATCGGTGCTCGCGGATTTCGTCTACACAGCAGCGACGGACTACTACTTCACTGGCGATGGACACGCCCTCGATTTCGCCAACAAGATGTTTGAGGCATTGGATTACGTCGAATGGGACGGCGCACACGAAATTTTACGTCCGATTGTCGTTGATCTGGTGAGTCGGACCCGGCATGAAGAGACCTCGCGATGGGCGGATGCGGTACCGGTGTTGGAACCGGTCTTTGAACGACTTGATAGCATCTGGGAAGAGAATCAAGCCAATGAAGCTGAACTGGATATTTCGGCGTTTACACAGGTGCTCCTCGGTGATGAATTTGAGCCGACTGTCGCTGTGGTCGAAGAGAAACTACGTGCGGGTGTGGATCCGCGGGACATCTGTCGTGCGATGACCTACGCTTCAGCGGTTCGCACAGCCCGTTTCCATCTGAAGAACGAAGGCGATTGGCACGATGTCGCGAATATCTACTCGTATGCACACGCGCTGTATCACGCCTTTGCGTATGCACCGAGTCCGAGTTTGCTGCGCGGCATTTTTCACGGTGTGGTTTTCCTTGCATATTTGCGTTGGTTGAACATGCCTGCTGCCCGGATTCCTAAGCCGGGTCAACGCATACCCGATGAAACTTACGATTCCGTTGATAAGATGTTGGCGCGACTCCAAGAATTCGCGGACTTCCAAAAGGTTTACGAGGCGGAGATTCTGGTGAATCAATATCTGGAAGAGGGTCATGATATTGATGCGTTGAAGCAGACACTTGCACACATCCTATTGCGCGAGGATGCGGAACTCCACATGTTCCAAGTGCTGGAAGTTGCGTTTCGGCATTACGATTTGTCGGAAGACAGTGAGGAGCGGCGGATGCACATGTTGGCAGCGACCCGTTACATCACGGCACAGAAGTTGATGAAAAACATTCTGTGGTCTACCGAGAACGCGGAACGTCTTGCACGGGGTGAGTTGCTGAGTGAACGTGATGATGATTAATACCCGAATTTAGTGATGCGTCGGCGCGTAATTCGTTGCGCGTCCGACCGTCCTGAAAAGGAAGATCGCGACCGGGAGATCGCTCCTACTTCGCACCTCAATTGGATTCTGGAATGGGTAAAACATTACGATAGACGGGTTCCATCTTTTCTGAGTATGTATCGCCGCGCACCCATATCACAGGACGGATATTCTTCACATTTGGTACGCGTTCTGCCTTTCCACTGATATAATGTGCGACGTTGCAGCGTCGAAAACGTAGACTGTGGTTATCCGTGCTTTTATGGAGGAGTTGGTTGTTGAACCAAACGACTGCGCCGGGGGGGACTTCAACGGCAACGCCATCTTCGTCCTTAGCATCGCGCGCTATCTTAAACTCCGCCTGTTGTGAGCCTTCAAGGTCCTCATGTTTAAGAATGCCATATTTGTGGCTACCTGGGATAACATACAAGCAACCGTTCTCTTTGTCCGCGGGATCAATAGCCGTCCACGTGCCGACCGTCATTTCAGTTTTATACTGATGGTTAAAATACCATTTATCTTGGTGCCAAGGGAACCCTAAGCCAATTCGCGGTGATTTCCAGATATACAGATTGTTGAGACCCAATATGTTCGGACCCAGTAGGTCAACGATCGGATCGGTGAGACGCGCATCACGGACACGTGCCAGGAATTCTGGGATGTAACAACTCACATGATGGATTTTGTGCATCGCGTGGATACCCGATGCTTCAACTTTTCCATCTGTCACTAAAGCGTTTTGATTGATATTCGTTTTCGGGAAAGATCGTTTCCCCACGGCAATATCATCAGCGATGTGTCGTAAGATGTCGTTTTCTTCTTCCGTGAAAACGTCGTAACGGACAAAATACCCGTTTTCCTCCCACGATGCTAATTCTTCAGGTGTTATCGCAAATTGGCGTTCTGATTGTGCTGTATTTGTGTCCATTAATTCTCCTGTTCTTCTGGGATCGGCAAAGCGTCACGATAGACGGGTTCCATCTTTTCTGAGTATGTATCTCCCCGCACCCACATCACCGGTTTGATATGATTTATGTTCTTATACGGCAGACGTTCTGAATCCGCACTGATATAATGCGCAACACTACATCTACGAAACCGTCCACTGTGGTTATCGGTACTTTTATGGAGGAGTCGGTTGTCAAAGAAAATTACGCTTCCCGGGGGCACTTCAACGGCGACCCCGTCTTCGTCCTTAGCACCGCGCGCGCTCTTAAACTCGTTCTGTTGTGAGCCTTCAAGCTCCTCATGATCAAGAACGCCTTCCTTATGGCTACCCGGGATAACGTATAGACACCCATTATCTACATCTGATGCATCAATGGCACTCCACGTGCCGACGGTCTTGTCTGTCTTATACTGCCTGTTGAAATACCACCTATCTTGATGCCACGGAAAACCGAGACCGATCTGTGGCGGTTTCCAGATATACAGATTGTTGAGACCCAATATATTTGGACCAATTAAGTCAACAACCGGATCGGTGAGACGCGGATCGCGTGTGCGTTCAAGGAACTCAGAAGAATAATTATTTATATGGTGAATGCAGTGCATCGCATAGGTACCCGATGTTTCAGTCTTTCCGTCTCTGACCAATGCGTTTTGGTGGATATTTTTCGCACGGAAGGGTTGTTTTCCAGTGGCGATGTCATCAGCAATTTGTGCCAAAAAATCGTTTTCTTCTTTCCTAAAAACGTCGTACCGGATAAAGTATCCATTCTCCTCCCAAGAGGCACGTTCTTCAGGCATCAATCTAAACTTCCGTTCTTTGGGTGTTGTATTTGTATCCATTAGTCGGTTATTCCTTTGGGAACTTGTGCTTTTCTCTCCACCGTGGATATTCATCTGAGAGGAGCTTGGCGGCCCAGCTGCCGTAGTAGTCGTATCCACCGCGGCGTTCCTGACTGATCTCGGATAACGAATAGCGTACCATTGAGTCGCGGTCGAGAAAGATGGGACGGTTGCTGCCGATCTCGTAGAAACGCGCCCAGAGGGGGCCCGCGTCGGGATCCGCTACGATCCGTTTATCGTCCTGTCCCTCTGCGTCGGTGAACTCGTCAAAACGCATACCGTGGATAGCAACGCTCCTGAACCACTCGACGGCTCCTTCAACAGCGGCGATGATTTCTGGTGTGGGTTCTTCGAGTGACATCAGAAATCGGACGACACCGACGCTTTCGCCACCAGAGAGCGACGGCGGCTCATAAGAACGTGCCCACGCGGGCTCAAGCGTTTTCTCGTCGTGCTGCGCGCACCAGGCTGTGAGTTTGCCATCCTGCTTGATTTGCGTGTGCAGAATGCAGTCAATGCCTTTGGTTAGAGCAGCTTCAACCTTAGTGCGATCCTCCGTTTTCAGCAACCGATAGTCGGAAGATTCAGAGACATCTCGGAGAAGTCCGAGAATGCGGGCCATAACATTGTCATTGAACGTGATGTGCCGGTGGTAACTTTTGCTGAGTGGATAGTACTGGGGCCACCCACCATTCGGATATTGCGCTTCAAGGATATGAGAAAGACCTTTGAGAAATGCTTGTTGGTAGCGCGGCGCGTTTGTCGCACGAAACGCACGGGCAAGGAACCGTAGTTCGTCAATGGTCGCACCGTTGTCGAACGTTGCGTGCAGATCTTCGCTTTTACCATCAAACGGTTCAGATGCCGTGTCTCTAATCTTGGGCCAACCGCCGAGCGGTGTCTGCCAAGTGAGGACGTTATCGGCAATACGGCGACCTTCCTCGCTCTGGAACCATTCAATGGACTGCTTCGCGTATCGGGAAGGAACATTTGCATCGGAAGATAACAGAAAGAAAAAAAGCAAGACATAGATGGTCGTCAGTCGTAGTTTGATAATAGTACTCCTTCGTTAGATGTCAATCGGATTCTAAAATGGGAATAACGTCATGTTGAACTTCGTCTCCCATACCGGGGTAGGTTTTACCCCGAATCCACATCGGCGGTCGTTTTTTGTTTACAGCCTCTGGACGCGTCCATTCTGCTGTTGCCTTGATATAATGTGCGATGTTGGAGCGTCTGAAACGTTCACTGTGGTTATCCGTGCTTTTATGGAGGACTTGGCTATTGAACCAGATGACCGCTCCCGCAGGGATTTCTACAGGGATACCATCTTCATCACGCGCACCTTCTGCCTGTTTAAACTCTCCTTGTTGTGAGCCTTCAAGTTCCTTATGGTCACGCACGCCTTGCTTATGACTGCCGGGGATAACGTATAGACACCCATTTCCTTTATCTGCATCATCAATAGCCGTCCATGTCGCGACGGTTGTTCCGGTTTTATACTGATGGTTAAAATACCATTTATCTTGGTGCCATGGGAACCCTAAACCAATCTTTGGTGGCTTCCAAATGTAGAGATTGTTAAGCCCAAGGAGATCAGGACCGAGGATGTCCACAACAGGATCGGTGAGACGCGGATCGCGCGTACGATCAAGGAATTCTTGACAGTTACAACTCACATATTGGATATTGTGCATTGCGTGGACGCCTTGTGCTTCGACTTTACCGTCTCTGACTAAAGCGTTTTCAAAGATATGATAGTCTGGAAAGGTTCGTTTGCCGAGAACGATGTCATCAGCGATTTGACGGATCACGTCGTTTTCTTCTTTTGTAAAAACGTCATAACGGACGAAGTAGCCGTTCTCCTCCCAAGCGGTTCGTTCTTCAGGTGTGAGACTAAATTTCCGTTCTTCGGTTGTTATATTTGTGTTCACGCATGCTCCTATTGATGATAAATTCTATTCGGATTCTGTAATCGGTAAAGTGTCACGATAGACACCCTCAGACAGCGTCGGGTATATTTTACCCCGAACCCACATAAGCGGACGCATATAATTTTTATGTGGAACGCGTTCTGCTTTCGCACTGATGTAATGTGCTATGTTACTTCGTCGAAACCGTTCAGTGTTGTTATCGGTGCTTTTATGGAGGATTCGGTTGTCGAAAAAGATGACACTTCCCGGTGGCACTTCAACGGCGACACCGCCTTCGTCTTTGGCACCGAGTGCCTGCCTAAACTCTTGTTGATGTGAACCTTCAAGTTCAACATGCTCAAGGATTCCATATTTATGGCTACCGGGGATAACGTATAAACACCCATTATCTACATCTGCTGGATCAATCGCAGTCCACGTGCCGACGGTGGTTTCGGTTTTAAACTGAGGTTGCGTATACCATCTATCTTGATGCCATGGGAACCCCAAACCAATTTTTGGTGGTTTCCAAATATAGAGGCTGTTGAGACCGAGGAGATCTGGACCGAGGATGTCAACAATAGGGTCGGTGAGACGTGGATCACGTGTGCGTGCGAGAAATTCAGCGGAATAAAGATTCATTTGGTGGATACTATGCATTGCGTGAACGCCCGATGCTTCCACTTTTCCGTCCCTGACTAAAGCGTTTTGAAAGATACGATGGTCTGGGAAGGGTATCTTTCCGAGAGCGATGTCATCAGCGACTTGCGTTAGCCGGTCGTTTTCTGCTTCGGTAAAAACGTTGTGACGGACAAAATATCCGTTTTCGTCCGACTGTTCGCGTTCGTCAGCGGTTAGTTTAAATTTTCGTTCCTCGGGTGCTGTGTGTCCGTTCACTGATTTTATCCTAAGTGTGCTTACTGGTGGTTCTCTGCGTGCGCTTCCAAAGGTGGATTAGGTGCCGTATAACCTATTGGCATATAAGATAAATTCGGCAAATCGGTGTGTTGGTCGGCGTGCTCAATTGTCATTGAAACCGGATTTCCCGAAGCATCTACGTCAATGTAAATATTCTCACTAATTTCCTTTGTTTCGACAACTTCACGTGTTGAAAACTCAATCAACGCTGTGTCGGTATCATGAAAATAGGTCACTTTCATTAGAATTCTCCCTTAAAATTCCTGTCAAAGAAAGCGTTATGGACTGTTTCTCCATCTTCAAGCAAAATGACTCTGAGAAATTTGTCCTCTTCTTCAATTTTCTTCTATCTTCTTATCCTGCCATCCGACTGGACTTCTGTATGGATGGGATTCTCAATGGTGTCTTCGATCCACTCAATCTTTATTCTGCGCCTGTCTGGTTTTTTACGTGTTTTGAGAAAGTATTCGGTTGACTTCAATTTTTATAAAAATAAAAAAGATAGGGTAGAATATCTACACAGATTACGTGTAGCTGCTAATGAGGTTTTCAACTTCGCTTTTCCTATACAACTCATGGAAACGTCTGTAGCTGCCGTTGGGCAACTACAGACATTAAACATTGAGAAGTTACATCGAGAAGTTGCCGACAAAGACATTGTTCTCGGCACCGCTTTGCTGCCACGTCACCGGGAGGTGTGTGTCTTTATAGCGATAGATTTCAGACTTACCGACGATGGCGTTCTGAATTGTTGTCAGCGGTTTGTACCAAACTTGATGCGGTTGTGTGCAGTTTGCACACGGATAGCGGTTGGCGGAGAGCGCGAGGACTTCACCGACCTTGACATCGTACTTCGTGTCTTTCTTCGTGAACGTAATAGGCGCGGTTTGGGTTGCAACGACTTCACCTAAAACCTCTGCGCGTTTCGTTGTGAGCATGTCCTTGAGTGCGGCGCGCTGTTCGGGTGTGGTGTTTACGTCCATGTACAACACGCTCTTACGGGTTTTGGCATCAATCGCCAAGTTATCTTTCGCACTGATGACAGCGACGGCAGTTAACCCATCTAACGAGATACCGTTCCAATTTCCCTGATGAATGTTCCAGACGAGCGTCGCTTCTCTTCCGCCTTCAACGTATTCGGCACCAAAGTGGCACGCGCCGACATATACACTTGCTGATCGTGCTTCAATATATTCACCTTGCACGGTTGAAGTTTCTGTGGCGAAGGTAAATCCTGCTATGAAGGTCAGTGCAAGTGTTGTTAAAACAAAGATACCTTTCATTAACTATTCCTCCTTACGCTTTGCTTGAGTGGGGTATAGTCTATAAATCGGGTTCGCGTTACCGGTCGCGAACAGAATACTACACCGTTTATTGTTATTATACCCTGACGCGTGTGAAATGTCAACTTTTTTCTCAATCGCGTTAGTGTCGTTGCGTTATCAGCAATTGTAGGACTTACGCATTTTTTCATGAGCCCTACATATTACGCGCTGCAGGCGGGGTTTGCGTAAGTCCTGAATTGGTTTCTGTCCCCTGATGCTGTTATCGTACTCTGTAGGTTTCATCGGCAAAGTATTTCGACCCATCAATTTGATGAATGCGCCACTCGCCTGACTTTTTTGTGAGGTAAAAACGTCCAAGTGCATTGTAACACTGAGTCGGTATATCCGGGGTGTAGTAAAACATAGGTCCCCTTACGCTTGCTTCTGTCCAAGCAGCGCTAACATTCTCCGGACGAATGTAAATATCCGTCAGTATCCAATTCGGATCGCTCTGACAATCGTTGAGTCCCTGTTTTTCTAATTCCTTCCATCTTGCTAGAATATAAATTTTGATGTTCCGCCACCCATAGACAATTCCAGTAACATCAGTTCCCCATTCAATGGTGTCTGTGATGTCCAATGTATCTTGAAGTGCTGTCATGTCTTTTTCTTCATAGGCTTTAATGAAGGCATTGTAAACCGCCTGAATCGCTTTTTTGTCCGCTTCAAAATCGATATATTTAACTGCTACTTCCTCTTCCGGTACTTTTTCTATGTAGGACTTATCGACATAAGGTGCAGTCGGAAAAAGGACAAATTCAATAAATTTGAGGGGCTCCTCGGTCTGTTCCTGATCAATGTCAAGCTCAACATCACCACAACTCAGCAGGCATAGCGATAGGGTTATTAACAATAGTGCAACTATTTCAGTACCAAAACTTCTTTTACGGCACATGATCTCACCTCCAAAGAGCGTGCTAATAGGCGAGCATATTGAGATTTAGGGAGTAAGTGAGGATCTCATTTCTGAATACTATTTCGCTTGGGTCGTCAACGCTCGTCGTCCTGGCACTACCGGAATTTACTGTAAAATCAAGACTCCAGTGCGAAAATAATTCGTAACCGATACCTCCTGAGACAGAGACCCCGGTCTGTCTGGCATTTTTCAATGTAAGTGGCGGTTCCCAGGTTACGAGTGTTGCAAGCCCGATGTTACCTACAAGGTAAAGCCCTCTCTTTCGGAATGGAAAGTACATAAACCCTGCCCCTGCTGCACCATTAGCAATGGTGGTATCCTTGGAGAAATGTTGGAGTGGGAGCCATGAAATGCGGCTTGTGTAGTAGAGGAGGAACTGATCGTTTAACCCGTGTCCGATTTTTAACTCTGTTACCAATGCAGCTCTTGTTTGACGCTCGGTTGACCATTCAGCCTTCTGGGCACTTCTCCAATAGTATTCTGCAAGAGGTGCCGTAAAACTGGTTCTACCGACACCGACACTCAGACCAAAAATGAAACCTTTACGCCTCCCGCGATAGTTTTTTCTTACCAACTGGACAAGCGTGTCTTTACGTTCTTCATAGATGAAGCGGTGCCCCTGATCTCTGAAAGCGTGGACATTGTCGGCGGGAGAGAGTATCAAAAAAGTGGCAATTAATACCAAATATCCCAACGGTAATGTGATTGTTTTCAATCGCGACCGGTTTAAAACTGAATGATTCTGGTGTGTCATCGATTTGTGCGTGAGAAAATTAAAATCACGATAATGGTGCAGAGGATCAGTACCCAATACATAGGGACAGAGCTTTGGAGAAAGTCGAGGAGAGTATTCTGTTTTGTCATTTTTAGCGGGACATAGTGATCACCGCCGTTAACAACTGTTACAGGTTTTCCCAGTCGGTCGCCGTATCCATCTTTATAGATACTAATGAGATAACGACCTGCGGGAATACCCGATTTTTCATAGTCGCCATTGGTGTCCGTCGTTGTTGTAAATTCCGTGCCGTCTGTAGCGACAATGATGACGTTAACCCCTTCAATCGGTGCCTGCGTTTCAGTTGTATCAACAATCCGTCCGCGGACGGTGCCACCCTGTTGTGAAAAGTCATCTTGTGCAAAGAGGATGCCAATAGACGGAAGGACGCATACAAAGAAAATTAACGTTAAATTTAAGCGAGTCATCGGATTGATTCTCCTCTAATAGGACTTACGCAAAAAGCAGTAATTTCAGTAAATCCTCTAAACCCCCTAAATCCCCCTTATCAGGGGGACTTTAAGAGTTTAACCCCTAAATCCCGTTATCAGTGACTTGAGAGGAAATGCATATTTTTATTCAAACTCACGTTCACTATCTTCCAGCGTCTGTTAACAGACGTTGGAGGGTTCCACTTAAAATCTCTGCCTTGTCGGTCTCTGGAATAAAAGTGCAGTGCGTACGAAATGCTTCAAGCGCGTGCTGGTAGGTCATAAAGTTACGAACGACCGGATAGTCGGATCCCCAACAGAGACGTCCGGGGCCGAAATGTTCGTAGAGGGCACGCACGATCCAATGCGTATCCGAATGCGGATAATCCCATGAAACCTGTGAGACATAGGCAAAACCTGACATCTTGATGTGAATGTTCGGGACATTTGCTGAGGCGAGTACCTGCTTGAGTTGCGGATATGGGTGTTCCTCACCTGCCCGCGCACCGCCCATGTGGTGACACAGGAATGGAATACTCGGAAACTCTGTAGCGATTTTACGGAGTGCTTCGTGCTGATGGCTTCCCATGGCGATGCTGGCGATGAGTCGCATTTCGGATGTAGTGTGAAAGAAGCGTTCGCCCTCTTCCGAGAAAAACCAGTCTCCATTGTCATCGCCTCTGAGGTAGTGTGTGTAGCCTTTGAGGTTATATATTTCTGCCGCTGTTCTGAGTCGATCCGCTGCGCCATCGGTATGATACGTATCTGTCCAGGAGCAATCCACATCAGCGAATTGGATTAACCTTTCGGGGTAACGCTTGACGCAAGCTGCGATATAATCGTTATTGTCAGGATTCCTTTCAATGCGTGCACAGACGAGTACCGCCTTGTCCACATTATGCAGATCCATTTCGTGGAGGAGTTGTTCGATTTTACCGCGGCTTTCATCATCGGGGACAGGTGGTTGATAGGGCCATCGGGGCCACGCGTGTGTATGTGAATCAATTACCATTTTTTCTCCTGAGTGTTTCTGTTTTGAAGTTAGTTCAATCCGAGCATCAAGGTACCTAATTCTTGCTTATTCGTCTCGGTAGGCTTCACAACTCCGACAATCTTGCCGTCGTACATGACGGCGATCCTATCACTGAGATGGAGCAGTTCATCCAATTCAGAGGACACGAGTAGGACCGCTTTGCCACGGTTGCGTGCGTAAATAAGTCGCGTATGAACGAATTCTGCTGCGTGGATGTCTAAGCCACGCGTCGGATGCGCCGCAATAATGACCTCAGGGGTTGCTTCTAACTCCCGCGCAACAACAACTTTTTGTTGATTCCCACCAGAGAGTGTTCTGATTGGATGCGTGATGTTTCCTACACGGATTTGGTATTTATCAAGGGCATTCAGCGCGGAGCGTTGAATCGATTTTCGTTGAAGCATCCCGTTGCGGCAATACCGGCTTTTTTTGTGATGCCCAATAATAAAGTTATCATCAATTCGGTCACTCAAGCTAATGCCGTGTCGGTGCCTATCGGCAGGTATGTGCGCGACCCGCTCGCCGTTTAAAGTGAGTGTTCCGCTATCAATGTGCTGTAAGCCAGTTAGCACCTCAACGAGTTCTGTTTGTCCGTTCCCTTCTACGCCTGCTATCCCGACGATTTCACCCGGGAACACTTCAAGGTTGATTTCGTTAAGGTGCCGTTTACCGGAATCTCTATTCGAGAGCACGTTTTTCCATCTACGTTTTCGGACAGCGTCTGAATTTTTGGTGAGCGTAACACCTTCCATGCTGAGCATCGGTGTTGTTTGGTCTGTCTGTTCCCGCGGGACAGAAGTTGGAATGACGGGTTCACCGAGTATCATTTCAGCCAACATCGCTGGATCGGTATCGGTGATAGGACAACTGTTGACGGCTTGTCCGCGTCGCATTACTGTGACCGTGTCCGCGATTGCCATGACTTCATCGAGTTTATGTGTGATAATAACCAGGCTCTTACCTTCGTCTTTGAGGCTGCGCATGCAATTGAAAAGTCCTTCGATCTCTTGTGGGGCAAGCACGGCTGTCGGTTCATCCATGATAAGGATATCCGCACCGTGATAGAGAACTTTCAAAATTTCGGTATGCTGCTGCGCCCCAATCGGTAGAAATTCGACGGGTGTGTTTAGCGGTACATCGAATCCGAGTTGTGCTGCGAGTTCAGCAATCCGTTTTTCTGCTTGTTGGTAATCAATCAGTGTACCGAATTTGCGAGGTTCCTTGGCAAGGACAATGTTTTGGAGTGCCGTGAAGACTGGGATGAGCGTGAAATGTTGTTGCACCATCCCTAAACCGAGACGCATTGCGCGTCGTGGAGAAGATATATCCACGCGAGTTCCATTGACGAATATCTCGCCTGCATCGGGTTGATACAACCCGTAAAGGATCTTCATCAATGTAGATTTACCAGCACCGTTTTCACCGACAATGGCGTGGATTTCGCTGGGCTGGAGCGTGAAATCCACTGCGTCGTTTGCTTGTACCTGTCCAAATTGTTTATTGATGCCATGCATCTCAATGATCGGTGCGTGTGCCATTTCTACTACCGTTCATGGGGGACAACGATGTCGCCTGATATAATTTTTGCTTTGAACGCTTCAATCTGTTTCAAAATTTTGTCTGGGAGAAGTTCGCGGTTCACATCGTCAACGATATATTCAACGCCTCCCTCTTTGAGCCCGTAATCTTTGAGTCCGCCGGAGAAGTTTCCTTCTTGAACGCTCTTTATTGTTTCGTAAATGGATATTTCGACACCTTTGATAACACTTGTAAGCACTAAGCCCGGAGCGAGATTGTTGCCATTAGAATCTACCCAGATGATCGATTTTTTTGTGGTTTTTGCAGCTTCAAGGACACCCAGACCACTGGCTCCGGCGGCGGCGAGGATGATATCTATGCCTTTGTTATTATATTGTGCAAGGGCGAGTTCTTTGGCTTTTGCGGGGTCATTGAAGGCTTGTGGCGTAACGCCGACGTAATCCGCAGTGAATTTAATGTCAGGATTTGTCGCTTTAATGCCAGCGGCGAAGCCAATTTCAAACGCCTCAACCAGCGGCACTTTCATGCCACCGATGAAGCCGATCTGCTTTGTTTCTGTTTTCAATGCTGCGATAACGCCAGCGAGAAATGTGCCTTCGTGTGCACGGTAGGTGAGTGAGGCGACATTTGGCTGTTCTATTACAGCATCGATGAGTGCAAACTTAACATCTGGAAATTCGCTTGCGACCCGTTTCATCGGTTCCTGAAAAAGAAATCCGACGCCGATGATGAGATCGTATTTGAGTTTCGCTAATCTGCGAAGTGTCAATTCAGTATCTGTACTTTGGCTCGGCGTAACTTCTGTCAGCTTGAATCCCCACTGGTCCTGTGCTTTTTTCGCACCAGCGTAGGCGGCATCACAGAATGAGAGATCACCGCGCCCGGTAACATCGTAAATGAGTCCAACTTTCAGTGCCGCGGGGGCTGCTTCTATCACGGCGAAGCAGGCGATAAGAATCGTAACCAAAATCTTTATACGCACAATAATTTCCTTTCCATATCACGGTTTTGATAAATGTAGAAGGGGTATATCTCAATACTATTTATCATACATCATAATAGGCATAAAAGCAAGTGTTATTACTTTTTGCACTTCCTATTGACTTTTTTATTTTTTAACGGTATTCTATTTAGGAAATTCCCGCTGTTGTTGTAATAGTGAGGAATAGATTGGCGAATGTCTATGTTCTATTGACAAAAATGGAGGGTAACTATGAGAATGGTTATTGCGTTGCCGAAGTTAGTGGCATTGAGTCTCGTTGTGCTTTTTGGTGTGGTACTTTCGCTACCAACGTATGCTGGCACCCAATTGTGGGACTTTGAGGAAAAGCATGATGACTGGAAAGTTGCCAACGGAAACTGGGAAATCGCAAAAGGGGTCTACCACGTTGAAAGGGGTGGGCAAGCTGAACACTCTCTCGTCGGTGAAGAAGACTGGGATGACTATACCATTGAAGCGAAAGTTCGGTTAGATGAACACAATTGGGCGGGTATTGTTTTTCGGGCGGAAAGCGAGATGGAATACTATGTCTACTATCTCAACGTCCCGAATAACAAGACCGAACTCTGGCGACACAAAGATGGTGCCTGGAATGCCCGCGACAACATTGCGCAGATTCCAGCTGTCGAAAAGGTCGAGATAAAAAACGGCGAATGGATTGATATGAAGGTCGTCGTTGAGGGGAGTGAATTTCAGATTCATCTCAACGGTAAACTTCAGGGTGAACATAAAGACGATATGTACAAGACCGGTCAAGTCGGTGTGTGGGCGTGGGAAACTGAGGCGAGTTTTGATGATTTCACCGTGAGTGGTGATAATATTGAAGATACCCTTGCTGTTGACCCGCATCGCAAACTCACAACGACATGGGGTCGTCTCAAACGGGCATACTAATTTTTTGTAGTGTTTAGCCTCAGAAGTTTTTTGCGTAAAAACCTCGCCAAAGGCTTTTGAGGCAACCTTCCATAACAGGAGCAGTAGAATGAAATATCTATTTTCAACTGTTGTAATGTGTTGTTTCCTTGGACTCGCAGCTTCTTTTGCTTTTGCGGGCGAACAGTTTTGGGCGTTTGAATCGGAGGCGGACGATTGGACCCCTGCGAACGGTGCTTGGAGTGTTGAGGACGGTGTTTATAAACTTGCTAAAGGCGGTAGAGCCGAGCATTCCCTCGTTGGGGACACTGGATGGGAAGATTACACCGTTGAGGCGAAAGTTCGACTTGATGATGGGAACTGGGCGGGTGTTGTCTTTCGCGCACAGAGCGAGATGGAGTACTATGTTTATTATCTCAACGTCCCGAATAATAAGACCGAACTTTGGCGGCATAAGCAGAGTGCATGGGATTCTCGTGACAAGATCGGTGAACTTGCAGGAACTAACATCACTGTTGCGAACGATGAGTGGTTTGAGATGCGGGTCGTCGTAGAAGGTGTGTCGATGAAACTCTGGATTAACGGTGAAGAACAGGGTGAACTTAAGGATGAAACCGGTGCCGATTATCCTGCTGGTCAAGCGGGTGTTTGGGCGTGGGAAACCGCTGCGAGTTTTGATGACGTTACCGTCTCTGGAGATGCTATTGCTGGCCTCACGCCAGTGGAGCCGCAGGATAAATTGGCTACAACGTGGGGTCGCCTCAAACAGCGTTTTTAGGCGGCGTTTTATCATTTGGGCACGGGGAGGACGGTAGCAAGTGGCACCGAGACTTTCCTATTACGTAGGTGTATGGGTGGTACTCATCGGGTGCCACCTTACCTTATGGCAATTGCCAGACGCGTTCTGCCAAGAGCGAACTGATACCTCAGACATTACAGCACAGATTCGGGACTATAAAGCACAGTTGGCTGTGGATGGGACGCGGACTGAAATTCGCTTGAAGCTTGCGAAGGTGTATCTCCAAATCGAGGCTTATGCTGAAGCGGTTGATGCGTATCAACAAGTAATAACGCTTACTGAGGCAAATAAGGTTCCGGGAAGCGCGACACTCACATCAAATTCGGATGTCCCTGCGGCTTACTACGGTCTGGGGTTGGCATATACCGGGCTTGAAAAGTTTGAGGATGCCATAACCGCATATCAGCAAGCCATTGCGTATACACCTGATTCAGCATATACCCATGCAGCTTTAGGGAGTGCTTACGCGAATACGCACCGATACACCGAAGCACTCGACGCTTATAAAGTGGCGGTCGCGTTAAATGCCAACGATAAGATGATCCATCATCAAATTGGGAATGTCTATAGTAAACGTGGAGAGCACGCAGCGGCAATACGACATCAGTTACAGGCAATCGCGCTTGCCCCGGAATTCGCAGCTGCACACTATCGGTTAGGGCTTCTGTATGCGCAAGAGAAGCGGTGGACTGACGCTATCAACGCGTATCGCACGGCGTACACAAACGATCCAACACTCGTTGAGTCGCTTTATAACCTTGCGCAGGCGTATCTCCGGACTGGGGACACTGCAGCGGCGCGTGAACAAATGGCGTTATTTGAGGAACGGAAAGCGGTACTCACACCGCTGCACGAGCTCCTCGGCGCGCTACAGCGTACACGGGGCGCGGCTGAACGATCTCAGTTACTTGGCAATATTGGTAGGTACTATCTTAAAAACGGAGACTATGAAAAAGCCGTCTCGGAGTACCAAAAAGCGATCGGCATGGATCCACAATCGGTTGTTGCTTATAACGGTATTGGTGTTGCCTATACAATGCTTGAGAGATACGAAGATGCAGTGGCTGCGCAACAGAAGGTGCTGGAACTTCAACCAGATTTCGCCAAGGCACACGCCGGTCTCGGTTTAGTGTATCTCAGGCAGCATAAGATGGAACTCGCGCTAACGCATTACCGGCAGGCAGTCGCACTGGAACCCGAATTGTTAGAGGCGCATCAAAAAATCGCTATAATTCTGCTGAATCAGGCGCGTTATGCGGAAGCGACTGACGCATATTTGGCAATTATCAGCCTGAAACCAGACGATGCTGAGGCGTATCACAATTTAGGATTGTGTTACGCGCATCAGGCAAAAGCGGGTGATGAAACCTCAAGATCCGCTGAAAATTTGACAGGTTCAGCATTGGTAGCACTTGAGAAGGCTGTTGATCTTTCGCTATCGGCGGTTCGTGATGTGGCATCGACTGCCCCGTTGCCAGTTCAGCCACCATTTTTGACCGAGACCTATTATCTGATCGGTGAACTTCGGGCGAGTCAAGGCGATTTCGGTGCGGCAGAGAAGGCTTACTTGGCATCTGGTTTGCCGAAGGCGTATCATGCGTTGGCGCAGTTAAGTGCGAAGGTTGCCAGCAGAGATAAAGCGGATCCGAAACGTGGGTTAGAAACAGCGCTGCGTTACGCACAAAAGGCGGTGCATTTGGATCCGAATGTTGCGAGTTATTACAATACACTTGCACTTATTGAATTCCGACGCGGTGATTATCGGCAAGCCGAGCAGGCGATCCGAAAGGCATTAGCACTTGAACCGAAAAATCCTAACTATCAACAAGGATTAAAACAGATTTCTGATAAATTGGCGGTAGAATAACTACGCGTTCCTTTTACTGACTACTGATTAAAACGAAAGGACTTACATGGCATACGATAGCCTTACAGAGTTTGTGAAAGCCTTGGATCGCGCAGGCGAACTCAAACGCATCAAAACGACTGTATCCCCGGACCTTGAGATTGCTGAGATTACTGATCGCGTGAGTAAAGCGGCGGGTCCTGCTTTGCTGTTTGAAAAGGTTGAGGGCAGCGATATGCCGCTCCTGATCAATACCTACGGCTCGTTTCAACGGATGGCGATGGCACTCGGTGTTGACGATCTCGGACAGGTCGCATCGGAAATTGAGCGTATGATTAAATTAGACGCGCCTGATTCGCTCCTTGATAAAGTAAAAATTCTTCGGATGTTGTCTCAATTGACGAATTTTCCACCGAAAACAGTCAAAAAAGGGGCGTGTCAAGATGTTGTCCTGACCGGTGAGAATGCTTCCTTAGATGTCCTGCCGCTCATTAAATGCTGGCCCCTTGATGCTGACCGCTATATTACCTTGCCCCAAGTTTTTACGCATAGTCTCAAAACGGGTCAACGGAATGTTGGCACTTATCGTTTACAGAAGATAACACCACACGCGTTGGCGATGCATTGGCAGATTCACCACGATGGTGCCGCGCATCATCGCGAATATCGTCAAGCGGGACAACAGATGCCTGTGGCAATCGCACTCGGGGGTGATCCGGTGATGTCTTACATCGGTACGGCACCGCTGCCATCTGGCATTGATGAACTCCTATTTGCAGGGTTCCTCCGAAAATCGAATGTGGAGATGGTGCCTGCTAAGACGATTGATATGCTTGTGCCTGCGGATGCGGACATCGTGATTGAAGGATATATTGAACCTGATGAGACTTGTATAGAGGGACCCTTTGGCGATCATACGGGGTTTTATTCCTTGGCAGATGAATATCCACTGATGCACATTACGGCGATTACGCATCGTAAAAACCCTATCTACCAGACAATCATCGTTGGGAAACCGCCGATGGAGGATTGCTATATGGGGAAGGCGACTGAGCGGATTTTTATGCCGTTGATTAAGACGCAGCTTCCGGAACTTGTGGATATGAATTTGCCTTTGTTCGGCGTATTCCACAATTTTGCGCTGATCTCTATTGATAAACGCTACCCGTTTCAAGCTAAGAAAATGATGCACAGTTTTTGGGGACTCGGGCAGCTGATGTTCAGCAAAATCATCATCGTTGTTGACAAAGATGTGGATGTCCAGAATGTGGAAGAGGTGCTTTTCTACGTTGGCAGTAATGTCGATCCGAAAAGGGATGTGACAATTGTTGAAGGCCCCGTTGATGTACTGGATCACGCCTCCCCACTTATGGGTGCTGGGTCTAAGATGGGGATTGATGCCACGACGAAGTGGGCAGAAGAGGGGTATCAACGCGAATGGCCCGAGGAGATTCGGATGTCTGATGAGATCATCGCGTTGGTTGATGAGAAATGGAAAAAGTATGGATTTTGAGAAGTTAGGAGAGAAACGATGGCAGAAACGATTTACGATGTCGCAGTCATTGGTGCGGGACCCGCAGGCACACAAGCCGCCGTCTCAGCCAGCCATCAGATGCGACATGTCTTGGTGCTACATTCTGGGAAGGTGAGTTTTAGTCGCGGTCGCGCGTACTGGTCAAAGTCGGTAGAGATTGAAGACGCGCCGGTCTTTCCAGGTATCATTGGACCGCACTTTGCAAAGGAACTCATGAAGTGGATGGAGAGCCGACCGGTTGTTGATTTCATGCTCGGATCGGAGAAGCGAAAAACCGGTATTGAGATATGCGACGGTTTGGTACAAAAACTCACCCGGAACGGTGATCTCTTTGAACTCGAAGCCTCTACAAAAACACTGAAACAAAATACACCTTTAGAGGTTACGCGTTTTAAATCTCGGACTGTCGTTGTTGCCGCTGGGTTTGATGACAAATGGCCCGATATTGAGTTTGAAGCGGGTGAAGAACGCTTGTATAAGCAGTATGCTACGGTTTTTCGCTATGCTGGGAACAAAAAAGGGTGGCACGTCTGCATCCGTTGTGATGGACACCTCCATGTCAATGAACATTTGGCGCTCCTTGGTGTGGGAGACTATATTTATGAAGCAGCGATCGGTGCGCAAGATTTTACAGACAAAATCACAATTCTAACGAACGGCAGACCGCACGGTATGTCGCCGCCTGTGTTAGAACAGGTGAAGGCACGTAAAATTAATATCATTGAGACGAAAATTAAACGGCATATTGGTGAAAAAACTGACCTTTTGGGGTTTGAGATGGTTGATGGAACAGAGTTGTTTTTCCATGGTTTCCTTGTTGATGAAGGGCTAATCCCGAATACGAAGTTCCTTGAGGGGTGGGATTACCAGAAAGATGAGGAAGGTTTAATCGTCGCAAACGAGGATATGCAGATGTTAGATGGCAATGGGGACCCAATTCCTGGATTGTTTGCCGCTGGTGATATTATATCCGGTGAACGAAACCTCATCGCTACAGCGTTTGCGCTCGGGCAGGAGGCGGGTTTGTCTGCTTCGGACTCCTTGCGTCGCTGGCATTTTCCACATTAGGAGGCACCCATAGGGATAATGCAAAACGGGCAAAAAGACACTGTCTATATTATTGATACACATGCCGAAATATTTCGTGCTTACTACGCAATTCGCAACGGATTGACGAGTAGTGTCACCGGCGAAGCGACCCATGCTGTATTCGGGTTCACAGGTACACTGATTCGGATTTTAACCGAACTTCAGGCAAAGTATGTCGTTGCTGCGATTGATACGCCGGGTGGCACGTTTCGCAATGAACTCTATTCGGAATACAAGGCGAATCGTTCTCCGCCGCCGGATGATCTCGTAACCCAGATTCATCGCATCTTGCAATTGCTTGAGGCGTTTGGCATCTTGACGCTCGGTAAACCTGAATTGGAGGCAGATGACATCATCGCCTCTGTTACACAGGTAGTACTTGACGATCCAGACACACAGGATGTTGATGTGACTATCATTTCCAGAGACAAAGACCTTGAACAACTTCTCGGTGATCGAGTGGTAATGCTTGACCTCCACAACGATAAGATTATTGATGAACGGTCGTTATGGGAGACGAAAGGCATAAAACCGTCACAGGTCGTTGATGTCCTTGCGTTGATGGGAGATACCTCTGACAACGTCCCTGGGGTCGAAAAAATAGGCTTGAAAACCGCTGCACAATTGATTCAGCAGTATGGGTCTATTAACGGTATTTTTGATAATATTGATAAGATTAAGGGGAAACGTCGCGAAAATTTAGAGAAGGCACGCTCGCAACTCCCTCTTTCACAGGAACTTGTAACCTTGAAGCGGGATGCTGCTTTGGACTTTTCTTTGGAGCAGGCACGTGTTAAACCGCTTGATCTCCAGAAAATCCTTCCACTACTTCAGGAATTAGAACTCAAACGTTATGAGCAGGTTGTGACGAAACTTGCAGGCGAGGATGCTGAGTCCGTTGCCACACCGATGACGCGTAAGGAACGGATTGCGGAATTGGCAGAGAAAAAGGGTGCTATTTTAGACAAGGGGCGTTACGGTACCGCCGAAACAGGCGATTATTCTGCAATTGTTACGCTTGACCAATTGAACACCCTTGTTGAGACGCTATCAACACAAGAAATTATCTGTTTTGATACGGAAACAGATGGCTTAGAACGTGAATCAACGCTTTGTGGGTTAAGTTTCTCGTGGAAACCGAAGCATGGTGTCTACGTCCCCGTTCGTTCGCCTCAACCAGAAAACCATTTGGATAGAGATACCGTGCTTTCGGCACTTAAGCCGATTCTGGAGGATCCCGCCGTACCGAAATGTGGGCATAATTTGAAGTTTGATGCAGGTATTCTTATCAGGAACGGTGTCAAACTCCAAGGGGTCGTTTTTGACACGATGCTCGCGAGTCAATTGGTGGACGCACGGACACCGTCCCACAACCTTGATACGTTGGCACTGCTCCATTTAGAGCATAAAATGATCTCTTTTGAAGAACTAACAACCGATCCAAACGATCTGACCCCTCCTGATGAAGCGAAACAATTGGATGGACTGTTCGCGGCAGAGGACACACAACGGCGGACGATTGATCAAGTCGCTTTAGAGAAAGCGACCGTTTACGCTGCAGAGGATGCTGATATCGCGCTGCGCCTCTATCATTTCCTTGTGCCAAAACTCGAGGAGATCGGCATTACGGAATTAGTGCGTAATATCGAATCTCCCCTGGCTCCTATTCTCGCAGAGATGGAATATAATGGCATCGTTTGCGATAGGGATGAACTCAAACGCCAAAGCAAGGTTATTGAAAAACTTGTTAAGGATCGACACAATGAGATACATGAAATTGTGGGTCATCCGTTTAACATTGATTCGCCACACCAACTTGCCCCAGTACTTTTTGAGGAACTCGGTTTCAAACCTGTGAAACGCACACAGGGTGGTAAAGTTTCGACGGATGTAACCGTGTTAGAGGCGCTCTCTCTGAAAGAGGATGTGGACGACCCAAAAACGAGTGTGCCGCGCTTGATTATTGAATATCGTCGGTATCGTAAGTTACAAAGTACCTATCTTGCACAACTCCAGAGTGCTGTTGATGAGAAAACAGATCGTATCCATACACATCTCTATCAGTTAACAACGGCAACGGGTCGTTTGAAATCCGACGGTCCGAACCTACAGAATATCCCTGTCCGGACGGAGATTGGCAGACAGTTGCGCCGTGCTTTTAAAGCACCGGAGGGACATAAGTTAATCTGTGCAGACTATTCACAGATAGAGCTTCGTATTCTTGCCCACTTTAGTGAAGATGAAAGTTTAATAAAGACTTTCACTGAAAATTTAGACATCCATACAGCAGTTGCCTCACAGGTGTTTGAGATGCCGACTGAATTGGTTACGCGGGAGCTTCGCGATAAAGCAAAGACGATCAACTTTGGTATCATCTATGGGGTTTCTCCAACCGGGCTTTCACGTCGGATAAAAGGGATGAGTGTGAAGGAGGCATCAGCCCTCATTGATGATTACAAGATGCGTTTCCCTGGAATAGATCGGTTTCTGCAGCAATGTGTCCAACAGGCATCGGATCACGGATATGTTACTACGCTCACGGGTAGACGTCGCGCGATTCCTGAAATCTATGCGACCCATCGAAGTCGGCGCAGCCTCGGTGAACGGTTGGCGATTAATACGGTAGTGCAGGGTTCCGCTGCGGATCTGATGAAAGCGGCGATGGTCTATGTCCAACGCCGAATTGATACAGATAAACTGCCAATGAAAATGCTGCTACAGATTCATGACGAGTTGGTACTTGAGACGCCAGAACCGCTTGCGGAGGAACATGCTGAGATTGTTTGTGAGGAAATGGAAAATGCGATGTCGTTGCTTGTACCGCTTCAGACGGAGGCGGGAATTGGGGATGATTGGATGACTGCCAAGTAAGATTTTCCCATAAATAAAAATTAAAATTGACAAATAACAAAAGTTGTGATATAATTTATTGTAAATTTTAAGGGAAATGTGGATAATGTCCGCTGGCAAAGTTACGAGTAGTGTTTTGACAGTTTTATGGTTTGGAACGCAAATCACTGACATTTATGTAAAGTGAAGCGGTTTCGGACAAGAGATTGATGAACGTTGATTTTTGCCAATCTTTCCTATGCTTGCTGCCAAATTTCTGCCTTTGAAAATGCTGACAGTGCTCAGTTTTCTCATTTTCCCATATTTTCATTCCCTATTCCGGTGCTTTGAGAAACATCGGTCCCGATGGACGCATTGTGTGTCCCTGTTGTGGGCTGTATGTCGTATGATGTCGGTTAGGGTACATTAATTTCTAAAAGGAGAAACGAGATGAATATCTACGTTGGCAACGTGCCTTACGCAGCCACGGAAGAAGACCTCGAAACGCTCTTTGGCGAGTATGGACCTGTTGCTACCGCTACGATTATTCGTGATCGGTACGATGGTCGCTCCAAAGGGTTTGGATTTGTTGAAATGGAAAACCAAGAGGATGGCGAGCGAGCGATAGAAGCGTTGGACGGACAAGAAATGATGGGACGTCCTCTAAAAGTCAACCCGGCGCGCCCTCGCACGGAGCGTCGTGAACCGCGTCGGTACGAAGATCATGGAGGCGCAGACGACAGCGAGATGTAGTCTGTTTTGCCCAGACTTCAGTGCCACTGCACTTGTGTGAATTTGTGGAATTGAAAAAGCACTGCAGAGGATATAACACCTTCTGCAGATGGTAGATTTTGCCCCGGTTATGGGATCTGTTTTATAGATAGGTCTTGATCCGGGGCTTATCTGTACAGGTGCTGAGAGAATAGGGTGGGGAAGCAGTATTTGGTACCATTTCCCCAAAATTCCATCCGCTGCTAAGAATTGCCTGATACGCTTACTGCTTGAGGGAACCCCAAGTTACAGCGAGTTTACCTGCGGGTTCTACGGCAACGCCTAAGGCAGTCAAGCCGTTATTCATGAGGTCAGCGATATCGTCGTCGCTCAAAGGTGCGTGGAAAAGACCGACTTCGTCCATTGCGCCTGTAAACCAGTTGCCGCTACCGTCCCAAATGCCGCAACCCCCGATATTGACATTAAAATCAGATCTGCCGTGATTGATCCAGTTCCCCTCTACCGTCGTCGCGTTGCCATCAATATAGACCTTCGTAAAATTTCGTGTAGCGACAGCGGCGACATGGTGCCACTCACCCGGCGGATGTTCGTATGCGTTATTATTACTACCGGCTGTGGGTGTCCATAGCGCAACAGTAGTCGGGTTAATAAAACCGAATTCTGGAGAATCGTTCTGGCCTATCAAGCCAATACGATTGGAGGTGATATTCCCCGGTTTCACCCAAGCGACGACTGTAAATTCACGCACACCGTTGAGAAGTTTTTGGTTGGTATTGACACAGTTCCCTACGCCATCAAAGCCTAAGGCACCGCCAAATCGACCGTCTACCCAAATCGGTGCGTTGACGATCGTACCGTGGTTATTGTTTCCTGACGAGTCCATTGCCATATTTCCGCCACCGTCATCGAAGAGCCAAATACCCATAACACTTTTCTGGTCAATTTCGGCATTACTGCTATTCACAGCGACGAGACTTATAGCCATCAGTCCGAGACTGAACAGGACAACTGTTAAAGCATTAAATTTCATCTTAATTCCTCTCACTTTCTTTAGAGATTTACCGCGACACAGCGCGGATCTATTTTGTTGTCTAATCCGCTGTTTGTAAAACTATCAGTGCGCGTTAGATTGCCTGATGTTCCCCGCAACGTTAAAAATAGGAGATAAATACATTTTTACATATTTTGCATAAAAATGCAAGTTTTTTTTCTAACGACGCTATTACATTATTATAACCTAAGTTGCCACCTGTAGCACAAACTTCAGAGTTTGTGGCTGTGAATGCGCAAACTAAAAGTTTACGCGACGATCCGTTCGCAGCTCATCAACGCTTTTTACTCAAAAACAGGGGCTGCCTACGCGACATCTTATAAGTAGCAACTTGAGTTATTATAACACATAACGATATTGATTTTCAAAAGAATTTAACACAACTATTTCTGACACCGATTCTGTGTTAAAGAGAAGTCCAGGCGGTTATATCTTGCCTTTTGATTAAGAATTTACGCCAATAGCTTTACGTACCTTCGCCAAAATTGGTATAGCGATGGCACGTGCTTTTTCCGCGCCCGTCTTAAGTATTCTATCTAATTCATCGGTGTTGTCCATCAAGTCGTTATACCGATCGCGTTTGTCGGAAAAACTTGCTTCCAGCAACTCGAACAATTCTTGTTTCATTGCGCCGTATGCGAGTCCACCTTCAAGATAGCGTTTCCGCTTCGCAGCAACGGCATCTGCATCCGCAAAATGCTGATAGATTGCGAAGATATTGCACGCGTCCGGGTCTTTCGGTTCTTCGGGGCGTAAGGAGTCGGTTACAATACGCTTGACCCGTTTAAGTATTTCGTTTGAAGGTGCGAAAATTGGGATGACGTTGTTATAACTTTTACTCATCTTTTTTCCGTCAATACCGGGGATAGTCATCACCTCTTCCCGGATTACTGCTTCAGGAATCGTCAATATATCGCCATAAGTTTTGTTGAAAACCATCGCGACATCACGCGTGATTTCAAGGTGTTGCTGCTGGTCAAGCCCGACCGGCACAAAATGTGTTCCGAAGAGTAAGATGTCTGCTGCCATCAAAACAGGGTACGTGAAAAGCCCTACGTTAATGTTCTTATCCTCTTCACGCCCCTCGGCAGTGTTATCATCAACTATAGCTTTGTAAGCATGTGAGCGGTTAAGCAAACCTTTTGCTGTGAAACAGGACAACACCCACGCTAACTCAAATACCTCTGGAATATCCGATTGGCGGTAGAAAATCGTTTCATCTGGATTTAAGCCCAATGCTATCCACGTCGCCGATGCTTGGTAGGTGAGATTCGTCAACTTTTTTCGATCTCTGACCGTTGTCAAGGCGTGATAATCCGGTATAAAGTAGAGTGCCTGAAATTTTTCCGCAAGTTCCAATGACGGTTTAAGCATACCGAGGTAGTTGCCGATGTGCGGGGGACCTGTCGGTTTAAGTCCTGTTAAAGCAATCTGTTCCAATTTTTCCATCCTCCTTTTTGATACTAATTTTATCAGGGCTTACGCAGCCCCACTGCAGGGTTTTTGCTTGGGTGTTTTTTCAGGGTTTGAAACCCCGCCTGCGTTATTATGAAAAAATGCGTAAGTCCTGTTTATTATACTCCGTTGAGCGGAGTATGTCAATCAAGCCTCTGAATTTCAACGGTATCGCCCCACTTCAACCCTAAACTGATCTCAGCATTCCCACCATTTATCGCAATTTCTAACAACCCGTAACTTCCGATAATTGCCAGCGGTTCGCCAACTTCAGATTCGGCATACGCACGGTTGATCTGCTTAAGCCGTATATTTCCGACTCTAATTTCATAAGCAGCAGTATCGTCGGCGATGGCGTTTTCCGAGATATTGGTTATCCCGTTCCCAAATCTATCAGTTTTCACGATGTGTCCTGTTATCGTGTTGCCGGACCTCTGCGGTGTCAGAATCGGGAACTCGACGAGACCTTGCATCGGCGGCCCGATATTCGTAAGCGGTGAACCCAGGGATAAATGGGCTGCAACAGGTGCGAAAATATCCCTACCGTGAAATGTGTTACTCACCTCTGGCAAAAAATAATCTGGATTCTGAATTGCTACCGCATTTATTGCGAGTTCAGTTTTGTTGTCAATGTTTTGCAGTAGGTAACTCAACACGCCGTTGTCAGGGCAGACGAAAAATGTCCCGTCTATTTCGCAGACGATTGCCTGTCGGTCTGTACCTACTCCCGGATCTACAACAATCGTGTGAATTGTGCCTTTCGGAAAATGGCGGTGTGCAGTATGGATTGTGAAGGCAGCCTCATGAATATCCTGCGGTGGAATGGCATGCGTGAGGTCAACGATCTGCACGTCTGGATTTATACCGAGGATGACACCTTTCATAATTCCGACGTAAGTATCGCGTATCCCAAAATCGGTTGTAAGTGTGATAATACGAGTGGGTTCGTTCATGACCGACTCATTATAGGTTCGCTTGCATCCAAGCAAAACTTTTTCGCTGCCCGGTTCCGTCGTTTTCTCTGCCCTCATATTCGCAGCACCAGACGCCGTCATAACCTGCCTCTCTCAAGCATTGGATTGCCTTTGCGAGATTTATTTCACCTTCACCAAGTGCTTCACCCTTGTAATCACCGCGTGAGCCTGTCCCGTCTTTTAGATGTGTATGCAACGTATAGGGTGCGACGATTTCATAGTATCTCCCAACTGTCTCTAAATCGTGACCTGCCCAACGGTAATTCATCGTGTCCATATTCGCGCCGACATATTTAGAACCGACTCGCTCGAAGAGTTCTACCTGCAAATCGCCGTCATTTGTAACGATGCCGTGGTTGTCCACCGCTAAGTAAACTCCATGGCGTTCGGCAAATTCAAGGCATCGTGTTAGACAGCCAGCCATCGCTTCGATCCATCGACTTTCTGGGACAGCATCCTTTGCTGCACCACCTTCTGTCCGAAGCACAGAGGTTCCAAGCAGTTTGGCAAGTCCGGCAATGCGTTCCATCCGATCAACTTGCGAACGGATAGCTTCTTCTTCCAGCAGGACGAAGTCATTCCCTGCTGCGAGTGCTGAGACTTGTAAGCCATAACCTTCAACCTGTTTTCTGACGGCTTCCGCATTTTGTTCGGGATTGGCGGTTTCCGAATTCCATACATCACCAATCTGAAGTTCAACGTAATTAAATCCCGTCTCGCTGGTAAATTTCAGAAAATCGTCGAGTGAACTACTTGCGTAGTTGTAATGAATAAGCCCCAATTTTGACATGAATTTATCTGCTCCTCTTGCGTGGTAGGCGCGCTTTAGAAACGCTCCGATCAATGGTATATTGTTAATAGTAAAATCTACTGTAATTGTTGAACACTTTTGCTGACAGCGGACAGCTGGCAACGAAAAAAGACTTGCATCTTTAAAACAACTGTGCTATAATACCGTCAGTAAAAGCAAGTGTCAAGCAATTTTTCACTTTACCGTGGTAAGTTTTGAGTTATAGACTTCACTAAAACCAAAGAAAATTGGATGGTCGATCAGGATAAGAATAATGGAGAACTATAGTCGTTTTGTGGACCCTAAATTGGGTGCCATCTACGAAAAAGTCAAGGCAGAACAGCGACTCTCTTTTGAAGAAGGGGTTTCGCTTTATGAAAGCCCTGATATTACAGGCGTTGGATTCATTGCTAACCATGTCCGTGAACGTTTAAATGGGAACGTTGCCTATTATAACATCAACCAGCATATTGATTATTCAAATGTTTGTATTCTTCACGCGCGATGCCATTTTTGTGCTTTTGCCCGAAAAAACATGCAGACCGAAGGTGCGTGGGAAATGAGTGTTGATGAGTTCTTAGACAAGGCGATGTACTCTATTGAGAACGGATGCACCGAAATTCACAGCGTTGGCGGATTACACCCGAAACTGCCGTTTGATTATTACCTTGATATTATCCGTGGTCTCAAAGAACGGATGCCACAGGTACACCTCAAATTCTTCACGGCTGTCGAAATTCACCACTTCTCGCGCATCTTTAAAATGTCAATGGAAGAAGTTTTAACACAGTTAAGAGAAGCTGGGTTGGATTCCTTACCGGGCGGCGGTGCAGAAATTTTTGACGAAGAGACGCGGGAAAAGATTTGCCCGGGTAAGCTTAGCGCGGAGGGATGGTTAGAGGTTCACGACATCGCCCATCGTCTCGGTATCTCTACAAACGCGACGATGCTTTATGGGCACCTTGAGACAAACGGAGATCGGGTAGATCATCTCATCCGACTCCGCGAACAGCAAGATAAATCCGGTGGTTTTGTAACTTTTATTCCGCTTGCGTTTCACCCTGCGAACACCCGTATGGCGTACCTGCCTTCAACGACAGGGTTAACAGACCTCAGGAACATTGCGGTCGCGCGTCTCATGCTTGATAATATTCCACATATTAAGGTTTATTGGATTATGACGGGCTTGAAAACTGCGCAGGTCGCGCTCCGTTTTGGAGCTGATGATATTGACGGGACCGTGACTGAGGAGAAAATTACGCACATGGCGGGTGCCGACACACCAGAGGCTGTCTCCGTTTCGTCGCTAACACACCTCATTGAGGAAGCAGGATTTGTGCCCGTTGAGCGTGATACGCTTTACAATGAAATTGTCCGAGAGGGAGATCGGTGGTACAGAAAAGCCGCTTGAGGGTAGGCGCGGTCTCATTTTTGAACACCAAACCGCTCATTTATCCCCTTTTGAACGACGAAATCCAAGCGGATATTGATCTCTCTGTCGATGTTCCGAGTCGGCTTGCGTTATCCTTAAGTAGAAGTGAACTTGAGGTTGGACTGATCCCGATTATTGAGTATTTTACAGCGAATCCGTCGGACACGACTTACTGCATTCTACCGGATATATCAATTGCCTCGCATGGAAGCGTCAAAAGTATCCAACTGTTCAGTCGTGTCCCGATTCCAGAGATTCAATGTATCGGACTGGATACGAATTCCCTGACTTCTATTGCGCTCCTAAAAATCTTACTCGCTGAGAAATATCGAATCTCTCCAACGTTCACGAGGTGTAAACCAACAGTAAATCCGAAGAGGGTCCTTCAAGCCCCTCAAGATCCGCCTTTTGATGCGATCCTTCTCATTGGAGATGCCGCGATCAGACACCTTGGTTCGACTGACTATAGTATTGACCTTGGTGAGGAATGGCATGCGTTCACAGGTTTACCCTTTGTCTATGCGTGTTGGGTAGCAAGGATGGAAGCACAACTCGGTAATTTACCGGAACTGCTCCTTGAATCGAAAGCACGTGGTATCGCACAAATCCCTGAAATCGCGCGAATTGAAGCACAAAATCTCGGTTTTTCCGAGAAGTTTTGCCTTGATTATTTGCAACAGTATATCAAATACGATTTGGATGCATCTGCAATTGCAGGACTTGAACTTTTTTATAAGTATGCTGTAAAAAACGATCTCGCGTCACCCTATCGTAGTCTCTCTTTTGCCACCAGTTGAAAGGGTACCGAAAATGGAAACCGTTGAGAAATCCACTAACGGGACTGAGTTTATAAAACAGTTTGAAGATTATCTTAAAAGTTGTGGACTCCGTTTGACGCAAAAACGGCTGGAAGTCTTAAAACAAGTTTTTGACTATCCTGGCCATTTCCAAACGGAAGACCTCTTGGTTCAGATGCGCCGAAATGGCTACTTAGTATCGCGCCCGACGATTTATCGAACCCTTCCGTTGCTCGTGAAAAGCGGGTTGTTAACAGAGTTTATTGACGCACAGAAGAACACTCGCTATGAGAGTATTCATTCCCTCCGTGAACACGCGCACCTTATCTGTCTGCGGTGCAATCAGATTGTCGAATTTAAAGAGCCGGAGATTGATGCCTTACAAAAGGCTGTGTGTAAAGCGCATGACTTTAAAGCCGTACGCTTCCGTAATGAAATCATCGGTTATTGTGCTGAATGCCAAGCAGAGATAGAGCCAAAAGCGTCAGAGGCGAATGGCGGGGTTCCTGCTGCTTAGGTTATTGGAAACTCTTCCTGATACGACTGGATCCGCACTGAATTCTACCGTGTCTATATCATCATAACATTTTCGTGAATAGTTTCAGTTTTGAGTAAAAACTTGACATACGGCTGGAAATGTTGTATAATTCAGAAAAGGTTTCTTTAATTCGGTTATAGGCTACAATTTATCTCATAAATTATGAGAAAGGAACTTGTAAGCTGATTTACAACGTCTCATGTATACGCCACAGGTAACCAACCATTACGAAAATCCGAGAAATGTAGGGACTATCTCGGATGCTGATGGCGGTGCTACTATCGGTTCTCCCGCCAGTGGTGAGATGGTGAAATTGACGCTTAAGATAGTGGATGATGTAATTGTTGCTGCGAAGTTCCGTGCGTTCGGATGCCCGACTGCTATCGCAAGCGCGTCTGTTCTCACTGAACTGGCTATAGGAACGCACATCTCAGCAGCAGAAATTACCGCAGTACGACTCTCCGATGCGTTAGGCGGGTTGCCAGAGGATAAACTTCGTTATGCTGCCGCTGCTGAAAATGTTCTGAAAAACGCGATTGCTGATTTTCTATCCAAACAGGAGGTATAATCACCATGATTAGTGTCACAGAATCTGCCGCACAAAAAGCGATCACACTCATTAGTAATAGTGAAACTCCGGCTGAATCCGAACTTGGTTTGCGGATGCAAGTTATCGGTGGCGGCTGCTCCGGTTTCCAATATAACCTCGAATTTGGTGGGAAAAAAGACACTGACAAAGTATTTGAATTCCACGGATTAAAGGTTTTTATTGATCCGCGCAGCACGCTCTATCTTGCAGGCTCGGTGCTCGATTATAACGATGGGTTAATGGATTCAGGCTTTAAAATAACCAATCCGAATGCTAAAAACACATGTGGTTGCGGCGAGTCCTTTAGCGTTTAACGCCTCTTTTTTCTCCTCCTTGGCGGGGTGTGTAACCCTGCCCGGGGGTCTGTGTCCCTGCTACTAATAACTCACCCCTAAATTACACCCACGCCGATTTGAGTTCATGCACCTTCAGCGACACCAAAGTCGCCTCACCCCCATCTGCGTAAACACCAATGTCCGCGTTATCCAAGTCTGGCAGGAAATACGAAGTCATTGACAACTCACCATTGTTCCCAAATGCTTCAATAGAGATGCGATCGACCAGAATTTGCAGACAGATTGTGCCATCCTGTGATGTGAGCGGACCAGTTCTCTCAAGGAACGTCAGTTGTTGTTCAGCGACATCGTAACGGATGTCTTGTCCACGAATCTGAAAACCGACACTGCTGGTGTCGTTAAGTGCTATTTCAGCACGGATGTCAAAAAGTTCACCTGTTAATCCTGCCAGCGGATCTTCACCGGGTTTAAGTGTAAGATCGCTCCACGCGTGCGTATACGTATGAATGTTTTCAATTTCCGCTACCGGTTCTCGATGCAAACGGATACCCTCTGAGGTTGTCCGAAGCGTCAATTGACAGGGGAAACTCATCTGTTGATTAAAAGGCATGTCTGGAGGGTTGCTGCCATTCATCCATGCAATCTGGATACGTCTGCCGTCAGACGCTGGCACATCGCTCCACGTCTGTGCTGCATAGAAATTGGCACCGTGGTCGGCGCGATGTGCTTCATCTTCTGGTGTGAACGTTGTGCCATCGAAGTCCCCGATATAATACTTCCCCGCTGCACCCCAGAAGACCCATTTGGTATTTTCAGGATCGCCATCGACAGGCAGTTCAAAGATGTCAGGACATTCTGTATCGGGAATCTCCAGATCAGATAACCGTGTCCACGCCTTAAGGTCTGTCGAACCGAACAAGGTATAGTCATTCTTATCAAGGTAGAGTGCCATCACCCATTTTTGGGTGGGTTCATGCCAGATAACCTTTGGGTCGCGGTTGTCTGCGACAATATGTTCAATGACAGGGTTGCCTTCATATTTCGTCCAACTCCGCCCACGGTCGTTGCTATAAGCGATACTTTGGGTGAAGGGTACCTGCTCTGGCGCGTGGCTACCAGCAGATGTATAAAAGTTGACAAGCACCGCTTCGTCCCCTGTCTGGAAACCACCGGTATTCTTCCAGTCCACGACACCGGAACCGGAGAAGATTGTACCGAGTTCGTCGGGATGGATGGCGTGTGGCAGTTGCTTCCAATGGACGAGATCTGTGCTGACAGCATGTCCCCAAGTCATATTGCCCCAGTTGATACCTGATGGATTGTGTTGAAAGAAGAGGTGGTATTCGCCTTTATAATGGATTAACCCGTTTGGATCGTTAGTCCAGTTGGTTTTCGGTGTGAAGTGAAACTGTGGGCGATACGTTTCCTTATAAGCCGTCTGAATCATTAATTATTTCCTTTCTGTTTTCAATGTGGCAACGGATATATGCGATTTTATTTCTCTTTCAGATTATTCTATGCACATTTTTGATTTTGTCAAGAATCCTCTGCACTCTATTTTTTGATTGACACCTGAGACTTTTTCTGATAGAATTTTTCCAAATTTTTATTCAGAGGACACAAAGGATGCCGACCGAAGCGGAACTTTACGATGCTGCGCTCACTCATTTTGCCGAAAACGACCTTGAGGCGGCTGTCAATACTTTCAAAGAATTAGTTGACACTTATCCAGACTATATTGAAGGGTACCTTGGGTTAGGTCACGCTTATGAACGGCTTAGCCGCTATGATGAAGCCATTGAAGCCATTCAGCAGGCGATTGATATTAACCCGAAGGATCCACTTGTATATACCAGTTTATCTATGTGTTATCAGCGAAAAGGAATGATCCAAGAGGCAGAAGACGCGATGGCGAAGTCGCAGCAGCTGCAGATGGAAGCATCCGGTTCATCTACGTGATCTTTTAAAGAGTTGGTGAGGTTATAAACCTCGCCAGCGAAAAATGTTGAGGTTCCATAATGCCGAACACTACTCTACTTGATCCAACCTCTCAAGGCGATGTATCTGCGAAATTTCTTGCGCCGCGGCTTGATAGCCTTGATGGAAAAGTGATGGGTTTGCTTAACATCACGAAGAATGGGAGCGATATTTTTCTCGATCGCATTGCTGAATTAATACAGGAACGGTTTGATATTGCTGAAGTCGTTCACGTCAAGAAACCGACCTTCTCGCGTCCAGCACCAGCAGAATTGCTCGTTGAATTGGCAGAACAGGCGGACTTTGTTATTGAAGGGCTTGCGGACTGAGGGTCTTGCATATCGTGCAGTATGCACGATGGAAGTGCTTTAGAAGAACGCGGAGTGCCAAGTGTAGCGGTCTGTACGGAGGTTTTCTTCGCTGCGGGCAAGGTCCAGGCGCGTGTACTCGGTCATAGCGATTTAGAACCACTTACTGTTGCTCACCCGATTCAAAGTTTGACCCCAGATCAGATTCGTGAACGTGCGGAGGGTGCCGTTGAGGAAATTGTTGAGCGGTTGACGAAGAATGGTACGTAAGTTGTGATTTGCATGAAAGCAATAAAACGCCGTAAGGTATAGTTGTTACGGCACAGCGGAGTGTGCCTACTACTATGTCTTACGGCGTTTTATATGTGAAATTGTAACACCATTGATTCCCCCGCCTGTAAATTACGCCATTGCTGCAGCAGTGCGCGCAATTCCTGTCGCATTGTCTCAAGTTGTTCATCTGTGATGCTTACAGGAAGTGACACGCTGTACTCTTGGAATATTCCGGTTGACCCAGCGTCTTCGAGGTCCGGTGTATTAGGAAAATCTGCTTGCAGCAGTGCCACAATCGGTTCGGTATCCATCGCTTCTTCGGGAATTTCAAAAGGACGTTTCGCTTTGGGTTTACTAAAATCGGGGATGTCGTATCCTTTTGCCACGAGTCCGAAGAACGCATTCTCGAAGCCAAGCGTCGTTTCAACAACATAGTGTGCGAAGTCGTGATGCACGAACCCGCGATGGAGGGGTGTCCAAGTGATACTTCCATCGTCCCGAATACAGGTCAGCGTATCGGGTTTGTGTTTCGACTGATGTTTTCCTTTCTTGAAACGGATAACCATCTGTAATTACTAAGTAAGAACGGTGAGGTCTAGGGACCTCGCCGTTCAGGTTATTTAGGGTTAGTCTATTGGATAAAGATAAATGACCGTGAGGAGACGAGTGCCCACAAGAGATCCTCACACCCTGAGCGACGTTTAGGGCTCTCAGCGATATAGGCTTCAGCGGTTTCAAGTTCTTCGTCCGTGGGAAACCGGCTGAGTGTGCTGAGGTATAACTCGTCAACGAGTTCTCGGTTGTCAGATTTCTCCTTCATTAAACGGGTGAGTACACCGGTGGAACTCCGTAACTTTTGATGGATATCACGAGAGTTAATCATGTAAAGTGCTTGGGTGAGTGTCGGTTCGAGTTTCGGGTCTAAATCGCCGAGAAATTCTCTACTGGAGCGCCCATAGAGCGATAAGAAGCGCGAACTCACTGGTAGCGGCAATTCCACAGAACGCGTGCCACGCTCGTAACGTCCGTACTTCTCTGTGATTTCCGTAACGTCATTCACGACATCTAACAAAATCTGCGCCATCATAGGACGCGGATAGAAACGCGAGAAAAATCGGTCATCCAATTGATTCGTCTCATTCGGTTCTGCTGAAAGTTGATACGTCCGTGAATTGAGAATGCGTCTAATGATATGTTTCGTATCAAATCCGCTTTGCACGAAATCGTTAGCCAACGCTTCCAGGAGTCCCTCAACGCTGGGTGGCGTTGTTGCACGCATATCGTCAACAGGATCGACAATACCTCTACTGAAATAGTGGCTCCAGATACGATTCACAGTTGCTTTCGCGAAGTAGGGGTTTGTCGTGGAGGTTATCCAAGTCGCAAGTGCTTCCAAGACATCGCCCTGATAATTCGGCGCAAGCGATTCACCGCCAAGGTAGGTCGGGAGTGCCACTTCGCCTCGGTTCCCTTCTACAGATTGATTTATAACGCGTCCGTTTGGGTTATAGGAGATGACTTGTTCGTTGTAGAGTTCACCGCCTTGGATTCTGATCTTTCCGTTGAAGGCAGCGAAATTCCAATAATCATCGGTTGTCCATTGGTCGAATGGATGCTTATGGCATCTTGCGCAACTCAGGCGGATCCCCAAAAATACTTGCGCGGTTGTCTCTGCTCTACCAGCGGGCTGCCGTTCAATACGGTAGTAGTTTGGTGGACCATATAGAGATGTACTCCCTCGCGCCGTGATGAGTTCCCGGACGAACGTGTCGTAAGGTCTGTTTTCCGCCACTGCATCATGCACCCACTCGTGAAAAAGCGTCGCGCCTGTTTCGCCAACAAATGCGTTTCCTAACTGCCGCGGATGGATACGCAACATATCGGCTAACTTTAGCGTGCGCAGGTTAACCCACTCCTGTGTATCAAGAAGCATATCGACGAGGCGCGGGCGTTTGTCTGGGTTTGTATCCGCAAGGAATGCCTTCACTTCATCCGGTGTTGGGAGCCGACCGACGGTATCCAAATAGACTCTGCGCATAAAGACATCATCAGTTGTCAAGGTGGAAGGACGGATATTCAATTTTTTGAGTTTGGCAAGTACAAACTCGTCAATGAAATTATTGGGCGTAAATGCCGGGTCTAATGAAGCAAGATTTGTGTCGGAAGCCCGCGGAATCGTTACAAAAGATGCATCGACAACACCTAAGAAACGTGCGATAACCGCAGTTCCACCCCACCGGACGCTTGTCACTTCACCGTTAGCAGATACCTCAGCGACAGGTGCGTCTTTGGATTCATACACGGCTTTTTCGGTTACATCTTCAACGGATCCGTCCGAAAAATGGGCGAGTACCTTCAGTTGTGCTGTTTGCCCGACATCGGACAGCACAAAGGTGCTCGGCTCAATTTCCAGTTTTTGCAGGCGTGGTTCGTCGTCGGCAAAGGGCGCGCCTGCTTTGATCCAACGGAGAATCGTCAAACCTGCCTCTGAGTTAGGGTCAAACCGTAAACCGCCTTCATGTGGTATTTGTCCGGTCGGTTTAAGAAAGAAGAGGCTTTGTTCCGGTTCGATCAGGTTGATCCGTCTACCTCGGTTGTGGTGAACGATGGGTTCATAGTCTGATTCTGGGTTCAAGGTCAACAAAGAGAGGTTTAACCCGCCCTGTCCGCCAAATTTCCCATGGCATATACCCGCTGAACATCCCTGTTTGTCAAGGATAGGGGCAATATCTTTCAGAAATTTAACAGGCGGTTCGGTTTCAGTCTCGGACACCGTAGTTGTAGATACAGGGTTTGTGTTGTTCGTTGTGTTCGCCTGTGCGGCGAATGGCATTGTTAATGTTAACAATAACACAAAAGTGAATGTTGCCAATCGAGGGATTATGCCCACTGCATGTGGGGCTTGCCCTCTGGTTTTCAATAGGCGTTTCATCCGAATACCTCCGTGAAAACTTCGGTTACATGTTCTACAAACAGAAATTCGACACCTTTTTGAATGTCGTCAGGAATTTCAATGAAGTGTTTTTCGTTGCCTCGTGGCAGAATAACTTTCTTAATACCAGCTTGCTTCGCTGCGAGTATTTTTTCCTTCACGCCACCGATCGGTAAAACTTTCCCTCTGAGCGTGAGTTCACCTGTCATAGCGATCTTAGGGCTAATCCGTTGTCTCGTGGCAATGGAAGCGAGAGCAGTTGCGATGGTAATACCTGCTGAGGGACCATCTTTCGGAATCGCGCCTGCTGGCACATGTATATGAATATCTTCTTCTAATACACCGGGGTCAAATTTGAGCGAATTGGCTTGGGATTTGACGTAACTGAGCGCGGCTTGTACAGATTCCTGCATGACCTCGCCGAGCTGCCCAGTAATGCGTAGTTGTGTATGTGCATTCGTTTTTTTCGTGGTAGCGGCTTCGATGAAAAGGATTTCGCCGCCAGCAGGAGTGACAGAGAGTCCCGTTGCGACGCCGATGTCAGCTTTACGACCTGCGATCTCAGAATCAAATTTTGCGGGACCCAAATATGATTGAACATCCCTCGCGAGAATACTTGTCGGTTCAGTGTTCCCTTCAGCAACACGGCGCGCCACTTTACGGCAGAGGGTGCCGAGTTCACGCTCTAAATTTCGCACGCCTGCTTCTCGGGTATACTCATTGATGACTTTGTTAATGGCTGTATCTCTAATGCGAATCAACTTCTTTTTTAGTCCATTTGCCGTTAATTGGCGGGGGATTAGGTACTGTTTAGCGATAATCTGTTTCTCGTTGGCGGTGTAACCGGGCAGTTCTATCGTTTCCATCCGGTCACGCAGCGGTGGTGGAATCGTATGGAGTTGATTCGCCGTTGTGACGAACATCACCTTTGAGAGATCAAAGGGGACATCAAGATAATTGTCGGTGAATGAATGATTTTGTTCGGGATCAAGTACCTCTAAAAGTGCAGAAGCCGGATCACCGCGAAAATCCGAACCGAGTTTGTCAATTTCGTCAAGCATAAAGACCGGATTGTTTGATTCGGCTTGTCGGAGACCTTTGACGATTCTGCCCGGCATAGAACCGATATAGGTCCGCCGATGTCCGCGAATTTCGGCTTCATCATGCA
Organism: Candidatus Poribacteria bacterium; assembly: GCA_022821495.1. Taxonomy (GTDB): domain Bacteria; phylum Poribacteria; class WGA-4E; order WGA-4E; family WGA-3G; genus WGA-3G. The sequence continues at coordinate 100,440 of JAJEDN010000105.1, forward strand.
TACCGCCTAATGAGATTCGGACGAATTTTCTGCCCATTGCGCGGGCTATGGATCTACCAAGCGATGTTTTTCCGACCCCGGGGGGGCCAACGAAACAGAAGATGGGGCCTTTCATATCGGTTTTGAGCATACGTACAGCGAGATATTCCAAGATTCGCTCTTTGACTTTTTCGAGATCGTAGTGATCGGCATCCAATATCTTTTGCGCCTCAGCGAGGTCTAAGGCATCTTCGGTACTAACAGCCCACGGCAGGTTTAGCAACCAATCTAAATAGTTCCGAGAAACAGTTGATTCGGGTGAGAAAGACTGCATTTTAGCGAGTCGCTTGAGTTCTTTTTCGGCTGCCTGTTTCGCTTTTTCGGGCAGATCGGTTTTATGCAACTGCGTTCGCATCTCGTCAATCTCAAGTTCCATGTCGTCTGCTTCACCGAGTTCGGTCTGAATTGCTTTAAGTTGTTCACGCAGATAGTATTCACGCTGTCCTTTGTTAATAACGGCTTGTGCATTATTTTGTATTTTGCTTTCTAATTCGTGCAGATCGAGTTCTTTAGCAAGAATGACAGCGAGCGTATTCAATCGTTCCTGAACAGATACTGCCTCCAGAATGCGCTGCTTATCGTGGGGCTTTAGATCCAACACAGCAGCGATGTAATCGGCAAGGCGGCCCGGTTCATCGATCATAGTTTTAGTGATACTGCCGTATTCTTCTTGGTATCGCGATGACATTTGAACGATACGCTGGAACATTTCATCATTGCTGCGCACGAGTGCCTCAACTTCTAAATCCGTTTCGGTATCAGATGCGGCATCTGTTTCGTCGCTTCCAATGACGCAAACGCGTGCCTTGACGAAGGGTTCGGTATGTAAAATTTCTTCAATTTGCACCCGCTCGCGTCCATGTGCGAGGAACAAAACATCTTCGTCATCAGTCTTGTAGCGGAGGATATGAATCAAACTCCCGATTGGACTGAGATCGTCCTGTTGAATTTTCTTGATATCTTCTTTTGAAAGGTCTTTTTTGGGACGAAAGATGCAAAGTACTCGTCCATCATCCATAGCGTGTTCAATAGCTGCAGTAGCCATTTTTCCAGAGAGCGCGACGTGATGCGGTGGAAACGGTGGCACCGGCGGCATATACGGAAAAACGACGAGATCGTCGAGCGGTAGAATCGGGAGTTCTTGTATAAGTTCTTCTTGATCTGTAGTATTTTCAGATTCGTTTTCTTTTTCTTCGGTTTTCATGTTTTTCTCCTATCTTATAGTTTGCGGTTGTCAGCAGCCCTCAGTTAGCGATGATCGGTTTCCAGAAGCGGAGATTTTCTCCACAGCTGCCCCTTTTCCTATAATCAAGGCCAGAATTGATATAACGTGGTATTCGCGAGAATACTACTAATGCTCCACAGACTTCCGCTTATATAGTCTCCGAGCGCGAGTCCGAGGAAAAGCGGTATAGCGCGTCTGTAAGCTTTGAGTCCGCCATGATATAATATAAGTGCTTTCGCTACATAAGCGACAAAGATACAACTCCAGAGGTTAGACATCCCCCAGCTATTTGCCATAGCATAGCCGAGCGGATGTAGGGGCCACCATAAGAAACGGGTTCTCAATAATATTAAGCCGAGTGCGACGCCTGCGCCGCCACCCATAAAGGCGAGGGCGGGTACATCAGTTCCTTGCGGATAATTCAACCAGTTCTCAAGCTGCCTATAAACGCCTCTCCCGAATCCTAACGCCCAGGGTCCGTAATAGCCGGTCTCGGCACCGTGCCTGTAATAGCTATCTAATAGTAACCAGAAGACGACGATTGCTCCCACCAATGTTGCTATGAGAATCGCAACAGCAGTGTGCTGTGGACGTATCCCTCGCCGCTCTGAGATTTTTAGTGCCTCCAATTCTTGCGGCATCGGGTGTGCACGGTACGCTCGGTTGAAGAACATGTACAACGAAAAAACCGTTTTTGTGCTTGCTGTCAACCGTTGGGAGCCAAACGCTGTCACGATTAACCCGTGTGGGTCAACTCTGTGCAAGTCGTGGACTAAGAACCCTAATTCGGCACGCAGTCGGGCAATCATTATCGCGAGTAAAAAATAAAGTCCAAAAAAGAGTGGGATCACCCAAAGTGCCATTCCCGCCTGATAGGAAAACACAGTCAAAAACAGCATCCCACCGATAATACCGATGAACGCGATGTGGTAAGGCATCGGCTCACGTTGCATATCTATGCGAGAATTACCCCGAAGTCCATCTATAATGCCAGTAAAAACTCGCTTGACATGTGTTCTTCCGACCCAAGCGGCGGTGCCGAGTAGTACCATATACGCCCCGAAGCTTTGGGCATCGGCGTAAGGGTACCCCGGCAAATTCCGTACCCCCAAAATACTCCCTGCCATTAACTCAAATTTGTACACCCAATAAAACACCCAACATGAAAAAAGCAGATCCAGTGGGATAAGGAAACTGATTCCAATCGCAAAAGGATAAAACGAGAGACGCACACCGCCCATTGCGTTCCAAGGACGACCGGTAAAGTATTGATGGATGTTTTGTCGTTTAACAGGCAGATATGGGACTGCCGGGTAAATCGAATTCAGCAAATTCAGGACACTAATGGCTGTGGCAATTCCGAAACCGAACCACATGAGTTTATTTTTGAAAAAGCTTGCATTCGTCTCTGTCATCGCGAGCGGCAGTTGGATAATCGGATAAGTTAACCGTTCACGTTCCGTCCACTGCAGACGCAGAAGTGTGTTGATACATAACATGACGAACATCAACACAAGGATAAAAAGGGTCCACCATGCAGCCGGTCCTGCCCAAGCGGTAAGATGCGCCTTACGGTAAAGGCTTGATTGACCTTCATAATATCCTGATAAGACGCTGGCATCTTGAACAGTTAACCATGTCGGAAGTTCTTTCCAAAAAAGTTGTTGCCACTCATTCTCCGATGTTGCGAACCGAAATGGATGTCCGAGTATCGTAACCAGAATCTCCATCATATCATGCGAACAGAGTGAAGAAACGATGCACAACATCACATAGATTGTGAGCAATTCTGGCGGTGTCAACCGTAGTGCGGGGGATAATTTTCCCAACACAGCGCTGAGTACCATCAGCCAAAAGATGATGAAAATGACGTTAAACAGCGGGTGAATCAATGTTGGATGTGTATATCGGACTACCTCTAATTCAATAATCCAGAAAACATTTAGAGGAATCAGGAGCATTGCTATGACAAATGCCTTAGGAGTCAAACCCCGTTCACCGCTGAATACGGAAGACCTGTTTTCTTCATTATGGGTTTGCAAACTACGCGCCATAACACTCCTATTGGCTGTCATATTTCAGCCTCTCGCATATCCGCTTTATCGAATCCATCCGCGTTCGTCTTCTATGAACACCTCCGTTTTCAGTTCTGCGCAACGCTGTTGATAGTCTCGCAAAGTTTTTATTGCTGCTGCTCCGGTGAGGATGCTCGGAAATTGATTTCCAACTTCAGGTGTTTCTGAGGTTTCCGTAGATTTTCCTGGACGCACTGATTTTTTAGGTGGATCCGTCAAAATAGGGATTAACTCCATAGATGTCAAAACACCAGCATTAAAGGTTACCTTTGGGATGACTATGTGCGAATGCTGTTTATCGTAAGTATCATAGATAAAATCGGACAAGCTGTAGATGATCGGTTTATTTTCATACAATTCAACGCCGCCGAAGGTATGTAGCTGCTGGCATAGCACCATATCTGCGCCTGCGTCAATGAGTGCGTGTGCGAAAATCCGCTGTCGCCCGATTGCCTCATCTGCTGAACGTCCCTGTTTCCCCCAATGGAGCCAAACGACCACAAGTGCTGCTTTTGTGCGTGCTTGCTTGACAGCATCCGTCATTTCACTATAAACGGCGTAAGCGAGCGGGTCTTCGGTGTATCGCGTGAAGGCGTTGACGCGATAATATGCCAACAGTGCGACCTGCTGTCGCGATCCAGTTTTCCCTCCGTCGATTGTTACCCATGCGGGAAGTTTTGCTGCTTTAGCATCTGTTCCTGCACCAATTGGTTTAACATTATACCACTCCAGTTCAGTGATTGTATCTTCTAACGCTTCAACCCCAAAATCCATTATGTGTGGCGTAGCTAAAGAGACGGCGTCGAATCCTGCATTCGCGATGGCTCTTCCGAGTCCGGGCGCGGAACGAAAAGGGTGTTCAACACCGTATCGCGGTTCGCCCCTCTCCGAGATACTCGCGTTTAACGAAGCCGTAGCAATGTCAGCGGACTGAATCAAAGCGGCGGTTCCCTGAAAAAACACACCTGCCCCTTTTCTTTCTATTAGAGGGGTCATACGGCTACTGATAGTAATATCACCGACAGCGAGCACTGAAATCTCATTAGCAGAAACGGTTTCATTTGCCAAGGCATCCGTCAGCAAACTGTTAGAGAATACTGTGTAGAACAGCCCCATAATCAGAAGGCACATTTGAAGTTTTTTGCATTGTAGGTTGGCTATGGTCTTTTCAAGGCATTTAAGTTTCATTGTTCTTCTAAGTTGTCATCAAGATCAATATCTACGCCGAATTCATCAAAGAGGTTATCCTCTTTTAGTTTCATTCCGAGTGCAATAAGGGTCTCAGATAAGGTTAACCGGTCAATTTTTGTAGCTTCAAGTGTTTCGGTTTCAGAGGTTAAATCGGCTCGGAGTGCTTCTTGGTTTCGGCGCGTCTGTTCTCGCAGCAGTTTCGTCTCATTCGTGAGTCGCTCAATTTGTGCTTGGAATTCACGGGCAAACTCATCCACGAGTGCTGATAATTTCTGAAGGTCGGTCTCGCCGCGTCCAGCGATTCCATCGAGTCGGATATCTATCCGCGAATCGACGAGTGTTTCAATTTTGTCTGCTGTTAGCAGGACATTTTCGTTTTCAAGTTGCCCAGACAGTTTACGAATATCGGCTTTGACATCCGCTATTTCGCCGACGAAGCGTTGTTCCATTGCGGCAAGTTTATCATCAACATGCTGGCGTGTTTTTTCTAAGTCTTGGGTGAGCGTTCGTAACCGCTTATTGTAGTTCCGAATATACCTTCCAACGATACTATCGCGGAGATATTCTTCTAACTGCTGTGCCTTCCGGGTCTCCGTCTGAGTTTCTGTGTTGTCAATTTCCGATTCTTGAACATCTACATCTATAGGTGTTTGCATATTTGTGATTCTCCGTCTTTAGTTGCCTCACACGTTTTGACCTGTTAAGGATAATTATAGACATTATCGGACTGTACTGGGCTGTCAGCATCCTGGAAACTCTCATCTGATTGTGCAGTCGCCTCTCGGTTTGCATTGAATTCTCGCAAGATACAGTTGACGATTTCTTCTGTATACGCCTGTGCATCTACACGTTGCTGATTTGCTTCCCACGCCATTCGTGCAGCGGCTTCAAAGTATTCGGCATGTTTGTAAGCGTCAAGGATGTCGCTGCCGCGTGAAAACGTTCCGTGTCCGACCCAATAGAGAATATGCCGCGCTGGATCGCCGCCATTTTGGAAGAGTCGTAGACTCTCATAAGAGAGTTCTGGGATCCCCGGTGCGCGTTCTTCAACGAAGCCGATACCGCCAGAAGGGTCATATATGATAGGTGTTTCCGGTTCGTATCCTCTGAGAAAATCGTAAAATCTATCTGGTGCGCCGTGTTCTGTCCGAGAAATGAGGTTCAGGAACTTCGGTTGTAGATGGACGAGTGCGTTAAACCCGTGTTCCGCTAATTGTTCAAAAATAAGGAGGTAGTGGAACATCTCACTTGTTGGTGCCGGAGGTGCGACACCATTTTGACTTTGATCCAAAGTTGTTTGATCCGGCGTGCCGAAACGCATCCGATAATGGGTGCCATCTGGTTCCACTTCAACGAGCGTTAAATTGAGTGCCGGGTGCTCAATACCAATCATGTCCAAACGTGAACCTGATTTTGTGAGTAGGACATGTTTACCGGCTAACCCCTTAACGACAATCTGCGGTGGTAATTGGTAACGCGGTGATGCCTCATAAGAGATGAGACTTGCTTCGTCAATCGTTTCAGTTAAAATTGCTCCCATATTACCAGCAGTCGCCCATAGATAGTCGTGCGCGTGTGCATGGGCACCTACCCAGCCCATCTGCCCTATCAAGGTTCCACATTCACTATCAGGTGAGATAGGGTGTAAGTTCGGATGGTATCCGCGTTCTCGCCAGCGTTCATAGCGATATGTTTGCGGCGATGGTGCTGTTAAGGCGTTTATGAGGTACGGATTGGTCAGTGTTGAATCCACTCGCGATTCTGCTCCTCAATAATTAGACTTATAATTCGGTTTCTCGTGCAAATTTCCCCTCTATTTAACTATACCATATCTAATTAAAAATAGCAAATTTTAAGCGTGCCTGTTCATATCTTTATCCTTAGCTGCGGGACTTAGGCAACATTTTATGTATTAGACTGATCTGGGAACGCTCCAAATTTAATTGCAATGTCAGGCGGAAGTGTGCTAAATTTTAAAAACATCTTGAGAGCCAAGTATGACTCTGGTGAAATAAAGATATTTCTAAGGAAATCCTATTCCTTTTACAAATCATAAGACGTTTTCATATCCAAAACGTTGAATAGAAAGTTAACAAGTTAATGAAGGGAAATCTAAAAACGCTATGAGAACTGAAACAGATAGTATGGGGACGCTTCATGTCCCATCTGATCGATACTGGGGTGCACAGACACAACGTGCGCTCCAGAATTTTAAGATTGGCGACGAACGCCTGCCTCGCGCCGCTATATGGGCACTGGGGACTATCAAACAGGCAGTCGCTCAAGTGAATGCCGACCTCGGTTTGCTGGAAACCGAGCTTGCAGAAGCGATTGGCAGGGCGGCACAAGAGGTTATTGACGGCACCTTGGATGACCATTTTCCACTCCGTATCTGGCAGACAGGTAGTGGGACGCAGACGAATATGAATGTCAATGAAGTCATCGCGAACCGTGCCATAGAAATGCTCGGTGGCGAAATGGGCAGTAAGCATCCGATCCATCCTAACGACCATGTCAACAAATCCCAATCAACAAACGATGTTTTTCCGACAGCCATCCATTTGTCAATGGTTCGGCAAATCCAGGAACACCTCTTACCACGCCTGACAGCATTGCGGGAGGCATTTGCTGAAAAGGCATCTGCGTTTGCAGAGATCGTTAAGATTGGCAGAACACACTTGATGGATGCGACACCGCTCACACTTGGACAGGAATTTAGTGCTTACGCACAGCAATTGACCGCCGCTGAACAGCGCATTAAGACTTCGCTACCGCATCTCTGTGAACTTCCGATTGGCGGGACAGCTGTCGGGACAGGTCTGAATACGCACCCTGACTATACAGTACGGGTTGTGGCAAGGCTTTCGGAAACGACAGGCTATTCCCTCGAACGCGCCCCGAACGCTTTTGAGGCACTTGCGTGTCGGGATGCCGTTGTCAGTGCCAGTGGTGCTTTGAAAACATTGGCGGTCGCGTTGTTCAAGATCGCGAACGACATCCGATGGTTGGCATCGGGACCGCGGTGTGGACTCGGTGAATTGCGGTTACCCGAAATGGAGCCTGGCAGTTCCATCATGCCCGGAAAGGTGAACCCAACACAGTGTGAAGCGGTTACAATGGTGTGTGCCCAAGTCATCGGGAACGATACGACGCTGGCGTTTTCGGGCGCGAATGGCGCGTTGCAGCTGAACGTATTTATGCCTGTCATTGTCTACAACGCTTTGCAGTCCATACAACTGCTTGGGGACGGATGTGAATCCTTCCGTATTAATTGTGTGGAGGGGATTGTGCCGAACACTGAAGCGATAGGGCGTCATCTTTCGGAATCGCTAATGCTTGTGACGGCATTGACACCGCATATCGGTTACGATACGGCGGCGAAAGTGGCACAATACGCACATGAGCACGGGTGTACACTCCGTGAAGCTGCGGTTGCGATGGAGGTCTTGACAGGCGAGGCTTTCGACGAACTTGTTATTCCAGGGGACATGACGCGACCGAATTTAGGTTAATGTTTTCTGTGTCTTTTGAGGTCGGGTAACCGAAACTCGGAAATGCAGGTGAAAATTTACTTCATTTGCATTTCCACCATCATATTGACCTTTTTTTGTGTTCAGTTTCTCTTAAAGTGAAGAATGACCAAACTTCTTCCAAATTATCTCCACCTCTATAACTGCCACCATAAGTAAAGAAATAGTTTCGACCCGTGGTTTTTTCTAATCTGTGACAAATATCTACGATGGCTTGAACATTACGTTTAGCGTCAATGGAAGTAACATTGATCCGTAGGAACCCGGTTTCGGACAACGATTGATCATATTTCAGATAATCATAATCTTGTAGAATCTGATCGAGGTCTTCAACTGCACTGAGCCAAAGGTACATTTCGACCTGGTCATCGGTTGGCTCTACTTCAGCTATATCTGCCGCAACGTTTAACGGTTCTTCATTATAGAAAAAATCCTGCTGTGGGGTAGGTAGATTTTCAATTGTCTGTTGTAAGGCATCTGCGTCATTAGGCGATTTTGAAAAGATGTTTTCCAAGGATTTGCGTACCAGGTGCCAATATTGGTCCACATAGCTGCGAGGTAAAGGGGTATTACTCTCTTTTACTGGAGCCATTTGTCATATCCTGTAGGTGAGGGGCGTGTTTTCGCAGGCGCGGTTTCATGAAGATTAATTTTTAAATTCGGTAATTTCCTGGGACTGTCCGGTTCGGTTAGGAAACCGAACCTACCGGGCCTGGGGAAAATATAGAATTACCGAATTATTTTCTTAAACTTCATCAAACCGCGCCTACAAGAGAATTGCGTGAATCCTATTGGACACTATTCATCACCCGAAACAACAGCATCTTCCGCATCTGTGTGCGAGTCAGATTCAATCTGATCCTCGTTGCTGGATGTTTCTTCCTGCTGGAACACTTCCATGTTCTGGAAGCTGGAGAATCCACTACCAGCGGGTATGAGGCGACCGAGAATAACATTTTCTTTGAGCCCGAAAAGTTTATCGGTTTGTCCACTGACAGCGGCATCCGTTAGTACTTTCGTTGTCTGCTGGAAGGAAGCAGCAGAGATGAAGCTATCTGTGCTCAAAGAGGCTTTACTGATGCTCTGGAGGATCGGTTCACCTGTAGCAGGTATTTTGCCTTGTGCGATAATATCGCTGTTGACGCGCTCAAAGCGTCTGCGATGCACCTCGTCATCCGGATAGAAGTCTGTGTCACCGGGCTCGGTGATACGAATCTTGGTCAGCATCTGCCGTACGATGATCTCAACGTGCTTATCCTTGATAGTCCCTTTGCCATAGACTTTCTGGACTTCATCAACGAGATACGCCCAAACCGCCTCTTCGCCTTCGACAGGTACACCCTCAATGGTGGTGCGTCCGATACTCAGAATATCGTGCGGATTGAGAAAACCGTCGGTGAGGGGTTCACCCGCGTTCACCCAATCGCCTTCAGCGACGCGTCGTTTCTCATCAGGAATCTGATAGAGACGACTGACATATCCGTCATGCTCGATACGATATGCTGGAACCCCCGCTTTTGTGCCGGCTGATTGGATGTATCCCTCAATTTCAGCGATTTGCGCAGCTTCACCGCGTTTTAGGCGACGTGCTTCAAACAGATCGGTAACGCGTGGAATCCCGGCAACGATATCAAGGTTCGCAGTTCTCTCATGAAGTTCAGCGAGCGTGTCTCCTTGACGTATGCGATCGCCTTCGGCTAAAGAGAAGGAGTAATCCGCGGGAATAACATGCGGCACTCGGGTGCCATCAGATGTTTCCACCTCAATTCGCATCTGCAGCGATAATTCATCCACTTCAAATCCGGGAAATTTCACCTGCGCCTCTGCGTATTGGCTCTCTGACAATTCATCGCCTTCAGCATACTCGCAATTCGGATGATAGACAGCAGTTACGGTATGGGAAACTTTCTTGTTCGCTTTTTCCAAGGCGCGAAATTCTTTTGATGGCAGAATGGTGCCCGGTTCAAGCGGTGTATCTGTATCCCTGCTGTCCTTAACGATCTCGTAGACGAGTTCAGTATCGAATCCTTTGAACTTTCGATTGTATGCCTTGTAGTCTTCATCGGTGAGTTCGGTACCGGCCTCAAGTTCGAGTTCAGGGTGATGTACGCTGACTACCTCGTACACGCTCGTGACCTTTCCTGAAAGTTTAGGATCATCCTTACGGAGTGCCTTATATTCAATCTCCGTGAGACGGTCACCGACATTCACCGTTGTGGTTCCGTCTTCAACGTTCGTCACTTTATAATACCGGGTGACTTCCAACCCTTTGTATTGTCGCCGCTTTGCGGTCGCTTGTTGTTGGGTTAGCAGCTCGTCTACCGCCAATGGGCAATCGGGATCATTGTCATTGACAGCATCCGGATGATTGACAGCAGTTATACGATATAAGCGTTTAGCTTCAAAGCCACCTGTATCAATCTCGCTTGTAGAAGTGGTTAACCCCGGATAACGGTCGGTTTCCTGTTTTCCTTCACTCTCACCGAGTAAATCTCCCGGTTTAAGCGAGCAGTCAGGGTGATGAACTTGTGTTACGCGGTGCCGTAGTTTTTGTACATCGAAACCGGTAAACCGTCTATGTGCCTTGGTTAACGCGTCCGCTGTTAACTCTTCACCGACTTTAAGGGGACATTCAGGGTGATGGACTTGTGTTACGCGGTACCGTTCAACGTCCTGTTTTTCAACCTTAAACGCCCATCCATTATCTCGATACGTTGTGGAGGCACGATCATACTCGCTGGCGTTTAATTGATGTTCAGCCTTAAGCGGTGCAGCATCTGATTGATCGCTCTCGTCCAGTAAATTAGGCTGTTCAAGGAGTGAAGATCCGTTGGGGATTTCTTGATTCACAACGTAAATTGGCTTTGAATCCATTTCAAATGGTGTCAGCCAGGGGGTCATTTCCTCTGCTGGGACTTCTTGCCCTGCTTTAAATGGGAAAGCCTTTTGGACTTCCTTATCTACATCAATTACCCGATAAATACGCTTGAAGCCGACATCGCCGTTTTCGTCATCAGCGGATGCGTTGGTTTGTCCTACAGGGGCATTACCTGTTAACTTAAGGTCTTCTTCCTTAACAAGTTCGTCTGTTTCTGGATTCAAGTAATATAATTCTACATTAAATCCTTGCCGAACTTTATCCTTCAGCTGCTGTGCGTTTGCTTCAGTAAGTAGGTCATCAACAGCCACTGGGATCTTCGGGTGATGCACTTGCACCACGCGATAGTGAAGTGTTACAAAGCGTTGGAAACCGTATTCTGCGAGTGCTCTGACGTATTCTGTCTGTGACAATTGCTGACCTACCCGCAAAGCGCAGCTGCTATCCAAAACCTGGGTAACTTGGTACTGCCACGTTTTCGTATCAAAGCCTTTATAACGCTCAGCGTTTTCGCTATACTGTTTCTCACTCAGTAACTCGCCTGTGCGGAGTTGACAGTCGGGGTGATTGACCTGTTGAACCTTATAGGCAGGTCCATCAAGGTTAGCGCGATTTTCGGTAGCTATCCAGAGTTCACGTTCTTTTTTCACCGTTCGTCCGGGCTGAAAATCTCGAAAATGCACAGTACCACTAACTTTGGACAGGATCCTATGCTGACGCGCTTCGGAAACATCTTCAACAGCACCGCCTGTGTGGAATGTCCGCATGGTTAACTGCGTTCCGGGTTCCCCGATGGATTGGGCAGCGATAATCCCGACAGCTTCACCAACATTCACGAGACTGTTGGTTGTAAGATCGTTACCGTAGCATTTAGCACAAATGCCTTCATCTGTCTGGCAAGTAAGCACAGAGCGAACTTTCACCACCTTTATGTCAAGTTCATCAATCTGGTGTGCCATCTGCGTGGATATGACAGTGTTGGCAGGAACAAGGACATCATCACTCTCTGGATGTTTAATATCTTCGGCAGCGGTACGTCCGCTAATCTTAAAGGCGAGATCACCGCCTTCTGTTGCGAACTTCTGAATGCTGTTCAAGGTCCCACAATCTTCGGTCGTCACGCGGACATCTTGAGCAACATCCACGAGTCTCCGAGTCAGGTACCCTGAATGCGCAGTTTTCAGAGCCGTGTCCACCAGACCTTTACGCGAACCGTAAGTGGAATTGAAGTAATCAAGTACATCCAAGCCTTCACGATAAGAGGAGGTAATAGGTGGGATGAGGATTTCACCAGTCTGCTTTGCTTTCAAACCGATAACAGCGCTAATTTGCATGAATGGGTTTTTCCGTGCCCGGGCGCCACTATCCGCCATAATATGGACAGGACTGAAACCTTCCACTGTTTTATCGTGAATCTCTGTTCCATCGGGATCAACATACGGATGAACCCTACGCGGGTCCCCGCGCTCCACAAGCGGTGTTTCGAGTTCAGGCAAGGTAGCAAACATAGTGTTTTCTACCTCTGAGATCGCATCCAACCAAATCCGAATCTGTTCGTTTTCATGTTCTTCGCGATCGGTCGCCTCCACGCCTTCAAGGAGCTTGTCAATTTCTTGCTCTGCCTTGTGTACTAATGGGTCTCTGTTATCAGGCGTGATATAATCCGTGATGCCCGGTGAGATACCGCTCAGCGTTGCGTACTCAAAAGCGAGTTTTTGGACTTTTTCAAGCACTTCGGTTGTAACTCGGGTCCCTAACTCTCGGAAGCAATCCTCAATTATTGTAGACAATTCTCGTCCACCTGCTTCTGCATTGAAAAACGGGATATGCTGCTGCGAATGTTCGTCTTCCCATTTTAATTCAGATGGCAGTACTTCGTTAAAGATAACCCTCCCGACTGTTGTGAGAATTGGCTCCGTTCCAGCACCGTTTCCATCATGTCCGTTGGTTGCACAGAAGAGTTGGATACTGTCGTGCAGTTTAAGTTGCCCCGCAGCATGTGCGGTGATAACTTCTTCAGGGTGCGCGAAGCGTCGATGGTACCAAGGTTTGTCTTGGAAAGCCGTAAAAGAATCAGCATCGCCTTTCGTGTATGCCTTGTGCAAAAGTGCGGCGTCCTCAGCGTGTTCTGGCAGCGTCTTTGTGAGGAAGCTGGGTCCAAGAACCATATCGAGTTCAGGGACGGTGATGGGACGACCGTGGGAAGGCTTCAAAATGTTATGACTGCTGAGCATTAATAATTTTGCCTCAGCCTGCGCTTCCACGGTTAACGGCACATGAACTGCCATCTGGTCGCCATCAAAATCGGCGTTGAAGGCTTTACAAACGAGCGGCGGGATTCTGATAGATTTACCTTCTACTAAAACAGGCAGAAACGCCTGAATACCGAGCCGGTGCAGCGTTGGGGGTCGGTTGAGTAGGACTGGATGATCGGCAATGACTTCTTCTACAACTTCCCATACAGGCGAATCGGAGTCAACGTGTTCAGCGATATGTTTCGCCCGCTTAATCGTTTGTGTATACCCATAGGCTTGCAGCCGCTCAATAATAAACGGTTTAAACAATTCAACTGCCATCCGCTTGGGTATACCACATTGGTGTAGCCCTAATTCAGGTCCGACGACAATCACACTACGCCCGGAGTAGTCAACCCGTTTACCGAGCAAATTCTGACGAAATCGCCCAATTTTACCTTTGAGTACTTCAGCGAGGGATTTGAGCGGACGGTTCCCTGGCCCCGTGACACGTCTCCCGTGTCGTCCGTTGTCGAAGAAAGCATCAACAGCTTCTTGTAACATCCGTTTTTCGTTCCGCAGAATCACTTCAGGCGATCGGAGTTGTATCAACTTACGGAGTCGGTTATTGCGATTGATGACCCGACGATATAGATCGTTGAGGTCACTGGTGGCAAAACGTCCACCTTCAAGTGGAACAAGGGGACGCAAATCGGGTGGAATTACAGGGATAACATCAAGAATCATCCATTCGGGTCGTTGTCCAGCGTCCACAAAATCTGCCATCTGCTTCAGCTGCTTGGCGACCTTAGATTTTTTCTGGTGGCTCGTAGTTTCCGCCAATTCTTGGGTTAATTCTGCTACTTTCGCTTCAAGGTCAATATCACTGAGAATTTCGCGGATGACTTCTGCCCCGGTCCCCGCGCGAAAACCGCCCCAGTGTTTCGTACTATGTTCTACGTATTCAACTTCGGTTAACACTTGACCGACTTCGAGTGGGCACTCTGGATCCGTTACCTCAACGACAATAAAGCCTTCAAAATAGAGGACACGTTCAACATCACGTGAGGAAAGACCACAGAAAACGCCGATGCGTGATGGGAGTCCCTTGAAATACCATATATGAGAGACGGGTGCTGCGAGTTGGATATAGCCGAGACGGTCTCTCCGGACACGTTGTTGCGTGATCTCAACGCCACAGCGGTCGCATATCATGCCTTTATGTTTAATCCGTTTATACTTACCGCAGTTGCACTCCCAGTCTTTTTGGGGTCCGAAGATCGCTTCGCAAAAAAGCCCTTCAGGTTCCGGGCGAAAAGAACGATAGTTAATAGTTTCCGCTTTCTTGACTTCGCCGCAACTACATGTGCCTTTTTCTGGGCAGATAAAGGGGCCATCTGGAGCATCAGTAGGGTTTCGGCGCTTGCAACTGGTTTGCTTCGCCGAGTCCTTGATCTGATCAGGTGAGGCTATTTTTATGGAGATGCTGTCAAATGCCGTGTTCATCAGTCCTCCTTGTAGTGGTTATCAGTTATAAGTTATAAGTTTTTAGTTAAGAGGCATCTAATTGTTCACTATCTTTTGGTAATCGTCTGTGTTTCAATCCGGTAACGACGATTTCAAAGAGATGACGGAGCCTCAGCCACCAGACTTATAACTTATAACCAATCACTTATAACTAATCTTCATCTTTATCGAGGGATACATGGAGTCCGAGGGTTTGGAGTTCACGGACTAACACTTTGAACGATTCGGGTGTTCCGGGCGGATCAGGATTTAGCCCTTTCACAACCGATTCATAAATTTCTCTTCTGCCAAGCACATCATCCGATTTGAGTGTAAGCATTTCTTGGAGTGTATGTGCTGCGCCATAAGCTTCCAATGCCCAGACTTCCATCTCACCGAGTCGTTGTCCACCGTGTTGTGCCTTGCCGCCCAAGGGTTGCTGTGTAACGAGAGAGTAGGGACCCGTAGAGCGGGCATGCATCTTATCAGCAACGAGGTGGTTCAATTTGAGGAAATAGACATATCCGACTGTCACTTCTTGTGCAAACGGTTCACCAGACCTGCCATCAAAAAGGATGCTCTTTCCTGTCTGTTTACTGCGTTCTGGAAGTTCGGTTTTGCCAAGCATTTCAAAGACTTCTTCCTCAGTTGCCCCGTCAAATACTGGAGATTCGACGTAGATGCCAAGTTCGTGGCACGCCCATCCGAGGTGGATTTCCAAGATTTGACCGACGTTCATTCGGGAGGGTACACCCAAAGGATTCAACACTAACTCAACGGGGGTGCCATCAGGGAGGTAGGGCATATCCTCAGCGGGCAAAATTTTCGCAACAACGCCTTTGTTACCGTAACGCCCCGCCATCTTATCCCCGACAGAAATTGGACGTTTGCTGGCAACGTAGACTTTGACGCGTTTGATAACCCCGGGTTTGAGTTCATCCCCCATTTCCAATTGTTGAAGTGCGCGTTCTTTTTCCTCTGTGTAAGCAGTTATCCGACCCTGTGCCATCTCTTCAACACGCTGAATGTGTTCTCTCACTTCGGCAGCGGTCACATGGATGTCCGCAAGTGATAAGTTAGAAGCCTTGCGTGCCTTCTGATAGTCGGCATTGGAAACGTCCTCTCCAACTGATAGTGTGCACTTCGGGTCGAAAACTTGGGTAATGTGCCAAACGCTTTCGGTTTTTAGACCTTTGGCAGTTTTACTGAATTCCTCTTTCTCTTCTGTAGTCAACCGCTGATTTGCGGCTATGGGACGTGCTGGAAAATCCTTACACGCCTTCTGATAGTCGTCGTCGGAAATATTCTGTCCTTCGGTCAACGGGCAGGTTGAATCAAAAACTTCTGTAATGTGCCAAAATAGTTCGGCTTGTAAACCTTGGTAGATTTCACTGGCGTTTCTCCATTGCTCTTCAGTAAGTTGATCCCCTTCCGAGATGGGACAC
The DNA here is from genome assembly GCA_022821495.1 of Candidatus Poribacteria bacterium. GTDB lineage: Bacteria > Poribacteria > WGA-4E > WGA-4E > WGA-3G > WGA-3G. The sequence continues at coordinate 116,563 of JAJEDN010000105.1, forward strand.
CCAGATTTTTCAAGCTGTGCTATAACGGATTCTTCAAATTCAGAACGTGCTTTCGGTGCCAAAGCTGTGTTGTCCGCGAGTTCATAGAAATTCCAGTTATCGGGTTCAACGTCTTCTTCGGTTAGCAATACTGCGAATCGCGCACCTGCTGTCGTAAGCATCTCCGTGAGTTGCTCGGTATCTTGTGCTTCTTGAGAATCTTCATCGTCAGTATGAGCGTCCTTACGCACAGCAATAGCAACCACGCTACCATCGTAACCAAGCAGCGAAACGTCGGCTTGTGTCCCCAAAGGTTCATCTTCCCGCAAATAGAGTTCGCTATCTTGCAAGAGCGGCTTGCAAACTTCGCTAAAATACGCCTCTACTGCGTTAAAAATTTCCGGAGGTGAAGCTTCGGAGATTCCTACGTCTTCAAAGTTCTCACTTTCGTCGTTATCAGGATCTCTGGGTATGTCCGCTAAAGCGTCCGGGGTCCGTGTTGCGATACTCGGGATTGGCTCAGGGACATCTGTGATTCTATAACGGGGCTCAGCGATGAAGGCTTCAGCCGCGGTATCCTCTGTTACCTTGTGATGTTCATCAGCGGTAAAACCGGAAATATAGGTATCTAAGACCTCGGCAGTTAGGATATCACCAGCATTCGCGAAGGGTTCGGAGTTATCTACTGCATAAAGCGGATCAACAAGTTCACATCCGATGAGCGTATTGCGAATTTCCTCGATTTTTCGACGGCGGATTGAAGCGGTTTGCTGACGCCAAGTCTCTTCAACCTGCTTGCGCTTCGATTCATATCGCAAGTCCTCAGCCTTTGCCTGTCCTGCATCCGCTTGTGTTAAGTTCCCGCGCCGTTGTGCGCTATCGGGTTTGCGTGCAAATACCTTTACATCGATGACGACCCCTTCAACGCCGGGTCGGACGTAAGTAGAGGCATCCCGTACTTCTTTAACCTTTTCACCGAAGATAGCGCGTAGGAGTTTCTCTTCCGGTCCATATTCGCTTTCACCTTTCGGTGTAATTTTCCCGACAAGGATACTGCCAGCTTTAACAACGCTACCAACCTGGATAATGCCTTCTTCATCAAGTTGACTGAGGCGTTGTTCGCTGACGTTCGGAATGTCCCGCGTAATTTCCTCGGGGCCCACCTTCGTTTCGCGCGCCTCGACCTCAAATTCCTCGATATGAATAGAGGTGAAGGTATCTTCTTTAATGAGCGTTTCACTGATAAGAATGGAGTCTTCATAGTTGTGGCCACCCCACGGCATGTAAGCACACAATATATTCCTGCCGAGTGCAAGTTCGCCCTTTTCCGTAGAAGTTCCATCAACGATAACCTGTCCAGCCTCAACTGTATCTCCGACTGCGACAATCGGATGTTGATGGATACAGGTGCCGCTGTTACTCCGCTTGAAGGTTTGGAGTTTATAGACATCGTACCCCATCTCGCTGAACGTATTTTCACCTTCATCCTGATGAAGAGCTTGACCGGTGTATATGAGAATTTCGTCGGCAGAAACGCTTGTGACAGTCCCAGCACGTTTAGCAGTGATGAGCGCGCCTGAGTATCGTGCGGCGGGTTCTTCCATCCCTGTTCCGACAAGTGGTGCTTCTGGACGGATAAGCGGAACCGCTTGGCGTTGATGGTTGGCACCCATCAAGGCGCGGTTAGCATCTTCATGCTCCAGAAATGGGACAAGTGCGGCAGAGATGCCTACGATCTGCTGTGGTGAGACCCCGATGTAGTCCACTTTTTCCATGGGGAGAGACAGTACATCTTCGCCACTGCGAACAGGCAATAACGGTCCGGAAACATCCGTATCCCCATTTGTAGTTTGGTGGGCATCCTGCTGTGTCGCCTTCGCAGCAATGTAAGCAGTATCTTCGCTGTCTGCTGTGAGATATTCAACGGGACCCAGAACTGATCCGTCTTCCACTTTATGGTATGGCGTTTCAATAAAACCGTAGGGGTTTATCCGCCCGTAGCAAGCAAGAGAGACAATGAGTCCAATTGAGGGACCCTCAGGTGTTTCCAACGGACAAACACGTCCATAGTGTGTCCTGTGTACATCTCGGACTGCCGCTGTTGCCCTGTCTCGATGCAGCCCGCCGGGTCCGATTGCGGAGATACGACGCTTGTGCGTTAATTCGTCCAGCGGATTAATTTGTTGCATAAACTGCGACAACTGGTTTGAACCGAAGAATTCGCGGAGCGCCATCATGAGCGGTTTCGGGTTCACCAGTGAAGATGGCACGACTTTCGCGATATCGTTATTCGTGCTTAACCGTTCGCGCGTCGTCCTACGAATTTGGAATAACCCCATTCGGAATTGGTTTTCGAGGAGTTCACCGATAACGCGGACACGTCGGTTGCCGAGATGATCGAGATCATCTTTCGGGGCAAGCCCGTTATGGACTCTAAGCAGGTGAGCTATCGTCGCGGCAATATCTTCGGGACGGAGCGTGCGAAATGTTTCCTCGGGCGGTTCTCCATAAACAGACAGATTACTAAATTTCCGATTAAGTTTGTATCGCCCGACGACCCCTAAATCGTAGCGGTGTGCGTCGAAAAGTAACCAAGCAAGGTGTTTGCGTGCATTCTCTATACTCGTAGCATCCCCGGGTCTCAGGATGTGGAAGATTTTGAGCAGTGCAGCATCCTTTAACGAATGTGGGCCATCGTAGTCTGCTTGTCGGTCGCGTTCCAATGTGTTACGTAAGAACCGGATATGTTGACAATCCTCAGTGTCGAGTACAGTGAGCGCCTCAACACCAGATTCCTGGAGGCGTTCCAACTCGGTTTCGGTGAGGAGTGTATTCGCAGTGAGGAGCACTTCACCGGTTTCTTGATGGATAACGTCTTCGGCACAGACTCTGTCCTGAGCATCCTCAGCCAAAATCTGCTCAGCCGTGAATGCTTTTTTCCCGTAGCGGTCAAGTGCCGCTTCGTGTTCTGAATTTGTCAGGATTTGTCCAACTGTGAATTCACATCCACTGTTGTGGGTATCAATGACGCGTCGGAGCAGTTCAGTTTCAAACCCCTTCCATGTTCTGCGGAGTTTTGTGCGTTCATTATACGAAATTTCCTGTCCTGTTTCCAGCGGGCAGTCCTTATCTGTTACCGTAGTAACGCGATAATATTTCTCGGCTTCAATGTCCGGGTAGTCCTTCTCCGCCTGCCGAAATTCTGCAGCACTGAGCAGATCGCCAGGTTTAACCTGTTTTGTGGGGCCTTCCACGTGTGTGATTTGCCATCCAGCGAGCACAAGCCGTTCCGTCTTGGCATAGAGTTTCAGGATGTCCGTGTCGGACTCCCAACCGAGTGCGCGCAACAGCACAGTCGCGGGCAGTTTTCTGCGCTTGTCGATACGGACATAAATCTGATCTTTTGTGTCTATTTCAAATTCGACCCATGCCCCACGATAGGGAATAATTTGAGCCGTTGGTGTCCGTCTTCCTGTGGGTAGTGATTTTTCGAGAAAAATAACGCCCGGAGAACGGTGCAGCTGACTCACGATGACGCGTTCGCTGCCATTGACGATAAAACTACCATTTTCAGTCATTAATGGCACTTCGCCAAGATAGACATCCGACTCATGGATACCTACGACGTGCGGTTCGTCCGCATCCGTGTCCTCTTTGTCGCGCAGGACGAGCATGATACGCGCTGTGAGGGATACCTGATAGGTTACGCCACGCGCAACACACTCTTGTAATGTATATTTCGGGGTACCGAGGGTATAATTAACAAATTCAAGGCTATTGACCTCCGAAAAATCTTCGATTGGAAACACTTCCTTAAACACTGCTTGGAGGCCTGTATCTGTACGTTGATCGGGTGAGACATCTCGTTGTAAAAAGGCGTCATACGAAAGCCTTTGGGTTTCTATAAGATTCGGGAGATCTGCCCGAACCGGTGTTTTGGCAAAAGACACTCTCATATTTTTCTGGCTGGGTTTTTTGTTCACTGAAAGGAGTCCCCCTATTTGGCGGTGGTTGTGCAGCTTAATGAGTAGACTTTTGAAAAAGCCTGCCCCGGAGATGCTTTTTCTGTCTTAACCGTCTTAATATGGTGACATAGCATAGCATAACAGAATATTATACATTATAATTTGGAAAATGTCAAGAAAAAACTGAAAAAACACATTTTTTCGCCATTTTAATCAAAAAATGTGTGATATTAATCTTATTATTCTTCAATTTTGGACGTGATGAACGAAACGTTGACACTTGGAACACCGTTTGCTATACTCAATACATGGAATTTAGGGTAGAAACACATAGAAAACTCGTCCTACGGTTAGACGATGGAGCGCGATATGGGAACTATTATGATGCCGCAACCTGTTAAAGCCGTTATCGGTGTGTTAACCGTTGAACCGAGTCTTCTGCCAACCGTTTACGCCGAACTGACACAGCGTCTGGGACCTATTGACTTTACAAGCGAGCTGCTGCATTTTACAAGCACAAACTATTATGAAGCCGAGATGGGACCGAACATTCAAAGACAATTTATCAGCTTTGAAAGGCTCATTGATGCCGGTACGTTGGCAGAGATGAAACTATTTACAAATGCAGTGGAGCAAAGCTTTGCTGTAAAAAATCCTGATGGAGACATGCGGCGTGTTAATTTGGATGCGGGTTACCTCTGCTTGGCAAAGTTAGTGCTCGCATCAACGAAGGATCACGCACACCGGATTTATCTCCGTGATGGTATTTATTCCGAGATTACGCTCCGCTTTTATCGTAAAACGTTCCGTCCGTGGGAGTGGAGTTACCCTGACTACCGACTTCCAACATATATCACTATCTTTAACCACATTCGAGAAATCTATAGGGGTCAATTGGAAAAATGAAAATATTTCTAAAAAAAATACAAAGCATTGAGACCGCGTGCGACATGAAATTGCTGATTCTTGTCGTTTTCATGGGTGTTTTTTTAGCCTGTTCTATATACAGCGTAAACGTTGAATCCACAAATGTGGATACCCGCGCACGGGCACGCGAAATTGGCATCCAAATCGGGAACCTTCCAACCGGCACACATAATGCGATCACCGACGTAGCTGGCGTAAAGGTTGGACAGGTCACGCTGAACGAAGGTGATTCGATTCGCACCGGTGTTACGGCTATTTTGCCGAGTGACGATATTTGGACAGCGCGTCTATTCGGTGCAGCATATACTATCCACGGCAACGGCGAAGCAACGGGCATCGCCCGTATTAATCAAGCCGGGTGGGTTGAATCGCCTATATTGCTCACAAATACGCTCAGTGTTGGTGCAGTCCATGACGGTGTTGTTCGCTATATTGTGAAAAGGTATCCCGACAATAACATTGTGCTGCCGATTGTAGCAGAATGTTATGATGGTGGTTTGAATGACATCAGTGGACTCCATGTCACACCAGAACATGCGATTGAAGCCATTGAAAATGCCACCGATGGTCCTGTAATCGAAGGCTGTGTCGGTGGTGGCACCGGTATGCGATGCTACGGATTCAAGGCTGGTATCGGTACATCCTCTCGTGTGTTATCCGAAGAACGCGGTGGATGGACAGTCGGTGTACTTGTTAACGCTAATGGCGGGCGGCGGCATCAATTGCGAATTGACGGCGTGCCTGTCGGTAGAGAAATCACTGGATCGCCACCGAAGCCGACGAGAGATGGTTCGTTTATTATTGTTATTGCGACAGATGCCCCGTTAACGCATCGCCAATTGAAACAGTTAGCGATTCGCGCGACACATGGACTTGCCCGTACAGGTACACCGAGTACAGATGGTAGCGGTGAATTCGTCATCGCGTTTTCCACGGCGAATATCTTCCCAAGTAGAACCGAAACTGGTACCTTTCAAGTCAAGATGCTCGTCAACGGACGTTTAAGTTCACTCTTCCAAGCAGTCATTGAGGCGACAGAAGAGGCTATTGTCAATTCAATGACAATGGCAACGACAACCACCGGACGCAATGGTAGGACGATGTACGCCATTCCGTTGACGGAACTACAAAAAGTGATGACAGCATATGGACGTTAATAGTGTCAGGACTTGCGCATTTTTCTATGATAATCTACTGCAGGCGGGGTTTGAAACCCCGCCTGCAAAGGGGCTGCGTAAGTCCTAAGTGTATCTAAACTGAAGCGATAGGATTCGCACCCGGGGCAAGAGACTCAGGCACCACTTCGTAATGTGAAAATTCCAACGTGAATGTCCCCCGTCCCTGCGTCATGGAACGGAGTTGTGTCGTGTATTGAAAGGTCTCTGATAATGGGATAACAGCATTGATAGTGCTTCGCACCGATTGCGGTCCGCCTCCGGCATTGGACGTATCTTGCGTCGTACTCTCGTTAATCTGTGCGCGGCGTGAATTCAGATCCCCGATGACTTTACCGACATGTTCATCAGGAACAGTGATATGTATCTGCATAATTGGCTCTAAGAGTAAGGGATTCGCCTTTCTGACTGCGTTCTCAAAGGCGAGGGTTGCTGCCGCTTCAAATGCGACTTCTGAGGAATCTGTTGGATGATAGGAGCCGCCTGTGAGCGTTACTTTGACATCTTGCATCGGGTATCCGATGCGGGGGCCTGTTCCCATAGCACCTTCCAATGTCTTCTCAATAGCGGGGATATATTGCCGTGGAATCTGTGTCTCGTCGGTATTATCTTCAAACAAGAAACCCTCGCCGCGTTCTAACGGTTCGACGGTGAGTAACACATCACCGTAGATGCCTTCCTCATCTGTCTTATGGATGTGTGTGCCACGCGCTTCCGCGAGAGTACTAATAGTTTCACGATACGCGACTTGGAGTTTGCTGACCCGTGCATTTACGCCAAATTCACGGACCATTCTGTCCGTCAAAATCTCCAAATGGAGTTCACCCATACCAGAGATAATCCGCTGTCCGCTTTCCTTATCAATTCCGACGGTGAAGGTCGGATCCTCGTCCATTAATTTTTCGAGCGTCTCTTCTAATGCGTCCGCGTCGCTTGCCCGCTCAGGTTCAATTGCAATGGAGATGACCGGTTCTGGAAAAGTAATGGGTTCTAAGAGAATAGGCTCTTTCGTGCCGGTTACGGTATCCCCAGTTTTAGTGTCTTTAAGCCCAACGAGCGCAACGATGTCGCCAGCGTAAGCAGCGTCGGATACCGCCTCTTTATTGGCATGCATCTGCAAAATACGGTTGACCCGTTCTCGTTTCTCAGAACGGACGTTATAGATTGCCTCTCCGCGCTTGAGCGTGCCAGAATAGACGCGACAGTAAACGAGTTTGTCCACTGTCGGGTGGCTTGCCACCTTAAACGCCAAGGCTGCCAAAGGAGCAGTGTCGTCTGCGGGGCGTGTTACCTTATCTTCTGGATCGGCTGCGTCTGCTTTGCGTTTGGAACGCCCGCTTTTAGCAACAGGGTGTTGGACAGTTCCTTCAATAGGAGGGACATCAATAGGAGACGGTAAAAAATCGATGACCGCATCAAGCAGGGGTTGAACGCCTTGATTCTTCAGAGAGCTCCCACACAGAACAGGTACGAGTGTTCCATTTAAAGTGGTAACCCGAATTGCCTGCAACAATTCATCGCGGGTTATCTCTTCACCGCCAAGATATTTTTCAAGTAACGCTTCATCTTCAACAGCGATGCTTTCAAAAAGGGTCTCCCGTGCCTGTTCCACTGCCTCCTGAAATTCGGGTGGAATTTGTGTTTCCACAAATGTCTGTCCCTGGTCCGCTTCCTCCCAGCGTATCGCTTTCTCGGTGATCAGATCAATAACGCCAGCAAAGTCTGACCCTTCGCCGATTGGCAATTGCAGCGGGAGCGGATTGGCACCTAAGCGTTCTTTCATCATCTCCAGGGCGCGGTCGTAATTTGCCCCAACCCTATCCATCTTATTGACAAAAACGATACGCGGCACATTGTAGCGTTCCGCTTGATGCCAGACGGTTTCTGACTGTGGCTCTACACCACCGACAGCACAGAAAAGTGCTATGGCGCCATCCAAAACCCGTAAGGAACGCTCGACCTCTACCGTGAAATCGACATGTCCGGGTGTATCGATGAGGTGAATTGCGTGATCACGCCAGAAACAAGTAGTCGCGGCGGCGGTGATTGTCACGCCGCGTTCTCGTTCCTGCACCATCCAATCCATCTCAGCGGTGCCATCATCTACCGCCCCGATCTTATGTTTTTTACCGGTATAGAAAAGGATTCGTTCAGTCGTGGTTGTTTTGCCGGCATCAATGTGTGCGGCAATGCCGATGTTGCGTACATTTTCAATCGGATATTCGCGTGCCATTTTTTCCTTACAGATTTGTGCCTACATGCTATCGTTCCACTGAAGAACAACACCGAGTAAGCCAGGATTCCATTCCATGAGGAGTTGATATGCCTTCGGCGCGTCTTCGCCAGGAACGCGATGACTAATCAAAGGCGCGACGTTGAATCGTTTCTGAGCGATGAGCGTTAGCAACAAGTGGCTATCATCTTCAAGTGTCCAGAAGTTTGGTGAGGACTCTTGGCGCGGGCGTATAGAATTGTGCGCCCCATAAAGCATAAGTCCTTTTTTATGGACATCCCGGTAAAAGTTCACTTTCGGCGTTTCGCCGCGTGTGCTCGCTAACAGCACCACACGCGCACCCCAACCTGCTACATCTAAGGCAGTGCTGATTGCGTCGGGATGCCCAGTCGCCTCAATAACGACAACCGGTCCATCATCTTTCGTAATATCATTTAACTGTGTGGAAAAATCGGCGTCTTCGGGGTTGAGGGTGTAGTCTGCGCCCATACTTTTGGAGATTTCGAGACGGCTATCGGTGAGATCCGCGGCAGTAAGGGGAAGTGCGCCGCTGAGTTTCGAGAGTTGCAGTGCCAGCAGACCGATAAGTCCCTGTCCTAAAACTAAGGTCGCCTCTCCTAATTCAATGCGCGCCTTTCGGATACCTTGCAAGGCGATTGCCCCGAGGTTAAAGAAAACCGTTTCTTCGGATGGAGCGTCGGTAGATGCCACTTTTAGCAAACGACTCGGTGAGGTTACGAAGTGGCTGGTGTGTCCCTGTGTTGAAGCGACACGATCGCCTACCTGCAAGCCCGTGACTGCCTTCCCGATTTCTGCGACTTTACCGATATTGCTGTACCCAGGACGGGACGGATACCGTCCTTGTGCATTCGGGAGTCCTAATAGGAACGCGCGCTCCGTGCCGGGACTAATGAGCGTACATTCCGTAGCGATAAGTACGTCATCGTCTCCAATAGGCGGTAACGTAAATGTTTCAACGTCAACTTTGGCGCGACTTGGCCAAACAACCCGTTGTGCTTCCATCAAAAAACTGGACCTCATAATATAAAAGGATAGTTGTTTTCGGTAGTATACCAGAAAAACAACTATCCGTCAAGTGTTAATCCGCGAACCGTCGAATAGCGCGGAGGTTCGATGTGTTAATTAACGATCTGATCTGCCTGATCTGCGAGTCCCCAAGGTAATATAGTCCCCACCGAGATTATCTGGCAACTTGACATAGAGGAGTACACGCCGCTTATTCTGCGCTTTCAGTTGTTCGGCGATGCGGGAATACGCTTCAAGGTCGTCAATCGCTATCCATTCCATTTCTTGGATGAGGTATCCGGGTTTGATGCCTTCTTTCTCGGCATTACTGCCGCGCTCAACATGTGTGACAATAACGCCTTTTTCGCCCGAAGGATAGCCGTAACGTTCAGCCAGTTCAGGGGTTAGCTCTTCAACCTGAAGTCCCGCCAACTTTTCTTCTTTTTCTGGTTGTTCGATTATTGGGAACTCCTCATTGGGTGAGAGCGAGGCGAGGGTTTCTTGTGTGCGTCTGCCCAATTTAACAGTCAACCGTTTTGTTTCGCCGTCCTTCCGGATGACTATCACTTCAACAGATTTACCTACCTTTGTTACGCCAACAATATTCCGCAAATGATGCAGGTCTTGGACTTGCTGCCCATTAAAGGTAAGAATAATATCTCCGACCTGGATGCCTGCTTTTTGCGCCGGACTTTCCGGACCAACAACTTTAACGAGCACGCCGCGTGGTGTATCGAGGTCCAGTTCCTCCGCTAACTCAGCACTCACTGGGTCCATACTAATACCGAGCCAACCGCGTTCCACTTTACCGTTTGCTATAAGTTGTGGCAAGAGCTGTTGTGCCAGATTGCTTGGAATAGAGAAACCGAGTCCGATATTTCCCATGGTAATGCTATTGGTGGCAATTAGCGTATTAATACCGACTAATTCGCCACGAATGTTAATCAGCGCACCGCCACTGTTCCCTTGATTAATCGGGGCATCGGTTTGTATGAACTGTCCATAGGTAGTGAATCCCGTCCTGCCCTTCGCGCTAACAATGCCGCGCGTCACACTTTGGGAGTAATTTAGCGGCGTTCCGATAGCGATAACCCACTCACCCACTTCAAGGGCATCTGAATCGCCGAACGGCAAGACTGGAAGCCCTGCAGCATCAATTTTAATAACAGCTAAATCGCTACCACCGACCTCACTCCGCGCATTATCACGCCCAACTAACTTGGCATCATACTCTTTGCCGTCCGATAGGGTTACCTTAATTTCATCGGTGCCCTCAATAACATGGTTATTAGTGAGAATATAACCGTCGTCACTGACAATTACGCCGGAGCCAACACCTGTACGGGCTCTTGGGTTAGGAAGTTCAGGCGCTCTGCGTTCTTCAAAAAAGCGTCTGAAGGGGCGCTGAAGTTCGTCGTCGAAAAAGCGTCTAAATAGTTCTTCTTCCTCAGGTGTCAGTTGATTTCTTTGTGATGTCACAATCCTATTTCGTCTTGTTTGTGTTGTGATTTGCACAACGGCAGGGCGCGTCCGCTTAACTAAATTAATAAACGCCCGATTTGCCCGTTCCAAGTGCTGAAAATCTTCCGATGTTTCAAGCGTGTCGTTTGTCTGTCCGATTGCTGTTTGCACTGCGAACTCATCTGTATCCCAGCTGATAACGATTCCTGACACAACGATGAGTGCTGCTACAATCAAGATGACCCGTCCGGGGCTTTGAAGTGTGTTTCTGAATTTCATGGTGTAAACCTCCAGTATAATTTATTGGCGAAAACTCCGATTTCGGAGATGATCGGAACCATTTGTTTAAGTTTTTTGTGTTTTCGTTCTAAAGACACACCTATTGGAAAGAAAAGTTGCAAAAAAGTTGGAAAAAAGCATCGGACACCGCAATTTCTATTTACTCGCCGCGTGAAATTCTCTCCACATGTTCACGGGCGATGGGTTCAGGGCACAATTTGATGAAAAGCCATGCGCTGGGAATAAGAATCAGAAAAGCACCAACGACGATGTCGTCAAATCGACCAATGATCGGGAGAAAATCAAAATCAAGTGGATTGATTAAGTAGGCAGCTGCAAAGATAATCGCCAATAATTCAGCGAGGATGAGGATTGCCTTTCGATGAATAGGAACGCGTTCATCAAAAAAGAGTCGCCACGCCAACTTGACGAAATTTGGGAAATGGAGGAGAAGACGGAAAAGTCGAAAGGAACCTGGTCCTTTGCCACCGAAGAAAAAAGAGTTCAGCATAATTTTAAAGTTTATCAGAACGATTTTTTATATGCAAACCAATTTTTTCAAAAGTATTCAGTTATCAGTTTTCAGAGTATTAGCCATCAGCCGTCAGCGCGCTGGTTGTCAGTTAATTTGAACGATAGGAGAACTGAACGGCTTTGGTATCAGTTTGTATTAACTTGACTGCTATATTCTATTTTGGTATACTATCCGAAAATGGCATAAGCCAAATAGAAGGAGTGATTATGGCAACACCAAACAATCTCTCTGCGAAACAAATCGCAGCGCAGCTTTATACTGTCAGAGAATTTACCAAAACTGAGGCGGATATTGCCGAAACAATGAAAAAGGTTCGGCAGCTCGGCTATGAAGCGGTGCAATGCTCCGCACTTGGCCCGATTGAACCTGCAACCCTGAAAAATATCGTTGACGCGGAAGGCATTAGTATCATCGCTACGCATACAAGTTATGAACGGATGCGGGATGAACCGCAATCTGTTATTGATGAACATCAATTGTGGGGATGCAAGCATGCCGCGATTGGCGGACTTCCCGGCGAATACCGTACGGCTGAGGGATACGCAACATTCGCGAAAGAGGCGTCCGAAGTCGCAGCACGACTCGCCGAAGGCGGGTTGACCTTTTCCTATCACAATCATAGTTTCGAGTTGGAACGCTACAACGGACGCACGGGGCTGGAAATTTTATATGCTGAAAGCGATCCAAACTATTTTAAGAGTGAACTTGACACGTACTGGATTCAACACGGTGGTGGTGATCCTGCGGAATGGGTCCGTCAGTTAAAAGGACGCGCCGACATCATTCATCTCAAGGATATGGCGATGGAAGGTTCCTCGCAACGTTATGCGGAAGTCGGTGAGGGTAACCTTAACTGGCCTGCCATCTTAGATGCTTGTATCTATGCAGGCGTTGAATGGTATATTATCGAACAAGATAGCTGCTATGAACGTGATCCGTTTGAAAGTTTAGGTATCAGCCTCAGAAATCTGAAAGCGATGGGTTTTGCGTAGCAGCGTAGCGGAGCGGGAAACCCGTCCCCTACGATTGAGGAGGGGCGGGAAACCCGCCCTCTACGAAAGAAACACATTTTTATTTGACTTTCAAAGTGGCTTATGATACAATTACTATAGTTTGGACAATTTTAACTTTTTTACAGACAAATAGCAGAAAAGAGGGTATCCTTTCATAATAAACCTGACATTTATTGAAAGGACATATCTAATGACCCCTCTTTCCCGCTTAGAAGACATGTTATCAGAA
>JAJEDN010000087.1 GCA_022821495.1 Candidatus Poribacteria bacterium
ATGTCGGCTCGTCACATCCTGGGGCTGCAGCAGGTCCCAAGGGTTCGGCTGTCCGCCGATTAAAGTGGCACGCGAGCTGGGTTTAGAACGTCGTAAGACAGTTCGGTCCCTATCTGGTACGGGCGTAGGATATTTGAGAGATGCTGCCCCTAGTATGAGAAGACCGGGGTGGACGTACCTCTAGTGCACCAGTTGTCACGCCAGTGGCACCGCTGGGTAGCTATGTACGGAGAGGAGAAACGCTGAAAGCATCTAAGCGTGAAACCTCCCTCAAGATAAGATATCCCACAACGTTAAGTTGGTAAGACTCCTTCGAGATAAGAAGGTTGATAGGCCAGATGTGTACACCGCGTGAGCGGTTCAGCTAACTGGTACTAATAAGTCGAGGGCTTGATAACTTCTTTTCTCATTCTACTAAACCCTCACACCTATACAATTGTCAAATATCTTAGAATGGCTCACCAACAATTTGCCGTAGAAGCGATCTCCGAATCGCAACTGTCGGCTAAGGTTGAGTCAGATAAAAAGATTTTCCGGTGGCTATAGCGAAGGGGACCCACCCGTACCCATCCCGAACACGGTAGTTAAGCCCTTCAGCGCTGATGATACTTCGGGGGCGACCCCGCGGGAAAGTAGGTCGCTGCCGGGAATCCTCTCAAAGGGCAGGTGAATAACCTGCCCTTTCTGTTATCAACTACTCCTACTCGCATTACTATTTTGACCGGCTACATGGCTTTATCAAGAAGACCCAAAAAACACCGCGGAGAGATTTGCGGGTGGCTCGAAAACGAAGAGATCTATCAAAAAGTAGGAGCGTGCAACATGAATAAGCATCACGGGAGCAAGTTTGATGAATATCTGAAAGAAAAAGGCAGGTTCGAGGAAATTTCGACACTCGCGCAAAAGCGTTGGGAAGAATTACAAGCCGATGAACCGTCTGATGTGTCTGAAATTATTGAGGAATCGCCCAGCCCCATCACCAGATTTTTCCAATGGCTCCGGCATGCCCTTAATCTCTAACAAAAACGCTCAAGTAGGTCTATTGGAGAAGTTGTGCCTGGCCTGGAGGTGAACATGAATAAAGGAATTTTAGTTTATACCTGTCTATTGGTGCCAGTGTTGCTGTTCGGATTTGTAACGTTCGCACACTCCGCGAAACCCCCCGAAAACATCCTCAAAAACGGTGATTTTGACCTCAACCTTGAAGGATGGCACCACTGGACGCATGCCGATGCTGCTGCGCTTTTCCAAACGGAGGGCAAAAAGGCTGACCCCATCGTCGGCAAAAAAGTTGCTTACGTCAAAATTAGCAAGGCTGGTGAACTATGGCACATCCAACTCTATCAGCAACCCTTCACCTTAGAAAAAGGCACGACCTATACCTACAGTTTATGGGCAAAAAGTGAGAAACCGAGAAGCGTCGTCATGCGTATCCTTCATCAGGGGGATCCTTGGAACGAATACGCCAGAAAAGCAATCAATTTGACCGAAGAATGGAAGGAATTCTTCATCACCTTCAAAATGCCAGCGGATGATGTAAGTTCGCGCGCGGGCATCATCATGGGCGCAGAAAAAGTTGATGTCTGGTTCGATCATATCCGTCTCTACGAAGGCGAGTACGTCGCTGACATCGAAGGTGCTGAACCACAAGCAGTTGAACCTTCCAACAAATTAGCAACAACTTGGGCAGCTCTTAAGAGGTGAACGGTCAAGTCGTTTTAGGAGGAATCAATACAATGGCAAAACTATATAAGCAAATCTCACCCAAACTACAGGAATTCATCGAAAACCAAAAAATCTTCTTTGTTGCAACCGCAACAGCCGACAGCAGAATCAATCTATCCCCGAAGGGCATGGATTCCCTACGCGTGCTTGATCCAAACCGCGTCGCTTGGCTAAACGTGACCGGCAGCGGTAATGAAACCGCCGCACACGTTCAAGAAAACCCGCGGATGACGCTTATGTTTACCGCATTTGAGGATAACCCCTTAATCCTCCGAATCTACGGCACCGCACGAGCGATCCACAAAGACGATGCCGAATGGCAGCAACTCTTCCCTCTATTTACACCACTGCCGGGCGCAAGACAAATCTTTGATCTCACCATTAACCTCGTGCAAACCTCGTGTGGAATGGCTGTTCCGCTTTACGACTACGCTGGTGAGAGGGAACAGTTGAACGCATGGGCAGAAAAGAAAGGTGAAGAAGGCGTAGAAGCGTATTGGAAAGAGACCAACCACACCAGTCTTGATGGAAAACCCACCCGTTTCGCTTAGCGATTTGTATTATCTATCCATGTTTCTTCTTGAATTTCAGCCTGTTAGCGTGTATACTAAATATAGAGTACAATCGTAGGCTTCGTCACGCTGGCGAAAGCAGTTAGAATAAACACGCATCGTACAAAAAGTACAAAAGGTTTTTTCGTCAAACCTCTGTTTCGATAAAAAACATGAAATTGTCATTTATCTCCATTATCACGCTCCTTATAACATCCTTATCTATTACACACGCAATTCCACCAGACCCTGAACTCCAAAGCGCAATCCAAACGGCTCGACAATTCACCAATCTCAAACCGAGTTACACCGCAAACGAGATAACGGAATGCGTAACCGACAGTTTTGTCACCCTCGCCAAAAATTGGCACAACTTACCCTCGATATATCGCCAGGAACTCAAACCGATTTTCTTACGACCCGGACTCCCCGGCAGTTTCTTCGGTGAGATAGAACTGCCAGAAAAATTTACCACACCGCACTTCAGACTCCATTACACACGCGTCGGACCGCATGCACCACCGCTTGAAGATTTTCATCCACGGAACGGTGTTCCCGATTATATTGATCTCTGTGCTGATGCGATGGAACGCGCCTATCACGTCCAAATCGATCTGATGGGGTTTAAGGTGCCCTACATCGATTTTTGGGCAGCACAGAACGGCGGCGATCATAAATATGATGTCTATCTCTTTACCTTCCCCGCACTCGGTATCACCACAGCGGATTGGTTTGAAGGCCGCGTCCTATCTACTGCCTTGACCGTCGCACCCTATTTCATGATTAACTCCCGTATCTACGATTACGTCGGCAAAGCCGAAGGCATCCGCTATCTCGAAACGACCTGCACACACGAATTCCTACACGGGGTCCAGTTTGGCTACAACGCCTATATGCCGACATGGTTCATGGAAGCCTCCGCGACTTGGATAGAAATCATGACCTATGACGGCGGACGCATTGACGATGGTGATACGCTTCCCGATCCCGATGAACCCAACGAAACCGATTCCTATAACTATTACATCCATCAGCTCCGCCGCTGGTTTCTGATCCCAGATATTTCGCTTGAGAGTCGCATCGGCGACCACGAATACGGTTCCGTTATCTGGGCGTTGTATATGGCAGAACGATTCGGGTACGATATTATCCGGCAGTTTTATGGAGACGCCACCGATGGCAGTTACCGAGAAATGGGGAACTTCTACGATGTTTTTACGAATAACGGCACCACCCTTGCTGAGGCGTTCAAGACTTTCACAGTATGGAACTATTTCACGCACAGCCGCGCCAATACAGCAACCGACATACCCGGCTACAAGTTCGCACATCGGTTCCCGCCAGTTGCTATTCATCCAAACGATGTCCACACCAATTATCCAATCCGCGCCGATTTCGATGCTGAATCCATGCCAGAGCATTTCGCATCGAGATATATTGTCTTCCGACCCGCAGGTGTTATACCAGAGTTTGCAATCAAAATTGATGGTGCAGATCTCGCACCGATAGATATGAGGGGTCTAACACAGAATGATCGAAGAAGAATTCAGAGGGAACTGGACAGGCACACATTTACGGGGTTGCGTGGATGGGCTGCCAAATTTATTGTCAAAAAACGGAACGGCACCACTGAAATCAGAGAAGCATTTACCTACCAACGTTCCCAAGAAGCACAGATGATATTCAAGGATTTCGGTGGCGATATTCGAGAGATTGTCCTTATCCTCATCAATATGCATCCTGATGTTGAACAGGTCATAATCCCCGGCGGCACTTTCGGAGGGGCTGTCAGTTATACCGCTGGCGCGCCACCGACAGGGACACTTTCCAACGCACAAGCCACACAAGGCAGTAATGGACCTATAGTAACATGGGATATTGACAACGCAACTGACATACGTGAAGTCGCGATCGTCAGAAAACGTTATGAACGCCTAAGTGAGACAGATGTTCCGCAATCCTTTCAGAATGCCAATGAAGTCCTCGCTGCCGCTGACCGGGATAGCAATGGCATCCCAGAAGACGATATAGCGATTATCGGGCGCGTGGATGTCACGCAAACACGGTTTGAAGATTCGACTGTCTTTCAGGATGTTGATGTAGATAGCATATTCTTTGATCCAGAAAACATCCATTATTATTACGCTGTTGTGCCGGTCAACGCGATCGGTATTATGGGCACGCCGAGTATCGCACCTGATGGCATTGTACCCGGGTTTGACACGACGAGCGGGGCACCTGCCTTCTTTATCCATACGCAACCACACGGCACGGGCGAGTGGCAGGTTGAAGTCCAAAGTACGCAACCGTTACAAGGCGCGCCGCACCTGATCGTAGAAGACCCTAACAGAGATAATTATACCGTCTTTTTAACGCAAGAAACCGCCACAAGGTGGGTCGGAACGCTCCGCACCAACGGATTTCCACCGACAGGTATCTATCTCTATAAGATTCGTGGACAGACACCGACGGGTGTAGCAGGCACCCGAATCTGGCAAGGACAAACCTTCAACTATATCGCCAACGGTACGAATCGAAATGTCACAGTTACACCGAATCCGTTATATGCCGGGCAAGGGAAACACTTGACCTTCTATCCAAAGGGGTTGACCGTTGAAATCTACGATGCTTTCGGAAACTTGGTTAAAGTACTTGACAACGCCTCCGAATGGGATTGCACAAACGCACGCGGCGAAATGGTCTGCACCGGACTATACTTCTTCCGAGCAACTGATGGAAACGGGTTCCAAAGTACCGGCAAATTTTGTATAGTAAAATGATGAAAAGTTACCATTTTTCAGTCTTCAGCAAGACAACTTTTGAAAAAAGAGTTCGTCTTAAGATTAAATCTCTTATGCTGATAGCCATCTCTTTTATATGCCTCTTACTGTTCCTTTGCAGTTGTGGAGACGAAGGACTGATTGACCCTTACCCTGAAATCGCGCTGCCGAAGGCTACCGGAAAACTTTACGCGACTGATATTCCGACAGATACAGGCTCCGCATGGACGTATATCAATGTTGACACGAATCAAGAATTCACACGCCGAGTGGAAGGGACGCGCGATGTAAGCGGAATTACGCATCGCCAGATGACTGTCAGTGAAATGAGTTCTGTTGAAGATGACCAATTCAACTGGCAAGCAGTTGACCACTTGGTCGCGAATGCCTTTTACCTACGGTTTGATAATGAATTTGTCGATGTATTCCCGTTCCCAATTTTTGCGACCTACTTTTCTAAAACGCCACAAGCATTAGTAGAATCCGCGTTCGACATTTTCCTACCCGACCCACCTGATGGGATTACAATAGAGCACTACAAACATTTTCCACCACGCCGCCTGTGGGATTTTCCATTGGAAGTCGGAAAGCAGTGGGTTGTTTTTGAAAAAACCGCCGGTATACCAGTAGAAGTTACGCGTTATGTCGCTGAGAAGGACGTACAGGTCACGGTACCCGCAGGTAGCTACACAACTTTTGTGGTTCACGAAGAGGTCGTTTACGCCGATAGTCCTGAACCGTCAAGTTTCTTGATTAGTCCACCCGCAATCTACTGGATCGCACCATCAATTGGGATTGTTCAATATAGATACAGTCGTTACCGCGCCACCGATGCGCTATCCTCACAAACCTTCGCACTCAAAAGTTATCATCTACCAGGACCGAATACGGATTAAAACAAGAGGGAAAGATTGGAAGACTGGAAGATTGAGAGAAGATTCTTTTTCAATCCTTCCATGCTTCCATCCTGAAGAGTGATGAAAACCCTTGCACACCGGAATATCCCCATTACCATTATCGGTGGCGGAATACACGGCACGTCTATAGCACTTCGGCTCCTCCGTGAAATGCCTACAGCCAAGAGACACCTCGCAATCCTTGATCGGCATCCGAAACCGCTCACCCAATGGCGATGCAAGACAGAACGTCAAGGTATGACGTTTCTCCGATCTCCCGCTGTTCATCACATTACTCCGGATGCACTCGGCATCGTTGAATACGCAGAACGCCATAACCGAACCAGCGAATTAGCACCCCCTTATGCCCAACCTTCGACCCAACTTTTTTGGGATTTCTGCAAGGATACCCTCTCGTCCGTAGGGGCAGGGTTTCCCTGCTCGCCGGGATCCCAAATCCATCCAATAAAGCATGGCATCTATCACCAATTTGAAGTCGCAAAATTACGGTGGGACAAAGGGGCTGGCAAATTTCCGTTCCGCTTAATCTCAACCGACAATCAAGGATTTCGGAGTCGTTGTGTAATCCTCGCCATCGGTGCTGACGATTGTGCCTATGTGCCACCAGAGTTCACACAATGGCAACGCCAATTCCCTGAAAGGGTTATACACGCATCCGAATTTTCTGTATTGAAAGAATTTGAAACTTCGCCAGCAAAAATTGTCGTTGTTGGGGGTGGATTGACAGCAGGAACGCTCGCAAAAAGTCTCAGCGAGGACGGACATGACGTAGCACTGATTGCTCGGAAGCCGTTGAAAACAGAGCAGTTCGATTTTCCGCCGGTGTGGTTAGGTCCCAAGGCACTCGCGGAATTTACAAGCGAGACGAATTTCCAGCAACGCTACGAGATAATCCAGCAAAACAGGGGTGAGGGGAGTATTACGCCGGATATTATGGAAGCGTTGGTGGACGCGCCAAACATTAAGCGCTATCCCGAAACCTGTATCCGTAATATTCTCACAGCAAAAGAATGTCCGTCCGCACAAAGACTACAAATTGAAACGACACGAGACACTATTACCGACGTGTCTCGCGTCATCTTAGCGACAGGATATCAATTCAATCTTCACCGTTACGGATTTTTAAGGGAGTTAATCACACAACATCAAATCCCACTCGTCCGAGGGCTACCACGCCTTGATGACGATTTACAACTTCATCCAATCCAGAACCTCTTCGGCACCGGCACCATCGCACAACTTCAAATAGGACCCGCTGCAGGCAACATTGCTGGCGCGAGTCTCGCTTATGAACGCCTCCGCGAAAAATTGCACTCGCAGCTGTAGCGGCGATCTACCACAGGATGTCCCGCTTACCTATCGAAGTGTGTGCGACAACATTTATCTTTTCTTCAAGCGCATGGATCCGCAGCGGTCAATTTTTTCCAGCGTGGGAGAAACGCTTCCATCAAAAAACTATCCAATCGCCAAATATTCTGTTGTGGCTTCCTTTCAAAAAACGCACCCATCGCTAATACCAAAATATCTTTGAAGCCATACGGTACATCAATTTCTGAGAGATTTTCGTACGTCTGAATAAGTGCTGTGTGAATTCGGAGGAAGTTCAACGCCGCGAAACTAAACGCATTCAGTTTCAAGTCACCATCTTCCGTTTTTTCCCATGTCCATTCGGGTTGGTAGAAAGCGTGCAGCTGCGCCTTACAGAGTTCGACCGCCGTGTTGAGGATTTCCGAGAGTTCTTTGTGTTTTGTCGCGTCGTTTGGAATACCAAATTTCTCACAAATTTCCTTATGTAATTGCTGTTGTATCGGTTCCGATGCAATCCAGTTTTGGAAAACTTCAGACGCATGCGCAAAGCAAGTCCGCAAGTCTACGAGCGTCAAATCCAGTTTGCTCGGAAACGCTTTAAGTAAGGAAGAACTCGGCAGTAAATGTTCCTGTTCAGGGTATAATTCTAAGAACTTATATTCTACCACATCCGCCAGCATTTCAGCGAGAATCGGCGTGAAGGCGATAATCGCCCGTTCATACAATTCCGCACTGATGAATTGCTGTAATTTGACCGGATGAAGCTCTATTGTACCTGTCTCACTTTTGACGAATGTATCGACAAATGAAGTCTGCGTCCCGAGAACGGATGCCGTTTCCGTTAAAGAGAGTGGACGTTGGAATAAGGTCAATGCCGTGTAAGGCACCTCAAAATCGAGTAAACTTTCCTGCCACTGATGTCCCCAAGTATCGTGGATCAGATATTTGTCAAGTTCCGCTAAAGGCAGCACACCTATCATCCGCGTCAATGTTGACGTAACAGATTCCACAGGCAGCTCAGCATCAATGGCAATTTGTTGACGCACGGTTAAATCTAAATCTTCAGCGTCAAAGGTGCCAAATACCGGGAAGTGTGCGAAAGGTTCCACTTCCCAAATTTTACGGAGAAATTTTTCATCATTCGTTTTAGGACGTTCTGATGCGTTATTGTCTTCGCCTTGTTTGGATTTTTCTGATTTTTCTATCGGTTCAGTTGGAAGGCAAAAATAGAGCGCAGAGGAAGTTTTCACCAATTTTACCTCACCAACTTCAAACGGAGCACCCGGATATAAAGACTGAAAAAGTTGTAGAACACCTGCGTCCAGTTTCGGGTTATCAGACACCAGATTAAAACGAGTCTCTAAACTCTTCATAATTTGATGCCGATGCTGGAGCGGACTCGTCCGGATGGACAGTTGTCGGTTGAGTTTATCTACTGTTTCTGCGTCTAAGTCAAAGGCGCGTTGAAGTTGCGTTTTTAAGGATTCTCGTTTACTCGGAGTCGCTGGCGCATCAGGCGTAAAGAGTGTGAATATTTTAGAACCCGCAGTATCTAAATTTTCGATTTCTGGATGATGCACTAAAGCCGGATAGTGTTCAATAGACAGCAAGACGGCTTCAATAAAAGCCGCATCTAAAGTCGCCTCATCATCATAATGCGTCAGTGTCTGCCGCAAGCGGACACGCGTATCCGCCATCAACGCCTCATGATGTGTATAGAACGTTTTAAGCGTTTCGGATAAATCGGTTTTCTGTTCCTTTTTTGCTTTATTAATTTGCTGCGCAAGCGTTTCAAATTTCTTCAAACGTTCTAAAACAGGCTTCCAACTATTCGGGATGTTGTCGTAGTGCCATGTGTATGACGTCATAAATTGCGTCCTTTAATTTTTTTTAACCGGGAGCGGTTGTTTACTCAAGGTTTCCAATGATTCGTCGCTCGCTATTCTTTGGAAGTCATCCAAGCCCATCTAAAGAGATAATATAGCAAAAATACTATGGAATATACCGACCAAACAGAGACAAATGTCAATCCAGCGCAGAAAAATGAAATCCACTCGAAATATAATAATATTTCTGACGGAAACTGATCTATGTCGTTACTCGCATCCTCGCCGATATAAGCCCACATTACTATAGGAAGTACAGTTGCAGCGATGACTGACAGGATAAGTGTGATCTTTGTGAAAAATATGCCCCAATTCTGTTTTGTTCCATCGCCTTTGCCGGATTCCAGCAACTTTCTAAACCATCCAAATCGTTTTTTTAATCGACGGATACCCTTAGCGACAAGCCAGGCGGATAGATAGTAAATAGGCATCGCTATGGCTGGATACAACAGGACTATAAAAATATATTCTTCCGAACCTAAAAGGACTAACCCGGCAAAACAGAGATGAATGAAAAATATCCATCCCACAACAATGTTTTTTTCCTTGTAATAGGATAATACGACGATAAACCACACTAAACTCATCGCATAAATTCCTTTGATTTATTTCTCCTGGAATTTTTCATTTTCTGATGGTGTTAATTCACGTATTTTGGCATCGACCTGTTTCGCAAAAGTGAGACTTTCATCGAGCTCAGCGCGGAGACGTGTGAGTTCTGTTTCATCGCTTTCAGGATTAAGCGTTAATACCCGCGCATAGAGATGTGAGAGTTGGACGATCGTCTGCTGAACGTCTTTTATCTGTTGTTCTCTATGTTGTTGAAGCACACCTTTGACGGTCGTTCCTAATTGCGTACCCGTTGATTTTTGATGCATTTTAAGCGAGTCTTTCAAACACTCCACTGCCTGTGTAAAGAGTTCAGAAACTTTGTTAGTAATATCAGCTCTAACCGTAATCGGAAGTGTCCCCATCCAGCCGTCACCACCTGCTTCCTCCTGAAAGGATGTATGCAAAGCCCGGAGTTCTTCAAGCATTGTCTCTGTTCGCGCATCTCCATCGGCTTCAAGTTGTTCATGTAGAGTGTTCAGTTCTGTCTCTTGCTTATGTTGGGTTTCTTGAAGAATCTCCCGGTGCACCTGTTTAGCGATATCGTCTGTACCGGTTGCCCACTTACTAATCAGGGTTCCGATAGGCACTAAAATACTGAGAATCGCGCTGCCGAATAGATAAAGAATCTTCGGTTCTAAATTGAATACCCAAGAGGCAAAAGCGATGGAGCCGCCCGCGGCAAAAGGAAAGAGAACGTAAGGGTTGCCAAGAAGATGGAGTAAGAATTTCTTCCGAAACAATTTCCGATCAATCAATTTTCTTCACCATATCAGTTATCAGTTTGCCTCGCAGTGAGAGTTCAGTTTTTTCGCGCAGAACCTTTCAGTTTGCCTCGCAGTGAGAGTTACTTTCTTGTCGCATGGCGAACGACGCAACCACCACAAGAGGTCTCTTAACTGAAAACTGAAAACTGAAAACTGACAACTATTCTCAATACGGTTTTCCAAGAAGCTCGAATGTGACGCTTTGTGCCGCTGCACCGCGCATTTGGGTCGATGTCTTACTACTCGCGATGGCGCGGATACGATGATTTGCGATGCCGGAGTTTCTCAATGCCGCTGCTGCCGCTTCTGCACGTTGTAAAGCGAGAACCCGATTTGCTGCTGGATCCCCTTCCTGTCGCGTATGGCCTACGACCCGAAGATAGTACTGTGGAAACGATTTCAGATTTGCAGCAAGGTCTTGTAACGCACGTTTACTACCCGGAAGAATCCGAGCATTCCCGCGTCCAAATTGGATCG
This sequence comes from Candidatus Poribacteria bacterium, assembly GCA_022821495.1. Lineage (GTDB taxonomy): Bacteria > Poribacteria > WGA-4E > WGA-4E > WGA-3G > WGA-3G. The sequence goes on from JAJEDN010000087.1 coordinate 11,021, forward strand.
GTTCGACTTTCATCGCCGCAACAGGGGCAAGCGTGTTCCAGTTTGCGTCAGAGAGCGGATTGAGTGAAGCCGCCTCTCGAACCTGTTCCGTCGGTGTTGAGCCAACAAAAATACCGTCTAACTCGTCATTACCGCTCGCATTCAGCATACCCGGATGGAACTTATCGTGGTGGAGTGAGCGCAAAATACCTTCAAAGAAGAGCTGCTCGTAATTACCTGATACTGGATCGGTAGAGATTGAATTCGTCTGCACCAACACTTGCACAATTTTAGCGATCATCGCTTCGAGTCTCTCAGACCCTTTTGCCTCCGCTGCGGAAATCACGCCGAAATGCGCGTAATTCTCGACTGTATTCCGCCATTCAATGCCCTTCACCAATTGATCCGTCTCATTTTGGTTGAGCGAGTCGCCATACTTCTTGGCATCCGCTTGAATTAAAGACGCTAAACCATTCGGTTGGTTATTGTAGTCATAGTTTGCCCGGAGATACGCTTGGACAATGTGTGTGACGAGTTCCCGTTGCGAATCCAGAAATTCACGTTGTACCACCAACACATCAACGATATAGCCTTTCAGTTTTGAACTGTCTAACAGCAGGTGTACACCCTCAATAGCGAGCGCTTTCGTCACATAAGGTTCCCAGATAACATAAGCGTATGGTTCATCTGGATCGGCAGACTTCAGTTGCTTGTAAGCGTCTTCAGCACCGTTCGTCTCGACCGCCCACGATGATGGTAGACTCGGAAGGCTCATCTTATTGATCATAATTCGGGCGAGCGTCTCACTCGGTGAATCCGGTGTCAGCACAATACGCGCCCGCGGATTGCTTAAACTCGGTATTTGCGGGACACCTCGCTTATACGCAACAATCGCATCTGCACCTTTCGATTCATCAATCACGAGGACAATGGAACCGGGGAACTCACCGATCACACTACCTGCTTTCAGATAGGCATCAATCGTGAAAACCGCCATCTGAACCTTACCGCTTTTCAGCGCACGCGCTCTCCCGACGTAATCGGCTTTGTCGTCATCAAACGTGAGTTTAATCCCTTGACGATCCAGAAGATTCTGAACAGCAGGAGAACGTAGGATCGCATATCCCGGAAAAGAGTCGTGTGCTATCTTAATCGTATGCGCGTAACGTTGGGTACTTGTCTCCTTGACGAGATCGCCTCGGATCCAAGGTTCAACGACAAACTTATAGACGAGCCCAATGACACCAATAATAACAAGCCAGCTCGCTACCATGATGATGATGCGTTTTTTCTTACCTGCGTCCATAGCGTCTACTTCCTATTTCTAAAAACCAAGAAACCGATGACAGAAAGTACAACCAGAATTATAACAAACCATACAGTACTCTGTTTTTCATCATTACGTTGCTGTGGTGTTGAAGTCTTTTGCGGTGTTGTTGGCGATGGTTTTACCGCTGCGCGCTTTACTTCAATTGACGTATTACTCGGCGGTGTTGTCAACTGTTGAATCAAGTCAGCAGCAATTTCCGGTGAAAGTGGGGCAATGTATTCAAAAGCATCTTCCCCGCCTACATCTGTACCTGTCCCACCGGTTTCAGCAAGAATTTGCGAAACAGCCGCCACCAGTTCACCCGGGTTATCTGCCTTACGGTAGCTATCCACGACGTTTGCTAACATGTGATCGGTTTTCATGTCAACACCGATAACGTCAATGCGAATCTGCCGATTCAGGATTTCAGGTGTATAGTGCTTGACTTTGTCGGCATCCGAAGCCTCACCATCTGTGACAACTAACAGTCGGTAGTTTCCGTAATTATACTGTTTTTCCCGTTGTTCAAGAAGCCGATTTGCCCCGATTCGGATATATTTCCCCAGAGGTGTATCACCGCTCGGTTGCGGTAAACGAATCGCTGTTATCAGTTTTTCAGTGTCTTTAGGGCCCAATGGGTACACCCATTCGTTATGGATATTGGCACCGCTAAACACCAGCAATCCGATCTGTGTGCCATCAGGAATATTCGCCAGCACCTCTTGTAGTGCCGCTTTCGCTGCTTCCATCTTTGATTTCGTTCGGTCTCCACTAAACTTGTCCTGCATAGAGCCAGAAGCATCAAGAATGACAACGATGTTATCTTTGTGAATGTCATCATCAGCACTGCAAATCTGGACACTAAAAATGAGCAAACTCAGTAGCAGACTCAATTGCGTGCCAAAATTGGCGGTCATAATCCATTTCATAAAAAGTCCCTATCCACGGAGGGGGTGTCAATTGTCGGTTTACAAAGATTCTTTTAACTGAAAACTAATAACTGAAAACTGATAACCATTCAAAAATCAAAATCGGAGACTGCAACGGCTTCCGCTGAAACTTTAATCAGCGCGAATTCAACGCGCCGATTTTCTGCGGCTTCAGTCGGACTCGTCGGTTTCGCAATAACAGGCTCCTTAATTCCGACACCTACTGGCACAATCTGATCTGGATCAATGCGCGCATTTTTTCGACGCGCATAGGCGATAATTGACTGTTTCACCGCTTGCCCACGCTGCTCGGAGAGTTTCAGAGCAGCCCGCATCACTTGGTAAGGACTCTCCAAACTGCTGCCATCATCAAACTTCTTCTGTTGAATCAGACGAATCAAATTGGCGGTGTTTTCCAAACTAAAAGCCTTACCGTCCATAAAATATTTGTAGTTCCCTCGCGTCCCTGTCCGCTTCAAAATCCCTTTTTGAAGCCCGGTTTTAACCAATATGCTTAGCGTCCGAGACGGATCGCTATGTCCTTTTATAGCGATTGCAGCATTCCCATATTTAGAAGCTAATTCAACGACCCTATCAAATTCTTCGCTATATTCGGTATCGCTGAAGGTGTCTTGGTTCGCTTTGAACTGGATGGTGAATGAGATGAGCGTCTTTTCGTCTAACACAGCATCTTCATTAAAGGATTCAATCTCAGCGCGCACTGTCTCCTTTTTGAAACGCGTCTGTTTCAATTGGGCAGGTGCCGTTACGGTTGTCGTGAGCAAATTCTTGAAGGTTGATGAGTTGAAATCTAAGTCGGATGGAATGAGAGCGTATCTCTGTCTCGCGAACCCCCAGTTTACAGCCATGTCCAGCCCCGCTTTGTTGAAACCTTCAAAGCCTGTAATGGTGTTCTTTGGATCGTTAAAGAAGGCGATATTTCCGGGTTGTCCAACAAACGTACAATCCGCAATTAAGCCGTGGGCATCCTCTTCAAGCGTCGGTAACACCTCTTTACCGTATATGTTTTGCATCGTCGTCAGGAGCTGCGTGTATTTTGCGGAACCGCTTGATTCGTAGACTTTTTTCAGAGCCACAACCTCTTCAGCACCCTTCAGATAACCCGCAAAGAAACGCTCGACAAACGGTTTGTAAGCATCGTAGAAATCTTTGCGGCAAGCGTAGACATCAGCAATAGAACGAGAAAGCGTCGCCGTACTGACAACGACCCGCGCACCTTTGACGGTGCCTTCTGCACCGGTGCCAGTGTTCTCAGGACCCCCTGTCAATCCAATCATGTCGGGTGTTATTACAAAACAACCTGCGATGGTCGCATCGTTTCGGAAACGTTCTGCGGGTCCATTCGCCCCTGTTAATTCGTCTACCCAAACAATTTCTATCTGGGACTTTGACAAACGGGCAGTTTTCAACATATCATAGAGCATCCCTACGTGCGGACCACCTTTTTGAATAGCGATTTTTTTCCCCCTGAGATCAGAGATTCTCCGAATCGTGGAACGTCCAACGAAATGGTCGCCTGCCGACCAGGTCAACTGTCCAAAAACGACCGGTTTTGTCCGGGCATCTTTTCCCACGGCTTCGCTTGCTTGGGCGATCATTCTAAATGTACCGCGTAGGAACGGAGATTTGCCTGAGAGATAGTCGCGGACCTGCTGCTCGAAATTGTCACCCGGCACCAATTTCAGGTTCATTCCGAGTTCCGCCATAATCGTACCGGGTTTTGTCGTCAATCCACCGTTAGCGTGAAAAAGCGCAGCTTCGCCACCCCATGTAATATAAGGCACTACCAAAGGCGTTATTGCTGTTACCTCTCGAATGGTAACAGGACCGACTGCATCCGAAAACCGTTCTTGCGCGTTGGCATGTACGGCGAGAAAGATGAACAGAGCCACAAGACAAAACAGCGTACATTTTGAAAATCGCCTGTAAGCCAACCTAAAATTCCTTTCCATGATTTACCTCTCGTTTTTGGGTCGTTATCGTAATAATTATCAGCTTTCAGTTAAGAATTTGGGAACTTCAAACTACTTGTGGCTGCTACAAGTGTTGTTGATGCCACAAAGGGCTTGCTAACGGCTGATTGCTGACAACTGACTGCCATTTACCTTGTGAGGGCGTATGTAACGACATTGATTCCCTGCGCAAATGCCCAGTCCCGCTGCTCGTTACCACCAGGGCTGCACGGTCTACCTTCCCAGGCACAATTCAGGTCGCTCGGGCAGAAGTAGACCATCACGCGATCGCCATCCATAATTGCCTCGTCGTGATCGGAAATACCCACAATACGTTTATCACCACCAAGGTACTCATCGTGATTGAAGCGCGTATGATAAATCGGGTGGCTCATCTCTAAGCGTTCCAACTTCTTTTCTGGAAAGACTTTGCGCAGCATCTCATAGATGTGTGGACGCAGACCGCCACGGCCACCATTGAGGCGTACGTCACAATCTTCAACGTGGAGAAAACCGCCGCGTTCAAAATAATCTCGCAGTTTACGCACCTGTTCGGTGGAAAGCCGTATCCCCCGATGTCCGGTCATGTAGAGGAACGGATACGCAAATAAACCCTCATCGTCAATGTCAACGTATTGCGGGTTTTCACGCACTTCAACATCAATCGTTGTATATTCAGCAAGAATCTCGGTAAATTTATGATCCGATGGCCAGCGATAATAGTTGACGATATTTGTGTACCAATCGCCACCCGGATATTTCAGCCTTACAAAAACAAACTTCTCACCTGTTGGATTCATCTCTGGATAATGGTGTTCGATTACGCCGTATCGCGTCCCGTAGTGAATATCGCGTGTCGCATCATACGGAATATATTCTCGGAATCCGCCGCCAAACTGAGCCTGTGAAGGCAGAATTAATCCGCCCGCAGCGATCGCGGAGGCAGCAAGCCCAACGGATCCCTTCAAAAAAGAGCGTCTTGATAGTAAATCTGATTTTGGTGATACGTCAGATATGGATTTCTTCTCAGTAGATTGATGGGTGCTATTGTTGTTTAACACGACTTTTCTCCTCCTATTCCACCTTGTCTTTTCCGGTTAGACGCGTTCACGCCTGAGAAACGAGGTCTCAAGTTTGCCTCAACCTTCCTATTCAATTTTTCGCGCTTATGTACATCTTTAATTCATCTCTTATCATTATAACCTACAGTTTTGAAAAAATCAAGATTGCATCTGAAATTGCGCGTCCCTGTTGCTGTGGTATCGGACGAATTCGGCGGTTGCCGCGCGCTGGCTTTGTTTTCTTCTGCGGTGCAGCTTTTTCCGTGGGGATTTTATCACGAGGAACGGATTTCAGTGTATCTTTAGATTTCGGGTTCATGGAATCTTTCTGTTTGACACTTACAACCTCATCTCGGATGATCAGCATTGACGAGTTACCACCATCAAGATTAAGGGCATCCGTTGCACCCCATTCCAGAAACAATTCCGCCAACCGTGGTAACATGACACCACGCCGGACACCTGCTGCTGTCGCCGTTATTGTCACAAAGAAAAGAGTTCCATCCGCCTTTTTACCGACTGCCGTCCGCGGATGCCAAAAACTATGAAATGCTTGATCAAACCCCTCGCGCGCGTACGCTTGTGTGGAAGCCGCTATACCGTCCTGGAGTAATAACGGACCGCCGCCGATGATGTGCCCAAAACTTGCCCATAAATTACTATCGCCAACGCGTTCAGGAATTACCGTCTCACGAATCTCAACAGCGTCACCTTCCGCAGTCTGTGCCAGCAGGGTATTCCCTTTCTTACCACTTGCGGATAGAATATAGCCATCTGATGGAATGCGCGAACTCCCGTGTTTATCAAAGATACCGGTTACTTTACCATTCCGCACAACCACTTCCACACCGTCAGGCTTCGTCAGTGTCACCACATGAAAATGCGGGCGATAGAGCACCAATTCGTTTTTACCACGATTCCGGTTCATGCCGTCAATTGGCAATGTACTTCCGTTTTGTAAAACGAGTTCTTGTCGTAAGGCAATCCGATCGATGTACGCTTCTCTTTTTCCGTCAACGGTTCGGAGTCCGATCACGGCTCTACCTTGTTCCGGTTCGCTCACCCATTCACCGTCAATCTTCAGCGCACCGACCGATTCTCCGCGGAATGTACCCACCATCTCAAAAAAACCGCCATTTATCGCCGCGAGTGCCTTATGCCGCCGCGCAAGCGATACCAACGATTCCGTGCCGATGCCCGCACTCAACGCACGATATGGACGGATGTCTGCAGCACCTGGTGATATGACGAGGATATTCGTCAACACACCATTATTCACTATTTGCCGATGGACAATCCCCTGTTCAACTGATTTTGTCACATCGCTCCGTTCAGGGGCAATGTAGGAGCGGAAATAGTCAGTTATCTTACGAAACTGAACTTCCCGACCCACCCAAATGCCGATACAGAAGAACACCAGGAGGCTAACGAGTGTTGATGTACGTGGATAGCGTTTAATCAGACGGAAACATCGCCGTCCTAAATAGGCAATATCAAACATTTTTTACCTACGCAAAAGTCTAAACGCCCGAAGTTTAACCGCAAGGTAAATTAAAAATCCGTTTTTCCCATTCATCACATGTCGCGTGGGTGCGCCGCACCGAAGCACCAAGATAATTCGTCGGATCTCGGAGTGCCTCACGCTGCGGTTCTGTCAATTTTTCCAAGAAAGGTCGAAACGTCTCATCCTCCCACAGCAGCGTTGTCAGACTTTTCCCAGTCTGATGCACCTGTCCAATTAACTTCCGGGTGTGGTCATACGCATCCGGAAATCCGTAGTACGCCATCAATAGATAGATCGGTTCCGCAATCGTATCCTCGGCACTCAAGGCGAGGTTACGCCGCATGTTATCCGATTTCACATCCATCTCTTCCAACGCACGCCGGAGTCGATAGATCGCATAATCGAACGCTGTGAACAGTTCGGTCACGAAACGACTTGACGCCGAATTTGTTAGATCGCGTTGATGTTCTAAGATGCTGTCCATAAAAACAGTCTGCATCCGCGGCACAAATGCTTTCCACAGGCTTTTGATATTCTCATAAGCCTCAGGATTCACTTTATGCGGCATTGTTGATGAACCTACCAGTTGTGGGTTATATTTCCGCCCGACCTCGGCGATTTCTGTCCGGTAAAGGTGACGCATATCGTCCGCGAAGTTCGCAAGCACTGTATACGCCGCCGTAATCTGGTATGCCAGATCAGAGATGAATTCCGGTTCCACACACTGTGTTGAGGTGTGCGTATCGGACGGTTTCAAACCGAGCAATGCAAGGAAATCCGCTTCAATCTGTTCGGGGTGTTCGTGAATTAGCGTGAGTCCGTTAAATGCGCCAACGGCACCTGAAAATTGACCCCGTAGATTTTGTCCCGCTTCGTGAATCTTCTCGATTCGGGTGCCGAGACGGCTGATATAGAGTGCCAGCGCATAGCCAAACGTTGTCGGCTCCGCGTGTTGTCCGTGGGTCCTACCGATTTGCACCGTCTCTGCATGTGCACGCGCCAGCGCGATGAGTTGTTCCACCAGCGCAATCAGATCAGGGACAATAACGTTTTCAGTCAACGCTTTGAACCGTAACGCAGTGGCAGTATCCAGAATATCCGCTGAAGTCGCGAACAAATGCACATAAGGACGCGCTTCCGGACTAATCTTCCGCCGAATCACATTAACGAGCGAACGGATATTATGCCGAATCCGAGACTGTTCCTCGTAGACCTCTTCTGCAGTTACCAGATCCACTGCCGTTTCCACCTCATCAGCGATCTCTGATGAGCAGACCCCATAATTTGCCAAAGTCCGTACCAACGCCGCCTCCACCTTCGCTTGGGACGTAACATATCCTGCTTCAGAGACATAAGGCAGCAGCCGTTTCATAAAATCCGGATCACTACCATAGTATCTAAAGTCCAGTGGGCTGACGGCTTCGTAAAGTTCCATAAAGTATCTTCTCCGTTCACGCGGGGAGACCATCCCCTGCTAATTTACTATTTTTCTTTTATTATATCCAAAAATAAGGCGAAAGTAAAGCGTTTTTGTTCCCGATAGCGTTGTAGGCGCGAGCTGTGCTCGCGATTTGACTTTTCTCAATAAAACTTGACTTTCTCTTGAATTTGCGTTATACATAGTGACATGAGACGAAACCGGAGGCGAATACAGAAATTACGGCACTAACCAGCGGAGGTACCATTATGGCAGCACAACGTTTCCTAACAGTCGAACAAGGTGTTGAACAACTTCTAAAAGCAACCCCACCCCTTCATTTCAGTGGTACAGGCAAGACAGAATGGGAAAACTGGCGAAAAAGATTCCGAAACAACCTCGTTAAAGACTTGGGACCTTCACCAGAGGCGTTACCCTTGGAAGTTGAAACGTTAGAGCAGATACAATTTGATGGCTACACACGGGAAAAAATTATCTTCAACCCAGACCCGTTTTCCTCGATACCCGCTTATGTCCTAATCCCAGACGGAGCAACCGCGGAAAATCCGGCACCCGCAGTACTCTGCGCACACGGACACGGTGTCGGTAAAGATGGCGCAGTCGGCATCGTAGACGACTATCAGAAACAATACGCCGTAGCATTGGCGCAACGCGGATTTGTGACGATCGCACCCGATTGGCGATGTTTCGGTGAACGGAAAGACCGAGATGAATGGGCACGCCGGCCCGGTCGGGACGGATGCAACATCGCCTATCTCGCATTCGGGTACTTCGGCTACCAACTCCTGCAACTCAATATCTTAGACGGACAACGGTGTTTAGACTATCTCCAGTCCCGCCCCGAGGTGGATAGTCGTCGTTTGGGATGCATGGGCTGTTCGTTTGGTGGCACGATGACAACCTATATCTCTGCTATCGATCAGCGGGTTAAAGCAGCCGTTATCGTCTGCTATCTCAGTACTTTGACAGATGCATTGAACGATCGCGGCCGTGGCAATACATGTGGCTCGCAGTTCATGTTCGGGCTTCGGAAGGCAGGCGACATCGCTGATGTCGCAGGGTTAATTGCACCGCGGTCCTGTATGGTGCAAATCGGATCGGACGATATGTGTTTTATTGAGTTAGACGCCTTATCAGCATTCGGACAACTGGAGAAAATTTATGCAGCCGCAGGACACCGCGATCGCTTAGTCCTCGATCATTTTCAAGGTGAACATGAAATCAATCTGGAAACCGGGATTGCATTTTTGGAAGCGCGTTTGTAGATATAGAGGGCAGGCACGGGAACCTGCCCAAACGGGTTATATCTCAAAAACACGTAGATAATCGTCTAATGTTTCAACACGACGGATACAGGTGAAACTATCACCATCAACGAGATATTCTGGCGGGGTCATCTTCAGATTATAGTTAGAACTCATCGCATGGCAATACGCACCCGCATCACAAACAACAAGACCAGCACCTTCATGAGGGGTCGGTAATGAACGCGCTTTGCCCAAGAAATCTGCGGATTCACAAACAGGACCGACGACATCATACATTTCAGGCTTGCCATCTATAGGTTCGATAAATTCGATATGTTGATAGGTATCGTAGAGGCTCGGACGAATAAGTTCTGACATACTACCATCCGTGACGATGAAATGCTTATTCCCATTCGTTTTAACACCAATAACGCTATTGACAAAGACAGAGGTATTGCCGACAAGTGAACGACCCGGCTCAATGATGAGCGTGATGTCTTTAGGTAATAGATCACGGATGGAATCAATGAGATCGGATGGGGTCGGAATCTCTTCACCCGTACGCTCATAGTCGATGCCCAGACCGCCACCGATGTTCAGGTAGCGCAGTGAAAAACCTTCCGCTTCAATGGCGCGGATGAAACCAAGCATCACTTCAGTCGCATCTCGGAAAATGCGCACCTTCTTAATCGTTGAACCCAAATGGCAGTGCACACCCACTAAGTTCAACAAGCTATCTTTACGAATTTCATCTAAGAACCAATCCAACCGTTCATTACGAATGCCGAACTTAGAGTTTTTCATGCCAGTAGAGACGTACGGATGAACCTGCGGATCCACATCCGGATTGATGCGGATAAGCACGTTGGCAGGTTGACCAAGTGCTTTCGCAGTCTGCTGGATGTGTGCTAAATCGAATTCGCTGTCGATGTTAATGAGTACACCGTGTTCAACGGCAAGGCTGAGTTCTTCAAGCGTTTTCCCATTTCCGTTTAGAATCGTCCGCTTCAGATCGAATCCTGCCGCGAGCGACATCCGCAATTCATTTCCGCTCACCAGAACCGCACCACTACCCAGTGCACTGAGGCGTTTGAGAAGCGTAAGGTTGTTATTCGCCTTAATCGCATAGCCGATAATCGAGTCGATACCCTCAAGGGCTTTCTGATATGCGGCATAATTTGCTTCTAACTGCGCGAGGCTATAGAGATAAAATGGACTGTAGGGTACCTGTTCCTGAATGTCTTTGACTCGCATTTTTTCGCAATAGAGATACCCATCTTTATAATGAAAACTCATCTGTTTTTGATGTAGACTCCTATCTATTTTATGAAATCATCAGCCAATAAATGTGGCACATCACCCATGCCTGAACTCGCACTCACTGACAACTGACAACTGATAACTGAAAACTATTAACTAATATTCACGTTTGTGCCAATCGTCTTCCCAGAGATTGAATGAACCTTCGCGATACGGGTGTTCAGCGATGAGATCCTCATTCAGTTCCATACCGAGTCCAGGTCCATCAGGCAGACTAAAATAACCGTCAATGACTTCCGGGCATCCCGTCGCCGCCTCTTTCACCCACGCTTCAGAGAAGTCGTTGAAATGCTCCTGAATCTTGAAGTTCGTGGTGCAAGCAGCGAAGTGCAAAGCGGTCGCTGTTGAAACAGGACCACCGACATTATGCGGCGCGACGGTCATATAACACATATCCCCCATCGCCGCGATCTTCTTGGTCTCCAAGAAGCCGCCTGTCTGTGTAATATCCGGCTGCAGTATATCCGCTGCTTGTAAGTTAATCAACTCACGGTATTCGTACTTATTGTGAAGCCGTTCACCAGTGGCGACAGGAAGGTTAATCTTGTCAGCCGCTTTCGCAAGTGCCGCGATGTTATCCGGGGGTACAGGTTCCTCAACCCAACTCGGTTGGAACTGTTCCAATTCCGAAGCAATTTCAATCGCCGTATACGGGCTAAACCTACCGTGCATCTCAACGAGAATTTCGACATCGGGGCCGACCGCGTCACGCACCGCTTCAACGAGTCCGACAGACTTCAACTTCTCTTCATAAGAGAGTTCATAATAGCCTGCACCGAACGGATCAAACTTCAGTGCCCGATACCCTTTTTCAAGTACTCTTTTCGCGGCAGCATGGAATTCTTCAGCGGCACGCTCAACGCGATACCAACCATTAGCATACGCCTTGATTTTATCGCGACAGGCACCGCCAAGCAAGCGATAAACAGGCTGATTCAGTGCTTTACCAATAATATCCCAGCATGCGATCTCAATAACGCTAATGCCGGTTGCAACGATTTCACCCGCGCGACCGTAATCGTCACGAAATAGGCGTTGATAGAGATCCTCTGTGTTGAACGGATCGCTGCCAATAACATGCCGCTTCTTCGCACCGTCAATATAGGCAACAAGTGCATCCGTGCGATTGTTCATCCGTACTTCGCTGACACCAGTCAAGCCTTCATCGGTCTCAACTTTAACAAAGGTTAAGTTCCGCCAACTCGTCCCCATGACCAAAGTCTTAACATCTGTAATTTTCATCTTTTTAAATATGGGCCTTTCTGCTCCGTTTTCTCCGTTGTCGAAAACGGGTTTCTGATTCTCAACAACGCGATTCGTTACTAAAGACGTTCTTCTTGTGCCGAGTTTCCAAATTTCTCTTGTGTTTTCGGCGATATTAACTTCTTGCTTCTGCCTCAGAAACAATGCGTTGTCCACTCCGTTGTGTCGGTGCCGGCTCGACCGTTGGTGCCTCTTCGCCTGCCTCCAGCATCCGCCGAATGAGCCGTTCCCGCATCACCGCTGTAACAGGTTCATGCGATTGAAGCCCAACGAGATTCCGTAATTCATAAGGATCTGCCTGAAGATCGTAGAGGTATTGCTCCACATACCGGTCTGAACCCGCATCTTTGCCACCGCTCTTATTGGGGGCATCAACACCATATTTCCAACGTTGCGTCCGAACCGCGCGCCCGACCTGTGCCTCGCTAATTTGGACGAAAACCTCTTCTGGCCAACCTTCTGTTTCACCGCGTACTAACGGCATAATAGACCTACCTTGCATCTCACCAGGGACTTCCAAACCTGCTGCATCAAGGAGTGTCGGCGGGAGATCTACCAGACTCACAAGTTCTTGAAGCTGGCCACCGCCGATGAATTCAGCACCGTGAAACGCTGTCGGGACGCGGATAGAACTCTCGTGGCATGAGCGTTTGTATTCGCCATTACGGGTTTTGAAATGACACCCATGATCAGAGGTAAAAAGAATGATCGTGTTATCAAGCAGATGGAGACTCTTGAGCGCATCTAAAAGTCTGCCGAGTGCTTCGTCCAACCTTTTCACCATACCGTAATAGCCGCCTAAATGCTGATGTGTTGACCCACCGAGCGCAGCAAGATCCGGCGGTATCCATTGCCCTGTATACCGCTCCCGATACCCGTCTGGCGGTGGGTAATCATCCAGGTGATTTTGGTGGTGTGGTTCAATGTATGACGTAAAGAGATAAAATGGATCGTTTTTATGTCGGTCAACGTAGCGTATTACCGCATCGGTAAGGGCATCCACGCGGTAGCCGGGCAGATCAACAGGTTTATTGTCGTTATCGTAAAGGGTTGTCTGATACGCATCAGACGTAAATTCAAGGACGTTAGATGCTAACCAGTAATCATATCCACCGCGATGCTCCGCTGGCACCGGTCCCGGTCCCGTACCACCACTATGGAGGTGCCACTTACCGATATATCCGGTGGCATAACCTGCCTCACCGAAGTGGTGTGCAAGGGTCTTAAGATTAGGAGACAGCGGAATACCGTTTCGGAAGCATCCGGTACGGGTCGCATACAATCCCGTTTGAAGACATGAGCGCGCGGGACCGCAGACAGGCTGACACGTAAACGAGCGATGGACATGCGTACCGCGCTGTGCCATCCGATCGAAGTTCGGGGTCAAGTCGAGCGGATTCCCATGTAAGCCGGACGTATCCCATCGCTGCTGGTCAGTGAAAAAGACGATAACATTCGGGTGATTTGAATCTTGTGGCATATCTCTGCTTTCCTCTCTCTTCAAGTTTGGCTTACCTCATTTTAAGAGATTTCCAGCCAGAAGTCAAGCAGAAAATTTGCCTAAGAAAATTGAGGATGATTAAGGACAGGTTGTTTTTGGAATCCTCGCACAACCTGCGGAAGCGAGGCATTTTTTGTGCTATCCCTGACGGACCGCTTGAATCAGCGTGCAGGGTTCAGTATAAGGTATCACTTCTCGTTCGAGGTGGCTGCACTGAGATTCGAGAAATCGGTGTTGTGTAACGTCTGGATGAATCCGTCCGCATCTTGATCCCAAGTCGCGGGTGCTGTCGTCTTCATACCACAAACGACATCCAAGGTTTCACCGGATACAAAATAGAGTTTGACGTTGTGCGGCGAAAGCCGTTCAGCCATCTCAATGTAGTCAGTTTCGACGAGAAATTTGCCGATTCGGAGTTTCATGGGCTATATATCCTCCGTTTGATACAGTTATCGGGCAGTCTGCTATAATATTGAGACAGTCGCCGTAATAGAGGGTGTTGGGTTTAAATCTGATGTTCATGATGGAGCATTTTCCATTTTTTGCCATACACCGCGATGAAATGCCGGTAGTCACCTGTGTTCTTAAGGTTGCGATGTTTGGTGCCTGGCTGTTCGGAATGGCAACCGATACAGAGTGCCATGAGGTCTTGCGGTTCGTTTTGTAGGGTGCCGCAGACATGATGCGTATGTAGCAGGTGCTTATGTCCATAGAGCGAGAGTTCGCACGCCTCGCATCGCCACCCTTTTTCGGATCTGAACCAGAGCGAGTAAACCTGCCACCAGTCCGCTTGATAATCAAAAGGTTGGGGCACCTCCTCTGGAATTCTGGGGGGCGGTGTTGCGTAAGTTGTACGCTGCTGCCAGAACGGCGGTGCGGCCCCTGGTGAACGTGTGTGCGTTGGCACTGACTTCTGCGATTTTTCGCCACGGGCCTTGGATATTCTCCAAATCACGACTATTAAAAAGGTTGCTACGATAATTTCCATTTGGCTTCTTTCATAAGGTAAGCTTAGCACCTCAGTTATGATGATGAAGGCAGGTTGTTTTTTTCACCTCGCACAACCTGCAGAAGCAAGGGTTGTGTTAATTATAGGATATCCCCGACAGACCGCTTGAATCAGCGTGCAGGGTTGGACACAAATATGAGTATTCACGCCCTACGGGTGCCTTTCATTCGATGAGTTTTCAGCCTTAGTCAACCTGATATGCTACTTGAATAAGTGTAGATTGTTTTTAGGGGACTCGCACAATCTACAAAGCGAGTAAGGAAATTCAACATGAACATTGAATTTCAAGGTGTGGATATTTATAACCGCCTCCACGGGGCAAGGTGTTAAAATCAGCCGGGTCCTCACAAGTTATTGCCAAACAACTGGGACACTATATAGTTACTTTACTAAAGTGTGGACAATTTTAAGAATTAAGGGATGCCAAAGCAAAAAAGAGGTATCCTTTCATAAACACAACTGTTTTAAAAGAAAAGTAAAACTGGACATCCTTGTGACAAGACTGCATAATTTTACAATATTATCCAAACTTTAGTATATAGTTATATTAAGTCAATTATTGTAATTTGTCAAATTAAAAATTGATAAAGTCTATACATAACTAAAAAAATTATATGGTGTTTTATCTGATAATTCAAGGGTTCGAGCGTCCTAATAAGTTTGACTAAAAATGAAATTTTTGATAATATATACTACTAACTTATGAACAGCTCATAACAATGTTTTCCAGCGTGAACTTGCTGCAGACGCGTCGGTTGAACTAAAGCGAAAGTAATAAAAATCACACGCATTTGAAATAGCCATCAGCAGCCACCGGTCAGTGCGCTGTTGCGGTGATTTTCATTGATAAACATACATTATTTTTTATCACCCATCCACACCCGGTATCTCATACTGAATTCACCGTAGTTGGAGAAGTAGGTCAATGACAACCAATGTCTTGCAAGATATGATTGCACACTGCCACCAGCGGCACGAGAAGCCACTTAAGCAACGTAAGACGACCGTAATACCGCTGCTTTACAAAGGGTTCCCTTGCCATTTCATAGTCTATTGTGCACACAAATATCCCGTGATGCTTCAAGATTTGGAGGCAGCTGGCGTTTCCTTTATGCCGATCGGGCAGGCCCCTGGAACTGACCGCCCCCCGCGCTCTTTTGCAGGCAAGCGGTTCTTGAAACGTCAACAGACCACAGACTGGGACACCATCCAATGGGAAAAGTCCTGGGGACTTCAAGTCTATACTGGCGCGCCTTCGGGACGCGGTGGTGCCCCGTGGCATGATATCGACTTTAAATATGAAGCCATCTGTGCCGCACCAGAGGCCGTTCTGGCTTGCATTCAGGCACTTGTTAACGCCGTCGCTAACCCCTTGCTGACGCTCACACAGGCTGGTGGACTGCGGTTCTCTTGCCGGATACCCGACTACTTGCACCCCAATACCAAGTCGGCACAGTTATATATCTATAAAGGGACACCGACAGCCGAAAAT
>JAJEDN010000129.1 GCA_022821495.1 Candidatus Poribacteria bacterium
GTTTGAGGTTCTATCCGGGAAGCGTAGAGCAATCTTCCTAAACGCCCGCTTGGGGCGTGCAGTGGCGGATAGGTAAAGTTACGAGCCAAGACTGCGGAACAAACAATTGCCGAGAACGACGGGGCGACTCTTAACAAGCCCCCGACTTTAGTCGGCGGGTACTTGACGATATATAGCGATCCCTAAGCGGAGTTGGCTGGATAGTAAAGATCATTAAACTCAATTTCGTTTCCATCTGGATCGAAAATAAAAAAGGCGTGGCATTTACCTCGAGGGTCATCAAAATCAAAGGGTCCGCGAGTACGATAAGGTAAGTCCGCAAATTGTTTGACGAGTTGGTTAATCTGATCTGTGCTTGTTACAAAGGCGAAGTGCATCGGGCCGCCCGCGTCGTGTCCAGGACTTCCGGCTTCCTTAAGGACAAGATGCCCATTTTCCAAATAGATATAAAGTTGGCGATTGTTCCGTTCTACCACCTTGAATCCGAGTAAATCTTGATAAAATTCCGCTGCACGCTCAAGGTCTGCGACTTTAACGAAAACTTCTCCAATACCGTAATAACCCTCCATTCTGTGTTCCCTCCGATATTGTATTATTCTGGTGTCTCCGCGTGATACACTAACTCGCTGCCGACAATTGTGGCTATCAGGTTGATTTCATATTGTGCTGCATCCCATTCAAAGAGGATGAGGTTTGTTTCTGATTCTACTTGTGTTTTTGCGTCGAGCAGATACATCGGTTGTCGTGTAGCGAGTGATACGGCTTCTTTAAGTGAAATTCCAGCAAATTGGACACTGTTTTCGATGCCGCGCGCCAATTCAATGGCAGAACCAGCGAGATATTCAGTGCCGACTAGCCGAACACACCGTTCTGCCGTCAACTCCACCGATTTTCCCGCAAACTGATAGATACCGGGTTCCATGCCAGCTAACGCGACGGCGTCACTGACAAGGATACAGCGATCAAGCGTCTTCGCGCGTATCATTGACTTGGCGACAGAAGGTGGTAGATGATGTCCATCGACGATGAGGCTTGCCCAGAGTTCATCGGCACCGAGTTGTTCCCAGATATAATTTGGGTGCCGTTGGATTCGGGCGTGTGCCCCGTTGCCGAGGTGTGTAGAGAGTTTCGCGCCCGCGTCAATTGCGGCTTGAATATCGTCTGCTGCAGCATTTGTATGCCCTAAAGCGACGACAATCCCATTCGCAACCAATTTCTCAATAAATGGGATAGCACCCTTTTTCTCTGGTGCGAGGGTTACGATGGCGATTTGACCTTCGGTGATCTCTTGCCACCGCTGAAATTCGTCCCAATCTGGGTCTCTGACGTGTTCCAATGGGTGTGCGCCGCGCGGTCCGTCTTCGGCAGAGATATAGGGACCTTCAAGATGAATCCCAAGTACGGAATGGGCAACCAATGCGTCTATTTTACACGCGTCTACAATCGCACGAAACGAATTGCATATCCCATCAAAAGAACCGGTCACGACCGTTGGACACAAGAAACCGGTACCGACACGCCAGAGGGCACGCACCATCTCACCGACATCCTCCGGTGTAACGGTGGCAACATTGAGATCAAATCCTGCGAAACCGTTCACTTGAATGTCTATCGGAGCAGGCGCGATGAGTATGTTGGTATCCGCGGCGGCTACTTCGCGAATCGACTGAACGCGATCATCGGCGATGGTGATTTCAACAGGTGTGTTATTGAAAAGTGTATGTCCGCTGAATTTCATTTTTTTCTATGCGTTGCAAGTAAACGCTTACTATGAAGGTTTCTCAATGGCTTTAGGACTTATCTTCTATGATACTTGAAAAACGGTTTATTACCAAGAAAAAAGGCATCCGAGAAAAAAGGTTGCATTTTAGGGTGAATTTCGGTTAAAGTATATCAAAGCATATCTGAACCAGTTTACGAAATCATCGTCACACATGCATCTACTGACAAAACCAACAATTGGATGTGGAGGACACAATGGAATATTTAGCGTACGGAAAAACGGGTTTAGAGATCTCACGGCTCTGCTTCGGGGCGGGACGCATTAAGAATACCTGCGATACCATCGAAGCGGGTAGCAAATTGATGTTGCAAGCACTTGATGAAGGCGTTACCTTCTGGGATACTGCCGAAGGATACGGGACGCAACCGCATCTTGGGGACGCAATCCGACAGATTAGCAGAGATGAAGTCGTCATTCAGACGAAGACCGGCGCGAAAGATTACGAGGGTGCTAAGGCGAGCATCGCGCGTTCACTTCTCGAGCTGCAAACGGATTACTTGGATATTTTGCTGTTGCACGGCATCTCCACCCCAGAAGACTTAGTATCACGTGAAGGGGCGTTAGACGCGTTCCGAGAAGCGAAAGCTGCTGGTAAAATCCGAGTTATCGGTTGCTCCACGCATATTCACACAGGGCCTGTGATGGATGCCGTGATTGATCACCCGGAACTTGAAGTTATCCTGGCGACGGCGAACAAAGAGGGTAGGATGTTAGAAGGGGGTCCCCTTGACAAGCATCTTGAATACCTCCAACGCGCGTATGATATCGGGAAAGGTATCAGTATCATGAAGGTCGTTGTTGCGGGTGATATTCCAGAGGCAGATATATCGGAGTGGATTGAGTGGGGATTCAACCTCGAAACGGCGCATGCGATCAACCTCGGTATGACTGAGTATCGCCATATCACATTAGATGTTGGGCTTGCCCGAACGAGTGCGAGACGGCGTTTGATACAGCGCAAAGCGGCATAATCCATTTTTTCTCAGTGGGTGTGTAACCCCGATGTTTTCATGGGATATGAAACAATTACGCGGCAAACCGCTTAAAGATTTTCTGAAACAGTCAGAACTACCGAAAAAAGAACTGGTTTTTATCCTGCAAGACGTGCAAGACCCGATCAATGTCGGTTCGGCGTTTCGGATAGCGGACGCGTGCCGTGTGAAAGAGCTGATCCTAACAGGTATCAGTGCGCAACCGCCCCATCCATTGGTACGCAAAGTCTCGCGGGGAAAACACCGACGGGTAAAGTGGCGGTATGTAGCGCAAGCCGCAGACGCGATCGTATCGCTTAAAGCGAAGGGTTACACGAGTTGTGCTTTAGAAGTTACCGCGCAGTCGGTCCGTTACGATGCAGTAGACTACCCTGATAAAATTTGCCTCATCGTAGGACATGAAGATCACGGTGTAACGAAACGGACGCTTGCTGCCTGCGATATGGTGGTTTTCCTTCCGATGTACGGCGCGGGCGCATCGCTGAACGTTCATGTCTCGCTCGGTATCGCTGCCTATCACATCTTGCACGCCTCATAATTATCTTTGCGTTCATTGCTAAAATAATTCCAGAATCGTCATAATAGTAGAGATGTGTATTTTAGGACTTACGCAGCCCCCACTGCAGGCGGGGTTTAAAACCCCGCCTGCAGTGCGTAGAATGTCCGTTATCATGGAAAAATGCGTAAGTCCTGTTTTTAATCAGAAAACGGTGATTGGCTCGTTGGGTCAATTGTAGCGAGGTCCATAGTTAAAAAATGTCGAAAACGATGCGCGCGATTATGTGTCGCGAACCTTTTGATTACCGTCTTGAAGAGGTGCCCATGCCGGAGGCGGGACCAGGTGAAGTCGTTATTAAGGTGGATGCCTGCGGTGTTTGCGCGAGCGACATCAAATGCTACACAGGCGCGCCGCTTTTCTGGGGCGACGAACACCGTCAGCCATACGTGGAGGCACCCGTGATCGCTGGACACGAATTCGTCGGCGAGGTTGTAGAACTCGGATCGGGAGCTGCCGAGAAGTATAAACTCGAAATCGGTGACCGTGCTATTGCGGAGCAGATCGTTCCGTGTTGGGAATGTCGGTATTGCCGGACGGGGAAGTACTGGCTCTGCCAAGTCCATAACATCTATGGATTCCAACCGGTTGTCAATGGGGGTATGGCGGACTATATGAAGTTTCCGGCGCGTTCGCTCGTCTACAAAGTGCCTTCTGATATTCCGACGGCGAATGCTGCAGTGATTGAACCGCTCGCTTGCTCGATTCATGCCGTGCAGCGTGGCGATATTGAGTTCGGAGATGTCGTCGTGGTCGCGGGGGCAGGGACACTCGGTCTCGGCATGATTGGCGCGGCGAAGTTGAAAAATCCGGGTGTACTTATCGCTATTGATCTGATGCCGAAACGGTTAGAGGTTGCCAAGAAATTGGGCGCGGATATCGGGATCAACCCATCAGAAACCGATGCTGTCCAAGAGGTCTTAGATTTGACGGAAGGTTACGGGTGTGATGTCTATATCGAGGCGACGGGACACCCGAAAGCAGTTGAGCAGGGACTCCACATGATTCGGAAGGCAGGCACGTTTGTCGAGTTTAGCGTGATGCGGGAGCCGGTGACTGTGGACTGGACAATCATTGGAGACACAAAAGAATTAAACATCCACGGTTCGCATTTAGGGCCGTATGCGTATCCGTTGGCGATTGATTATATCCATCGCGGTCTAATTGATGTGAGTCATATTGTAACGCATCAACTGCCGTTGGAGGATTATTTGACAGGTTTTGAGATGGTTCAGAAGGGTTCGGATTCGATTAAGGTACAACTGGTACCGTGAGGGTGAGCGCAGATGAAAATTACTGAGATTGAAGCGATTCCGTTACGTGTGCCTTATGAAGCGCGGATTCGTAAAAGATATTACCACTTTGCGATGACTGAGTTGGTCACGATCTATAAATTCCATACCGATACGGGTCTCGTCGGTTTCGGAGAGAACCCGGGACAGCCCTTTGATCAAGACGTGTTGGACATCTATCTCGGTACGAATCCGTTTGACCATGTAATGGGCGATGGGCGTTTTAACCTCGACATGGCGTGCTACGACCTGATGGGGAAATATCTCGGTTTGCCAGCGTGGAAACTGATGGGTCAACAAGTTCGACACTGGGTTGCGATGGGGTGGTGGATGCCGTGCATGTCGCCCGAAGATACCGCTGCTGAAGTTCAAGTTGCGGCTGAACGGGGGTATCGCGGTCTCAAGTGCAAGGCACGTGCTTTCTATGATGTCGTTGAACAGTCAGAGGCAATTCAAGAGGTCGCGCCACCCGACTTTCGTGTAGAGTTTGACTTCAACGGTTCACTAATCAATGTTGAGAAGGCACTACCGATCTTGCGGGAATTAGAGAAGATTCCGGTTGTTAAAGGTCTTGAGGAACCGATTTTTGCGTATGATGTAGAGGGATGGCGGCGATTGCATCAGGAGATTCGGATTCCGTTCTATCTGCACGGTGTCGGTGTTATTCGCGAAGGTGCGTCGCGTCAACCGTCAGGGCCTTGGATTGGACTTCGGCAGGGCGATTTTGATGGTGCGTTGTGTAGCCACGAAACTATCAAAAGTGCCTTGGCATCGGGTTGGGCTTTTGCCGCCGCGAACACGCCGATTTTGCTACAATATGTTGGTACGGGTATTACGGCAGCATTCGCGTGTCATCTCGGAGCCGTCATGCCGACTGCAACGCTGCCGGGTGTTACCGCCAGCCACGCTTATGTGGATGACTTAATTGTTACGCCACACAAAGTTCAGCGCGGGTTTATGCAAGTACCAGAGGGTGCTGGTCTCGGGGTCGTGTTAGATGAGGATGCTGTGAAACGCTATTCTGAAACGCCTGAGCCGAAATGGGAGCGACATGTTTCTGTTGTTACCTTACCCGGTGGCGTAAAGCACTACTATCGAAACTTACAACAGGCGGAATGTCTCATGAAACAGGGTGTAGATGAATCTTATGCGCCGGGTGTGCGTCTGGACGAATGGGAGGATGACGGTAGCGAGGCGTTTGATAAGTTATTCCAACAGCTACAAGAGAATGATTGGCCCGTGTGGGAAGCATCGGTTTAGCGTTGGGTTTCACTCGACGTTCAACCCAATCTACATTTGAATGTGCAAGTCCTGAAGGAGTAAAATGCTATGATGACCCCTGAACAACGGTATCTATTTGATGTCACTGGATACCTCCACCTAAAAAATGTCCTGACTGACGAAGAACTGAAAGCAGCGCAAGCAGCCGCGAATGAATACATCAATACACCTACCGAGGACCTCCCACCCGGATTTGACTCCAGCAACAAAAACCTCCCAAACGGCTTTGCCTTTGCGAAACCTTTAGAAGCACTCACGATGCACCGATCTACTTGGCCCATCATCAAAGAGCTGACGCGAGATAAACCGCAACTGTTCCGCGGAACGATGATTGCGGATCGGGCGGGTGTGTCGGAGTCAGCGGAAGGACTCCGCTTGCATTGTGCCCGAGAGGATTTTGGATGGCACTGCAATCGTTATGAGGTGCGAAACGGTCGTATCTTTTGTGATGATTTCGTCGTTTTTCCGTACCTATACGATGTGCATCCGGGAGATGGCGGGCTGTTGGTTGTTCCGGGTACCCATAAGACGCTGTTCGATCGACCTGAACACCTCTTCAATAACGGGAAGATCGAAGATGCCGATGACCTTCCGTCGGGGGTCCTTAATATCACACCTAAAGCAGGGGATGTGGTGATTATCTCTGAACTCCTGACGCACGGCGCGCTGCCTTGGAAACCAGAAGATCGGTATCGTTGCATCCTAACCTTACGCTATAGACCGCAACACCGCGGTGAGAGTCGCGTGTCTGAGGAGGTCAGGGGACGGCTCTCGCCAGAGACGTTGGAGCTGATTTCCCGGGCAGACCACTATCACATAAAAGAAATTGTCAAACAGGATGTCATCACGTTGACGTAAATAAGCTAAGAAACAGGTCTCACTGCCGGCGCGCCGTTTTGTTCACACCACGCTGCGAGGGGACTTTCGCTGCCGCTGGGAATAAATTCTTTCGTTTTCGTGAAAGGTTCACCCACCAGATACTGCTCAAGTGGTGTGAGTTTATCTAACAACGTCTGTTCCTGCGTCCGATAATCCATCGGCATCAACCATCGGTAACCGTAGCCGATCATTATACCTTTACGGATCTGGTCGGTTAAGTTCGCAGCCCCCGCATGAAAAGTACGATTCTCAAACAGCAAGCAATCCCCAGGTTGTAAACTCGCTTCGACTGCACCTTCGGGATCCGCTTGTCCTTTTGGAATGGGAACCCGTTCAAGGAGGTGGTTGCTGCCGGGTGCGACAAGTGTTACGCCGGAATTGGGTTCACTCAGATCGGTAAAGTAGTAAGCACATTTTAGCAAGATGCGTGGCACCTTGTTACCGTGTGTTGTCGTTGCCATAGCGTAGTCGCGATGCCAACCGGGTCTGCGAGTGGTATCAGGTGTACCTTCGGGATCCGGGTGTTTGTATATCAGGTGTGAGGTCATGAGCTGCAAGTGCGCACCGAGCAGTTGGACGACAACAGGGAGGATGGTCTTCTGCGTGAGTAGCGGAATGAAGGCATCGTCGATGGAGATAGAATTTCGGAAGCTGTCGTATAATTGGTCGAAATTTTGTTGACGATTCTCGCGTCGATCGCTCGCCATGAGTCGATCGCTTGCCTCAATGAGTCCGCCGATGGTATCTGAGTCCAGTACATTTCGGACGATGAGATAGCCGTTGTCGTCAAAGTGGCGAATCTCTTCTTCTGAGAGTGGGTGCCAGTCGAGGTCAATTGTTGTTTCGTTTGTGTGTGCCATTGCTTTTTTTCCGTGTTTCGTTAGGTGAGTACATTATTGGAGCAGTTCTACGAACGCTTCAATATCCGTTGTAGGGGCTTGGCAGGTGTAGTTTTCGCAGACGTACGCTGTTGCAGTGTTGTCGACTTGGGTTTTGCCTACGAGCAGTGGTAATGTCTGTCCGTCAGCGGATTCGCTTAAAGCGATGATTTTGTTAGGTTGATATGTGCCGTGCAGTGCCGCTAACATTGCGTCCGTTTTTGCATCGCCTTTTTCACCGACGATAGCAATCTCTTTCGGTGTTGATAGCAGGAAGGCTAACTCACAAAGCAATTGCCCGGAACCTGTAGGCATTCCCTCCATCTGATGGAAGTAAAGCTTCAAAGTTTCAACGGCTTTGTCGTGGAATTCGGGGTTGTCGAGGTGTTTGGCGAGCCGCAACAGGCTGTGGATCGCCATAGATGCGCCAGAGGGTGTAGCACCGTCGTAAGCGGATTTGGATTGGACGATCAGCACTTCGTGCGCTTTACCGGTGAAGAAGAATCCGTCGCCTGCGTCGTCGCCGAACTGGTCAATCATGATGTGTGCGAGACGCTCGGCTTCGGTGAGCCAACGCTGTTCAAAACTGGCTTCGTAGAGCGCGATTAGCCCGGCGATGAAATAGGCGTAGTCCTCAAGATAAGCGTTGAGGTGGCTTTTGCCCGCACGATAGGTGCGTAAGAGCAGACCATTGTCTTGAGATAGCGTCGTTAAGACGAATTCAGCAGATTTTTCACATGCCTCAAGGTATTCAGGTTTACCAGTGAGTTGATAACCCATCGCCATGCCGCGGATCATGATACCGTTCCAACTCGTCAGGATTTTGTCGTCGAGTCCGGGTTTAATCCGTGTTTCTCTTGCTTCAAAAAGTTTCTGTTTGCTGTCGGCGAGAAGTGTTTCCAGATCTCCAACATCCATCTGTAATTTTCGAGCGAAGATTTCTGGTGGTACTTGGACTTGGAGAATGTTTTCACCTTCAAAGTTGCCTTGCGGCGTGATGTCGTAATATTCACAGAAAATTTCGGCGTTCTCTTCACCGATGACATCTTCGACATCGTTGGGTTCCCAAACAAAGAATTTGCCTTCTACACCTTCGCTATCTGCGTCCTGTGTGGAATAGAAACCGCCGTTTTCTGTGTCGTACATTTCACGGAGCACATAATCGAGGGTCTCGGTAGCGATGTGGCGATAGAACGGTTTTTGCGTGGCTTGGTACGCCTCGAAATAGGCGACGACGAGTTGCGCGTTGTCATACAACATTTTCTCAAAGTGTGGGACGAGCCAGTGTGCATCGGTGGAGTATCGGTGGAAACCGCCGCCGAGTTGGTCGTACATACCGCCGCGCGCCATCTTCTCTAAGGTGAGTTCGACCATTTCTAAGGCATTGGCGTTGCCGCTGTGATGCCAATAGCGTAGGAGAAAGGGCAATCCCATGCTGGGTGGGAATTTCGGGGCATTGCCGAATCCGCCGTGTTGCGAATCGAATTGCGAACGGTATTGTTGGAACGCGTGGGTCATCAACTCTTCCGTGAGTTCATGCTCATGCGGATCGACGACATTGCTTATCTGATTGAGCTGCGCCGTGAGTTGGTCTGCCTGTTGTAGGACTTGCACCTTTTTGTCATTGAATGCCTCTGATACGGCTTCCATCACCTTCGGGAATCCGGGTCTGCCGTATCGGTCAGTGGGCGGATAATAGGTGCCACCGTAAAAGGGTTTAAGATCTGGTGTGAGAAAAACGGTCATGGGCCAGCCGCCTTGACGCGTCATGACTTGGACAGCGTTCATGTAGATTTCGTCTAAGTCAGGACGTTCTTCTCTATCGACCTTGATGTTGATGAAAAGTTGGTTCATGATCGCGGCGATTTCCTCGTTTTCAAAGGATTCGCGTTCCATGACGTGGCACCAGTGGCATGCAGAGTAGCCGATACTCAGGAGAATAGGCTTCTGTTCGAGTTTGGCGCGCGCGATCGCTTCTTCGCCCCATGGGTACCAGTCAACCGGATTATGTGCGTGCTGGAGTAAATAGGGACTTGTTTCGTGGATAAGGCGGTTGGTGTGTTTGGGGGTATCGTGCATGCGTGTATATCTCCAATGTGTAGACTTTTAAAGAAGGCATTTGCGCGCTTAAAGCAATAGGCGGGTAGTTATGTACGCCCGCCCTTACTTGTGAAGAGATACCGCTACGGGGATTCGAACCCCGGTTTGATGGCTGAGAACCATCCGTCCTAACCCCTAGACGATAGCGGCTCATATATTCAAAATTCTTACAGAGACAATGCTGCCATCTGATGTTCACGATTCGGTTTCATCTGTTATTCTTCCGGCGTGTTCGATCATCTCACTTAATACATCAAGATTCACGTCTGACAGATTGCGAAAACTGATGCTACTTTTTCCGGTCTTGACTTTACCGAGTCGGGGTCCATAAATTTCAGCGAGATACGTTTTGCCCTCGACCGCATTAACATACAGGCTGAAGTAATTTTTCTGCCGTGTTAACCCAACGAGAAACCATTCGACTTGCTTTTTATCGGAGCGTTGGTAAGAATAGGTGCCGTAGCCGATGATTTGCTGTTCGCTGCCACCCCAAAAAATGCCTTCCCACATACAGTAATCCCGATCTGGTAACGCAATCTTAATCAGGGTGTGGAGTTCCTCTAAAACTTTCCGAATATCTGGTTGTTGGCTTACGATGTAATCATCAGGTGCGAATTCGACCCGTTCCATGTTATCTCTCTGGTTATAATACGATTTAATGGCAAAATAACTGCCCGGGAAGGACTCGAACCTTCACTACATGGTCCAGAGCCATGCGTCCTACCATTAGACGACCGGGCATCAACACGCATTTGTAGGTGCACTACATTTTAAGTATACCTCAAAAAATTGCGTTTGTCAATTTTTCCACAGGTAAGTAGATTTAACTTTTATTGGCGTGTCTTATCGCAGTGTGTACAATTGTACCCAAACCGGCAAGAAAAGTAATAAACACGCCAGCAATAACCCATTCCATCCAGTTCATCACTATTCCTCCAATTTACTGTATTGGCATCACCGAGACTGAGATGTTGGAGAAGGTATAGAAGATATTCAGGAATCCGATAAAAATCGTTGGGATAACGAACACGCTCAGCAATGCAAAGGTGCCGGTAGAAAAGGGGACGCTTTCGGTTTCTTCACCAGCATCTTCAAAGAACATCGCTTTGACGATACGGGCATAGTAGTAGAGGGAGACTACGCTGTTTAACAAACCGACAAGTGCGAGCCAGTAGTACCCTTGCTCAAGGACGGCGGTGAACAGGAGCCATTTCCCGAAGAAACCTGCGAACGGCGGGATTCCGGCGAGAGAAACAAGGAAAATAACCATTGCCCAAGCAACTAAGGGTGCGCGTGAGGAGAGGCCACGGTAACCGTCAACCATTTCACTACCCACCTCATTTGCGATGAGGACAACAACATAAAATGCCCCCAAGTTCATGAAGAGGTAGACGACAAGATAGAAGAGAATCGCGCCGACACCTTGAGAGGTAAGCAAGACACCGCCCATCAACAGATACCCACCATGAGCAATGCTTGAATATGCCAATAAGCGTTTCACGTTTTGTTGGGGAAGTGCAGCAAGATTTCCTACGGTCATCGTTAAGGCGGAGACTATCGCTAACATGAAGGGCCAGTCAACTGCTTGCATTAATTCCGTGTTCCCGAATCCGGCATAGAAGAATCTAATAAATAAGGCGAACCCTGCGGATTTTGAGGCAACTGACAAAAAGGCGGTTATCGGAATAGGAGCACCTTCGTAGACATCAGGCGACCACATGTGAAACGGCACAGAGGCGATTTTGTAGCCGACACCGGCGAGGACAAAAGTTATCGCGATTAGCACTGCAAGCGGTGCTACTTCGCCCGATGCGAGAAGTTCCGTAAGACGTCCGCCGATTTGTGCCAGATCCCCTGTACCTGTCATTCCGAACAGGAGGGATAGTCCGAAAAGCATTGTTCCAGATGCGACCGCGCCGTAAGTGATATATTTAAAAGCAGCTTCACTTGAACGGGGGCTATGCGTCAAGAACCCAGCGAGGATATAGGAGGTTAGGCTTACGGTTTCCAGCGAGATAAATATCATCAACAGATTCGTTGACGATGCCATCAGGAACATTCCGAGGGTGATGGCTAACAGGAGAGCATAGTATTCGCCTTTTAAGCGTGCGTCGAGTTCCTCAGATCGGAGTGAAAAGAGGATTGTAGCAGCAGTTGCGAGCAGCAGTAAAACCTTGAAAAAACTGGAAAACACGTCGAGTCGGACCATTCCCAGAAAGAGGGATACGGGTCCCTCGGCACCGAAAGAAAAGTGGGTGAAAAGGACAGCGGCAAATGTGCAAAGACACCCTACGAGAGAAAGATATGCCACTGCGACGCTTTCTCTATCCTTCACGACGAGATCAAGGAGAACAACAGCGACGGCAAAAATTACGAGTAGAATTTCTGGGCTGAAATAGAGGAGGCTTTTGATATTGCTTAAGGGTTGCATACTTTCCTCAAACCTCCTATATCGCCTGTATAACGTCTATGAGATTGGTAACCGATTCTCTGAACATATCGATGGCGAAGTTCGGCCAGACACCGAGGACGATGGTTAAGATACCGAGTGGCACCAAAGTCAGGATTTCACGTCCGTTGATTTCTGGGAGTGCTTCGTATTTCGGGTTAAGTGTCCCTAAGAAAACCCTTTGCAGCGTCCAGAGGAAATATGCGGCACCGACGACAATACCGATTGTAGACAAGATGGTCAGCATCTTGAATTTGTCATAAGCCCCAAGCAAGGAGAGTGCTTCACCGACGAATCCACTCAAGCCGGGGAGTCCGAGAGAAGCCATGAACGCGAGCGTTGTGATGCCGGTATAGATGGGCATCCTGGTTCCAAGACCGCCGAAGCCGTTGATTTCACGGTGGTGTGCTCTGTCGTAGAGAACACCGACGAGTAGGAAGAGCATCGCACTAATGACACCGTGGTTAAACATCTGGAGGATTGCCCCGGTGATACCGCTGTCATTTCGAGCCGCAAGCCCCAAAATAACGAAGCCCATGTGTCCGATACTGGAATACGCCACTAACTTCTTAAAGTCGGTTTGTGCCAAGGCACAGAAGGAACCGTAGACGATGTTAATGAATCCAAGCAGCGCGAGGCTATTGCCCCAGAAACCTACTCCGTTGGTAAAGTGGTCTAACCCTTGTGGGAACATTGCCATGTTTATCCGGACTAGTCCGTAAGTTCCCATCTTTAGGAGGATACCTGCCAAGATAACACTAATAGCAGTTGGTGCTTCGACGTGTGCATCCGGGAGCCAGGTGTGGAAAGGAAAAATCGGGACTTTAACGGCAAACCCGATAAAGAAACCGAGGAATACCCATATCTGGAAGTTAAGGTCGTTAAGGGCGTGTCCTGCCGTCGCTGCTAAGGTAATGAGTGTTGGAATATCAAAGGTTCGCGCACCTGGATCTCCACTGTTGAGATAAACAGCTATCATTGCGACCAGCATCAACACACTACCGAAAAGTGTATACAGGAAGAACTTAATCGCAGCGTATTCGCGTCGGGGGCCACCCCAAACACCGATTAGGAAATACATTGGCAGCAGTGTCAGCTCAAAGAAGACATAGAACAGGAACAGATCTAACGCAGCGAAAAAGCCGATCATCCCTGTCTCAAGCAGCAAGAACAGTGCCATATAGGCCTTGATGCCTTTTTCTATGTTGCGCCAAGAGGCGATAACACAGATCGGCCCTAAAAGTGCTGTGAGAAGCAGGAGCGTCACGCTGAGACCGTCAATACCGATGTGATATTGGATATTAAAAGCCGGAATCCAAGAGGCGTTGACGGCGTACTGCGTTCCGCCATTTGATCGGTCATAGGATATGAATAAGTATACTGCGAGCGCGAGTGGAATGAGCGTAAAGAGGAGTGCAACACGTTTAATGAGTTCCTCCGACTCACGCGGCAGAAGCAAAACAGCAACCATCCCGAGTAACGGGATAAAAATCATTAGCGACAATAACATTTTTTAATTATACCTTGCGGAGTAATGAAGTAGGTTTTGTGATTGATGTGCCTTCCTCGTATCCGCCCTCCACTTCGTTACGGGCTACGGGTTTGTACGATACCAATTTTAAAGAGCCCGGAAAATTAAGATTAACAACACAATCCCTGCCAGTACAACAAAAAGATACGTCTGAATCGCACCTGTCTGAATACGACGGATTCTGCCACCGACTGCCCACGTGACTTGTGCGACGCTGTTAACGAGACCATCAACGATGCGGTTATCAAAGGCTCCCGTGAAGGCGGCGAGGATGTCTCGCGTTACAACGCCAACACCGTTGACGATGCCATCGACGACACTTCCATCAAATCGCGCAAAAAGCCGTGCTTTCCACACCGTCAGTGCAACCAGCACACCGTCGTAAAATTCGTCAAAGTAGTATTTACACCAGAATAGGTTATGGATTGGTCGGAAAGTTGTTGCGACCGATTCAGCAGACAAGGTTCGTCTATGGTAGAACAGCCACGAAAGAAATATACCTAACCCAGCAACGCAGATAGATAACACCATTGCGATCGTATGTGCGGGCCCGTGATGTCCGTGATGTCCGTCGTCTGCGTGTGTGCCATCTGTGCCGTGTCCACCTTCTTCCTCAGCTGCGACTGCTTCAGACACGCCAAAGAGCGATACTGTGTACCCCTTTCCGACTGTATTATTACTGTCGGGAGAAATATAGGCGTGTTGTGGTGCATGCAGATGTGGTTGTGGTGGCGGTTTAACGTAGGCTTCGTTAAACCAGAGTATATTGACAACAGGCAGACTCAGCACAGCCAGAATTAGAAGGGGCACGGTCATTGACTTGGGAGATTCGTGTGCCATGTCGTGCATCTCTTGATTGCGCGGTTCGCCGAAAAAGGTCATGAAGATCAGACGGAACATGTAGAACGCCGTAATCCCAGCAGCGGAAAGTGCCATTATGAACAGGATATAGTGATGGACAGAGTTCCATTCCATCGCTCGTCCCAACACCCCACCTAAAATGGCATCTTTGCTCCAGAACCCGGAGAAGATAAACGGCACACCAGAGATAGACAGCGTTGCGATAAGCATCGTGACAAAAGTAATCGGCATTTTATGGCGGAGTCCGCCCATGTTCCGCATATCTTGGTCTGCTGGAATCTCAGAGCCGAGGATATGTCCTGAATCAGAATCTTCACCGTGCTCATGTCCGTGTGCATCGTGATCACCGTGTTCGTGCGCGTGCGCGTGTTCATCATCATGTCCGTGTGCGTGCATGGCGTGGAAGGCGTGAATAACACTGCCAGAACCGAGGAAGAGCAGTGCTTTGAAAAAGGCGTGGGTCGTGAGGTGAAAAAGTCCCGCGACATAGCTGCCTGCCCCAATCGCGAGCATCATATATCCCAATTGACTAATTGTAGAATATGCTAAGACGCGCTTGATGTCAAACCGAACGATGGCGATCGTCGCTGCGACGAGTGCTGTGATGCCACCAACATAGGCGATGACCAAAGACGAAGTTTCTGTCAGAATGGGGAACATTCGAGCCGTGAGATAAACCCCTGCAGCGACCATCGTTGCAGCGTGAATGAGTGCACTGACCGGTGTAGGACCTTCCATTGCATCAGGGAGCCATGTATGGAGTGGCATCTGTGCGGATTTGCCGATAGCACCACAAAAGATGAGAATTCCAGCAATAGAGAGCCATACCATATCGCCAGTGTTCAGGTTAGCAGCAAGGGCGAAAATACCGCCTTCTCCGTAGAGCGAAAGCGTCTGAAATTTCGTGAAAAGCATCATCATGCCGATGAACATGCCGACATCACCGACGCGCGTTGTCAGGAAAGCCTTTTTACACGCATTCGCAGCGGAGTCTTTTTCAAACCAGAAGCCGATGAGTAGATAGGAGCAGAGTCCGACGAGTTCCCAACCGATATAGATGCCGAGCAGGTTATCCGACACGACCAGAAATAGCATTGAGAAGGAAAAGAGCGATAGGTAAGCAAAGAACCGTGGATACCTCGGATCACCGTGCATGTAGCCCATAGAGAAGATATGGACGAGGCTGCTGACGAGTGTGACAACAATCAGCATGATTACGGTGACACTGTCCAAGTAGAATCCCATAGAGAAGGTAACACCGCCGAGCGAAATCCAATTGACTGTGTGAGCTTCTGGATTGGGGACCACCTCTCGCAGGAGCAAGAACGAACAGACGAGTGCGGCGAGCATTGCTACGGTGGACAAATAGTCCTGCCGAGGGAAACGCCGATTCGCTAAACCCAGGAGCCCGAAAATCGCAAAAGCGGCAAGCGGGCAAAGCAAGATGATACTTATTAGGGGTACAATCATATTTCTAACGTTTAAGCCTTCCTATTATTAGTTTTCGGTTATCAGTTTTCGGTTATTGGTTAAGAGGGATTTGGTACTTCAGAGACCTCTTTTAACTGATAACTGATAACTGACGACTGACAACTATTTCAACCTTTCAGCGTATCAACTTCGTCGGGACGTATGCTACCGAATTCTCGGTAGATAGCGAGGATAATCGCTAAAAAAACAGCGGCTTCCGCTGCGGCAAGCACAATCCCAAAAATAGCGATGATTTGTCCACTAATATCCTCAGGTGGTGTCATAAAGCGCGAAAACGCAGCGAAGTTCAAATTACACGAATTAAGAATAAGTTCAATACCCATCAAAATGCTAATGGCGTTCCGACGCGTCAAGACAGCGAAAATACCGAGCGTGAACAGAATCGCACTGATGACGAGATAGTGTTGTAAGGTCATTTTTACTCCCTAACCTCCTTTCGGGAAATCAGGGCGGCTCCAATGAGTGCTACTAACAGCAGCACGGAGACGACTTCAAACGGCAGGAGAAATGGCCCATTCAGGATCAGTTCGCCGATACGCTCGGTTGTCGGTGCAAGTTCTGTGCCGTCGTCAGTGAGATTTTTCCATGCGGGTGTATTGGCGATAACGGTCAAGAGCAGCGTCAGGAGTGCCAGGGAGACAATACCTCCGAGTAGAAGTTGCCCGCGCTCAATATGAACCCTCATCTCTAAGCGTCCACTCGTCATCATGACACCGAATAAGATAAGGACGAGGATACCACCAACGTAGACGATCACCTGTGTTGCAGCAAGGAAGTCAGCCTGTAAGAAGACGTAAAGTCCAGCAACGCCGAAGAGCGTCACCATCAGCGAAAACGCCGCGTGGACTATATTCCGGACGGTAACGACAAGAAGCGCAGAGGCGACTGTCATAAGTGCAAAGCCATAGAAAATAAAGTTTTTAAGCGTAAATTCCATTTTTTTAAGTTGGCGCAAGCGAGTTATCAAGGACACTTGGCATGTAGGTGTTCTTCTTAAATCCGCGCTGCCACCGTTGTTGCAGTGCTGCCGCTTTTAGCTAATTTTTTCACATGAGGTGCGAAAACCTCAAGGTTACGGACTAATCCGCTGCATCTACTGTTTCTGTCTTAACGCTGTCGTACATCTCCTGCTTATCAAAACTGAAGATGAGGTCTGACCGGTCAAATTTGGAGTATTCAATTCCTTCAAGAGAATCTTTCATCGTAAGGCATTCTGTCGGGCAGACTTCGGTGCAGAGTCCACAATACATACAGAGAGACATGTCGATATCGAACTTGTCAAGGTAAAAAACAACAGGGTTTCGTGTAACAATCCGCGATATTTCGTCGCCCGAAAGTGTCTGTGTTCGGTTCTCATCTGCCGATGGTTCAAAGCGATCTATAACTTCCTGCGGACCTTGGCGCGAGGTGATATTCGTGAGGATTATTGAATCTTCCGATTTTATCTTTTTCTCATCACCCTCAATGATGCCGATGATTTCCCGTCCGTCTTTGAGATGGACGACGTTCATACTATCCCAGAGTTGTTCGCCTTTCGGGAGTTTGGTGGCATCAATCATGATGCAATCGACAGGACAGATCATTTCGCACTTTTTGCATCCGATACAGTCTTCAGTGCGGTTATAGAGCTGCCCGCGATACCCCTTCGGAATCTCTCGGACGTTCTGCTTCTTTTCATAGTGGTGTTCGTAGGGATATTGATGTGTGACATTCGGTTCAAAGAACTGCTTGATTGTCACCCGCATTCCGACAAGGACGGTATAAACGCCTCTATAGATATTTCGTATGTATTTTTCCATCTTTTAATTTTCCTTGCGGTTCGGTGAGGTCGGTTTAGGTATTGATATTCTTTCCCGTAGACCCGCCCTCCACTGCGTTACGGGCTACGTACTTTTCTCTATATAAAAAAAGCCACTTAGTTGTTCATCAATTAAAAATCCTAACTCGGCTGTGGTTCAGGCTTTTGTGCGAGTGTCCGTCCAGCAATCGTATACGCGACGATAAGTCCAATATAGATAATTGCACAACTGATGATGGTGCTAACCAGCGTATCTTCTGGGAAGATAAGGCCCCAGATGCCGGTGCCTAAAATGTTGAAGAAGGCGATCGGGATGAAGTATTTCCAGCAGAGATTCATCAGTTGATCTACCCGTAGGCGCGGCAGTGTCCATCGCAGCCACATCATCAAAAAGACGAGTGCGAGGGTTTTGATAACGAATCCTGGGAGGCCGCCGAGGAAATCGTAGCCCGGTAAAGCACCTTCCCAGCCACCGAGGAAAAGTGTTACAGCGATTGCGCTTACCGCAAACATATTCGCATATTCGGCGATGAAAAAGAGGGCAAACCGCATTCCGCTGTATTCAGTGTGAAAACCGGCAACAATTTCGGATTCGGCTTCGGGCAAGTCAAAGGGGGTCCGGTTCACCTCGGCAATAGAAGATATATAGAAAATAAAGAATGCGATAAAAGTGAAAGGCGTCCGGAAAATAAGCCAACTGAAAATACCGTTGGACTGACTGGCTACAATCTCTTGCATGTTCAAACTTTCTACGAGCATGACGACTGTCAAGATGGAGAGACCGAGCGGAATTTCGTAGCTAACGATTTGGGCAGCGGAGCGCAAAGAACCCAACAGCGACCATTTGCTGTTTGAGGACCAACCTGCCATAATCACACCCATGACAATTACAGAGGAGATCGCCATGATATAGAAGATTCCGATATTAAAAGGACTCACCAAGATGTTTTGACCGAATGGGATCGCAGCGAAAACAGCGAAAGAACAAGCGAAAATGATATAAGGGGCAAGCAAGAAGAGAAGTTTATCACCTTGTGGTGGGATAAAGTCCTCTTTGAAGATAAGTTTTATACCGTCGGCTAAGGTTTGAAGTGTACCCCAGGGTCCAACACGCATGGGACCTGTCCGATTCTGAAAACGGGCGGCGACTTTGCGTTCTGCGAGCACCAGAAATAGCGGAAGTAGCGGGACAACTCCAACGAAAATACCTGCGCATGCGAACATGACAAGCACTGTGCCTAATTCTACAGGAAAGTGTGCAGCGACTGCTTCTGGCAATCTCGGAATTAAAACATTCTGTACAAATTCCTCTGCCCAATTGAGTTTCTCTTGTAGGTTTATGTTGGGAAAGAAATTCTCAGATACATTGAAATCTGGGAAGCCTACAAACATCGCCCTAAAATCCGACATCCAATCTCCTTATCCGGCAAGCAAAAATTCACCAATCTTCAAAACCCAATCTACAGTTACTACGACCCCTGCTAACAGGAGGGTCCATCGCAAAAATTTGTTTTCGGGCAGCAATTGCAATTTCGGAAACATTTGTTGCCCCGGTTCAGACCGATGCACTACATAGAATAGACACAGGGCACCCATGAAGACTAAGCCAGTTATTGCAGATATAATTTCGGTATCAGTCAAGACGTTTATCATCATGCAGACGAAAAGTATTAAAGCAATGGTCCATACTAAAGTGTTTACCTGCTCCTGGGTTGTAATTTTCATCGTTCAACTCCATATCGAGTGTATTTACCGATCGACTTCTCCCATCACGATGTCAATGCTGCCAATAATCGCGATAATGTCAGCTACCATCAAGCCTCGACTGAGTTCTTGTAGTGCACTCAGAGCACTAAAGCAGGGTGAACGCCCTTTGAGACGCACTGGCTTCGGCGTGCCATCACTGACGATATAGAATCCGAGTTCACCGCGCGGTGCTTCACTACGGAAATAGATTTCGCCTTTTGGGGGGCGGACGGCTTTCAAATCCGCCATCACGGGACCCCCTGGAAGTCCTTCCGCTAAAATCTGTCGGACGATCCGAACAGACTGTTTCATTTCATCCATACGGATTTTGTATCGACACCAACAGTCCCCGACAACCGCGCCCAACTCTGGAACATCTACAGCGACAGGTACATCAAAGTCAAATCTGTCGTAGATAGAGTAAGGTTCATCTCGTCGGAGGTCCCAATCCACACCAGAACCGCGGAGGTTAGGACCGGTCGCGCCGTAACTCAGTGCCATTTCCGCTGACATAACAGCGACCCGCATCGTGCGTTCCGCGAAGATACTGTTTTTTGTGAGAAGTTCGTTATACACGTCAATCAGCGGTTCAAAATAGTCAAGGAATTCTTCGATCTCGTCTAAAAAGTTCTGTTCTGCGATGGAACCGGGTTCCATAGGAATAATTTCGGATACGCCGCCGATACGGATATAGTTATAGGTGAGGCGTGCGCCGCAAACTTTCTCGAAAAGGAGGAGGAGCCGCTCTCGGTCCCGGAAGGCGTAGAGGAACGGCGTGAATGCCCCGAGGTCCATCCCATAGGTTCCAAAGGAGAGGAGATGGCTGGCGATACGGTTGAGTTCACAGATAAGCACCCGCAGATATTCCGCTCGTTCCGGTACCTCAAATTCTTTGCTTTCATCAGCTGCTAACAACTTCTCAACAGCAAGACAAAATCCCCAATTTTGGTTCATCGCCGCTACGTAATCCATCCGATCGGTGAACGGGATGATTTGGGGATAAGAGAGGTTTTCAGAGTGTTTTTCAAAACAGCGATGGAGGTAACCGATGTGTGGAATTGCTTCACGGACAACCTCACCATCCAATTTCAATTCTAAGCGCAACACACCGTGTGTGCTTGGATGCTGAGGTCCCATATTCACGACCATTTCATCGGCGAACGGTTTTAATTCTATAATTTTACTTTCAGTCTGTTGTGTGCTTTCCATTTTCTAACTTACCTTGCGGTTAGATAACGGGATCCAAGCTTTCACGGGCATCTCTTAAATCCGCTTTCCACTTCGTTCCAAGCTACGTTTCTTTTATATTAAGACTTACATGTTTCCTTCTATTTTTAGACTTTACCGCCCACTATATATGATACCATTTTTGCGCTTGAATGTCAAGTTTTAACCTGTTGCCTTAGAGGCAGCTTGCATCGTGCTTCTACGGGAAAAATGTCACACCAGTGTAACATTGCATGTTCAGTATTTAGGTCTGAAAACCAGCGTCCTACCTAAGTTTAGAGGTGTTTTCATTCCGATGCTTGATTTGGAAAAAAAGTCAAAAGTGTAACGTTTTCGTTTTTTAGTAACACCACATAAAACGTAAAATCAACATCCGTGTACCTAATACGGTACGCGCATACCGCGATAGATTTCAGGTTCCTTGTAATCTTTGCGGAGGGGGTATCCTTCCCAGTCATCAGGAAGTAAAATGCGGCGGAGATCGTTATGTCCGTGAAAGAAAATTCCGTAGAGGTCATAAGCCTCACGCTCATGCCAGTCTGCGGTTTTCCAGATATGTGAAACGCTTGGCAGGTGCGGGTCAGTTTTCGGGACTGTCGTTTTTAGGACCACGCTGTGCCGATGTTGCATAGCATAGATGTGGTAGACGATGGCAAGTTCTTCATCTTTAGCACTTAAGTCCGCCCCGCTGAGGCACATTAAGGAATCAAACGCCAATGTATCAGTTTCGGCGAGATATTGACACACGTCAGCGATTGATGCGGGAGCAACGCTGATGCTCGGGTCACCCGCAAGTTCGGCATCGAAACCGAGGATGGCTTCACCAAACTGAGCGGTTAGTGCTTCATAGATTTCTTCCGGTTTCACGTAAATTTTGCTCCATGGTCGCGGTTACAAACCGCTCTTACAATAATTAGCGATTACAAATCGCTTCTACCGTTAGACGGGTTGGTGTTTTAAGCGGTGACTTGAGGGCTATCGCCTTCTGTATCACCTTCTCCTTCTACGGGAGGTGTATCTGCCTCGACTTCCGTTTCTGTTCCTTCTTGCTCGTACCACTCTGTTTTGGTAAAGAGTCTTTTCAGGAACGGGACGTGATCACGTTTGGCAACAGTCTGGGTTTTAATCTTCTCTTGTAGTTTGAGCAGCCCTTCAATAAGTGCCTCCGGTCGCGGTGGGCATCCCGGTACATAAACGTCAACAGGGATAATCCGATCAACGCCTTTGAGGACATGGTATCCGTGTTGCCAGTAGGGACCGCCGCTGGTAGCGCAGCTGCCCATGGAAATGACGTATTTCGGTTCCGGCATCTGTTCATAAAGCCGTCGGATGCGTGTTGCCATTTTAAGTGTGACTGTGCCGGAGATTACCATGAGGTCAGACTGACGCGGTGTCGCGCGTGGCACCCCTGCCCCGAATCGATCTAAGTCATAGTTAGAAGCAGCGGTTGCCATGAACTCGATCGCACAGCAAGCAAGCCCGAATGTCATGGGCCAGAGTGCTGAAGAACGTGCCCAGTTGGCGACAGCATCGACTGAAGTAACAATAACGTTTTTGTCGAGTTTCTCATCAATTATCATAACTTTCCTCCGTTCGGACAGATTGTACTTCAAGCTGCGTGGAGCGGATCCACTCCAAGTCGCCTTTTGCCCAGACGTAGGCGAGTCCGACTAATAGGATAGTGATGAAGACGAGCATCTCCAAAAACGCAAAGAGACCGAAGTCTCGGAAGACAACCGCCCACGGGAACAGGAATACGGTTTCTACGTCAAAGATTAAGAAAATGAGCGCGATGACGTAAAAGCGGGTATTAAACTTGATCCGCGTATCACCAATCGGGTCTTCGCCGCATTCATAGGGAATATACTTTTCGCCTGAGAACAGCTTGGTATGCAGGAGGCGAGAGACGGTGAGGTTTAGAACAACAAATAAACAACCAACAATCAAGAAGATTAGTACATTTGCGAAGTTAAAAAGCATTCTGGGTTATCCTTGAGAACCACGATGTTGCGAAACTTTATGCATAGACGATTTCGTTCTTAAAATTATATACCATTTTCTCCTATTTTGCAAGTAAAAATTTTTGACCTTTCAGAAGCCATTTGGTGCACAATCTATGTGAAACCTCAATTGGAGATTTTCATTTTCGCCCAGATTGTGGTGAGCAATTGTGGTTTAAGGGATACTGGTAAAGCGAATGCTGGATCAAACCAATCTGGGTAAACATTTATACCGCGGCTTGTCAGTTTCTTGCTTTGACGGCTCGCTAAATCAATTGTGAAGATTTGTCGGTTTTCACCGACTTTTTTATGATAAGCAAGTGCGTTCATGGGTGGAGCCCACGTTGCGTGTTCAGCTATTGGCTCCTTCTCAGGGACAAGTTCGTTCAGACCGTTGCCATCGCGGTTGACAGCGTAGAGTGTGCCTCTCACTGGACCATGACCACCCAATCGCTCAACATGCGAAAACGCGATGGTGCCATTGGGTGCCCAAGAAGGTTGGAACATTCGTAGCTGCGGTTGTGGATGAAAATTCTCCTCTTTTCCGGTTTGTAGGTTGTAGGTAACTAACGGCGAGTTGGCTTGTCCGATCGCATGTGTAGCAGCAAAAATTATTTCCGTTCCATCAGGTGCCCACGCTGGAAACCCGCCACTTCTGCCACACCATAATAGACGCTTTTCTTTTCCGTCGAGGGTTGCGAGGTAGATTGCCCAGTCGTCACCCTTATTTCCGAGATAAGCGATCTGTTTGCCATCAGGTGCCCATGCGGGTTGTTGTCTTGTGGCTATCTTTTTAAAAACGCGCTTGACATTTTCTCCATTGCTATCCATTAGATATAAGTCGCGCACCCCATCCCGCTTGGATACAAAGAGAATCTGCTCACCTGTTGGCGACCAAACGGGCTGAAAATCAGCATCAGGGTGCTGGGTTAATCTGACCTGTTGGTGACCATCGGTATCCATTATATAGATTTCGGCGTTGCCGTCTCGGTTAGAGTTGAACGCTATCTTCGGGTGTGTCGGAACCTGCGCAAAAATCTGACAAACACTTAAGGAAAAGATGGTGAAGCCAGCGCAACACAAAAAGTAAAAATATGAGCGTTTCATAAGTAGATTCCATTGACATTAGGATTTAATCTTGCATTTTCATTTCACCCCAGACCGTGGTAAGCAATTGGGGTTGTGGGGAAACAGATAAAGTGTTCGGATCAAACCAGTCCCAACCTATATTTCCATTACGATGTTTGCTCGGCCCCAGGCGCGCGAGCAGTGTTTCGGTGCGAGAGGCAAGGTCTATTTTAAACAACAGATCTGAGCCGTCAACTGTCTTTGGATAAAGAAGTTTTTTTCCATCGGGTGACCATGCGAGTGTCCCGAACGCGTTTTTAACAATCTCTTCACACGCTTTACCATCGCGTTGGATGATGTAGATACCCGGTTCTGCATTCCATCTCCATATAGAAAAGGCGATTTGTTTTCCATCAGGGGACCAAGCCGGATAGAGCATATTGTCTCCTTGGACCTTTGGAAGAATTCTATCTTCCTCACGCGTTTTTAGGTTGATAATCCGAATATGCCATTCGGGCGATTTACCATTCACGAAAGCGATTTCGGTTCCGTCGGGTGACCACGCGGGAAAACCGCTCCACCCTCTTCCGGATTTGGCGATTCGTTCTGCTTCACCGTCACCGAGTGGCTTGGTGTACACTGCCCAATCTGGTACGGGTGAATACGTAAGGTAGGCGATTTGTTTTCCGTCGGGTGACCACGTGGGCGCGGTTCTAACCTCCAAGTCATCAAACGCGCGTCGGACGTTTTTTCCATCGGCATCCATGAGATAGATGTCCGGAAGTCCTTTATGATCTCGATCTGAGACAAAAGCGATGTGCTTGCCGTTTGGTGACCAAGTCGGATCGGTATCGTCTCTCGGGTAATGCGTCAATCTTATCTGTTGGCTGCCGTCAGCATTCATTACATAGATTTCAGCGTTGCCATGATTGCCATTTCGGGTGGAGGCGAACACAATTTTAGGGTGTGTCGGGGCTTGTGCTGAAACGGGACAGACACTGAGGCAGCATAACGTAAGAGCGAGGCAACACAAAAAGCAGAAATATAGACGTTTCATGACAAACTCCGTTGATGTTAAGATTTATTTTTCGATTTTCATCTGTCCCCAGATCGTGGTAAGCGACTGTGGTTTGGGGGAGACTGGTAAGGCTTTAGGATCAAACCAGTCCCAACCTGCATTCCGCGCGTTACTATTAAGTGGACCGAAGCGAGCGAGCGGTGTCTCAATGCGAGAATCTAAGTCTATTTTCAATAACAGTCTTTGACCCTCAACTGTTTTTCGATAAAGGAGTGCTTTCCCATCCGGCGACCACGTCGGTGCTTTGAATGCGTTTTCAACGATCTTCTCAAGATTTTTACCATCGCGATTGACGATGTAGATACTCGGTTCCCCACCGTCTTCCCACATGGCAAAGGCAATTTTTTCCCCATCAGGGGACCATGCGGGATAACGCATGTTCCTTCCTTGAATGTCCGGAAGCAGTGTTTCTTGCTTGCGCGTTTTTAGGTTGGTAATCCGAATATACCATTCCGCCGGCCATGTACCACCGGTGAACGCGACCTCGGTTCCGTCAGGCGACCAAGCCGGGAAACCGCCAGGGTACATTCCCGATTCGGCGATTCGTTCTGCTTCACCGCCACCGAGTGGCTTGGTGTACACTGCCCAATCAGGAACGGTCGAGTATGTATGGTAAGCGATGTGTTTTCCATCGGGTGACCACGTGGGCGCGGTTCTGTAGCTCAAGTCATTGAACGCGCGTCGGATATTTTTCCCATCAGGATCCATGAGATAGATGTCATAGAGCCCTTCGTGATCTCGTTCTGAGACAAAGGCGATGTGTTCGCCGTTTGGTGACCAAGTCGGATCGAAATCCTCCCCAGGATACTGGGTTAATCTTATCTGTTGGCTGCCGTCAGTATTCATTATATAGATTTCAGCATTTCTATTACGGGCAGAGGTAAACACAATTTTCGCACGTGTTGGGGCTTGTGCCGAAACAGGGAAAACACTGAGGCAGAGCAATGTAAGGGCAATATAACAGAAAAAGTAGAAGTGTAAAGGTTTCATGACAAACTCCAGCGGCGTTAATATTTAGTCCTGTGTTTTCATTTGACCCCAGATTGAGGTAAGCAACTGTGGTTGTGGGGCAACAGGTAAAACTTTTGGGTCAAACCAATCCCAACCTATATTCTGTCCGTGACGTATGGTTGGTCCCAAGCGGGCGAGTTCTGTTTCGATGTGAGAGTCGAGGTTTATTTTAAACAGTAGTTTCGCGGCTCCGACTGTTTTTCGATAAAGGAGTTCTTTCCCATCGGGTGACCATGCCGGTATTCCAAATGCATTTTCGACGATTTCTTCGCATTTTTTGCCATCACGCCGAATAATGTAGATACCGGACTTCGCACCCCATTTCCGCAGTGCGAAGGCGATTTGTTTTCCATCAGGAGACCAAGCTGGGTAGTGGATGTGGCTTCCCAGGGTCTTTGGAAGAAATGTCTCTTGCGCACGCGTTTTTAAGTTAATAATCCGAATACGCCATTCTGTTGGATTGCCACTAACAAAAGCGATTTCGGTGCCATCAGGAGACCAAGCCGGAAATCCACCGGGATAGGTTCCCGATTCGGCAACTCGCTCCGCTTCACCGCCACCGAGTGTATTGGTATATACAGCCCAATCGGGTTCGGGTGAATATGTATGGTAAGCGATTTTTTTCCCATCGGGTGACCACGCCGGCGCGGTTCTGTAGTTCAAGTCATTGAACGCGCGTCGGATATTTTTTCCATTAGCATCCATGAGATAGATGTCGTAAAGTCCTTTATGATCCCGTTCTGAGACGAAAGCGATGTGTTCGCCGTTTGGTGACCATGTGGGGTCGAAATCATCTCCAGGGTGATGGGTTAATCTTATCTCTTCACTCCCGTCAGCGTTCATTATATAGATTTCAGCATTGCCATTCCGGGTGGAGGTGAACACAATTTTAGCGCGCTTCGGTGCTTCTGCCGAGGCATGAAAAATGCTTGATAACACGAACAGCAAACTAATAATCAGTGAGATGGAAAGTTTCATAGTTTTCATTTGGCGAAGGTTGCGTTTGTAAACTCGATATGCA
This sequence comes from Candidatus Poribacteria bacterium, assembly GCA_022821495.1. Classification (GTDB taxonomy): domain Bacteria; phylum Poribacteria; class WGA-4E; order WGA-4E; family WGA-3G; genus WGA-3G. The sequence continues at coordinate 27,043 of JAJEDN010000129.1, forward strand.
GCCTATCATGCTAAAGGTTAGCAGTAGATAAGGCAGCACGAGGCTTTTGCGCGTTTTCACCTAATCTTCGGGCAGGAAACCCAAGTATTTATGCTTGGGAGGAATGCCCGCCTCCTGTCTTTTTTTTTTCACAAAAAGTGTCAAAAAGTGTTATAATATCCCTGTAGTGTAAGGTTGCAAGTTAGGCTGCTGTTCGCTATCCCCGTGTGC
>JAJEDN010000092.1 GCA_022821495.1 Candidatus Poribacteria bacterium
ACGCCTCACTTTTCATCAGATAAAACTCCAACTTTCCGGTGATAGGCAGATGTTGTCTATCATCAGCGCGCATTTTCATCAACTAAATACACAACAACACCTGTAACTATTGACTCAAACAATCTTTTGAGAAATATCAGCTATACAAATCCTGGGGAGTGGTTTGCTTATTCGCAGACCCGCGCCGATAAAACCGCAGAGGCGATTTCCCTCATTGTTGATGTTATCAAAGGACTCCGAGATGCGCCTGTGCCGGACGCGGAACTGCAGCGCACTAAAGATTCGCTCATCAATTCGTTTGTGTTCGGTTTCGAGAGCAGCTCCCAAATCGCGTTTCAACAGATGATGCTCGCTTATCGTGGTTTCTCACCGGACTTCCTTGAAACTTTTACCGATAATATCGCTAAGGTTACAGCGGGAGATGTGCAGGCAGTTGCACAAAAATACCTCAATCCGGACGCACTCACTATCGTCACTGTCGGGAATAAGGACAGTTTTGACCGACCGCTTGAGGAGTTCGGTGAGGTTAACGAGATTGAGATAAAGCAACCGGAACCGCCACCTGCGGAACCGATGCCTGAAGCGAGTGAAGGGGACGTGGCGAAAGCTAAGGAAATCCTTGCTGCAGCGGTTGATGCACACGGTGGACTTGAGAAATTACAGGCGGTGAAAAACATCGTCATGGAAGGGCGCACGTCAGCCAATTCACCAGCGGGACCGATGCAAATAGAGGCGACATCGTACTACGTCTACCCTGACAAATTTAGACAAGATTTGAAGATGCCTCAAGGTGAAATGGCTTATGTCTTTGATGGGACTGCTGGATTCGCATTGACACCCATGGGGGTTCAACCGATACCACCACAGTTGGCTGTCACCTTCAAAGATGCGGTTTTCCGGGAAACGTTGTGGCTACTAACGAACCTCTCGGAAAACGACATTCCGATCCAGTATGCGGGTACAGAAGAGGTTGGCGATAAATCTGCGTCAATTCTGCTGATTCCGCAGCCGTCTGGGGCAATGATGAAACTCTTTGTGAGTGAAGATACCCATTATGTCGTGAAGCTTTCGTATCCTGATTCCTCGCAAGGTGTTACTGTTAATCGGGAGACCGTCATGGAGGACTACCGCGATGTTGATGGTGTTAAAGTACCGTATCATGTCGTGCAGAATGTTGACGGTCAGCCTTTTAGTGATAGTCAGGTAACGGGTGTTACATTGAACGCTGAACTTGACGAGTCGCTATTTCAGGAGCCAGAATGAAAACCTTAGATTTGCGTGTTCGCTACTTTCAGGATAGTACACCGGCAGATGTGCCGTGCCGTGAAACTGCGTTCATCCGGCGTGAATTTGAAATGCCGTTGCCGGTTGAGGAGACCGCTTTGGTCCTCGTTGATCTCTGGAATGTGCATTTTATTGAAAGTTGGATAGAACGCGCGGCACAGGTAACGACTGAATGTGTGGTTCCTGTGATAGATGCCGCGCGAAAGGCGGGTTTGACGATTGTGCATGCCCCGTCTCCATCGGTGGCAGCGCAGTACCCGCAACTGAAACGTCATAAGCCGCCTGAACCGTCTACACCTTCGGCGTGGCCGCCCTCCGATTTCCGAAGTCGCGAGGGTGACTACGCCGTGTATCGTGGGCCTCGCAGTCAACCACCGAGTATTGACATCCATTGGAACAAGCTTGCGTCCCAACTCGCTGTTTCCCCCGCAATTGATGTGCAAGATGACGACTTTGTTATCGCAACGGGGCAGCAGTTGCATGAACTTTTGGAGGAGCGACGCATCTTGCATCTGCTCTTTGCCGGTTTCGCAACGAATTGGTGTGTATTGGGTAGGGATTACGGTATCCGATCCATGTCGAGATACGGCTATAACATCATCCTGTTCCGCGATGCCACGACCGGTGTGGAGTTCCCTGATACGTATGATAATCTGTTCACAACGGAAATCTCCATCCGAGAAGTGGAACAGCAATACGGATTCAGCGCATCAAACGCAGATTTCTTTGCAGCAGTTAATGCACTTTCTGCATAGCAAGTATTTCTGTTATAGTAAAGTTTAGAATTAATTAGACACATCACATCAAAGCGATTCCGATCTTATTCCCCCTGATAAGGGGGGTGTTTTTGCTCGGGTGTTTCCCCTAGGGGGGTTGTCTTCTTAAAAAGTGTTCATTTATTTTCGGATTTTACTATAAATTTCGATGTTTATTGTTAGGCGAGGTCCCTGTACCTCGCCTCTTTGCATATTACCACAAAGCGGGAGGTTGATTATGAATAAATATAGTGGTGGTAATTTTGATGATTTTCTCAAAGAGGAGGGTATCTTTGAGGAAGTAATGGAATGTACGCGAAAACGATTACTGATTTCGCAGCTCGGGTATATCGTGAAGGGACTTATTCAGCGAGAAACAACGTTTACGGAGAAAGTAAAGTCCGATGTAGAAAGGTATAAGGTAAGGTGCGTTTTACAGAAGCATATATCGGATTAAGAAGGCAAAACGAATGCTTCTTTGAATTTCTTGAACCAACGTGTAAAGAGGGCAACAGCCTCCGGGGCTTGGCGTTCTGGTGAAAACTGATAGATGCCTTCACCGTTCTCTCCATAAGACAGCGAATAAATTCCGTGTGCATCCCGCCCGATCGCAATAACCCCAAAAGCCTGTCCAGCTGGATAGTTTGGATGTATATTTCTTTTACCTATAGCGATAGCGATGACCCCATAAGCGCGTGAATATCCAATTGCGATAATACCAACAGAACACATAGCGCCTATAGATAGAATGCCGCAAGAGCTGAACAGCCCGATTGAAATTACGCCAAAAGAGAAATTACCGACTGAGACAATCCCAAAAGCGAAGTGACCCACTGAAATAATTCCGGAGGCAAACATTCCGAATACGATGTGTGGGAATCCGATGTCTAACAGTAGAGATTCACCCGCATACCAAAGGTTTAAGAAACCTGTGATATCAACTCTTGCTTCCCCCAGATACCATGCAATCACGCGTGCTATGAAAGGCGCGCAAATCAAGAAGACTAACGTGAAAAAAATAGTATTGAATCTCTGAACGTATCTGTTGAATGTCTTTCGGAAGATGTCCGCATCGAAAGGGTAGTTGTGGAGATCTTCAGTTTTCGTCTGTTTTTCTGACATTTCTGTGCCTGCTGCTGAGTTGCTTATGCTCGGTAATAATATCTTGCAATTGAGAAGCCGTTTCCTCAAGTGCTTCTTTCTCTGTCTGCAACTGTTGACTCTTTTCCTTCGCCGATTTCAATGCTTCTGCTTCCTCAGCATCTAACTCAGCGAAGATGGCTAAAAGTTCTGCCTGTTCTTGTTCTGTTAGAGTCCCTTCTACCTCGCTGAGTCGCAATTGTTCTAATCTATATTGTCTATTTGTAATTTTCATTGTGACGTTCTCCAGTGGTTTAGCAGACTGTAGGTAGGCAATATATTTATCTGTAGAAAAAACGAGAATGTATGGTGCATTTTGCAGAAAGGTTAGGTCTGGTAAGGCGATAGGATTTGTAGCATTCTATAAAGATTCATTGAAATCTTTGAAAAGACTGTCTCTGTCTTTAGGGGGAATAATTGTAGATTCCTCATTTTTTGAAAAAACGGACGCAAATTCGCCTTCTGCCAATAAATTTTCAACTATTTCACAGATAGTCTGTTCAGTAAGCTTTTGAACAATTAGCATATCAGATGTCCAGAAATACGAGCCGTTAGCACATTCACCAGTCTGTTTGTAGTCTTTCATCAAGGTCTCAATATTTTCAAGTGTAAAAAAGACTGCAGAGAAACTTTCACCGTTCGGAAAGTTTACATGAACATCAACATTATCGTTGTCGGGATCCAGAGGTGCAACTCCGTGAAAGATCGTTAACTGGTAGGTATCACGCTGGACTATTGTGTAAGGTTTATCCATTTTTATTAATCTCCAAAATGTTGTAAGACCTCATTGATTACCTTCTGCTGATTATTTTTGCCGGAAATTCCTAAAATTTCAAGATGATTATCCCTGATTCTCCAATAGACCCGGGCACCGCCGCGGGTTCGTGATTCTGTAATTCTACTACCAATCGGTTTATTTCCTATCCCGGGATTCATATTTCCTTTTTTTAACTGGTCGGTAATTTTTTTGATTTCCCCTTGGAGGGATATAAGCGTTTTCCAGCCTTCCCGTAACAGTAGAGGATTTTCGGAAATTCGATTAATTAACATTGTTTTTAATCGGCGGCGACGCTTTCCAACGGTGGGAGTTCAGGGTAATTTCCACGCGCATTTCGCCACGCGATGACACCTTCAGCAACCATCCAGATCTGCAACGCCTCTACGACGACCCCAAATCCGAAAAGCAGATATTTACCGGTGAAAAGCCATCCGGTCTCTGGGTCAAACATCTGATGTAGCATTGCCCAAGCGGGCATGATGAGCATAACGATCATCGGGAGGAACGCGAACCAGATCGGTTTATTTCGGCGGACAAGGTAGAAGACAATGACCATGAACGCTAATCCTGCTAAGAGTTGGTTCGTTGCGCCGAAGAGGGGCCAGAGCGTCAATCCGCCACTGCCAGGACCACTTGGTCCCTGTAGTAGGGCGACAGCTGCAGCAAGCACTAACGCGAACGCAGTAGCGATGTAACGATTCTGTAACGGCTTAATGTTAGCGGTGAGTGCAAGTTCGTGGATAACGTACCGTTGAAGCCGCGTCGCTGTATCGAGAGTTGTGGCAGCGAAACTCGCAACAAGCACCGCCATAATCGCGATACCCATCTTGAGTGGGATACCGAGTGACGCAAGGAAATTCCCACCACCATCAACGAATGCGCTCACCTTTGCCTTGAGATTATGGCTTGCCCAACCGCCAACAACCCTTGTGGTGCCATCAGCATTTGTCACTGTTTCCGAAGTGGCATAACGGGTTCTCCAGGCATCTTGGTTGGTGACAGGGGCAGTGCTTTCTGCTTGGACGATGGGTTCAAACCTATAGTTCGCACCAGTGCCAGTCCGATTGAAAATCCCCATCCCGATGCCAGCACAGCAAGCGAGAATCACGATGACTGCGAGTCCGCCCTCAAGCAGCATCGCACCATAACCTACATATTGTGCATCGCTTTCGGATTCAACCTGTTTACTTGAGGTGCCGGAACTCACCATACAGTGGAAACCGCTAACGGCACCACACGCAATCGTGATAAAGAGGAAGGGCCAGATCGGTGGCGCGTCCGGCGGGATGTCTGACGCAACAGCGGGTGCGGATGCAACAAGGTCTGCTTTGCCTGTGAAACCCGCAACAGCGAGTCCGAGCACCAGTAAAAGCAGTGCCAATACGAGTTCGTGGCTGTTAATGAAATCGCGCGGTTGCAGGAGCGTCCAGACGGGCAGCACTGACGCTATAAAACAATAGACAAAAAGCACCAGCGTCCAGATCACCACGACGTTCAGGTAAGTTTGTCCAAGTAGCGGGATACCGAATATTTGACTTAAATCAATCGGTAGGAGGTATGCCCCGACACCCATCCCGATGTACATGATACCGAGTGCAACGATAGATGGGATAAGAATGTTACCGCCTCTGCGATAAATCCAGATACCGATGGCTATTGCGAGCGGGATTTCCACCCAAACGGATAAGACGGATTCAGGGTAGTAGGAGAAAATCAGGGCGATGACTAAACCGAAGATCGCGAGGACAATCGTCAAGCCCATGAAGAGAACGAAAAGGAAGAGAAATTTAGCGCGGGGTCCAATCATTCTCCCAGCGACTTCGCCGACACTTTGCCCGCGGTTACGGAGTGAGACAACAAGCGCGCCAAAGTCGTGAACAGCACCTATGAAAACAGAGCCGAGGATCACCCACAGCAACGCCGGTAACCAGCCCCAAAACACAGCAATCGCGGGTCCAACAATCGGACCCGTACCGGCGATGCTTGTGAAGTGATGCCCGAAAATGATCTCTTTTTTCGTTGGAACATAATCGACATCATCTTTCAGTTCTTGGCTTGGAACCGTCGCTTGGGCATCTAATCCGAAAATCTTTCTTGCTAACCACTTGCCGTATGTATGATAGGCAACGATGAAGCCGATGAAACTCAAAATCGCAATGATAAGCGTATTCATAGGCGAAGCTCCGACTTTCTCAATGAAGCATTGGGCTATCTGATTCCCGTTAAAATTTCAAATGTGAGTTGATCTAATTTCTCGTATCCGAGTCCTTTTTGTGCAATGGTATCCGGTTCAAAGTCTATCTTTCGCAGCTTTCCGACGCTCTCAGCATTGTAATTTGCCATGAGTGCTTCAAGTTCAGGATCACGTGCTTGAATTTCCGAGAGGATCCCCTGAATTTCCGCATCTTCGTTGAAACGGCGCGCCTTTTCCTTCAAAATCAGGTAGCTACGCATGCACCCTGCGGCGAAGTCCCAGACCCCTTGTTCATCTTCAGTCCGATAGGCGTGTGCATCAAAGTGGCGGTTGCCGTCCCAATTCACGTCCTCGAGAAATTTAACGAGGAAGAACGCACTTTTGATGTTTTCGGAACCGAAACGTAGGTCTTGGTCAAAACGACTCATTTTCTGATCGTTGAGGTCGATATGGAAGAGTTTGCCTGCTTCATAAGCTTGGGCAACACCGTGGATGAAACTCAAACCTGCCATCGTTTCATGGGCGAATTCGGGATTAACGCCGACCATTTCTGGGTGATCAAGTGTCTCGATAAAGTGGAGCATGTGGCCCGTCGTCGGTAGATAGATGTCGCCGCGCGGTTCATTCGGTTTTGCTTCAAGCGCGAATCGCAGATCGTATCCTTGGTCTTTGACGTAGTGCGTGAAGTAGTTCATCGCTTCACGGTTCCATTTGACGGTATCCGGTCCGTTTTTAGCGGCATCGACTTCCGCGCCTTCGCGACCACCCCAAAAGACATAAATCGTTGCGCCGAGTTCGACACCGAGATCAATAGCATTTAGCGTTTTCTGAATCGCGAATGCGCGTACCTTCGGATCATTCGATGTAAAAGCGCCGTCTTTAAAGATAGGGTGATAAAATAGGTTCGTTGTTGCCATCGGCACCTTCATATCGTGATCTGCGAGTGCCTTCTTGAATTCGCTAACAATATTATCGCGTTCGGCTGCTGATGCCTCAAAGGGGATAAGGTCGTTATCGTGTAAATTGACGCCGTACGCGCCTAATTCACTAAGTTTTTCGACAGTATAGGTCGGTTTCAGAGGGGGCCTGACAACATCACCGAACGGATCGCGTCCCGGATTCCCGACAGTCCACAATCCAAAGGTAAATTTATGCTCAGGCTTAGGCTGATACTGTTCTGACATTCATTCACTCCTATTGCTTGTTATTTTGGGTGGGATTTATGGATTAACATTTAGATTATACCATATTATATAGGTTTATTGCAAATCATTATCGCAATGCAATACCATTTGCGTCTATATGATCGAGGTATTATGCGTCAAGATGTGTCCCAATCTCTTTCAGGACACCTTCATAGTCTGCTTCCAATTCGATCGGGGCATTTAGATAACGCGGGGGTGGTTCACCGGGGGCGGCATTGTGATAGGCTACCTTGAAATCGGGGAATTTGAGGCCGTTAGCTGTAGAGATAACGATAACCCTCTCGTCTGGCAGGATTTGTTTACGTTCTACCATTTTTATCAACACTGCCAATGCCACGCCGGTGTGTGGGCAATTGAACAATCCTGTTCTATCGGCTTTTGCTGCAGCGTTTGCGAGTTCTTCTTCTGACGCTTGATCGACGATACCGTCAAATCGTTTCAAAGTCCGGATTGCGCGATGCACTGAAACCGGGTTCCCAATCTGAATTGCTGTTGCTTGTGTCGCTTGTGCTGTAATCGCGCTGAATTCTGTGAATCCTGTTTGATAACTTCGGTAGAGCGGATTCGCGCGTTCAGCTTGTGCACAAGCGATGCGCGGAAGTTTGTCGATAATACCGAGTTCCAGCATCATGAGAAACCCGAGCCCGAGTGCAGAGACGTTGCCGAGGTTACCGCCCGGAATAATTATCCAGTCTGGGACTTCCCAATCAAATTGCTGTACGATCTCAAGACTTATTGTTTTCTGCCCCTCAATGCGGAGAGAATTAATGGAATTAGCGAGATAAAAGTCTTTCCGAGTAGAGAGTTTTTGGACAATTGCCATACATCCGTCAAAATCGGTTTCAAGTGAAAGTGTCAGAGCACCGTTAGCAATGGGCTGGATGAGTTGTTCGCGCGTAACCTTCGCTTTTGGTAAGAGGATAATCGCTGGTATTCCTGCAGCAGATGCGAATGCTGCCAGTGCAGCGGAAGTATCGCCAGTGGAAGCGCACATGACAGCGCGGATGTTTCCTGACTCAGCGATAATCTGCCTGACCATTGAGACAAGGACGGTCATTCCGAGGTCTTTAAAGGAGCCTGTGTGACTGTTGCCGCACTGCTTAATCCACAGATCGTGTAAACCGAGTTGTTCGCCGAACCGTTCTGCCCAAAACAAGTTGGTGCCGCCCTCATACATAGAGATAATGTTCTGATCATCAATATTCGGACAAACGAGTTCTTTTTTTCCCCAGACACCGCTACCGTAGGGATATTGCGTGCGTCTATAACGCTGCTCAAAGAGGGTTTTCCAGTCAGCCGCGCTGCGCTGTTTCAGCACATCCATGTCGTGTTGGACTTCTAACAGCCCATCGCAATTTCTGCACCGATAGATAATTTCAGTGAGTGGATAGGTCTCATGGCATCCTTCACTGCACTGGAACCATGCATCGTAGTTCATTGCTCAGCAACCTCCTCCGTTGTGTCTGGAAGCGGATTTTGGGTAGGATCGCTGTCATTAACCGCCTCCATTGTATTTGGAAGTAGGCTTTGGGCTGGATCGCTACCGTTTGATGTATCAAGGAGTTCGTCGATTTCATCAAGTGAAGGCAATTCAGATGCGTCTTTCAGTCCGAATTGTTGCAGAAATTCGTCTGTCGTTGAGAAAAGTAAGGAGCGTCCCGCTTTCCTACCAGCGATACGGACAAGCCCTTTTTCAAGAAGTGAATTAAGGACGCTGTCGCTATTTACACCCCGAATTGCGGCGACATCCGCACGTGTGACTGGCTGCTTGTAAGCAACGATTGCGAGTGTCTCTAAGGCAGACGGAGACAGCGTGACGCGAACCTGTCGGGTGTAAAACTTTTCTATCCACGCTGAGTATTCCGGACGTGAACAGATTTGGTACCCGTTTGCTATTTCTACAAGGTGGAAGCTTCGACCCATTTCTTGATAGTCAGCACCGAGTTCAGCCAGTCCGTTCCGGACAGTACGTTTGTCTAATCCGGGCAGTGCGTCTTGAAACTGTTCTAACGAAATTGGTTCGCTCGCTGCAAAGAGAATTGCTTCCAAAATCGACTTAAGTTTTTGTTCCGACATCAGATCTACTGCTTCAGTCGGATTGACAGCCGTAACGTTTTCAGAATCCATAAACAAAGTTCCTAATAACCTCGTTCTTCCGAACGAGGGGTTTCTGCGGTTGGAGGCAGCGCGATCTCACGATCGGGCTCCTGTTGTTCCTGTTTAACAATATAGATACTCTCAAAATGGTCAGTTTGAACAGTGACAATTTTTCCAATCCGAATCAGTTCTAAAATCGCAAGAAACGTGACAATCCAATCCGTCTTGCTTGCAGACAGTGGGAACAATTCGTCGAATAACAATTGGTCAGCGATCTCTAAATGCTTCTCAATGAAGGCGATTTTATCTTCGACGGTAATTGTTTCTTCTTCGACGGTTTCATAAGTCTCTTCTATATCTATTTCCGCAGCCCGATCATTTATCGTTTTAAAAGCGGTCAGTAGATCAAACAGGGTTGCTCTAATCTCGAACGCTCGCGTGTTATCTAAATCGGCGTGCATCTCTGGACTTCTGTTATAGACCCATGTCTGTTGTTCGGCATAAACATCTAAGACCTTGGCAGCTTCTTTGAACTGTTTGTACTCTAAAAGTTGTCTAACGAGTTGTTCTTGATCACCGACCAGATGTTCAGTATTTGGCGCGAGTTGTGGAAGGATACTCTGTGATTTAATATGCAGAAGTGTCGCAGCCATCACCAAAAATTCGGATGCCACATCTAAATCTAACTGCTCCATTAAGTTGACATATTCCAGGTACCGATCCGTGATTTGAGCGATCTGAATATCGTGGATATCCATCTCCTCTTTCTGAATCAGATGCAGGAGCAGATCGAGCGGTCCCTCAAACCCTTCTAACTTGATTGAGTAGAGTGGCGCGATATCAGTAGATGTGGTTTCCATATCTTGATTTCCAAGAGTTTCGACTGTTTCAGTTAACATATTTGGTGTGCTCAGCGTTGAGACTTGGCGACGAAAACCGAATTTTTATCGTAAGCCGACGATTTTTGCTATTAGATTGAATATTGTGTAACTCGCTTCTGATAAGAATCCGAATACATAGTTTGGTACACCTAAAAGACTCGGCAGAAAAATAAGGCACATCAGAATCGGCATTCCATAAGGCATCAACTTTTCAAATCCGCGTGCCAAGTGTTCCGGTAGTAGCCCTCTCACTACACTGAAGCCGTCTAATGGGAAAAGTGGGAGCATGTTAAACGCTGCAAGGAAAATACTAATCAGTCCCATCCTAATTAATTGTTTGTTAATCTCAACGTGAAGAACGGATTCAGCTGGGTTAAAGGGTGTAAATGCTATGAGCAGCTTGAGTACACCTAAGATCACAAAAGTGAGGACGATATTCATGAAAGGACCCGCTGCTGCAATCAGCATCAAGTCTCGCCTCGGATTCCTCAGATTGTACGGATTGACGGGAACCGGTTTTGCCCAACCAAAAAAGGCACCTCCGAAAAACGAAGCGAACAGCGGTAATAGGATCGTCCCGATCATATCAATATGTACACCCGGATTTAATGACATCCGGCCTTCATCGCGGGCAGTCGAATCACCTAACATGTCTGCTGATTTGGCGTGTCCCCACTCATGGAAGGTTAACAGGATAATGAACTGTGTAACCAAAAGTATTGCTGCAAAAGGATCAAAATTAGCCATTACTGTTTATTTTCTTTAAGTGAGAATATACCTCTTCTTTTTTTCTTATTTCTCCGTCTAACTGTGCGGCGAACAGTTGCCAGAGTTGTGTTTCAAACGTTTTCCCGGGTTTTTCTCCCAACGCGATCAAATCGTCTCCTGTAATAAAGGGCTGCGCTTTGCGAAGATTGAGGAGATAGTCTCCTATTTTTTCTCGTTTCCATTTTGACACTGTTGCGTCTACATAACCGAGCACTAATGCTTCAATAGGGTACGGTTTTAGCAATTGGTAAATCTCACTCGGTTTTACTGTTTTTTTTACTGACGTAAGTGCTTGTTTTAGTTGTCTATAAGCAGTAAGTGGTGTTTGTATCCGATAGAGATTCCCGTCGCCACATACATAAGTTTTCAGATGGTCAATATCAACGAGACACCACATTCCGTTATGCTGTTTGATAGATGCGTTTTCTGACAACGGAAATCCGAGTTTCGCAAAAGCGTCCGCAGTTACTTTTTCAAGTGAGACGTAGCATTTCATCGCTTGCGCGCGACTTACTAGTCGTTGTAGTTGATGCTCTAATACCAACCTGAAGCTAAGGGCTTCAATTTGGTATATCGGTATGTTAGTGCCGAAGAGGGTCATCCAACGCATGCGCTCTGGCTGAAACGCTTCACCTTCAAGATGTGCTGATGCCCAAGTTATTGCCTGTTCTGTCTTCTTAAAGTCGTCCGCAAAAGTAGCCGTTATATTCCAATCGGTGAAGAGAGTTGCCCATACGCCGAGTGCTGTGAGATGTGCTATAATCTTCGATGCGTTTTTCTCAAGAAGCACGCTATCGATCTCGTTCCGTATCCGCTCACCACTCAGTTCTGATAATACTGGAAACGCCTCCTGAATCAGAGTCTCATCAGTTTCAGGGATGCGAAATCCGTAGCGTCCAGCATACCGAGTAGCCCGAAAGATACGTGTCGGATCGTCTATAAAACTTTGCTTGTGGAGTACCCGAATGATACCCGCTTCAAGGTCCGCCAGTCCGTCTGTCTGATCAACGATAGTGCCAAAAGCATTTGGATCTAAACGCATTGAAAGCGCGTTGATAGAAAAATCCCGTCGGTGCAAATCATCAGTGAGCGTCCCGCGTTGCACTATAGGTAACGTGCCCGCATCTTGATAAGTTTCACGTCGTGCGGTGACGAAGTCCACTTTGGGCAGGTTGAGATTCTCAGGTGTGACGGTTGCAGTGCCAAATTGTGGATGCACCTCCAATGTCCCGTTCCACCGATCACACATCACCTTTGCAACTTGGATTGCGTCTCCTTCTACAACGATGTCAATATCAAGACTCGATCGTTTGAGGAGGAGGTCTCGGACGAATCCACCGACAAGATAAGCGTTTTTTCCTCCAACTTCACCGATTTCATATAATAGGTTTAAGACCGGTTCGGGGATATTGGGTATCATTTTTTACGTTGCAAAACCGCAACCTATCTGAAGGAGATAGGTACGTCTTTAGGATACTTATACAAACGCGAATACGCGTGTCGGTGCCCCAGAACTCCGTGCTAACTTTAGTGGCGCGATGACCACATAGAAATGCGTTGGGAGTTGACTCAAATTGCACAGGTCTTCAACGTGCGGGATACCCGCTCCGAGGAAAACGAGATGTGCAGGCGGTAAACCGTCGTGCAACGGTGGGTGTCCCGCTACCGAGTCAATACTGCAGGCATCTGTTCCGATGACCTTTATGCCCTTCTCAACGAGGAGTTCAGCGGCATCCTCACTGAAACCTATCCATTCTCGGTTGAAGTTATCTTGGTAGGCGAATCTGTCCATTCCGGTTCGCATAAAGACGATGCTATCTTCTATGATCTCGCCATTCTCGGCGATCCACGCCTCAATATCTTCTGCCGTCACAGCATCGTTCGGTTTCTTAATCCCAGAAAAGTCCATCAATACCGCAGGGCCAGTCAGTTTCTCCTTTGGAATCTCGGCGATAGTCGCGCCACCGGGATACATTAAACAGGGGGCATCCATGTGCGTAGAGTAGTGTCCGGACGTGTCAATTCGGCTTTCAAAGTAGCCGTCTTTTTCCAACGTCGCTTGGTCATAAATTTTAGCAGGATCAATCGGCAGCTCGCATGGACTATTTTCATCGACCACATAGGACAGATCCAGCACGTCCCGAAAGTCAAGGTGCATTATATGTTTCTCCTTCTTACAAACGTATCACCTCTACAAGGCTTAATATGTAGTATAACACATCCGCTTGAAATATTCAAGGAAATCATATCTTGCCTTTTCCAGAAAAGTGCATCCTATTTTGTGTATAAGATGAATAAAATATTTCGTAGCTTAAGGGAGAGGTATGCGACAGAAAATCATCTACAGACATTGGCAGCCCGGTGATGACGATCCTGTTTTGGAGTTGTTGGTGCCTGCAGAACAAGTTGATGAGAATATCTATCGAAATAAGTTTGAGAGTTCACACCACGAACCAGAAGGAATACGTTTAGCACTTGTTAATGAAAGAGTCGTGGGGCATGTGTGGGGTGACCCCTGTTCGTTTTTCATTGAAGGCAAGTGCCAAAGGTTTGTAACAGTTGGTGCTGTCTATGTTGCGCAAGATATGCGTCGCCAAGGGATAGCCGCTCGTTTGATGCAGGATTTGCACGCACACTTCAAAAGAAAAGGATATCGCGGAAGCATTCTTGATGCGGATGAAGAGGCAGCTATTCGACTGTATCAGAAAGTTGGTTACCAACAATTGACACAAGATTTGCAAACGCAACTTCCACCAAATCAGAATTCAGCGCAGCTCAAATGGACAGCAGTGAATCTAAGCGATTTAAGTGCTTTACCTCAGTTGGATGAGAGATGGGCAAGCCAGAATTTTCCTGTTAGCTGCGATCGCATAAAAGTGTATCAGTATAATATGGGTGGGTACCGTGTTTTACGTAGCGGTCAAAACATTGTCGGTTATGCAAGATGGGATGAACCCTCAGAATATTATCAACATGGGTTAATTCGTGACCCTATTGCCCCAGATATGAATCCGATGGAGGTTATTGCATCGGTACAGGCAGCGATCGAGACAACCCACACTTGGCAAACAGCGGAAGGCGGAAGGTATGAAGCACCACTTCGGTCATGCGGTTATACATTTGAACCGACAACAACCGTTATAATGCTCTCATCCTTCGGTCAAGAAATTGATTTGACAGGACACCACCGGACGGCTTGGTGGTAGCACTTGATAGATGGTTAGCGAAAAATACATCTATCGTGAAAAAATTAGCAGCGTAGGTTGGGTTGAACGGATACCACCAAAACTCTGAAAAACAATAGAAAAATCAAACCTTTTGTAGATGTTACGTCATACGCAAACCAAGTGAAACCCAACGTCTTGTGGTTTCAAGGGGCTGACGGTATGACGTTGGGTTTCACTGCGTTGTTGATTTCGGACACCGGCATGTTAGATTTGGGTGTATTTGGCTCGTCCCGTCTACTTTCTCGGTTCCGTTCAACCCAACCTACGGTACTAAATTGACACCTATGGTGCTCCGAGGCAAAGCCCGATAGGGGCGATATGTCTATAGAAACTGATAAGAATCTGAATTTATCAAAAATCTGCGATTAGGCATCTTTAAAGTAGTCCAATATAGTGTTATGCAGCACGCCATTCGTTGCTACCAGTGATGCTGTGTCTTTCGTGATGGGGTGTCCTTGTATATCCGTTACTTTCCCACCGGCTTCCCGTACAATAACGGTGATGGCAGCGATGTCCCAAACACTAATCGCGGCTTCAATGACAGCATCTGCTCTCGCAGAAGCCACAAGATGGTACATGTAGAAATCACCGAACCCTCTCGTGCGTGCAGCGTCCTTGATAAGATTGTAGGCACCGGGGAAAGTCCCTTTTTCTATGAACCATCTCAGACCGCCGTGGCATACCATCGCGTCTTTGGAGTGTGCTACATCGGAGACTTGGATCGGTTGACCGTTCAGGAAAGCACCGCTCCCTGCTTCTGCATAGAGGCGTTCATTCAAAAGCGGGGCATTGGAAACGCCGAGGATAAGATCCTCATCTTTCATTAACGCAATTTGTGTGCCAAAGATCGGAATTTTACGGATATAATTTTTAGTGGCATCAATTGGGTCGATAATCCAGACGTAAGGCGAATCTCCTTCTTCTATTCCGAATTCTTCACCTAAAAATCCATGGTCTGGAAACGCCTGTTTGATGGTTTCTCGAATAACTTTTTCCGCACCTCTGTCGGCGAGCGTGACCGGCGTTTCGTCCGCTTTCAGTTCGACCTCTATATCGCCGGTGTAATAAGCGGTGATAACCTCTTCAGCATTTTGGGCTGCTTCCAATGCAACCTCTAAAAATTGGCTGGGCATAAATTCTCCTATTCGGTTTGTAAAGTTAAACGGCAGCGTAGAACGTGCCGACTATTCGTTACCGGAGCGAAACTGCTGGGCAATAAAGTCCTTTCCGTTCTCGGTACCACCACGTCCCTTCTGACTGTTTTGTGGCGATATCGGTAAAACGGTAATCGTAAAGCACTGCGCGAACATACCGAGGTGGCTTCTCTGGAAACGGATTTTCTGCCAATAACTGCAGGACTTCCGGTTTACCTTGTAGCAGTGCTCCTATGAAATGGGGGAACCAAGGCGTGTTTCGATAACTCCCTCGCAGTGCCGCAAACCACATCTGCCAATCCAGTCGTGGTTGGTGTGGTGCAACCCATTTCGGTGCCGCTTTAAGATCCCCCGGTTTCCATCGGAACGGGTAAGGCTCCCATGTGATGCGATCGTTGCTGCCTTCAACAACAATTTCGGGACGCGATTCGGTCATATCCGCGAAGAGCCCGTAGGTGTTCACACTCCGAAAAGGTCTAATCCAAGCAAGATCGGGTAGCGGGGCATCTCTAAAGAGTTGGTTTCCGAATCGGATGCCGCTCAAAAGAAAAAGAAGGATTGCTACGACTGCGATACAGACACGTCTATATCGGTGCGGTGCACTTTCAACGGATTGGAAGTTCGGCACGAATCGTTTGGATAATAGAGATTTCCACGTTACATCGTCGATGAGCAGAACGCATAGCGCGATTGTTAACAAATTAAAAAAGCAGTAGTTGCCTGTGAGTATGATGAGGACTTGCAGTCCAATCAATCCGATACATCCGGCAGTCCGTAATCGTCGTGGCGCGAAAATAAGAAACGGAATCACCAGTTCTACAGCGAACATACCGATAACTGAGGCTTTGTGCAACCATTCTGGCAACTGATGCGCGTACCATCCTAACTCTGTCGGTAAGGGCTGCGTTTCATAGTGGAAGTTGAGCGCGGTGAAGTTTCGCCACACTTCGTCGCTCGCAAGTTTGACAAACCCGGAAGCAAACATTAACCGGAACAGGAGCCAACGTAAAAGCCATAAGAACGCAGCGGAGGATCGGGACACACGTGTGAGTGTATCACGAATTCGTAGCGGTGCGAAAAAGATTGCTAAAAGTCCCGCTTCTAAAAGCAGCACATCCCACTGGAAGCTGAGAAAGACTTGCCCGACTGTTACAAGGGATAGGTAGAGTATCCATAGACCGGCTAAGGTAAAAGGTGGGAAGAAACCGGCGATTAAAACTAATGAGAGCAGAACACCGCCAGCACACAAGAAATGGAGGCAAACATCTGATGGGTTCAGCCAAAACAGCGTTGGAACAAGGTAGTAACTTTTTGCCCCGATTTGTTGACGGACAGCTGATAGATACTGGTCTGCGGGCAATATTCCGTTGCTTCCAACCAAGCCGTGAATTTGTACCCATAGAGACAAGAAGGCGATTAAATAGATACAACCGAGTCCTCGTAAGAACAACCAACGCGAAAGGTGCAGTGTTGTTCGCTCGGTATGGGCACCCCAAAGCCAGCGTGTTAACGCAGAAAAGAACGGGCGATGCTTTGCAACAAAGCGATAAAACCACTCCGACGCGCTTGCGAACCCGGGCAGATGGTCGTAGCACGAAAGTAATAAGCCGTTGTTCAAGGCGCGAAACACAGCCTCGGCACCGCTTAAGACTGTGCCGTTATGGAGGATTAACTGCACCGAACTTTCAAAATCTGAAAGGGGTATTTCTGGGAATTCCGCAGCAATTTCTTGATACGGTGCATAGTCGATGCTGTCGCCAGTAACGTGTTGCCACTGCGCAATCCAGTATCGGCAAAAATCGCAGTCATTATCGTAGACAAGGAGCGGTTTGCTGCTTTGTGGAGGCATCAGAAGTGTTCAGCGCGATTGCCCAAGGTTCATACCGAGCAGTAGTGATTAGTTCCATGCCTTATGAATTTTAGTGACGGCTTCCACAATTTGGTCCATATCCTTTTCTGAACTCAGGAACATATTTTGGAAGAGCCATACGCTCTGTTCACAAACCAATGCTGTGTTTGGGCAAGGCAGTGACCTGATGAGGTGCGGGTATTTCTCTGCGACGTGCGCCATTCCGGGTTCTTCCGAAAGCGGGGAACGGTAACCGATGGAACACGGAATACCTTCAGCAGAAAGCGCGTTGACAAACTCCTGCCGGGATTTTCCACCGAAACCTTCGGGATCATACTTCAAGCAGTAGAGATGATACCCGTGTTTCGTAGCCCACGGTGTGAGTTGTGGCGGCGTGATCCCCTCAATTGCTGCCAGTGCGTTAGAGAGGTAGGCGGCGTTATGGTTGCGGAGGTCGGTTTGCATCTCTAAAAGTTCCAACCGCACGAGCAGGATCGCCGCGAGGTACTCTGATGGACGGTAGTTCCAACCGAGACGCGGATATTCCCATCTCGCACCACCCGGCGCGCGCCCAACGTTCATGAAAGCACAGACGCGATCGTGGATGTCTTTGTCGTTTGTTGTGACCATCCCACCTTCGCCGGATGTCAGATTTTTTGAGGCTTGGAAACTGAACGCGCCGACATCGCTGAGAGAACCGACCTTTTTCGTCTGATATTCCGCGCCGTGTGCTTGCGCGCAGTCCTCAATAATCGCAAGTTGATGGCGTTGGGCGATTTCTTGTAATGCACCCATATCCGCGGGATGCCCCCCGAGATGGACAGGCAGGATCGCACGGGTTTGGGGACCAATAGCTGCTTCAATAGCCTTCGGATCAATCGTAAACGTCTCCGGTGAAATGTCTACAAATACCACAGTGCATCGACGTTCCAATACTGCGCTCGCAGTCGCTACAAACGTATAATTCGGCACGATAACCTCACCGCCGTCGCTAAATCCGTCAAGATCCAACGCACCGGCTAAGGCAGCGCTGATTGAATCAGTGCCGTGCGGCATGAAGAGCGCGTAGTTTGTCCCAGAATATTGGGCGTACTGCTCACGGAAACGCTCAATCATCGTACCACCGGAGCCTTCATTCGCGCTCAAATATACTTCCCGCAGCAGCGGTTCAACTTTTGACTCCCATTCCTCAGTTGTGGTGAGTGGCCATGAGGACCACGGTTCGATTTCTGTGTTGCGGACAGGGGTGCCGCCTGAAATTGCCAGTTGGTTGGACATGCGAAATCTCCGATCTGCGCTGTTAATTTGTGTTCTATAGGATATCCACGGTTTTCTGCAAGCGTTTAGAACAAGTTGTGCTGAGTACCAAACTCCTTTATAAGTCTACTATGTTATCCAAAAATCTGTCAAGGAAAAAGCGGTACGCAAACGGGTTGTTACTCTGTTTTTCTGCCCCAAAACTTCCTGTGAGAACTAAATGACTACGGTAGTAATAAAAAAAATAATAACCCCTAAGACTGCCCCGGCAAGCGCGTCAATCGCATAGTGAAATCTCCCGTAAACAGTACTGAGTGTCAATCCCAAGCACATTGGCAGTAAAATAAAGAACGCTATGTTATCAAAACGGAGTGCATAAAGCAGCACAATCACTGATAATGAAACGTGCGAACTCGGGAACGCTGTGCCTTTCGATGAACCTCTTGAGACAATTGAATGGGTTAATCTAAAGAAAAAACCTTTAGACAATGGATCTTGAATCTTTTCAAAAAGGTAGCGGGGACCGGTAGCAGGTAGAAAGGGATAGCAGAGGAGACTCAGGTTAAACGTTAGTGTTTCCGCGAAGACTGTCTCTTGAAACGGACCGATCCTCCCACTGAAATAGAGCCACGCCGCTAAAAATACAGCGATGACGTAGTAACTAAAATAACAGAGATGTAAAATCTCCGATAGAATGATGGACGGGAACCTGTCGCTGAGTTCAAGGCTTGGCATCCCTTTAAAAATTCGTTTTTCCCAGCGGATTACCGTTTCATCGAAAAAGCGTTGGAACACCAGTTGTGTTAATTTTCCCATCTCGAAATAGAAAAGAGCGATCGTGGATAGCGGATACCAATCCCGTAGGAACTGTACAGGGTACGGTGTGGATGGATCAATAGATGTCAGGGCTATAATGCCAATAATACAGAGCACACGGGCAAACAGGTAAAGATACCAACGTGCAATATTTTTCTGAAAGATAAGGATTAGCGCACCTGTAAGTGCTAAGTATCCAATGGCAACCCAATCGTAAGGGAGAAAATGCATCAATCTGTTTTCAGTGTAACATTGTTAGTTTCTACAGAATTTATCTTATCCGAGAGAAAATGGCAAGAAAAATTGATACATTTGACAATTGGTGAATTAGTGATTACAATTAATTGGTGAATTAGTGATTAGAATTGAAGAGAACTAAATTCTACCGACTAAAAAGGAGTCAAAAATTGAGAAGTTTTTTGTTGATTTTACTTATAACAGGATTCATAACAATCGGTATCACTGGCTGTGATAGAATAGCACCAGAATTAACGGATCCTGCCACACCGCCTGAAATGATACCTACGATGGATGATCCGGAGGCGTTTACAGTCGCTTTCGTACAGGCAGCGATTGATCTTTACAAAGCGGAAGGTGCTGAAGCTACCGCAACCTACTACAACGATCCGGCAAATATTGAGGGGCAATGGTACGTGTTCATTATCGATGCAAACGATATCTATCTCGCACACCCATTGGTACCGCGTTTCCTTGGCAAAGACATAAAGGCTATTCCCGGAATTGATGGATCTCCGTTAGGCGTAGAGATTGCCATGGCGACGACCGAGGGACGCTGGACTGAATACTTGTGGCCCAATCCAGGCACTAATAAATTAGAAAAGAAACGCACGTGGTCAATCCGGCACGATGGGTACCTCTTTGCTTCTGGATATTACGAACCGTGGGTACGGGATCCTGCCACGCTAACACTCGCCTCAAAAGATGATCCAGTGGCATTTACACATGGCTTCGTTCTGGCAGCGATTGCCCGTTATGAATTTGAAGGGCTTGAAGCCACGGCTGCTTACTATAATGACAAAGCAAACATTGATGGGCAGTGGTATGTCTTTATCACGGATGCAGACGATATGTTTGTCGCACACGCACCGCGCCCGGATCTCGTCGGAACAGATCTTAAAGATGTTCTCGGTCTTGATGGGTCAAGGATGCTTGGGGTAGAGATCGCCTCAGCGACTGCGACGGGACTCTGGATTGAGTACTTGTGGCCCAATCCTGAAACTGGTGAAAATGAACAGAAACGGACATGGGCGATTCGGCACGATGGCTATCTTTTCGGTGCTGGGTATTATGAACCTACAACGGAAGGTGCCGCGTCCGCAGCGGAAAGTTCCATGATAGAAGCGAATTAACCAGATATATAGCACAGTATTGAAACTGTGCGATGCGTTAATATAAAAAGGCGAGGTCTGAGGACCTCGCCTTAAAACGTTAATGCAATAAGCCTTAGCAGTCGAATAGCCAAGGCTTAGACTGTTCTAATTTCTCAATGATCTCCATTTCACCAGCAGACTTTAGCACTGTATCGGTTTGTTCGTCTACCCAGGCTTCCCACGAATCTGTTGTGGTTTGTGCCTCTATTTGTACGACCAAAGATGCGATGGTTCCTAAAGTGATTAGAAAGGGGATTGCGTAGATAAGATGTTTGGTTTTCATTGTGGAGCTCCTTCAGTGAAGTTATCAGTGGCCTGTATTAACTGGTATGTCGTATGGATTGTCACGCCAAAAGGAAAAGAAAGTTCCACAAGTTTTTGGGTTAGTCCTCGTCCATTAGACAACGAATCGCCTGTACTGCGACTTCTGTATCTTGGAGCGGCGTGTTCGGCACACGCAAGGTGAGTCCCTCGGCGATATGTTGTTTTAACTTATCAAGTCTGCATCGTCTCACAACGGTCTGTTGTTCCATATACGCATAAACGTTATACCGCTTTGGTTTCTTCGTGTTTTCACCTGAGAGTGTTAGCACGATCACCGGACGACCGCTGCTCGCTGCTTCGCACACCATTGTGAAACTATCTGCTGTGACGATCAATACATCGCTTAAAGCGAGAATGGCTTGATATGGATCTTCAAGTTCTGAGGGCGTGTCCGGTTCAATGAAGAGTGGACACCACTCGTTGTGTTTAAGTGTTGATGTCAAATATTCTGTCACTTCTGTTGGAGTTCGACGGGAAGTCGTCACCAATATCTGGGTATCCGTCTCTGTCGCGATTGCCTTGCAAATCTCGCTCAGTTGTTCCGCATCGGCAGTGGTAATAGTTTCGTGTTGATCTGTTCCACCGAGAAGTATACCGATACGCGGACAGTCGGATAAATTAAGCGCGTTTATGAGGCGTTGCTGTTCCATATTGAGTGTGTCTGGCGAAATGGAATTTGGCACACCGACTGTTTGACAGACGTTATCTTTATGCTTTTTACCTTGCCATGAAAACATCGGAAGAATCGCGAGATCGAAGTAGCGGGTCCCCAACGGTGAAGGTTTCCGACACGTCACCGTCTTAGTCTCCAGCATTCTGCCGAGAAGCAGATTGACCCCTGCAACAGAGGAACCCGTCGAAAGGATAATATCAGGGGTTTGGAGATCTGTCAACGCGCTATAGGATTCGGTGGTGAGACTCCATCGTAGGAGTGTGTGAATAAGCGACGTTGGGAATGGCATGCCACCGAAGATGCACATAAAGACGCGCAAAAGATTGTCACGCCACTTCTGTCGGAATTCTACCGTAAGCCATTCCGTCTGACATTCGGACATTTTTTCCACAATGCCTAAAGATTGCTTATAGTGTCCGGGTTTGTTGTCGCTTAAAATAACAACTTTCATTTAAAAGTAGTAGACACGCTTCGTGTCCTGTTGTCTTTACTTTTCGGTTGTCTGTGGGAAGGTATACGCAATTAACTCCGTAACACCATCTTCATCTTCGATCTTGACGATGCCGACATGCGGAACAAACCATACTGTCTGACGCTGCTGCGTTGTCTCCGATTCCGAGAAGAGCGTCCGCGTGATTTCTGTTTTATATTCGATCTGATACGTTTCCTCAAAACTCCCGGCAGGTGTTTCAAGTGAACTTATGGCAATAACTGCTCCCTTAACACTCGTATGTACCTCAAATGGGAACTGCAGCAGGGCAAGATTCTGCAAAACAATGCTTCCATTGACATCCGTATTGAAGGCATCCCATTGGAAATTGGGAGTCAACGGCAACTGGAAAAAAACAAATTCGGGGTGCGTGATCGGTTCTATTACAATATCCAGATCCAAACCCTCGAATTCATCTTGTAGCAAAACAGGGATTTTGTTTTGAACATAACGGTCTATTTTTTCACCGATAATGAAAAAGACTTGGCTATCTGTAACGTTGAAAGCGTCCGGTTTCAGAGAGTCAAGTTCGGTTTCGGAAGCGGGCGGCGTATAAGTAAAAACTTTATAATCTACCCCGTGAGTGTTGGCACCATCAATAATCTCTCGTGTCCACTCGGACCCATCTGCGTTTCGATAGACCCATTGGCTGCCAACGGTATCGGGAAAGTAGTTCGGCATCTGCGGTTCTATCGGCGGAAGCGTTTCATCGGAACCGCATCCGAATAGAATAAAAATACCACACAGTATCAGAGAAAACAGTCGCATTTTATTCCTTGAGTGCCTCCACTACGAGTTGTTCTAACGTTTCCCCTCTCGCTTGCTGCGAGATTAAGGTGCCATCTCTGTCAATCAGCCACGGTGCTGGGATGGCGCGGATGCCGTACTGTTGTGCTATCGGACTCTGCCAGCCTTTCCCACTGAAAACCTGCCGCCAGGGTATCTCATTCTCTTTGAGGTAATCCCGCAGCCTGTTTTCATCCGTGTCAAGGCTGATGCCAATAATGTCAAAGCCTTCGTCTTTATAAGTATCATGGACTTTTTTGACGTTTGGCATTTCGGCGATACACGGACCGCACCAAACCGCCCAAAAATCGAGTAAAACCACTTTTCCGCGATATTGCTCCAGCGAAATCGGTTTACCGTCAAGGTCTGTCGCGGAGAAATCAGGGACAGGTTTACCAATTAACGCCAGCTTAGGATCCGCCTTTATGCGGTATTCATTTGCGAGTTCAGCGTTGCCTAATTTACTGTGGATCGCGGCAAGCCTGCTGAAGACCCTACGATAGCAGACTCATCACGATGCCTACGGTCACAATTGCTTTCATTTCGGACTCCTCTTTTCGTTTTTTGGGTGTTCGTTGATAATATTGGGCATTCTTTGATCGTTTATCGGAGCGTTGTTTAAACACAGGAGACAGTATAATACACTACGCTGGGAAACTCTACGATTATTTACTTGGATTTCCTATTATTTCCAAGTATTGACTGTATTAGTTTGACGAGATTACGTTTCCCTGCCACTGCCTCTGATACAAGATGTTCTAACATGCCCCCGCTGGCTTGCTGAGAGATTAAGGTGCCGTCTCTATCAATGAGCCATCCTGTAGGGACATTGCGAATGCCGTATTGCCGTGCGATAGGACTATCCCATCTTTTCCCGCTGTAAACCTGCCGCCAAGGAATCTCATGTTTTTTGAGGTGATCTCGCAGCATTTTTTCATCGTTGTCAAGGCTGATACCGATAATGTCAAAGTCTTTATCTTTATAGGCATCGTAAACCTTTTTCACATTCGGTGTGTCCTCAAGACATAGACTTGACCACGTCGCTCGAAAATCGAGTAAGACGACTTTTCCGCGGTATTGCTCCAGCGAAATCGGTTTGCCATCAAGGTCTGTCGCGGAGAAATCAGGTACAGGCTTTCCAATTAGTGCCAGCACGGGTTCAGCCTTTAGGCGGTGTTTTGTTGCCAACTCTGTATCGCCTAATTTCTGATAAATCTCGGCAAGTTTTCGATGAGCGGTACGGTCGTTTGGATCCTGCTCTGCAAGT
This sequence comes from Candidatus Poribacteria bacterium, assembly GCA_022821495.1. Classification (GTDB taxonomy): domain Bacteria; phylum Poribacteria; class WGA-4E; order WGA-4E; family WGA-3G; genus WGA-3G. The sequence continues at coordinate 24,337 of JAJEDN010000092.1, forward strand.
TCCTTAAAAACCTGAAGCAGTTCTGTGTCCCGGTCCGTCATCTCAAGCAACCTTGCGAGGGTCAGGTAGTATCGAGGATAGTCTGTGTTTATGCTTGATTTGAAGAGGTCAATAACACTATCAACCCTATCTGCGCGTCCGGTTTCAATATAGAGTCGCGCAAGCGCAGGATATACATAGTAGCACAAACGCTCATTATAGGGTTGTTGCTGAAGTCCTATCTCCATCGCGGCGATTGCTTCTTCAGGACTGTCATACAACTGTTCTGGAACAGCCTCCCAGATACTCCAAGACCGAGAGATTTTATAGGAGTAACTCAAGTTTAAGCAGTGAAAATCTGGACTCGCGTGATGCCGACATCGGACAAGGGGTACGCCATCGCCATACAAGGTTCGGTTTTCTTGAATGCGTTCCCGATACTGTGAGCGAAATTGGTAACCGTAACTCACAGGCATTTTCGGGTCTATATTCCGAGCAAAACCTGCTCTACCCCCCATTCTATCCGCAGGACAAATCAGCACATCTGGATCTGGTAAATATCTCGGATGGTAAAGATCTGAGAGCCATTCCGGATAATCCCCATTTACCTCCAAGTAGGCTTCAATGGATTTGCCAAGTTGAATCAAATTTTGGGTGCATATTTCAATGTTTTTCTCCTGCTCTTCAGGCGTAAGAACAAAAGCCTCCTCCAGTCTCTCAGCGGGGATCTGTACCTGTGCTGTGGTAGAAGCAACTAACAACCCCAACACAACTCCTATTATCGCAATTGCTTTCATATAATCACCACCACTATTGTCTTTTACACATTGGAACTTATTTCATTTAATTAGGACTTACGCATTCCCTCTTAAAGTCCCCCTGATAAGGGGGATTTAGGGGGTTTAAACCGTTTTTTGCGTCTAAATGTCCGATATTTGCTCAATTTGCGTAAGTCCTATTAATGACACAATTTATCAGCGAAAAGTGTGCATAATTTCAGAAGAATCGTAAAAAGTCAGGAACTATCTCCTAAATTTTATAGGTTCGTTGTCCAAGCTCGAAGATAGCATAACACATTACATAGGAAATTCAAATGTTTATTGCTTGATTGATTGTATCGAACGCAGTATCATAGTGAATGTCATTCCAATTGCCAAACAGAAACCTTCCATCTTTAAGAGGAAAACATGTTAGGTGCGATTATAGGCGACATCGCTGGTTCCATCTACGAGGGGTATTCAATCAAAACCAAGGATTTCCCTTTCTTTGGGAATGCCTGTCGTCTCACGGACGATTCGGTCTGCACTATCGCTGTTGCGGACACACTACTGCACGATCTCCCGCCAGCAGAGACGATGCAGAAATGGAGTCGTCGTTATCCAGGAGCAGGTTACGGTGGGAACTTTGGTATGTGGATCTATACCGATCCGCCTGAACCGTATAACAGTTATGGGAATGGTGCAGCAATGCGTGTCTCCCCCGCAGCGTACCTGAATCGCAACGATCTGGATGCCGCACTCTCTGCTTCCGACAAGGTAACCGAAATCACACACAACCACCCCGAAGGCATAAAAGGCGCGCGGGCAACGACATACGCCATCTGGCTCGCGTTTCAAGGCGAGAACCCAGAGAACATCCGCCAAGTTATCACGACCGAATACGGCTACGACCTAACGCAGACCGTAGACGAAATCCGTCCCGATTATGATTTCGACATCACTTGTCAAGGCACAGTCCCACAGGCGATCACATGTGCGTTGGAATCCGTTAGTTTTGAGGATGCAGTGCGTAACGCCATCTCCCTCGGTGGCGATGCCGACACCCTCGCCGCCATCGCCGGTCCTATTGCCGAAGCGTTGCATGGTGTTCCCGACGAACTCAAAGAACAGACAGAAAGCGTCTACCTCTCTGATGTTCCAGACATCCTTGACATAATACAAGAGATGTATTAAATCCAGTGGATGTAGTTTCTCAATCGCTTGGTTTCCCATATACCCACTTAGCAGTGATCTCCTGATCGCACAGAGCTATTCAATTTTAAGAAATTATTGGGTTTCACGTCTTTTTTTTAAGGAACCGGTTCGGTTGGGAAACCGAACCTACCGGGCCTGGTGGGTGAAAAATTCGATTGAAAAATGGACAATTGAATGACCCTGATCATCAGACAGGGCTATTTAGTTCTCGGTTTTTTCGTCCAATTTTGGACCCCCCAGGCCCGGTAGTGCGTGTTTCTAACCGCACCATAGGTGTCAATTTAAGAAAAAATAACCGCCTCCGCCCCAGACCCGGTAGGTTTGGTTTCCTAACCGAACCGGTTCCTATGCGGAAACATTGAAGACTTCAAAAACCTCTTGAATCCCGTAGGGATGGTATCTGTGTAGAAAAACACAATCGCACAGACCTAAGCCCCGTAGGGGCGGCATCTATAGAAGAGCTGCGACGAAATAAGGCGAAAAGCCCCTAAATTGACACCTATGGTGCGTGTTTCTAACCGAACCGGATTTGTAACAGAAAGCATAAAACTCGCGAATTTCTTAAAACTAAATGACCCTAAATCATCAGATGAAACCTCTTGACAAATAGGTTGAATGTGTTATGCTTTTAGCACATTTCTGAATCTACGGAGATTTTTATGGAAATTGAAACAAAAAAGGCTTGGAATCTGGATACAGATCAAGAATATGAGATAGTCCTACCAGCACGCCACGTTATGGAAGAAGCCCTCCGTCAATTTGATTATCCATCTGATGGGCTTCATAAGAAGCAAGTAGCAGAGATATTGGCAGAAAGGTTCTCGCTAAGTGATGAACAAAGAAATGCTAAATATAAAAATGGTAACCGAGTTTTTAACGTTCAGCTCGGTTTAGTGTTTGCTCGCCTAGTAAAGTTTGGAGAGATGAGGTTCGGAAAGGGTTCCAGATGGGGGAAACAGCTTAAAGAAGGTTCAAGTGACACAGGAGTTCCCTCGCCTGGGTCCGCTAATAATGATTTGACCATTCCAATTCCTGAGGAATCTATTGAAGAAAATTATCAACAAATCACAAAGGAATTGGCAGTAGAACTACTACAGAAAATTAAAGATAACACCCCTGCCTTTTTTGAAGAATTGGTTATTAATTTACTCGTTAAAATGGGATACGGCGGTTCACGCGAAGATGCCCAAGCGGTAGGGCGTAGTGGTGATGGTGGGATTGATGGTGTTATTAAAGCGGATCCGCTCGGTCTTAATGTGGTTTACATTCAAGCAAAACGATGGGAAGGAAATGTTGGAGCACCACCCGTTCGGGACTTTGTCGGAGCATTGGACGGTGAAGGCGTACAAGATGGAATTTTCATTACGACTTCGGATTTTAATCCAGCGGCTAAAAATTTTGCGGAAAGAAGTTCCAAGAGGGTTATTCTTATCAATGGCAGCCAACTCGCTCGGTATATGATAGATCACAACGTTGGGGTTTCCACCGTGGAAACTTACGAAATCAAACGCGTAGATTCTGACTATTTTGCTGAAAACACCGAAAATTCCTAAGGAAGCAACAAGGGAAAAAATGAGAACATTCGGAACCCAAGGCCCCGTTAACCCGCAAGAAAACTACGTCGTCTCGCGCACCGAGGAGATAGCAGATTGCATCGACCGCGTCAAAAAAGGTAAATACATCGTCCTCTTCGCACCGCGACAGACTGGTAAGACCACCCTCTTCCGATCCGCTATAGATGCCCTCATAGCTGAAGCGTATTTCCCAATTCAACTGAATTTTAAGTTGTATGTGGACTGTTCCGTTTCTGATTTTTATATCTCTGTCTATAGAAGGCTTCGTGAGGAAATTAATGGCATTTTTGAGAAACGCGGCACCATACCCTCTAGGGTATTAAACCAATTTTTGGATAACACAGAGGTAACAAATCAGGTTTCAATGATCGAATTCTTTAGGCAGCTGGTCAATTTGCTACCGGCGCATGATAATTCCCAAAAAGTTGTTCTTATTATTGACGAGTTTGATGGAATTCCGCCTGATGCTGTTCGTGGTTTCCTCCATTCCCTTCGTTACATTTACCTTGGGCAATCGGAAGTCCGATGTCCTTATAGTGTCGGCATCATCGGTGTCAAGGACATCACACAACTCAATTATGATGGCTCAATCTCCCCATTTAATATCCAAGATGAGTTTCACCTACCAAATTTTACGCTGGCACAGGTCCATGAGTTACTTGAGCAGTACACTGAAGAGGTTGGACAAGCCTTCGCACCTGAAATTATCACTGCTATTCATAAACAAACGGCTGGGCAACCCTTCCTCGTCAATCGATACGCGCAGATTCTCACTGAAGAGATGGGGGTTCCTAAACTCGAAACGATTGCGATGACGCATTTTTCAAAAGCACACACGCAACTCCTTCGGGAACGGAACATCCATATTGAATATCTACTTACCAATATCCGCAGGAATCCGCTATTTGAAAGCCTATTGACGCGAGTCATCTCTTATAAGAGAGGCGTACGGTTCAATATAGATAATGAAATTATTGATGAACTCGTAACTTATGGCGTTATCGCTAAACGCCCTGATGGAATGTGTGGAATTGCCAATCCGATTTACCGGCATCATATCCAAGAAAACTTCAAACCACTTCCATCCAAACCCCAGGCACGAACCCCGGATACTCCCCTTCGCTAAACGCCGGATAATAGACACCTTCGTTTTCAAAATCGTAGACAGTCTCGCCGCCGTTTTCATTCGGGATATGCACCCTGCACGTATAATCCGTCTGATTGAACAACTGCTGCGGTGTCGGCGTCGATGGATCCACACGATACGCTGCCAACGCTGCCGCATCGATCGTAACGCCCAACCCCGGCGCATCCGAAACCGCAATTGTCCCCTCAATCACCGGAAGCCGCGTTTCGAGCAGATCCGATTCCCACAACTCGTGACACGTAATCGCTGGCAGAGCGGCTTGCGATAGCACCGCACCGAGATGCACCGAGTACGCCGTTGTAATCCCCGTGCCAACCATCTGCAGCCAGTAGGGTTGATCGAACGAAGCACAGAGCGCGTTCGTCCGGCGCAGCGAGTTCACACCACCACCGACAACGAACCCGCCACAACACCGTGCATGCAAACAGGATTCGTTGAAATGCTCCACTATCCGCTTTTCGACAGCCGCTTGTAATCGTGCCGCACCCTCCACATCCGTACCGAGATAGTATGGACTCTCATAGATAGCAACGTTTGGGTGTTTGTCTAACTCCTGTAAGACGGGGATAGCGTTATCTGCAGTCCGTAGGAATCCGTTGAAGTCGATGTCCAGTTTGTAATCAGCAGGAACCGCATCACCGACAGCGTTCACCTGCGCGAAAATGTCGCGCCACGGACGCGCTTTCAGTTTCGCAGACGTGTAACCGCGTTTCACCGATTCTTGGACTTCCGCGACCCAATCTTCCGGCGGCATATCGATATCCCACCACGAAATCGGACACCGATCGCGAACCTTAGGTCCGATGAGTTGGTAGACAGGCACATCCACCGATTTGCCGACTGCATCGAAAAGCGACATCTGGATACCGAACCCGACGCTATCATCGTTCATACAGGCAAACGCGTTTTGTCCGATCAGTTGTTCAATATTTGCTGATTCATCTGATAGATTTTCACCGTATCCGACAACGCCGTTGCTGAGTTCAACCCGATAAACGTGAACCCGCTCGCCATGCGTCAATGCGCGGTGCATGTGTCGACTGACCCGTTCATGATAGAAAGGCACGTTCAATGGAATCGTTTCGAGGTGTTTGATGCTAAGCATAGTTCTCTCCTAAAATTAGGGTCCGCTTTCGCTATGAGTCTGAACATTTTTATATTCATGAGACACTGTCCGAATTGTATCACATTTCCAAAATTACAGGTAAGAATATTGCGACGCTCCGAATTTCTGCACACTCGACTTTTTTAAATAGGACTTACGCAGCCCCCTTGCAGGCGGGGTTTCAAACCCTGAAGAAATACCCAAGCAAAAACCCTGCAGTGCGTGATAGGTAAGTTATTATGGAAAATGCGTAAGTCCTGTGAAAGAAAAACATCCGTGTTTGCAACTAAGAGAATCGTGGATAGGAGTGGACAGCCTGAAAACCAGCATCCGTGATATTGATAGTTGAAAACTATGCTGCTGATTGCCGATGGAAACCGATGGCTAATATTCTAACAACCGACAACAGTTGACATACCACTATTTTGTTGTTATAATATCCTTAACACTCTTCCGTCAAATCCCCATGCTTTAGCTTGTGGAATGTAGACGGCGAAGCACCCGATTGAAAAATAAACGTGATACTCCCATAAAAAATGTAGTATAATGATAGTATTATGTTGGAAAATAGCAGACTATGCGTAGTCTCTCGGCTCCGTGCTGGTTTCCGCCCCGTAGCAGCGGATAAAAGCGTGATACGTGATCTACCATGAGAAAAGCCCGCAAATACAAACTTCAGCATCAATCTAACACCGTCAAGTTAGGCAACATGCTTGACGATATGTGGGGTATCCATGTGCATATCTTATGTTTACAACGTAGGTATTATCGCATGTTTGGTAAGAACCTATCTGCGTTTCGGATCAATGCCCATGTTGCGAAACTCAAAAAGCGGACAAAACCGCACTGGGCTGACTTGCCGAGTCAAGTTGTGCAGGACGTTGTGCTACGTTATGGTAAATCGCAAGGTGCTTTTCTTGATAATATCAAAGACCGAAAAGCAGGGAAGACGACACGTAAAGTCGGTAGACCGAGAATACAACCGCGTCATAAATATAACTCTATGACGTTCACACAAGCCGGCTATACATTGGAAGAGAATCGTATCAAAATCAATTGTATAGACACATGGTTCTCTTACCATAAACACCGTGATTGGACAGGTATAATCAAAACGATCACCCTCAAACGCGATAAGTGCGGCGACTATTGGATATGCTTTTCGTGTGAGAATGTTGAGGATTCCGACCCCAAACCCAAGACGGGTAAGAGCGCAGGGTTTGATTATGGAAACAAAACATTCCTGACAAGTAGCGAAGGACATAAGATAGAATCTCCGCAGTTTTTCAAACAATCCCTGAAGACGTTGCGATCTCTCAGCAAAGCATTGAGTCGTAAAGTCAAAGGTTCTAACAATTGGTATCGTGCGTGTCGTGCTTTGGCAAGGCAACACAGAAAAGTTGCCCGCCAAAGAGCAGATTGGCAATGGAAACTTGCAACTGAACTTTGCACAGCGTTTGATACGCTCTTTTTTGAGACACTGAATCTTGAGGGTATGAAACGGCTCTGGGGTCGTAAAGTCTCTGACCATGCCTTCTACCAGTTTCTCCAAATACTCGAACAAAAGTGTGTGAAGCACGGTAAAGCGTTTGAAAAAATCGATCAATGGACAGCGACGACGAAACCTTGTAGTGATTGTGGCTACCATAACAAAGAACTCTCTCTTTCGGATAGACAGTGGACGTGTCCC
>JAJEDN010000068.1 GCA_022821495.1 Candidatus Poribacteria bacterium
TGCTTCAAGCACAACTTCTGCTTTAAACTTGGGCGTGAATTTTCTGCGTTTTGCCATCGGAATGCTCCTTTGAAATATAGATTAGCATTGTAGCACAATCTTATATTAGAGAGTGGTCTAAATTTCCGGTGGCAGTACAAAACTTGGCAATAATTTTTTATAATGGTATGATTATCTACATTATTATACGAAATAAATATAATTATTTTTATTATTCTACGAAATAATACAATTATTTTCAGGTGATGCTCAATCACTAAGAGGGTACTTATGCGAATCAAAATTCTTGCCGATGTTGGGGACGGCATCACGCTCCCCGTTAACTACAATCATCTGCTTGCAGGTGTCATCTACCGGTTTCTCGCTGAATCTGATCCTGAATACGCATCCTTCTTACACAATGAAGGCTATGCTGCGGCAGAGAAACGTTTCAAACTCTTCACCTTCTCACAACTCATGGCGGAACGCAGACGCGTCACCGGTGACAAGATCCATTTCCGTTCAACTTTAACGTGGTACGTCTCCTCTCCGGTAGAACGCTTTCTCTCCCATTTCGCCGACACGCTCTTAACCGAGGGACGGTTATCGCTTGCGCAGCGTCAGTTACCGATCAGAGATGTCACAATACCGCGCATCCCTCGTTTCCAATCGGAGACGCGTTTTCGGTGTCTCTCGCCGATTACGATGTCCACGACCCGTGAGCACAACGGCAAACAAGCGATGCACTATTGTATGCCCGACGATCCAGCCTTGTCCGAGTTGGTTCGTCAAAACCTCATCCGCAAACACGAGGCAATCCAGGGGCGCGCCCCCCATGACGACGCCTTGAGTTTTGCTTTTGATAAAACCTATATCGACAGACGACAAGGACGTGTCACCCGTCTCGTAGACTATAAAGGTATCAAGATAAGAGGCATCATGTGTCCGTTCCGTGTTACTGGAAGTCCGGCGTTAATCCAGATCGGTTACGAATGTGGTTTCGGCGATAAAAACAGTGCGGGTTTCGGCATGGTGGAAGTCTAAACAAATTTTACCTTGACTTAATTAAGAAAACTTATTATAATATACTTATAATGGCTTTGAAAGGAGGTCAATGCTATGCCAATTTATGAAAAACTGATGGGAAATCCATTTGTTGACGCGGGTGTATGTGGTATATGTGAATGGTTGGGGCGCAATGTCCAGCCGGAACAAATCACGCCTGCAGACCTTGAGCAAGTTGTTGATGACATTGCTCCGATGATGCAAACGGATGCTGGATGGAAAAATTTACATGGTGTTTTTCCAAACAGTGTATTGACAAACGCAGCATACCGGAAACAAGACCAAGTCGAATTACTTAAGAAAGAGTGTCAGGGTTATTTGAACACTATTGTTGAATTGGAACATACTGGAGATTGCATGGGGTGTGGTCGCCGCAGCACAAACACATGGCTTTCAAGAACGAATATTCCCTTAACAGGCTCTGGAAAGTTACGCAACTTCTATCCCACCTTCGCTGAAGGAGCTGGTTACTGTTCCGCTTGTGCATTCGCTATTCAATTATCTCCACTTGCTTTTGTGGCAACCGGTGGAAAATTTCTCACATTGCACTCCAATTCATGGAAGGCCCTGAGAAGTTGGAGCCGCGTATGCATTGACGACATTCGCCAGCAACAACTTCGACAACAAATAATAGGATCTTACAATCCGGGCTATGCCAATCCTCGGAATGGGCTCTTCTATATGGCACGGACGATGAGCCAATTCCAAGAGATGCGAACTGATGAGAATATCACGATGCAGGTCTATTGCTTTACAAATTACAACCAGGGACCTGAACTTGAAATCTATTATATGCCCGCACCTGTATTTAAATTTTTGCGCATCGTCTATCAAAGTGAATTCAAAACCGCATGGCAGGAAATTGTCCGAAGTGGTTACTTAGTCAATTGGGCAAAAGTGAAATCCGAGGAAGATTACAAAAACCGCACTAACCGGGTATATGAAAACCTGTTGCGTGACATCTCAATCCTTGGATACTTCCTCAATAGGCGGATCCGAAAACCGCGTGGAAATTGGGAATTACTATCTCTCTATCTAAAGGAGATTAAAACTATGGAACAAACACGACTTGAAAAAATTAAACAAGTGGGAGATTTTATCGCAGAATGCATCCAAGAATCTGGAAGTGATAGGCGACTTGTCCGCTTGGAACGTGCCAAAAGTTATGAGGCATGCCGAAACGTGCTACTATATATCATACGTGAGAGAATTAAACAAGGCGCACCAACACCTCTCTTCTCACTAGATGATTATGTGGAGTACCTCTTTCCAGAGAGCGAAGATTTCACTGCTACACCTTGGCGAGAGACTCGCGATCTACTACTTTTTCGAGTTTACGAACAACTTCACAACTGGTTACAAGAGCGAGGATTTGTTGAGTTTGATGAAGATAACGCATCAGATTCCAATGATGAATCCTTTACAGAACAAACTGAGGAGGACTAACTGTGTCTAAACACCTTATTGGATTAACCCTAATTGATGCCCCCTATTCTGCACTAAACAATGCAGGTGAGGACACCTCTGAGAGAACAGAAAACATTGTTAAGGTCAAGACATTGAGAAAAGGACGAGATACCTATCCGTATGTCTCTGGGCAAGCATGGCGAAACTGGTGGCGCACTACCCTTGAACACGAATTTGATGATTGGAAGAGTTCGCCGATAGAACGTGAAAAGAAAATCGCTTTCACTGCTGCGGATCCTGTCACTTACGATGATGATGATGTTTTTGGCTATATGCGGGCAGTGAAGAAGGACACCGTAACTCGACTCTCACCGTTGAAAAATTCTCCGCTAATTTCTATCGAGCCGCAAACGCCAACGAATGATTTTGGTGTCATGGCACGTCAAAAAGAAGGCGACCCAGTGCCTTATGAACATCAATTCTACTCTTGTGTTCTACAAGGTATTTTTTCCTTAGACCTCAATGCGGTCGGGACTTTTTCAGATATTAATAGGACAGGCTATAAGAACATTGCCGCAAGTTATGTTTCCAAAATTCAGGATGCTGGCGGTACACAGGTTGGTGAAAATCCAACGTGGACACTCCCGAAGGAAATTCGGGTGAGACGTTGTCAACAGACCCTTGAAGCACTTCCGGTTCTAAGTGGCGGCGCAAAATTGACATCACACCTCACCGATGTTACACCCAAACTAATTATTCTGTCTGTCCTTGACGGTGGAAACCATCCATTCATGAATCTGATGGTTGAGCGAAATGGAATTGGGGAATTGTCCATTGAGGCACTACTCGAAGTTATTGATGACTACGCTGACCGGTTTTGTGATGCCATTTACATTGGAAGACGGAGCGGGTTTATGGATGAATTAGATGAGAAACTCAATGATTTAGCAAGCGGTGATAACCTGCCATGTGAAATCGTGTATGATTCACCAAATCAGGTAATTAACCAACTTGCGCAGAAATTGGAAGTATACATCGGAGACTCACCATGAAAGTGATACGCATCCATATTACCGGCTGGGTTGCTTCTTTCAGGAATCCGCTGTTTATTAGCGGATTCCAACCAACGCTTCCTATACCACCACTCTCTGCACTTTACGGACTTCTTACCGCCGCAAAAGGGGACTGGGTTACGCCCTACGATGCTGCAATTGGTTTTGTTTTTAAAACCGGTGGTAGAGCCGTTGATCTGGAAACCGTTTACGAGTTCGGAGGTGGATTAGATGCTAAGTCAAACATCAACAAACGCGAGTTTCTCATTCAACCCCAACTCTATCTCTATACACCCGAAATGTGGTTGAGAGAAGCATTTGAACGTCCGCACTATCCATTACTCTTAGGACGTTCCTCTGATTTAGCAACCGTAAAGTCCATAAAAGAAATTCAGCTTCATAACGTGTCGGAAACAATGTATCAAGACACGTTACTACCTTTCCCCGATGCTCAACTGTTTGGACAAGTGCAAGCACTTCCGACCCATTTCACAGCAGAAATCCCGCGGCGACCTTGTGGCACCCGCGCATACTGTTTGATAACGGAAAAAATTAAGTACACTGGCGATGTCCTACACGATCCTGAGAAAAATTGGGGCGTTTATCTGCATGAACGCATCCCTGGAGATTTTGCCGTTCCAACCGAACAAGGTAGAAAACCTGTTGACAAAGATTATAAAGTCCCTGATGTAAGCGGAAAGCAGATGCAATTTCCCGGCATCTAAGCTTAACACATCGTAGAGCCGAGATCTCCTCGCCCAATGATCTAAAACCAATTGTAGGGGTGAGGGCACCTCGTCCAAGGGGATGAACCCGAATCGTAGGGGCGAGGTCTCCTCGCCCGAAAATATAAAACCTCAGAAGGTTTCCTTATGAATTCCAAATCCGATCTTCCGCGCCGCCGTCCTACGCGCTTACGTGGTTATGATTACAGTCAACCCGGCGCATATTTCGTGAGCATCTGCGTACAACATCGAAAATGTCTATTCGGGACGATAATAGACGGGAAAATGCAATTGAATGGAATAGGTCAAATTGTCGTTGAATGTTGGAGCCGTGTTCCACAACATTTTCTTTCCGTTGAATTAGGCGAGTCTGTCGTCATGCCCAATCATTTTCACGGAATTGTTTCATGGGGCATCTCAGAGACGGGGGATCCACAGCCATTCGTAGGGGCGAGGTCTCCTCGCCCATCAGAAAACCTCAACAATCGCAAGAGCCAGATTCCGTTGCCTTCGTTAGGCAAAATCATGGCCTATTTCAAATATCAATCCACCAAGCATATTAACCAACACCGCAATATGGCTGGGACACGCGTTTGGCAAAGAAATTATCACGATCATATCATCCGAGACGACCCAGATTTACAACGGCTGCGTCAATACATGCAGAATAACCCGATGAAATGGGAATTAGATCAATTACATCCTGACAATCCTTCCAAATGGTAAGAGATACGTAAAGAAAATAAAGACGGGCATGGCAACCATGCCCCTACGAGATGATAAAAACACTTATAACGGGCGTGGCGACCACGCCCCTACGATATGGAACAAAATCGGGCGTGGCGACCACGCCCCTACGGAGAGAAAATTCTATGTCGATATTGATGGCAAAAAGCGATCCACCGGAAGGGCTTCAAGTACATACAGAAAATTGCCTTGAAGTATACAATAGCCTTCAAGAACGAATGCCGTTTTTAGCGGACGTTGCCAAAGAGCCAGATTTCTTTGAGCATCTTTTCTATGCGGTAGCACTTCACGATTTCGGGAAAGCAGCCACAGGCTTCCAAAAACAACTTACTGATAGGAAGCGATGGGGCTATCGCCACGAGATTCTATCTACCGGATTTGTTGTTACGCTTCAACTTTCTCAGGAGGCAAAACAGGCAATCGCCTTAGCGATTCTAACACACCACAAAGATATTGAAACGTTGAGAGAAAAGCACCCATGCTGGAAAAAAAATGAACATGGCTACCAAGAGTGGCGCAAGTATATCGCAGAACTCAAACCGAATTGGGAGGCTTTGATGGAAATTCAGGAACAGGTGCCACAGTGGTGTCCCATGGAAGAATGCTTATGGACACCTGTCCCTTCAACCGACCAACTTATTAGTGGTTATGGTGAATTTCTTGTGCCTTATTGGATTGCTTTTGACGATGTTGAATTAACCCGTTTGCATGGCACCTACGGCATGCTTATGCGCGGGTGCATGATTGCCTGTGACCATCTGGCATCGGCAGGCAAAAATGAAATTCAAATTGCCCTTGACAACCTTGAATTAGAACTGGTGCAACGCGTCAAAGAGAAATTAAAAGAGAAAGGACGACAATTTCACGGTTGGGAATCGTTTCAAAAAGACTCTGGCGACACAACAGGACAGCTCATGCTTTCTGCACCCACTGGTTCCGGCAAAACCGAAGCGGCTTTGCTCTGGTCAGACAAAAATCAATGTGAAACACTTGGTAATAGGGTTTTTTATGTTTTACCTTATACAGCAAGTATCAATGCAATGTATGAGAGGTTGAAAGAACTTGTATCGGACGACAAGATTGGTATGTTGCATGGTAAAGCGAATTACTTTGTTTACAAGGATCTTGTGGATAAAGAATACACTTACCAAGAAGCAGCAGCAGAGGCTCGTGAGACGCAGAATTTGACGAAGAAAATATGCCGTCCTTACAAAGTACTAACACCTTTTCAACTCCTAAAAGCCTTTTTCGGTATCCGTGGTTTTGAGATGCAGATGGCTGAGGTGTCTCAAGGGCTTTTTATCTTTGACGAAATTCATGCCTACGATCCACACACAACCGCACTCATTTTAACAATGATAAAGAAACTCCGTGAAAATTACGATGCAAAATTCTGCGTTATGACAGCCACTATGCCAAAGTTCCTTAAACAGATGATTAACGTTGCACTTGGGCAACTCACACCGGTTGAAATGGATGCCCAAGAACGGAATAGATTCACTCGACACAGAGTGGTGTTACTTGATAATAGTATCCACGAGGCAATTCCGTTGATTGAGGAACGTCTTATGCAAGGACAACGAGTCATGGTCGTCTGCAACACTGTCAATCAGGCACAAAATGTATTTCAGAAATTGCAAAGTGTAACCGATGATGCCAAACTGCTTCATAGCCGATTTATCCTCCGGGACCGAGAACGGATTGAACAGGAGCTTGAAGACGCGGATCTCCTTGTCGGCACGCAGGCAGTTGAGGTATCATTAGATATAGATTTTGACTGCCTTTTTACAGAACCCGCACCGATAGATGCGCTCATCCAACGTTTCGGACGAATCAATAGAAAAGGCGAAAAAGGCGAAAATGGAATCTGTGATGTCCACATCTGTGAAAAAGGCGGTGAGAACGATGGTTTCATCTATTCCAGAGAAACCGTTGAGCACACCCTAAATGCGTTTACATCGGATGAAGTCTTGCACGAATCAGGAATTCAAAACCTTATTGATCAGGTCTATTGTGATGGCTACAATGAGAAAGAACAGAAAAAATTCAATAAGGCAAAACAGTTATTTGAACGGCATCTACAAAGCATTGTTCCATTTATTGAGGATTCTGAAGGTCGTAAGGAGTTTAATGAACTCTTCAAAAGCGTCGAGGTCGTGCCAGAATGCTATGAGGAGGATTTCTCGGAGAAAATTGAGGCACGCGAATACTATGAAGCCAGAGCTTACATTACCCAAATTAGCCATAACCAATTTGCGCGACTACATAAAGAGGGACAACTCTATGAGACCACACGTGTTGGGCGGTTAGGTCAGTGGTTCATAAAGGTTCGCTACGATGAAACACTCGGTTTGCTTATAGATGAACACAGTACCAATATCTTATAATTTTACCAAAATTACGTCCCATTCCTACGCCGCAGGTGGCATCGGCACGTCACGGGGACATCAGATAATTCACAAACCCGCGTAATGTAAGCCTTCCGCACGTCACTATAGGACGTGACCTGTATCGAAGGACGCGTAAACATAGGGACAATTCCAACATGGAGGGCTGGGCAACCTTCGCACGGAGTTCATCTGTGAATTCTTGTCCATGGGGACAATTCCAACATGGAGGGCTGGGCAACCCAGCCCCTACGGCACCACCATCGCTATCACAATTTGGACGAAACCGGACGAGTTAGGGAAGTAACCCAGCCCCTACGCCGCATCGGGTGTATAGATCATTAGGGCTGGGCAACCCAGCCCCTACGGTAAAGGTTCACACAAAAGGAGTAACCTTCATGCAAAACTCAGATGCATCCAACATCACTGGCACTGCCATCAACTACCTCTACATCTGCACCCGCAAACTCTGGTTCTACCAGAACCATCTCGAAATGGAGCATACCTCCGAACATGTTGATCTCGGAAAACTCCTCCACGACGAGAGTTATCCACGCGAAAAACGTAGAGAATGGGACATTGACAATCTTGTAAAGATAGACTTCGTTGACACACACGGCGTACTGCACGACATCAAATCTGGTCCCGCAATGGAAACCGCACACATCATGCAGCTCAGCTATTACCTCTATCTCCTCAAACAAAAAGGCGTAACGAATAGGAAGGGGGTCATCAACTACCCACGCCAAAGACGTACCACTGAAGTGCGACTCACACCCGAAAGAGAACGAGAAGTGGAAACCGCCATTGAAAAAGTCAACGGGATCGCGGCACTGCCAACACCACCGCCCGCAGACTACATGAAAATCTGCAAATCCTGTAGTTATCAAGAACTTTGCTGGAGTTAAAATACCATCACATCAAGGTTCGTAGGGGTTGGGTCCCCCAACCCGAAACAAGGAATTTACCAATTATGCCACGCAACTACTACATCACTCAACCCGGCAGGCTCCGCCGGAAAGACAACACACTCTACTTAGAACCCGTAGAAGCGCAGCGTATACCGATTCCTGTTGAGGATATTGACGCACTCTATTTCTACGGTGAACTTGATCTCAACACGAAGCTCCTCAACTTTCTCGCACAAAAACATATCGCCTTCCACGTATTTAACTATTACGGCTACTATTCTGGAAGTTACTACCCCCGGGAGTATCTCAACTCTGGTTCACTACTTGTCAAGCAGGTCCAACACTACGAAAACCGCGCCAAACGCATGACTATCGCACACGAGTTCGTTGAATCCGCTGTCTTCAACATGCTCCGAATCCTTCGCTATCACACTAACCGAGGTAAAGACTGCAGCACACAGATTACATCCATTGAGGACATCCTCACAGAAAGCCGAACAGCGAAAAACACCAACGAATTGATGGGCTACGAAGGCACTATCCGAGATACCTATTACACTGCATTCAATACGATCTTGGCATTAAAAACGCCCTTTGAAAAACGCGTCCGGCGTCCACCTGATAATCCGATTAATGCGCTTATCTCATTCGGAAACTCAATGATGTATACCGCATGCCTCACCGAAATTTATCGAACCCAGCTCAATCCAACGGTCAGCTTCCTCCATGAACCCGGCGACCGACGCTTCTCACTCAGCCTCGATCTCGCCGAAATATTCAAACCACTCATTATTGACCGAATTATCTTCCGCCTATTCAACCGGCGACAACTTGACGAGTCAAAGCATTTTGAAACCAGTATTGATGGATGCTATCTTAATGAAAATGGGCGTAAACTTTTTATCGCCGCCTTTGATGAACAACTCAAACAGACCATCTCGCATCGAAAATTAAAACGTCATGTTTCCTATCAGCGGCTCATCCGATTAGAATGCTATAAACTCATCAAACATCTTGTAGGCATGGAAACCTATCAGGCATTGCGACCGTGGTGGTAGCAGCACTTATCAAAACCCATAGGCGCGGTTTTGCGGTGTACTCGACAAACGCGGTCTGCCTTCCTAACTTTGCCTTAACTGACAACTGATAACTAACCTTCTAAGAAAAAAAACTATGTATATTATTCTTGTTTACGACATTGAAGTTACACGTGTCGCGAAGGTATGCAAATATCTCCGCCAACATCTCAACTGGATTCAAAACTCAGTATTTGAAGGGCAATTAACCAAAGCGCAGCTTGCACGAGTCAAATCCGGATTAGAAGCACTTACCGATCCGGAATACGACTCAATCATCATTTATGAGCTGCGTGATGCCCGCTGGGTCAACAAAGAGGTCATGGGTGTAGATAAAAACCCCGCGACAAACCTACTCTAATGTTTTATTTAGTTTCAATTGTGGTAAAATCGTTTATATGGCGAGTAACAATACTGCCAATAATATATCTTTTTCTAAGAGTGGTCTCCAGGCTCTCATCCCTTACTGGGTAGCATTCACAAGAGTTTATCATAAAAGTTAGGTCGCCACGGCACTGAAGATACCTTTCGTTAAGAAATAAGTTTAAAATCTGCCGTCGACCTCAGTTAAATGACAATTTTGGGTCGGTCGTAGATTCGCAATTTCCGGATAAGATCATGATTAAACTCACGTCCTGCTTGATGCCGTCAACCTCCCAATGAATTTACACAACCGGAGGTTGACAGTAAACCGTCCCTGAAAATCACAATTGTAAAACTTGACTTGACACGGACCACAAGGGTTATGTATAATATATTGACGGCTTTCATAGAGCCTTTTAATCGAACCAGTATGGAATTGAAACTCCCACGCCACGCCTGAATGCGCAACAGTGTTAACATCTTTTAATCGAACCAGTATGGAATTGAAACCGATGTGATTGCTACCTGTCACGGGGTTTCTGTCCTTTTAATCGAACCAGTATGGAATTGAAACTCGGGAACGAGACACACGCCTCAACGCGATTGAGTATCCTTTTAATCGAACCAGTATGGAATTGAAACATGTTCGGTGTTTTTAGAATGGACCTTTGCCGTTCTTCTTTTAATCGAACCAGTATGGAATTGAAACTTTCCATTTCGACGGGCTAACCATCGACGTAACCCAGCTTTTAATCGAACCAGTATGGAATTGAAACAGGTGTGAATAGTAGCAAGTGTCACCGGGTTCGTATCCTTTTAATCGAACCAGTATGGAATTGAAACAGATTGAAGCACAAATCCAAGAGGTTTGCAGTTTCCTCTTTTAATCGAACCAGTATGGAATTGAAACCCAAGAAGGCGATATTTTTGGATGGGGTAGCCACACTTTTAATCGAACCAGTATGGAATTGAAACAATGATAATGGTAAACTTGACGGGTGCGCAGCAATACCCTTTTAATCGAACCAGTATGGAATTGAAACTCAATAGTGTCTTGATAATCTTGAAACACTTTTTTGCTTTTAATCGAACCAGTATGGAATTGAAACTCTTTTGGGCGAATGCCGGTATCGCAAGGAAAGAAACTTTTAATCGAACCAGTATGGAATTGAAACATGACCTATATTTGCAGAGTTGCCACGTGTCAGACACTTTTAATCGAACCAGTATGGAATTGAAACGTCTGTCTAATCGTTGTCATTAAATTTACGAAGGCTTTTAATCGAACCAGTATGGAATTGAAACGTAGCCGTTAATGTCTCTATTTGTTGCCCCCGATCTGCTTTTAATCGAACCAGTATGGAATTGAAACTCACAATCCTATCGGTATTGATAGGACATCCGACAGGCTTTTAATCGAACCAGTATGGAATTGAAACATACAATTGACTGGCACCCCACAAGTCAATATTACAGCTTTTAATCGAACCAGTATGGAATTGAAACTAAGGGTTTGTCTGTGTGCCAAGTCTCTTGAAACACTTTTAATCGAACCAGTATGGAATTGAAACTTTTTAGTGATTCCATACTGGTTCGATTAGAAGGCAGTCTTTTAATCGAACCAGTATGGAATTGAAACGTCCAGCCCGGGTGCCTTATCCGTGTTAGACCACTCTTTTAATCGAACCAGTATGGAATTGAAACACGGAGGCGTGGGAGGATGCCGAATTCGTCGATATACTTTTAATCGAACCAGTATGGAATTGAAACGGTCCTTATGTTCGGATTGTGGTGATCTCGTCTTGGCTTTTAATCGAACCAGTATGGAATTGAAACTTAGGCAAAGCACGGGCAAATTATTCTTCTGGTATGCTTTTAATCGAACCAGTATGGAATTGAAACGTTGATACACTGTGGTTGCCGCGGGTTACGCGGGAGACTTTTAATCGAACCAGTATGGAATTGAAACGCGATCAAATCCCGGATGTCCATTGTTTCTACGCCGACTTTTAATCGAACCAGTATGGAATTGAAACTCCAAGTTTTCGAGACTCCAAAAAGTGGTCTTCTTCCTTTTAATCGAACCAGTATGGAATTGAAACATCGGCAAACATACCCGCGGTATTTTCGCAGTATG
>JAJEDN010000003.1 GCA_022821495.1 Candidatus Poribacteria bacterium
TGCTTACAATGTCTGCCAGTGTGATATGAATATTATACCACATTCTTAGGTAAAAGTCAAATCTATTTTGACTATCAAACGCAACGCCCGCCTACATCCCGCAAGCTAAAGCATGGGGTCTTGGCGGGAAGATTGATAAAATTATCAAAGATGAGGAAAGTATAGATGAGTTTCCTTATAACACTCGCTGTCATCTGGGTTAACGTGCTTGTCCGGTTTTCGAGACACTCCTAAGTCCAGTCAGCGTTTCAAAAATCACGCAATCATTTTTCAAATAGGACTTACGCAACCCCCTAAATCCCCCTTATCAGGGGGACTTCTAATGGAAGAAACCCCCTAAAGAATCAGAATCAACGGTATGAATGCCTTATGGGCATTCACCGGGTATGAATGCCTTATGGGCATTCACCGCCCCTTATCAGGGGGACTTTAAGAGGAAATGCGTAAGTTTAAGTTTCATAAAAGGCTACCATGCTTAGTCCATAGTAGCCTTTTGCCTATAATGCGTCTTGTGGATGACTGCCTAATTGCTGCTCGTTGCTTCACCGAGATGCGACGCCACAATGACTAAATCTTGAATATTCACGATGCCATCGTCGTTTATATCTCCTTTCAGGTCTTCTCCG
Source organism: Candidatus Poribacteria bacterium (assembly GCA_022821495.1). Taxonomy (GTDB): domain Bacteria; phylum Poribacteria; class WGA-4E; order WGA-4E; family WGA-3G; genus WGA-3G. Next base: position 627 of record JAJEDN010000003.1, read on the forward strand.
GACTCGCCCAATTGGCCCGCCACAAGTACTAAATCCTGAATATTCACAATGCCGTCGTCGTTAACATCCCAAGGGGTTGGCGGCGTTTCTATAGTGGTTGTCGTTGTAACCTCAGCAGTCACTGTACTATCGGTACCAGAGGTGGCTGTCACGGTGATCGGATAATCGTCAGGGACTGTAAACAGATCTCCTTTAACCATGAATGTCACTTCTGCGGATGCCCCAGCCTCAAGTTCAATGGAGCGTTCACTAAGGCTTCCAAGCACACTGCCTTCAATACCGACCTCTGCTGAGGCTTCAAGCGATACCGTATCCGTCATATTACCCGTATTCGTGACTTTCAGGGTATAACTCACGCCTTCAACCGCATCCATAGTAGAGAGCGCACTATCTCCGACAACTTCCAACGCTACACCCGCAACTACAGGTGGCGGCTCTATAGTGGTTGTCGTTGTGGCTTCAGCAGTCATGGTACTATCGGTGCCAGAGGTGGCTGTCACAGTGATCGGATAATCGCCGGGGACTGTCAATAGATCCCCTTTAACCGTCAATGTAACTTCTGCGGATGCTTCAGCTTCAAGTTCAATTGAATTTTTGCTAAGCGTGCCGAGCACACTTCCTCCGATACCAACTTCTGCCGAAGATTCAAGCGATATCGTGTCCGTCATATTACCCGTATTCGTGACTTTCAGGGTGTAACTCACGGCTTCAACGGCATCTGTCGTAGAGAGTGCCGTTTCTCCGACAACCTCCAATGCCACACCCGCAACTACAGGGATTGGTGGTGTTGATTCTTCTTGAGTTGTGTAAATGTAATCCCCCGCGGTTCCGAAATCACCATTGGCTGCATTTCCAGCGGCGTAGAAGGTAATGGGACCAATATCAGCATCAGGGGCAGTCCATTCAACAGTCCATTGGTTCTCATCATTAGTTCCTTGTGCGGTTCCTGCAGAAGTGTGCATAATATATTGCTTACTGTCTTTTTCCTTTAATTGTGTATTTGCTGCATCTGACACTCCAAAGGAACCTGCACGCGCCCCACCATCGTCTAAGGCAGTCATCTCAAACCCCCAGCGGTTCTGCCCAGCGCGTGATAAATTGATAATAATTGTATAGACTTCATTTGGTTCATAAGTTCCAGGGATTGTTAACATCAAGGAACCATCTGAGTCATTCAAGGCATTACCAGTGTGGCATTGTGTACAGTTGGCTTCATTCGGAGCCCCCGTTGTCCCTTCTGGTGGACCAAAAGAAAACGCAAAGGCACTCCCGCTGCTTGCAATCAAAAGCAACACAAGCACTCCCCAAATAGGTAACATATTTTTTAGATTCATCAAAACTTTTCCTCTGTTTATACGATAAAAAACGCCCCAACGCCGACTGCTAATCGGCGTTGATTCGCGGTTAGCTCAACCGGCAAGTCGGGGCGTTTTATTAGAAAAGTATTTTCGCTGCGTGTCCTACTTCAGGATAACCATCCGTCGGGTTGCAGCAAAGTCTGCGGTCTGAAGCGTATAGAAGTAGATACCACTTGCGACGCGCTCACCAATAGCGTTTCTACCATCCCAATACGCTGCAGTCGCGGGCGTCATGTAGGAACCCGTCGGTTTCAGACCCAAATCCAGCGTGCGAACCAGATGACCCGCCACATTATGAATATGGATTGACACTTCAGCGGATTCGCTCAACTGATATGGAATCCATGTTTCTGGGTTGAACGGGTTCGGGTAGTTCTGCGCCAGAATGGTGTCTTTCGGCTGCACATCACCAACATTCAGTTGCAGATTCAGGAAAGCATTACGAATGTCACTGGTTGAAACGGTGCGCTGGAAGGGACCGGAGACGATATTCCCGCGTTCGTCGTAAAGTGCGATTTCGAGTTTATCGCCAGCTTCAACGACGCTCTTACGGTTGAGGTCTGCCCAAACAGCGGAGGAACGTCTCGCAGCATTCGTGACGTTTTCCGTAGCGATCGTACCAGTGCGGAGGTTTTCAGCAACGAGCGTGTAAGCCATGCCTGTGTTCATACCGTGAATTTCGCTGGTAACAACGAATGCCCATGCACTTTTATAGGTAGAAAGCGCGGGTGCGGCAGCGGCACCATTACCTTCGCCTTCAGCAACGGTTTCACCTTCGTCTTCAACAACGGTTTCACCTTCGTCTTCACCTTCTACTACTGGTTCTTCTGGCGGAGTTTCCGGTTCTGGAGCAACTTCCGGTTCAGGTTGGTTATCCCAAGCACTACCGGTGAATTTCACCATAGCACCGGTGGGCGTGTTGACGATATAACCCATACCGCCATCAATACCAAACCCATCGCCTTCATCAACGACAGTGTAACCGACGAAACTCTGCGTTGCGGCATCCAATTGGATGACAACCGTCGCGCCGAGCATGCCTGCCAACGATTTCGCGGTGTAGGGTTCTTCCGGCATCAACGGAATAGAAATCATGTTCAAGCCGGGGGCGAGTGTGACATCAAAACCAGGACCTGCAGGTTCTACAGGTTCTACAGGTTCTACAGGCTCTACAGGTTCTACGGGTTCAACAGGTGCATCAACCGGTGTGATCATGAGCGTCGCTGTCGGTTCTGTCCATGCAAACGCTTCGGTAACATCAGCACCACCTTGGATACCTTCATGTGCTGCAATCACGCCACCTTCGGTCGGAACACGGGCGTTGCTGCCTGGCGGATCAACCTCAGCATCTAAACCGAGCGGACCCGGAATGTCGGAAGCCAGCTCTGTGTTATCTTCACTACCGGCATCATAAGCCATCAAGTCAATAGTCATAGACACAGGCATACCGTCTGCATCAAAGAGGGGTACATCAATGGCAGCGATGAACGCATCGTTCGTTGAGACTAACATGGATCCAACGGAGAGCGAAGAATTCACCATATCAGCAGTTACGGTGACCGTCGAAGATTGACCCGGCATCGTATACCGACGCGTCATATCCGCATTCATAGCGATCTGGACATCCGCGCCAGCAGCCCCTGCAAGTGCTTCAAGTAGTGAAGTATCTCCACCTTCAGCAAGCGCGACAATCGCTTGACTTGCGGGTTGACCGACTTCGGCAAGTTTAACGCCGGCAGGGTGTGCTGCGAAAATCGCGGGTGATAGCGTTTGTCCGCTTTCACCGTGTACACCTTCTGTCAGGTTCGTAAGGGTAATCTCGAACATCTGGCTCTTAGGCATTTCAACTTCGGTAGTTTCGCCATCGGTTTCACCATCAGTCTCACCGTCGGTTTCGCCATCAGTTTCACCATCGGTCTCACCGTCGGTTTCACCATCAGTTTCGCCATCGGTTTCGCCATCGGTCTCACCATCGGTCTCACCGTCGGTTTCGCCATCGGTCTCACCGTCGGTTTCACCGTCAGTTTCGCCATCGGTCTCACCGTCAGTTTCGCCATCAGTTTCGCCATCGGTCTCACCATCAGTCTCGCCATCGGTTTCGCCAGCAGGGGCAGTTACCATGCCGTCTTCGGTTGCGGCTTCCAACTCGGTCCCACCAGCACCAGAAACAGTCACCCCTGTTAGTGTGATAGAAGATGCTTTCGCCTCAACGACTTCAAAGGTTATTGTAGCGAGTGTGCCATCGCCATCCGGTGCCTCACCCAATGCGACGAAGTCAATGCTACTATCAGAGGCGAGCCCAGTAGGCGATACCCCCGGGAAAGCGGCAAGGTATTCTGCGTTATAAGTACTAGAGACATAACTAAGTGCTGTTGGATCGAAGTTAACCGTTACTTGGTATCCAGCGACACCTTCGCCACCCGTTATGTTAATATTCACCGTGAGTTCTTCCCCGGCCGCCGGGGATTCAATCTCGGCAGGATCCACAGAGACGACGGCTGCGCCGTAACTCATGGCTGTAAACCCTAAACATGTTACAACAGTTAACAAGGAAAAAAGAAATTTCCTGTTAAAAAGCTGGTCTTTCATAAGACACTCCTTATAATAATTCATTGATATTGTGACGTTTTCTCTACCGTTCGGTACAGAAATCAATTCCTCGTTTGTTAGCAGATGAGCCGCGAGAATCGAATTTCCTGCAGAGTGGTACTTCTGTCAAAGGCACAAGGGCAGTTCGCTTAAACGAGGTTCTTGTAAAAGATAAGTTTATCCTAATGTTATAACGTTGTCAAATCCAATTCGGTTTAAAGTTTAAATCAGACAATTTTTGTAAATTAGGTGAACATACCTTCCCTTAAGTTATTAAGTATATCATAAACCTTAATATAAAACAAATAAAAAACAGATTATTGATTCACACGGGGTGCGAGTGCGTTCCAAACATCGGCTAATTCGGCGGTCGCCTTGTAAACTGGATAAAGTGCTTCCCACATCGTTTTGCGTGCAGCGGTCGCAGTATCTGTATCGCCTTCGGCGAGAGCGGTCTTGAGTTGGGTACCCATCTCTTGCTGCACAGCTGCACACGTCTGTGTGAGTTCCTCAAGCAATTCTGCTGCATGGATCTGACGTGCAACGAGTTCGGATACGGTTACCTGCATATCCGGTTCGACATCATAAGCCTGAGCCGATGCGAAATTGTGTGGCAGCCGTTCGCCATCCTCTGTCCGTGGCGTGTGTGTCGGATGGATATGTGGTGTAACGGACAGATACATCGTCATCGGTTCATCACCGAGAACGCGCACTGTGTGCGGTTGATCGACCAAAGCAACACACATTTGCCCGGGTCCCAACTCCTCAGTTTCACCATCAATTTCAAATTCGACGCGCCCTTCGAGAATTAGGAATATTTCATGTCCTAAGTCGTGGCTATGGAGTTGGGCACTCTGCCCTGGTTCCATCTTCAAGAATCTTGAGCGGATTTGTGGGGTCACCAACACATTGCGGACATCTGTCCGGTAATCGTAAACGGGAAATCCCATAGTGTACCTCCGTGCGCTTTTGAGAGGAATATAGCATTTTTGATGAAAAATGTCAATAAAATATCAATAAATATCGTCTTCGCTTCCAAGGTCATTTTTTATTGACATCCATTTTAAAAGTCAATACAATAGCAGCATAAAATTTGATACTTTATTCTTGAATTGGAAGGACACATATTATGGATTTAACACACCAACCCCCGCGTCGTCCGTCGAACCTCGGGGTTGCCGGGATTGTCGGCGCAGCGCGGATGACAGACAAAGCGCGCGCATATAACGCGGAGACGCTCGGCGAATATATCTACGGAGAAAGTTCTGGGCTGGATCAACGCGTCTTAACGTTTTTAGGTATTTCCGATGACGTTTTCGCGGAAGCCGCTGACGAACACGACGATACTGCGCTGGGGAACTGGGTGCTCGAAACGAGCGGAAAATCAGCAGCAGAGATTGCCGAGTTTAACGATACCGCACTTAGCCAACTGCCGGATACCGATGCCCACAAACAACGTTTGAAGGATCGGCTCGCGCTCTACGCCCCCGGCAGAACCGATATTACGACGGTGCTGCAGTCGATGGAATTGGACGATTGGGGAAGTTTTTGGCAGGTTGACCTCACTGCCAGACCACCGCGCAGTGCGCGCGCCAAAGATATTGCTGGTATCTGTGGTGTTGCACGGATGGCAGACAAAGCCCGCGCCGGACGCGCGGGAAAAATCGGGGAATACATATACGGCGACGACTCCGGTCAGGATGTCCGTATCTTAGCATTTCTCGGTATTTCAGCTGCCGATTTTCAAGAGGCAGCCGTAAATAATCCGAACAATCTTGAGATCGGCGCATGGGTGCTGGAAAACTGCGATAAATCGCAAGACGAAATTGATGCCTTCAACGAAACGTTGGTAAACTACGCACCCAATGAAGCGTCACAGGAACGGTTTAACGCACGTCTCCAAGAGATAGATCCGAGTCGTACAGACATCACTACATGGGTTGCCTTGCAGGATTTGGACGATCAGTTGAGTTTCGGTATTATTGACCTCAACCGTCGCGCGCCACGAAGTCCTTACAATACGGATGTCTATCGGATGGTCCAACTTGCGCGGTTAATTGACAAAGGCAGAGCGTTCAATAGCAATACACTCGGTGCCTACTTTTATGGCGAGGATTCAGGAATTGACCGAGCGACGCTCTCTTTTCTGGGTGTCTCTGCTACGGAATTCGCTGAAGCCCTAAATAGGTTATCAACCGATGCTGAAGTCGAAACATGGCTGAAGGCAGATCATCCAAAAAGCGATGCAGACATCGAGGCATATAACAAACAGATGACGCAGATGGGACCTACGGATGAACGCTATAAAGCATTAATGGCGAAGATGATTGCGCGGATAGCCCCAGACCGCACTGACATTAATACGTGGTTCGCACTCATGCTCCTTGACGATGAAAAAACTTTTGCGTCATAAGTTGCAGGACTTACGCAAACCCCTGCAGGCGAGGTTTTAAACCTCGCCTGCAGTGTGCGGGTCGTAGGGACTTCTTAGAAATTGCGTAAGTCCTAAATTTGATCAGACCAAATGTCCGTTGGGTTGAGCGCGAGCGAAACCCAACTTCTTCCTACCTTAACCGACACGGTGAGGTGAATGATGAAAAATCTTGAAGCGATTGCGGATATTCAATCTGGGAAAAGCACTGTTGCCAACGCTGCGTGGTGGGGATTCGATCCAGAAGATGCAACGGAATCCCTACAGGCAGCCATTGACTCTGGTGCGAAACGGCTGGTTGTTCCGAATATGCACGCTGATTGGATAATTCGTCCGATTAAGCTTGCCGGGAATCAAGAACTGATTTTTGAACGCGGGACAGTCGTCTCCGCAAAACGGGGTGAATATCGTGGCGGTGGCGACTCAATGTTCACAGCGCAAGATGTCGAGAATCTTACGATCCGTGGATACGGTGCGACTTTCCAGATGTGGAAACAGGATTATATATCCGGGCTTGTGCTTGAACAACTCGACTGGCACCGCTGGTATGGGCAGTATCCGAAAGCAGAATGGCGGATGACGCTATCAATCCGAGGCAGTAAAAACCTGAACGTGTCGGGTCTAACGCTCAAAGACAGTGGCGGAGACGGCATCTATGTTGACGGCGGTAAGGAACGACGCGCCTCTGAAGATATTCATCTACGGGACATCGTGTGCGACAACCATTACCGGCAAGGTATCAGCGTTATTAGTGCTGAAAACCTTAAAGTCGAAAACTGCGAGTTTTCAAATACATGGGGCACACCACCAGCATCGGGTGTAGACATCGAACCAGACAAAAGCGATCAACGAATAAAAAATGTAGTATTCTCTGGCTGCGAGTTTATTGATAACGTCGGTGACGGCATTGAAGTGTTCTTAGCGCACACGACGGGTGAATCTGAAGACGTGACGCTCCGCTTTGAAAATTGCTACGTGAGCAGTAAGCACGGAACAGGCATCCGTGTGACGAAAATTGGGGACGATGGACCGGGCGGTAGCATCGAGTTTGATAATTGCACAGTTGAAAGTACTGTCGGTTACGGCATCAAGGTCCAAGAAAAATCGTTGAAAGGCGCGCGGGTAACCTTCACGAATTGCAGTGTCATCAACGCTGCGAGCGACCAGCAGTTCGGTGGCGAATGGTCCCCGATTTCGCTATCTTTACCGCAACCGGACATCGTTCGGGCTATGGGGGGCATTGATTTCACCAACTGCTTCATTGAAGATAACCGCGACCGCCCGGCTATCGAATTCACCCAACCCAAGAGCGATTATCCACTTCACGACATCACGGGAACGGTCGCAGTCTTGAACCCAAACGGTGTTCGTGCTGAATTAGGTAAAGCGGGTGAAACGCTTCCATTGATTGTCAAACCGTATGAATAGGACTGAAAAATATGGCAAAAAAACGGACGCTTCCAGCAGAACCACTACCACCAGATACACTGAATGCTGTTTTGGAAGATTTCTACCAAAACGGTGTAACGATTGTCAGAAATGTGCTTTCACGCGAGGCGTGTGAACGCATCGTTGCGCGCGTTGACGAAATTTTCACTGAACCTTACTTCATGCGGATGCGGAATGTCAAAGGTACCCGACAAGATGGCAAGGATCCTATTGTGGTCCATCGTCTCTTTGAATGCGACCTGATGTTTCGAGATATACTCGTGCGCGAACCGATTATCAGCATCGCCGAAACTGTTTTGGGTGAGCACTGCCATTGCATCGCCCAAGGGTGTATCCTCAACCGAAAAGATTTGGGTATCAACCGATTTCATATCGATGATGGTGTAGAGTTTCCTATTACACCGGAAATGGATCGACACGACCCAAGGCTGCGGATGCCGGTGCTGCGTATGTCTGTACAAATCGCGTTGACCGACCAAGATGAAGTCAAATACGGACCCTCTCAATTCGTTCCGGGTAGCCACTACTCTGGCCGACAACCCAATGATCCAGAAACTCCGACCTTCGATGGCAAAGCACCGGTTTCACTCCTTATGAAAGCTGGTGATCTTTATCTGCTCAATGGACAGACATGGCATCGTGGGGCGCCGAACGAGACCGATAGGGTGCGTTACCTGTTCCACCAAGTCTACGGACAACGGTTCGTCGCTCAACGGTTCTGGCCCTATCTGAACTATCGTATGCCGGATTACGTCTTGGAAGGTGCCGATGAACGTCTTTTGCGCGTTCTTGGGAAACACCCTGAAATGGCGTATGGATAAGATATCAATCCTACACCGCAAATGATTTTCTGTGGCACGCAAACTGCGTTTGACGGTATACTACATGGAGACGTTAATTTATGGCACATCTGGATAAGGTTAAGGAAGAAATTGGCTGGTTAAAGGTGGTCTTCGCTATTTTAATTGCCGCGGACATTTCCTTAGTCGCATGGTTGGCTCAGAATCACCGAAAAGCCGATCCGTTTCTTGTTATAGCAGGTGTAATCGGCGCATTTTTGGTTACATTTGTAATTGTTTGGATTAACAACGTTGCATATCGAAAAATTAATGACTTGGAGGAATTGTAATGGAATGGGCACCAATTCTTGCATTTGCAGTGTTTCTCGTCGGGATCGGTATAGTTGCAGGAACTGCTATCAGAAACGCTTATAAAGATTAGTTTTCGTCACTCTTTTGATCCATCAGAGGAATTGTAATGGAATGGATTCCAATTTCCGCGTTCGTGGTGTTTCTTATAGGACTTGGTATAGTCGTGCGCGATGCCACAAAAGAGTAAATTTAATTGTCAAATTGCGTTAGAGAGTAGAAACAATTATGGATACCTATGCAAAGTTGATAGCAGGATGCAGTTTGCATCATCTCGCAAAGGCATCTATTAGTGTGATATTTGTGCTTATGTGTATAACAAGTTGTGGGAAGACACAGCGTGTCTCATCCCAATCTCATACCGAGAAAACAGAATGGGGTTACGAAGCGAAAAATGGACCACTGGTTTGGGGGCAGCTCAGTTCGGAATACTTCTTGTGTACTGGGGGGAAGCACCAATCACCTATTGATCTTGTGAACCCCACGCCAGCAAAACTGCCGCCTATTCCGTACAATTACCACCCAACGAGTATGAATATCCGCAACACCGGTTATACAATTGAAGTTGCATGCCCAGAAGGGAGCTGGATTGAGGTTGATGGCACGCGGTACCAACTTCTCGAATTCCATTTCCATGCACCGAGCGAACACACGGTGGCAGGTAAACCCTTTGAAATGGAGGCTCACTTCGTTCATAAAAGTGAGGATGGCACATTGGCAGTCGTTGGACTGCTAATTGAGCGCGGTCGTCACAAGTTCGCATTTGACCCTATCTGGTCCCATCTACCCGCAGTCCCAGGTGAAACGCAACGTATTGAGAATGTCACTGAGGACGGTAACTTGATAATCGACCCTCGTTTTATGTTCTCACCAAATGATCAGGTAGAGGATGTGGCTCCATCAGGTTTTAGGAATTACTATCGTTACGAAGGGTCCCTAACAACTCCGCCTTGTTCAGAAGGTGTCCAATGGATCATGCTCACAACGCCGATTGAGATGTCTGAAGCACAAATCGCGGCGTTCAAAGCGATTATTCATGATAACAACCGGCCGGTACAACCCTTAAATGGACGAAAACTGTTCGTGAGTTCTAACGGGGACGAGTAACTGCCCCCCAAACGCCTCACTGAAATACTCCCAGAAAACGGAGCACTTGAACGCGGCGATGTTACACGACAAAGGAGATCCCATAATGTTTATTGCCACTCACAACGCTATCTATGCCGTTGAAGACGATGGAAACGGTGAACCCACCCAAATCTATAAAGGCACAGACCCTCAAAATCTGAGTGCAATGGTTTCACTGTCAAACGGTCAAGCCGTTGTATCTGCCTTGTCCAATGGAACGCTACTATTTTTATCGGAAGATGACGAGAAGCGAATTCCGACAGGTATAGAGAATCCAATCGCTTCGTTGCTCGTTGTTCGTGAGGATCCGTTGACACTGCTCATCGGAACGGATGAAGGGGCGCATGTTTATCGCCTTACTAGAGAAGAGGGACCCGCAGAACGCGTCGTCGCGTTTGACGAATTAGAATGTCGGAAAGACTGGTATACACCGTGGGGTGGGCCCCCAGCCGTCCGGACGCTTGCCAAAACCCAAGACGGTTTTTGTTACGCAGATATCCATGTCGGAAGTATCATGCGTTCCAACGATGAAGGAACTTCTTGGGAACCCGTCACGCCGGAACTTCATAAAGATGTCCATCAGGTTGCTACGTGTCCTGCAGACGATAATCGAGTTTATGCGAACACGCAAAACGGTGTTTATGTCAGCACTGACCGTGGGCACTCCTGGGAGAATCGGATCGAAGGTTTACCGCGTCGCTACGGGACCACTATTGCGGTACATCCAGCAGACCCAGACTTAATGATCGCTACAGTCCAAAACGGACCGAGAGGTGGTGGTGCTTGGCTCTGTCGGTCGGAGAACGGCGGTGCGACGTGGACGCAACTTAACGATCAACTCACAGAACCCACTGATCTGATTCGTACGGGCTATATCGCGTTCACAACTGATGGAACGGCGTGGGCAGTCATCGGAAAGACGCTTTACATTGGAAAGGATCGAGCCACAAATTGGAGTCCCTTCTGGACAGCATCCGAATACGATGGTGAATATCCGATCCAAACCCTCGCTGCTTAGGACATCATCGTGAGAGTGAGCGGAGGAGATTGTAACTGTGAAGGTATTAGGTATTGACTTTACTTTCTTTGCGGTGAGCGATATGGAGAAATCGCTCACCTTTTATCGTGACCTCCTTGGAATTCCGCTGGCATGTTTGGTGCATGAAGGCACATGGGCAGAATTTGAGATAAACCCCGGTACACTCGTATTAGGGCAGGGTTACGATTTCACACATCCCGGTGGCGGGACGGTCGCGCTTGCTGTCAAGGACGCGAAGGCTGCTTTAGAAGAATTAGAACAAGCCGGAATTCACGCCCACTCGCCTCTCGGTGAATCCGCTGTATGTTTTTGGGCAATCATCGAAGACCCTGATGGCAATCGTGTGATCCTCCATCAGCGAAAGGATGGAACAGTCGGTTGAGATGTCGGTCAGGAACAATATAGGAGAATCCGTTGATACAATACGCAAAGGAATTTCTGATATTACAAGTTAGATTCGCTCAGAAAATCGCTGAAGTCTCCAATCAAGCATTAAAAGATGTAATGATTGACTACACGATGTTGCGGAACCTGTTCAACTTGCGAGTCTCTCATGACATTCCGAATCCATTGTGGGATGAATTTATCGAAGGATTTTGCGGATCCGATAATCCCGAAGATTGGACATATAACTTCTATCTCCAGCAGATGACAGTGAAGCCGGATCCTTCTGACGAGCGGAAATTTTTTGGATGTTTCTCCTACGTCTATCCATGGCGCGGTACGAGAAAACTCCGACTCCATTTTGAAAATCGTGAGACCTCTGCGCATGGTGCATTGAGCAAGGCAAGAATGATCTGCCGAAAGTCAGAGTTGTCGGCAATGTTTGAATACATCCAAGCCAACCACTCTGATGTAGAAACGGTGCGAGGTGGTTCGTGGCTCTACAATATCCACGCCTACCTTAGACTCTTTCCGCTGGACTACGTTAAGACAGCGGCATCGGTCGGTTATGAAACCCAATTCTGGGCATTGTGGGGGCAATTTGTTGCTCGCGGCGGCTCCATTCGCCAACCCGCTGCTGCACAATTCTTGGAGTGTCTCAAAACGCAGAAAACGGTTGTGAGTTGTCTTCAATGCTTTCCTTATCAAGTGCTGCGACCCGAATGTTCTATTGAGACATTCTACGATTTTTATAACTTGTAAGTCTTAAACAGGAATTTTTCCGCGGTCTATACAAGTGTTTGATTTCCTAATCTAATGTTTTATTTTTTACAGGAATCCATCATGAACATCAAAAGCAAACACATCACAAAACTTGTATTTATACTGATTATTACCACTTTAATTGTTGGACTTTCCGCCTGTGATCGAGTTCACCAAGTCATAGCACCAGATATCTCTGAACCAGATGTCCCAATGCCGATGGAAAAACGCGACCACGTGTGGGTCGTCGATCAGAACGGCGTTGAAGTACCTGTACCGGGAACTTGGGTGCTTGTATCGCACACGCATCTAAATTCAACCTCCACAATTGGAGAAAGTTTTACCTTACCACCAGACGATCCGCATAGCGTTCAAATATCGGACGGCACATACACAGACGGTGAAGGTATCCTCTGGACAAAGGTAAGAGTAACGACCTCCAGTGGTGATGAATGGCAGTTCCTTGAACGTGTGGACACAAGCGTTTCCCCACATCGTCTCTATGTCGTTGTTACAGTTGATAATAACGGGCAACCTACGCTTGCGTACGGCGAATACCCTTTCGATTTGCCTGGACATAACGTGCAAATCTGGGAAAAACAGTAACTCTGATAAGGAGAACAATGATCCAAAGGATTGAAGAGCAAGACGGACACATGTTCCTCCATTTTGGTGATCCGCCAGAAGATATGGGGAAAATCGAGTTTGTCAATTGTGTGGCGTACCAACAAAACCAGATACTCTTCTGCAAATGGCGTGATAATAATATCTGGGTGATACCCGGAGGACGTGTTGACCCAGGAGAAACAGCAAAAGAAACCGCACGCCGTGAACTCTTAGAAGAGACAGGGGCGACGTTTCAAAACATTGAAATCCTGTGTTACATACACTGCTTCATGTACAACCTCGAATATTGGGGGATTGCCTACTTAGGCGAGATCAAAGAATTAGGGAATCCATTGGACCTTAACGAAGTCAGTGAAGCAAAGTTATTCTCAGAATTCCCAGAAAATCTGTCCAATCCAGGACCGTTCGGAAACCAAGGGAAAGCACTATATCAAGCAGCAATGCGTAGATTATCAGATTAAAGTCCCCCTGATAAAGGGATTTAGGGGGTTTCTTCCATTTAAAGTCCCCCTGATAAGGGGGATTTAGGGGGTTTCTTCCATAAACCATCCATATTCGGAATACCCTCAAGATATCTATGAAACGGTAACCAACAAACCCGCAATTTACACATCTCAGTTAAGAAATTCTCATATTTTTTGCAGATTTTTTTGACATTCGCGAGAATTGTGGATATAATTAAAAGATAATGAGATTCGTTATCAATTTTTCGGTAGCGAAACCTCTGAACAGAAATCTGAAAATCACATTACCAACGCCATCAAAAATGATAATGAGTCTCAATATCACTTTCGTTAAGTCATGAAAAAACAGTTGTGCCTTCTCGCTATCTGCGGAATGTTTATTTCAGTAAGCATCAGTGCCGTCCCCGAGTCGAGTCCGTTCTCGGTCTCAGGATACGGCGTGATTAACTACTCCCACTTCGATTGGGAACTCGACCCAGACAGGCGTGCCGCCATTGACGTGGAACGCTTCGTTATCGCGCCAAAATACCGTATCAACGACACCATCAACCTGGAATCGGAACTCGAATTTGAACACGGCGGTACCGGCAGCACGATGGAATTCGATAAATTTGAAGAGTTCGGAGAATTCGAGACAGAGATTGAAAAAGGCGGCGAAGTGATCGTCGAAAAACTTGCCGCTGTCTTCTCCCTTAAACCCGCCTTTAACTTCCGCGTTGGGCATATTATCGTCCCTGTAGGGCTTGTAGCGAAACGACATCGCCCACAACACTACTTCACGACAACTCGTCCGGAAGCAGAGATACATCTCATACCCACAATCTGGCACGAAACCGGTGTCGAAGTTTTCGGGGCACTCGGTGCTCTGAAATACCAAGCACAGATTGTTAACGGCTTGGATTCAACCGGCTTTAGTTCCCGACATTGGATAGTCCGCGGACACCAACTGCGGTTTGAAACTGCCAATGCAGAGGCACTGGCACTCGTTGGACGATTAGACTACGCTTTTAATGAAAACACAACCGTCGGTATCTCTGGCTACTACGGAGACACAGCGGCGAACCGCCCGAAACCTGATGTAGATTTCGATGCACACGTCGGGATTGTGAGCCTTCACGGATTTTATGAGATGAATGCAGTGAAAGTTCGAGGGTTGTTCCTCTGCGGAGCACTCGAAAATGCGGATCGGTTATCTAAAGTCAATCGGACTCTGTCTAATAACCTTAATGTAAAACGGACACCGGTAGGAAGCTCAGCCCTCGGTTACTATATCGAGGCAGGTTACGATATTTTATCACTTTTCAGGCAACCAAGCAACAACGCGAAAGATACAGACCTGAAGGACACACCTCCAGACAAGGTCTTAGATGTCTTCGCGCGTTACGATTATTACGATACGATGGCGAGCGTTGCAGGGATTATCTTCGACAATCCGCGGTGGGAGAGAACGACGTGGACTTTTGGAATTAACTACCACGTCCACCCACAACTCGTTTTCAAGAGCCATTACTCACTGCGACGATTGGCAACAAAGGATAAAAACAGGGAAAATACCTTCGCACTCGGCTTCGGTTTTCAATATTGATAATAGTTTTCAGTTATCAGTGGTCAGTTATCAGTTAAAGAGGGTGTTTTTACTGGGGTGTTTCTTCTCGGATAGTCCGAAAGTCTCTTTTTGAAAACTGAAAGGTTTTTCGTAGAAAAACCGCACTGAAAACTGATAACCAATAACTAATAACTATACTATGGAGATTTTTATGAAACTCTATACATTAAAGTCCCGCAAATTCCCAAAGATTTGCTTTCATTGGACACTATTGTGTTGTTTACTACTCGCATCCGCTTTCGTTGGGTGCGGGCGTGACGATGACACAGATGAATCTGAAGAGACACAGGGTGCAGTTTTTGATGCTGGCACGATGCTCAACGATTTTGCTAACACTGTTGTGTTAGGGACTTATACTGAATTGGATAAAAAAGCAGGCGATCTGTTGGCAGCTGTCAAGGCATTAGAGGCTGATACTTCGCAAGCAACTCTTGAAAAAGCGCAACAGGCGTGGAAAGCAACGCGAACACCTTGGGAACAGAGCGAAGCGTTCCTGTTCGGTCCTGTTGACACACAAGGACTTGATCCGGCATTAGATAGCTGGCCCGTTGATCACGTCAACCTACAATCCGTTCTGGACAGCAACGATGTCTTAACGGTGGATTTTGTCAGTGGATTAGAAGATACGCAGAAAGGGTTCCATACAATCGAATTTCTGCTGTTCCGTGATGGCAACCAACGCAAAGCATCGGATATAACCGATCGTGAATTGGCGTACCTCGTTTCGACGACAGAGAATCTTAAAGCGAGCACCGCTCAACTACGGTTAGCCTGGGCACCAGAGGGCGAAAATTTCAGCAACACCGTCGCACAAGCAGGCACAGGCAGCATCGTCTATCCATCGCAGAGTGCTGCGGTGCAAGAGATGGTTAACGGCATGATTGTCATCGCTGATGAAGTCGCGAACGGGAAAATCTCTGACCCTTACAACGAATCTGACACGACCCTTGTTGAATCTCAGTTTAGTTTCAATTCCATCTCAGATTTTCAAGACAATATCCGTGGTATCCAAAATGTTTACATGGGAAAATTTATGACGGATGGACAGGGACTCAACGAATTCGTGAACAGTAAAGATGCGGAGTTAGATGCCCGCTTCCAGCAAGAGGTGCAGGCTGCGATCGACGCTATCGGCGCAATACCTGATCCGTTCCGCGATTCAATCACTGCGAACCGCGGTGCTGTTCAAACTGCTATTGACACTGTCAGTAAGGTTCAACAGACGCTCGAACAGGATATACTCCCACTCGTTCAATCGAGTGAGTTTAATTAATAGTAGTCGGCCACTTAGTTCCGAAATATTTAAACGCGAAAGGACTATTTCGTTTTTATAGAGAACAGCCATTGTGCTGTTCCCAAATTATACGTTTATATCCAGTGAGAGAGATGAGATATTTTCCCAAGTTATTCTACCTAATTCTTTTTCTATCAATTCTACTGACAGCGTGCGGTTCAGAATCTCCGGTAGTTGTAGACGCACCACCCGTATTTTCGACAAGTGAACTATCCGGTGGTGAGACGACTATCTTCGATGCCTCAAGCCACGCTTTCTCAATTCCTGCCCCCAACCTTTCGGAGGCAGCACTTGAAAAGCATCTCGAAGGTGATGTCGAATTTGAAGCGGTATTCGTCACAGCACCCGCGGTCATAAATCCTGGGTTGGGACCGATCTACAACAACGTTTCGTGCATCAACTGTCATTCCCGTGACGGTCGCGGACGTCCCCCGGTTGCGGACGAAGGACTTGTGTCGCTACTCTTCAGACTTAGCCTCCCGAAGACGGAAAATACAATGGACGGGAAACCCCCGATTCCTGTGCCGGGGTTTGGAACGCAACTCAACAATCGTGCGATTATCAATGCAAGTCCGGAGGGTAAAGTTAAAATTGATTATACCGAGCGGACCCTGACGACCGAAGACGGCACGCGTGTACATCTGCGTTACCCAGATTACACGTTTACGGAAACCTATCAACCGTTGCCAGAGGCGGTCGAAGTATCACCACGCGTCGCACCGGCTGTCTTTGGACTCGGTTTGCTCGAAGCGATTCCTGAAAAGGTTATCCTCGCTTATGCAGATGCAACCGATACTGACGGGGACGGTATATCCGGTAAACCCAATTTTGTGTGGGATGTGGTACAACAACGTTACACGCTCGGTCGTTTCGGGTGGAAAGCGAACCAACCGACGCTCCTTCAGCAGGTCGCAGCGGCGTATAACGACGATATGGGGCTAACAACCTCACTGTTCCGAACAGAAAACTCGGCAGGACAGCCGCAACTTACTGCACACAGTGCTACACCGGAAGTTAGCGACGAAATTTTGGACGTGGTGACCTTCTACGTGCAAACGTTGGCAGTCCCAGCACGACGCAACGTGGACGATCCGCAAGTTAAACAGGGTGAACAACTTTTCGCTGAAGCGCAATGCGCCAGTTGCCATGTCCCGACACTAAGAACCGGTGTTTTAGCCGGTGTCCCTTCAGTCAGCAACCAGACGATCCACCCATACACAGATCTATTGTTGCATGACATGGGACCGGACTTAGCAGACAATCGTCCTGATTTTCACGCCAGCGGCACGGAATGGCGGACACCCCCGCTGTGGGGTATCGGTTTGGTGCAAAGGGTTAACGGTCATACCAACTTCCTCCACGACGGCAGAGCACGGGATCTGATGGAAGCGATCCTTTGGCACGGCGGGGAAGCGAAGGCATCAAGGCAAGCCGTTGAGCAGATGTCAAAAGTAGAACGCGATGCGCTCATTGCGTTTTTGGAATCGTTGTGAAAATGGCAAATCTTATTCTAATTTTTCAATAAGGAGAAAATATATGATAACTGTTGCGAACCGAATCTACGTCACACCCGAATATCAGGATCAATTTGAGGAACGGTTCCGAAATCGCGCACGTCTTGTTGATGGGATGCCGGGGTTCATCTCGAACCAGGTCCTACGTCCCGTCAATGCGGGTGATCCTTATGTTGTTTTCACACTCTGGGAATCACGAAAGGATTTTGAAAACTGGGTGGAGTCGGAGGAGTTCCGTAAAGGGCATGCCCAGTCCGGCACATTGCCGGAAGAGGCATTCACACAATCAAACAAACTTGAACTTCACGAGGTCTTTCTCGATTCCGCGCGACCAGACCTGAAGGAAGAACCACGCGGCGGTCCCTTTAATGTTCACTAAGACGGTATGCTCGCGAAGCAACAATATTGAGGGACATCGCGTGTAAATCTCAGTCCTTTTGAGATGTCAACCTATAGGCTCGAAATCCGTTAATACAATCACAAGGCAATCACCCATTGATAGCCCAGGGAGAAAAACAATGGAAACTGAAAGAACAGACGCAATTATCGCAGAACTTACCTATGCGTATTGGTTAGAAATAGAAACGACGATCAACTACTTAGCAATCTCCGTCGATTTGGATGGCATCCGTGCCGAAGAAATTAAGAAATCTCTCGCAGCGGACATCCAAACCGAGATTACACATGCACAAGAACTCGCACATCGCATCAAGGAAATCGGCGGACGGGTCCCGGGCTCGTTCATTTTTAAACCAGAACAGGCATCGCTGCAACCGCCAGAAGATTCCACAGACCTTATTTCGACGATTCATGGCGTGATTGAGGCGGAAAATGCCGCGATTGACCAATACAATAAGATTATTCGTATGTGCGATGGGATCGATTACGTCACGCAGGACCTCTGCATCAAACTCCTCGCCGATGAAGAGAAACATCGCCGAGAGTTTAGAGGATTTCTCAAGGAATTTGAGAAAGACTAATCTGAATTAAAATAGACAGGGTTTAATTGCTGAAAACGACGAACAACGGGTAACAATACCCGTTGTTTGTTTTTATAGTATATCCCGTAATTATTTGCACATGTTTTGAAGAGACGGGCAATAATGCACCTCGCATTTGGGGTTTTTGCAAACGCTAAAATCCAATGCGAAGAAAGTATTTCTTCAAATACACCGCACAATTGCCCTACTACGAACGGGTCT
>JAJEDN010000039.1 GCA_022821495.1 Candidatus Poribacteria bacterium
TGCTTACAATGTCTGCCAGTGTGATATGAATATTATACCACATTCTTAGGTAAAAGTCAAATCTATTTTGACTATCAAACGCAACGCCCGCCTACATCCCGCAAGCTAAAGCATGGGGTCTTGGCGGGAAGATTGATAAAAAGAGCTTGCCTTACTGTTTTTTCTGGTAAAATGATATATCTAGCCCGTTTGTAATCAACGTTTCCATAGATCCTCTGTTGGACATTAAACCCCGGAAGGCGATCAAGCAGTTCTCTTGTAATATCTTCTGCAATATCTTTTACGTTATCCGGTGACTTTAAAAACACCTCATGTGCTTCCATTCCAAAATCAAGAACCGCTTGAAAAACCCAACGTAACGTGAGTTTTTCAATTTCTTCAATTTCATCTGAATCCAAATTTGATAGTGTTTTCTGATTCATATTATAACCAATTCAATGATGTTTTAACTCCTAACGAAAAAGCTCCACCAGCGAACAGCGTGCCTACTTACGCTACCCAGAATATGTAAACGAACCCAAGGAAACCACATTTGACTGCTTTCAACGGGTTTATCCATCGTATTCTACAACAACATCATCACCCTCAATCTGGACGGGATAGGTCGCTACACGCAATGTTTCATCGACGAGGCACTGTCCGGTAGCAATATCAAATGTCCACTGATGCCATGGACAACGAAGAATCTCGCCTAAACCGTCAACAGAGAGCATCGTCCCCTGAAGTGAAGGCGGCGCATCGGCGGCAAATCGACCCGTGAGTTCACCCGTACAAAGCGGACCGCGCTTGTGGGGACAGATGTTGCGCACAGCGTAAAATGTGCCACCAACATTAAAGACCCCGATGCCTGCCTTACCACGGAACGGCACAACGATCTTGCGTCCACCCGGCGGAATCTCTGATACTTTTCCGACAACAACACGCGCCATTTTTTAATTGATCCTTCCAAGGCTGTTTTCTGTACGGGCTGGGTAACCCAGCCCTTACGGTTTCGGGGATCCGTGGGTGACTCAGTCCCTACGGTTTCGGGGATCCGTTGGCTTCCTCTAAATCCAATCGCAGGATGTCCAGCGCGTTTTGGGCAAAGATGCGCTGGTGTAAATCTTCTGGAAGTTTGGGGAAAACCGTCACCGGATCGTTCCAATCGAAATGTGGAAAATCTGAGCAGAAGATGAGTGTCTCATCCGCATGGAGCATCTCTAACATCTGGTACATCTGTTCCGGTTTTTCGGGTTCGTGCATCGGCTGCGACCCGATCCGGATGTGTTCACGGAAATACTCGCTCGGCAGACGTTTGAGCCATGGGGTCTGGTCGCGCAATGCCTTCCAATCGGTATCCAGATGCCACATCACCGGCACCGCCCACATCTGCTGCGCTTCAATAAGTGCGAACTTGAGGTTCGGAAACTTTTCAAAGACCCCTTCGCAGATCAGAGATGTCGCGTGTGAACTGGCGAAATAAGGGCGGCTCATCCGAGATTCCATGTAGTAGGTCGGATGTCCAACCGGAGTCGGCGTATTTCGGGTTGCACCACCGCCACCGCCGATATGCGAAACGACAGGTAATCCGTGTTCTTCACACGCTGCCCAGATGGGATGATAAAAACGGTTGCCAAAGGGTCTACTGGTTCCCATCGGCACCATGACAGCGACAGTGTCCTTACGATCTGCAAGTCTGTTGATTTCCGCAACGGCTTGGGGCGGGTCGGAGGGTGAGATGAGAATCGCATTAACGACGCGTGCGTCGCGTTCCAGCCAATGCTCAATCGTCCAATCGTTAAAGGCGCGACAGAGCGCAGCCGCCCAATCAGGGTCCGGTAGCCCAGAATACCCGTAGAACGGCGGCGGTCCCGTCAGCAGCGCGACATCAATATTCCAGACATTTAGATGCTCCTCTTGGAGAAACGCTAATGTGAAGTTGAAATCCCTCGGATCGCCACCGGAGTTCTTGGGTGTCGTTTCGACGGCATCTTCGACTCGACCTTTAAGGTCTACGCGGTTGCTCCGAATCGGAATGTTGGGATACCCACCGAGATGCAAACCTTGATCGAGGAGATGCTCTTGATAGAATTTTGACAAGTAAGGCAGCAGCTGCGTCGGGTGCCGAAAATTGTGGTGGACATCACAATCAACGATAGCGATCCCGTCCTTCGGTTTCGCAGTCCAACCCGGCGCGGTAACAGGCGTTGATCCAATTTGACGCATGCAAACACCTTCTTTTTATGGTTATCGGTTGTCAGTTGTCAGTTACCAGTTAAGAGGTTTCTGGTAACAATCGACCCAGTTTGGAATATTCCAGGGAAACTGAAAACCGATGACCGATAACTGATAACTATTAACTAATGCCGATACGTCTCGCCTATCAAATTATTAGCCGCACGGACAGGACGGAAAAGGGTTTGCCGTTTAGCAGGCATCTCCGCAAGCAATTGCGGATGCGGATCCCAATCGTGCCATTTGCTATTGACGGTGTTGTAACAACTGAAAATAGCGAGACGGTCGTTCTCTTCGTTCGTCCAAGTATGTGTGCTATGTGTCAACGCCTCCGTGAAAAAGAGAAGCGACCCAGCAGGACACTCGTACGTATCCCAGATAGGCGAATCTTGGGTTCGGATTGTGTCGGGTGCAGTGTAGACGGCTTTATGGCTCGCTGTAATAAAGAGGGTACCGCCCTGCCGATATTTAACAGGGTTCAGTTCCCAAACGATGCGGGTTAAGCCGCTATACCCCCTGCCGGGGATACACCGATAGAGGTGCGAATCGCCGGGAAAACGGAGCATCCCGTTGCCGTTATGCGGTCCAAAGTTGCCGTCCCCGACAGTACGATAGAACAAACTACACGATTCCATTCGGAAGCCGTAGCACTCTTGACTGGATAACGCGGGATGTGCAAGAAATTCGTTGAGGAAACCGATGACATTCGGATGATCCGCAAGGCGTTGCATGGGGCCCCCGAGCGGAGAACGTTCATGCTCGGGAATTGAATCCGGTTCGTGGCGGAGTTTATAGCCGAATTCCTGCATCTCTGCGAGTTCATCACCTGACAGCACCCCCGGCACTAAGAGCCAGCCGCGCATATCAAAAAGGTACTTCTGTTCTTGGGTCGGCACGACGACAGGCGTACCATCAGAAGTCGTTTCCGTCAATTGTGCGTTGTCAATGTCGAGCGCTGTACCGAGATTTTTATCAACAATAAAAGGTTTTGTGTGATCTGTGGCTTGTGCCATGAGAAAATCCTCTTGATTGTAGAGATTGGAAGAAACCCCCTAAATCCCCTTATCAGGGGGACTTGCGATTGGAAGAAACCCCCTAAATCCCCTTATCAGGGGACTTGCGATTGGAAGAAACCCCCTAAATCCCCCTTATCAGGGGACTTGCGATTGGAAGAAACCCCCTAAATCCCCCTTATCAGGGGGACTTATATAATATCTCTACGAGTATTCAATGATTTATCCTACCTATGCGGCTTTTGCGCGTTTGAGCGCATCTTCAGAAACATTGAGTGTCTTCGCGACATCTTCGTCGGTATGGGACATGGACATGAACCAGATATGTCCTTCCGGTAGGTACAAACCGCCATCTAAGGTCGCTTCATAGAAGGTTTTGTGGAACCGTTGCTGTTTTTCGTCATCACTATCGGTGCTCAAACCGAAGTAAGGCATGGGACCGATGCCACCGATGCGAGCGTTTTCAATACCGAGGCGTGCTGTCATTTCTCTGTAACCATCCAACAATTTCTGTCCCTGTTTCCACATAAAGGCGACGCCGTCTTTCGCTTCGAGTTCGTCAATAGTGGCGATGGCAGCAGCGACAAGCGACACTTCGCCGTGGAAGGTCGCGGCGACCCAAACATCGCCCACTTTGTCCATAATTTCTTCTGTTCCGACAACCACAGCCGTTGCAAACCCGTTCGCGAGTGCTTTTCCGAAAACAGACATGTCAGGCGTAACTCCGAAGTATTCTTGGGCACCGCCCAAAGCATAACGGAATCCTGTTTTGACTTCGTCGAAAATCATCAACGCACCGTTGTCATTGACGAGTTTTTTCGCCGCTTCAAGGTAGCCGTCTTTGGGAAGGTCGTGTCCGGAAGGCTCCATAATCAAGCAGGCGATCTCACCGGGATGCGCTTTAAAGAGGTCAGCGAGTCCTTCCAGATCGTTAAAATCGACGCTAAGGGTTGCAGCAGCAGCACTTGACAGGTGTCCGCGTGCGTGGCTGCACCAATCGTGCCATCCGTGATAACCCGACCGAATCACCTTTTCTCTCTCGGTGTATGCGCGTGCAAATTTAATCGCGCCGGTCGTTGCATCCGATCCGCCAACGAAATAGGCGACTCTATCCGCTGATGGGATAATCTGCACCAATTTTTCGGCGAGTTCCACCTCAAGCGTATGCCCGAAATTGTAGACATTGCCACGCTCGACGAGGTATTTCGTGACCGTATCAATCACACTCGGATACGCGTGTCCAAGGATCATGGGGCCGTATCCCATCAGATAATCGATATAGTCGTTTCCATCGGCATCCCAGAAATGCGCGCCTTTCGCGCCTGCGACCATAACAGGTCTCGGTGGCTGGCTCTGTTTATGGGGTTGCCCACCGCCGACCAATGCGGCCCTGGCGCGTTTCTGCCACGCGAGTGATTTTTCAAAACTTCGTCCCATGCTGAAACCTCCAATATTCGTATCCGATACGTTGAAATCCGCCTTAATTTCAATTATTTTATCACAATTATGGATTTGCACGGAGAATTTTTTCAGAGACATACAGCATTTAGCATAATGTAGTACAACAAAATCTTGGGAGAAATGGAAGGAATAATAGGAGAAATTCGTGAGGCCAAGGGGTGTCTCTAAAAAACTGTGACGGATGCAGCAGTTTACAAGAAATCCGCAGAAATCTACCAGCAAAACACTCGCTCTGAAGATGCGAGCATTGGATAACTTGAGTGTTATAGATAGAATTCATGGCAAGTTTCAGAAGAGAAGGAGACATAAAAAAGACTCACGAGGTTTAATCATCAGGTCCTTCGTCTTGCTTCCCCTCGCGTTGTGCATCAAGATTCCTAAGATGGGTCATCGCCGCTTTATACGCCCGCACTTCAGCACCTGTTAACTTTGCTCCCTGCTTGTGTTTTAAAAGAAAGCGCGCTACGATGTAAACCTCGGGGATATCTCCGTAACGTTTGATGCGTGATTCTAACTGCCATTTATAATATCCCTCCGGATCCCGCGCTATCCATTCATGCTCAGGTTCGGAGCGTCCGGGCTTCGTTAGATCAGGAAGTTTATACACTTGGCGTAATGCTTTCAAGGTTTCTTCATCCCGGAAAAGACGGTGCAGGGCTTCGCTTTTAGCGATAATTTGCTCTCGTGTTTTCTGCCCTGGATGTCGATCATATGCGATGATATAGCGCACCTCAGGAATATCACCAAACTGTTTGAGAAATTGTCCATGGCGACCTTTTGTTCGCCACTCGCCGTGTTCTCTGAGGTACCAGTCGGCGGAGTGGGACTCCAAAATTTCTGCGATATCCGCATCTGATAGCTGCCACAAGGGACCTGAGGTACCGGCTGGAAATCTGAATCCTCCCGTTGGAATGAATTCTCCCGACAGGGTTTCGTTGTCGCTACCACATCCAAAAAAAGGGAGTAAACCGATCAAAAAAGCGAGATAAAAAAGAAACAATGGGTTTTTGAAAGTGGTTTTCATAAAGTCCTCTTTATTTCAAGCTGATGTTGGCACCTGATGCTTTCAATTCTGCCGATGGGTTTCAGTTACCACCATTTTCGTGCTGCTCAGCAGGAGATGGTTCGTTAAAGGGTTCACCTGCAGCTTCAGCTGCTTCTTTTCGCTGGAACCATTCAATCCATGCTTGATTGGCCATCTGGAAACCTTCTGCTTTGCCCTCGGCTTTACCTTCTGCTTTGCCTTCGGCATAAACCCTGTCTTTAAATAACTTTGCATACCCAAACATGATTTCCTCCAATAGATGCGAGCAGATGAAAAAGAAGCCAACAATCAACGCCATTAGAACAGACGTTCGTGTTAATAACGTTCCGCCCAATGCTTCCAGCTTCCAACCCCAAAAAACTTCAAGTAATAGATTCAGTATTACAAGAGTTGAAAAAATCCGGGCGAAGACATAGAACCATTTTCGCGGGATCCGGACTAACGATACATAGTCCTTATCATTCGATTCCATCAACCGAAATATCCTTTCAAAATAGGAAGTGATAAAAGAGACGATACACAAGATAATCGCTTTACTTTCATGTTGATGTGTTAATTATAGCCCGGCGTAGATGGAAATGTCAAGAATTTTTATCAAGATTTTCTTGAAAAATTGTCCGATTTTGTGCAATAATAGGATAACCTAATGTGTTGTGGACAGGATTTATAGCAAGTTTCGGAAAAGCGGGAGGGATAAAAATGGCAGTAAACCTCTTGAGTGACGCGCAGATGCGGCGTTTCATTGTGAACGGTTTCGTGACCGTTACAACCGAATTGCCGGCGCAATTTCACGATACAGTCTATCAAAAAACGGTAAGCGTCTTTGACAAGGAAGGGAATCCCGGTAACAATCTTTTGCCACGGATCCCGGAGATTCAGCAGATCTTTGATGATCCGAACGTTAGCGGTGCGTTGACCAGTCTTCTTGGACCGGATTACTATATGCAGCCGCACCGCCATCCGCACTACAATCCACCCGGTAGTAAAGGGCAAGGGCTGCATCAAGATGGCGGGAAACGGTGGTCGCATCATACACGCAGACTGCTGGTTTTCTACTACCCACAAGATACACCGCTTGAACTGGGTCCCACCGGTGTCGTACCGATGAGCCACTATTATAGCACGCGTGAGGGTTCGGAGGTCGCACCGGAACAACCCGTTGTCGGGGAAGCCGGGACGGTTGCCTTCGCGAACTATGACCTATGGCACCGCGCCATGCCGAATAGCAGTGAGACGCGACGCTACATGATGAAATTCCTCTATGCCCGGATGTCCGAACCGGAAGCACCGACGTGGGCAAACCGAGAAACGGACTGGGCAAACGGAACACCTGTGGGGCCTGCCGAGCACCAAGAAATGTTCCGACATCTCTGGAATTGGCATCGAGCGGTGGAGGATAACAAGACAAACGGAACATCGAACGGTGCATCGCTGTCAGATCTAATCAGTTCACTTAACAGCACATCTGAAGCGACAGGGTTGCAAGCGGCTTATGCATTGCCGCAATTCGGGGAAAAAGCAGTTCCGGCTTTAGTGCGGTGTTTGCAAGAAGAATCGGAGATGACGCGTCGAAACGCCTGTTACGCGCTCAATGCTGTCGGAACCCCCGCTGTCGATGCCCTGCGCGATATGTTGAACGATTCCTGTGAATATACGCGGGATAACGCAGCAGAGGCACTCGGTGACTTAGGAAATAAAGCAGAACCGGCAGTCCCAGATTTGGTCGAGACACTTTCGGATGAATCCGATCGTGTCCGTTCACACACAGTAGAGGCGTTAGGAACAACGAGCCAATCGAGTGCGATCGCTGTTCCGGGGCTTATAAAAGCGTTGGAAGATAAAAGTGAGGGTGTCCGCCGAAGTGCGGTCTTCGCGTTAGCACGGATCGGTAAGGACGCTGAAGGTGCTGTTGAAGGGTTACAGCGCATGCTGTTTGACACAAACCGCTATATCCGTGGTGATGCGGTGCACGCGCTTTATCGGATCGGGACACCAGCGGCGAAATCAGTATTGCTGCGTCATCTTCAGACAACGCGATGGTGCCCGATAACCTCACGGGAAAGTACGTTTTAGAGAAAGATTGGAAGATTGGAGGGCTGGAAGGTTGGAAGGGGATTCTTCTATCCTTCCGCGCTTCCGTCCTTCCATTGTTTATATTTCCGATCTGCTACGTAAAGAATTCTTCGTTATGGGGACGGACATCCACCTCAAACGTCCACGCGCTCCGTTCCTGCTGCACTAATGCCCAATAGGTATCCGCAATCGCGTCAGGTTCGAGGAGCGGTTCATTTTCACTGAGTTTATAGCGTTGTCGTACACCGGGTGTATCAATAACACCGTCAACGATTACATGGGCGACATGGATACCGTGCGGACCGACTTCGCGCGCGAGTGCTGACGCTAAACCTCGCGTCGCAAACTTCGCACTGCTAAACGCCAATGCCCCTGCTCTCCCGCGTACAGCAGAGGTTGCCCCTGTAAATAGAATACTGCCGCCACCTTTTTTTAGCATCCCCGGTACAACCTGCTTTGAACAGAGAAACCCACCGAGGGTACAGACCCGCCACGCGCCTTCAAATGCTTCGGGTGTGAGGTCAGCGAAACTGCCCCACGCTGCGTTTCCAGCATGATTCACCAAGATATCGGGATCACCGAGTTCTTCACGAATGCGATCAAAACTCCGTTCCACCTGCTCAGGTTCGGTAATATCCGTCGGGATCGGGATGGCAGTGCGTCCGGATTTTGAGAGTCGTGTGGATAGGTTTTTAATGTACGCAGACGAGCGCGATAGGAGTGCTACGTTACATCCTTCTTCTACAAATTTACGGGCGAGTGCTGCCCCTAAGCCGGGACCGACACCTGCGATAACTGCTGTTTTTTCCATAATGATTCCTTAGAGCTCATGAAAATTTGGGCGTTGGGTCTGCTTTCGGTTCAATCTCATCTATTATATCGACTTATGCAGCCCTTCTTGCAGGCGGAGTTTAAAACCCCGCCTGCAGTTATCATAGAAAAATGCGTAAGTCCTGTATTATATAGACTTACGAAAATTTGGGCGTTAGGTTTCACTTGTAGTTTAGCCCGACCCACACACAGTTTACGCAAATTCAGGACGCGATGGTAGGTTTGCTATTTTTTAACCCCCTAAATCCCCCTTATCAGGGGGACTTTAAGAGCCAATGCGTAAGTCCTATTCGTGTCTGAGTGCCTCAATCGGATGAAGTTTTGCAGCTTTCCACGCTGGATACGCGCCAAAGAACACGCCTACAAACGCGCTGACGACAAACGATAGTATCCCATACATCAGAGAGACGAGCGTTCGCCATCCCCAAATTGAAGCGACGACCTCCGCGCCAATTATCCCGACCCCAACACCGACAACGCCGCCAATAATAGCAAGCGTTGTAGATTCAACAAGAAATTGGATAAGGATATCGGAGCGTTGCGCGCCAACGGCTTTGCGTAGCCCAATCTCTTTCGTCCGCTCCGTCACAGAGACGAGCATAATATTCATAATCCCAATCCCGCCGACAACCAATGACACGACAGCGATCCCTAAAATTAGGTTCGTAAATGTCTGGTTTGATTCCTCCAATGTTTCCATAAATTCCGCTTGGTTGCGTACATGGAAATCAGGTTCCTTGTTTAGGGGGATTTTATGTTCCTTTCGGAGGAGTTCGGTTACCTCGGTTTCAGCAGCCTCAAGAAGTTTGCCGTCATTCGCTTGTATACTGATGCTTGAGAGGTAATCTTCTCCGAAAACCCGTTTCATAGCAGTAGAATAGGGTATAAAAATCTGATCATCTGGGTTTCGCCAACCGCTGGCACCTTTCTCTTTCATAACACCAAGGACATGAAAACCGACCCCTTTAATTTTTACGGTTTTGCCGACGGGTTCTATCGTTTCAAAGAGGTTGTCAACAACAGTTTTGCCGAGAACACAGACGCGTTCACGGTACCGAATTTCACTCTCTGTAAAAAACCGCCCATTCGCCACCTCAAAATTGGCTGTGACAAGATACGCAGGCGAGGTGCCGACGATAGTTGTGTTTGTATTCTTATTGAGGTATTTCACTTGTGCCCGGCTGCTAACTTCTGGGGTGACATAACCGAAATTCTTCCCGCGCGCTTGTAATGCCTCCATATCTGCGACGGTGAGGCTTCTACGTGCATCAGCGGAACCGCGTCCACGGAACCGACTTTGTCCTGGACGGACAGCGAGAATATTTGCGCCTAATGTCTGAATGCGTTCAGTGACATCGGCTTTCGCACCTTCACCGATTGAAGTGGTGGTAATAATCGCACCGACACCGATAATCACGCCTAACATTGTCAAAAGAGATCGAAGTTTATTTGCGAATAAACAACTGAATGCGTTTGAAAGACTTTCAAGGATTCCCATAACGTTTTCTCCTATGTACGAATAATGTCGCTGCGCCTCTAAAACGATCAATAAGCCTATCGCCCACGACCGCCGCCAGTCATTCGACGCATTGTGGATGCTGGATTCATCATGCGTTGCCGCCACTCTGCACTGCGCCCACCGCCTTCACCGGGCGTAAACCCACCGATAGCAACGATATCTCCTTCAGCAAGTCCTGAAATGACCTCAATCCTATCATAACTGCTGACACCTGTCACGACAGGCTGCGGTCGTCCGGGTTGACCTTCCGCACCGACGATCCGAACCATCTTCCTGCCCCGCATATCAAGAACCGCCTCAACCGGCAAAGTGAGAATGTCTATTTTATTGACAGCGGAAATTTGGACAGAGGCGTTCATACCGGGTTTAAGAAACGGCATCTTTGTCTCTTCAGTCTCTGCGGGTTCTGCTTGGATAGGTGGTTCTTCTGCGGGCACTTCCTCAAAGAAGGCTCCGAACAATCCGCCGCCATCATCGTCATCCATCCCCTCTTCTACCTCGGCTACGGCGGGTGCTTCTGGTTGTTCTGTGGTTTGTTGTGCGGGCGGCTCTTGGGGTGTCGGTCTCGATGGTGTTGCATCAGTCCCACCTTCTGCTTGCCGTTGTTGGCGCATTGCACGGAAACGTTCGCGTTGTTCGTCGGTCATATTTGCGAAATCTGGTCGTCCACCGCCGCCTTGCCAACCGTCACCACCGCGCCGACCTTCTCCACCGCGCATCGCGCCTTGACGTGATGATGCGGTAGCCGCCACATTCTTCAACTCGGAGGTTACTTCAAATGTTGTCACATTCTGGATAACCTGACCTTGGGGTGCGATCTTCAAGACTGCGCCCTGAAACGGCATATCGGGATAGGCTTCAACGGTAATAGTCACAGGTTGTCCGATTTGGATTTTGCCGATGTCGGTTTCATCGACCTCAGTCACGACGTAGACGGTATCAAGGTCTGCCATAGTAACGATCGCCTGTCCTTCAGTTGAAGAGAGTGAAGAGAGGCGTGAAGTGATCACCTGCCCTTCTTCAACCAGTTTAGCAAGAACCGTGCCAGAGATGGGTGCTTTGATGACCGTATCGTTGTACTCAATTTGGCGCAGTTCCAGCTGCACTTCACTGCGTTTGACTGCTAAACGCGCAGTTTCGATGTCGCGTTCCTTTCGGGTAATTTGTTTCCGATTCGCCTGTGCAAGTTTCAACGATTCTTCAGACTGTACAATCCGTTGTTCCTGAAGTGTAATATCCATATCTCGTGTCGCTTCAGCCGCAACGCGTTCCTTAGCGAGTGCGTGATTGAATTCCGCCTTCTTGATATCTGCTTTCCCCAATTCAAGTTCCGCTTCAGTGGCGGGTTTCTCTACCAATTTGAGGTTTTCGGCGGATGATTTATGCCGCGCTTCCGCAGATTTCAGCTGTGCCTGTGAAGATTCTAATGCAGCTTGCGAGATGAGTTCTTTCGCGTAAAGCGTTTTATTGCGTTCATGCTCTGCGGTTACCAGATCCAAGTTTGCTTTATCCTGTTCCAAAGAGGCTTTCGCACGCTGTCTATTTTCGTCCCGCACCTCATCGGAGGTGAGCAATTTATACCGGATCTTGGCGATGTTAAGGCTATTTTCAGCATCCATGACCCCACGTTGATTGGCTATTTTCTCAAGACGGATATCTTCCTTGAGCTGGATGAGCCGCTGCTGGGCTTCAGCGAGAGATTCCTGTGCCTGCCGAATTTGGATGTCGGATTGCTCTCTCTGGAGTTCGATGTCAATTTGCGCCTGTTGCAAACGCGCTTCGGCAGATTGCAAGTCGGCTTGCGCCTGTTCTAAACTGATCTGGACGTAGGTGGTTTCAATCACAGCGATGATTTCGTCCTTCTCGACGTAATCACCGGCATCAACCCTAAGCTCCAAAATTTTGCCACTCGCTTTAGAACTGACTTCAACAATATTCAACGGCTTGATTGTACCTGTCGCCTCAATGTTCACAGCGATATTACCACGTTCAACGGTTGCGGTCTCTACTGCTGATGCGTTAGCACCGGCTGCATCATCTTTGGTTGCAAACACGATGCGTCCGACGACGATCGCGACAGCTGCGATAAGCACGATTGCCCCAGCAATTGTAATAATTTTCCACTTTCCCATCTCGGATCACTCCTTTCTGATAGAGTTGTCAGTTATCAGTTATCAGTTGTCAGTTAAGAGTCATGCTGCGGCAGGTACAACAAAAGCAACTGTCACAAGCACGTAACTGAAAACTGAAAACTATTCCCTCCGAAGCCTTTCTTATCTTAGTCAAATCTGAAAGAGAAAAGTTCGTTGTTTTCTTTCTACAACCGAGGCATATCGACAGCACTATCGCGACGTTCATGCATATTCTTTTCCATCGCTTCAGGGTAACGATCTGGTAGATGTGAAACTTCGTTAAGTTTTTGAAGTGCTTCGCCGTCCAATCGCCACCCCGCTGCACCGAGATTATCGCGTAGGTGTCCGGTGTGCCTTGCACCGACAATCACCGAAGTCATCGCTCGCTGTTCAAGCACCCACCGCAAAGCGACTTGGGCAGGACTCTGTCCGATCTCATCAGAAACATTAAAAAGTGTTTGTAAAGTCTCATCGGCGTTGTCTGCGAAATAGCGTTCGGGGTATGCCCACCCTTCCTCTGACCGGGTGCCACCGTGTGTACGTTCTCCGGGTTTGTATTTCCCAGAAAGAAATCCACCGGCTAACGGACTCCATACGACTACACCCAACCCTTTAATTTCACAGAGCGGAACGATCTCCTGTTCTATATCCCGCACGACGAGACTATATTGCGGTTGGTAGCACGCGAATCGTTCCCAACCGTTAATATCGCTGATCCATAACGCCTCAGATAACCGCCACGCTTGGTAGTTGCTACAGGCGGTATATCGGACTTTGCCCTGTCGGACGAGATCGTCCACTGCGCGAAGCATCTCTTCTAATGGGGTTTGTGAATCGACGTGGTGAATATAGTAGATGTCCACATAATCCATCTGGAGACGTGTGAGGCTGTCATCAATCGCCTGCATAATATGTGCGCGGGACATTCCAGAGTCGTTGGGACCGGTGCCCATCGGGTTGAAAAACTTGGTTGCGACAACCGCATCGCGCCGCTTACCTTTGAGTGCCTTCCCAAGCAGAACTTCGGATTCGCCATCGGCATAAGAATTTGCGGTATCAAAAAAATTGACCCCAGCATCTAAAGCGAGATCCACCATACGCTTTGATTCTGCTTCGTCAGCACCGTGCCCGAAGGTCATCGTGCCTAAACAGATTTCGGACACCTTGAGTCCACTTTTCCCCAATCGTCTATATTCCACGCTTTCTCCTCCGTTTTAGCAGATATTTCCCAGTGGCTTCACTTTTTCTGCAACTTCCAAAATACCATCAAGTACTTTGACGACTTCGGCATCAATTTGCTCCGCTGGCACATATTGGACTAAAGTGTAATAATCTACCTTTCGCATAGAATTCGGTAATCTCAATTTTTCAAAGAAAGTTTCAAAAAGTCCATCCAGAAAATCGTCAGTTACTTTGATATCTGGAGACCAAGGCGATTCTTGGCGAAGTGTTGCTCGAGCTTTTTCAATCTCTGTAATCATTTCCTCCATTGTGGACATCCAAGCGTCCGCGGACAATGAACCTTGAATTCTGGATGCTTCAGTACGCGCCCAATCAATTAGCACCTGTTTATTGGGGACAATATAATTCTCAATTTCGCGCCGTTGCCACACGTGCTCTCTTAATGCAGGCTGCGAATGAAATTTCTTAGAAGTTCGATTACAAAGACAGAAACCCACCAAATCTTTTTTCGCTTCTTGCATTGCCCAAAAGTGCTTACGGGCTTTACTCGGGCGATTTTCAACATAGTAGACATAAGGCGTTTTCAACACAGTTTGTGCGGGGTGCCCTAATTTTTCCGCGAACGCCTGCAAGATTGGAAGGTCTGTCGGACCTTTGAGATAAAGAATCCAACCTCTTTGCTGCGCCAGATAATACGCCTCAGCATCGAAATCACTAAGCGATTTAAGCAATTGGCTTCCGTTGCCATTAATAGGATGGGGTTCATCAAAGAACCCAATCACTAAATCACCCTTAGCGAACGCTTCCTTGAGGATAGCCCCGGAATGGCTAACGACAATGATTTGACTGCCATGTTCCCGAGCTAAGTCTGTAAGGACCTGATAAATCTGGCCTTGCCGAAGGATTTCAAGGTGCGCATCTGGCACATCAAGCAAAAGGACAGACCTTGGATGCGTTGCGATATAGGCGAGCAGCAATAGCATTTGTTGGAAGCCTTGTCCGGACGAAGAGAGGTCGAGAGAAATGCCAGATTCATCACGAAAACCCATTGCAATCTCCCCACGTTCCGGGATATACTCGGGTTCATCAAGATAAACACCGAATAGCGCATGGATTTTCTCACAAAGCGTTTGCCATTTTTGAGAATCCTCCCAAACTCGATAGCAGAGATTCCGCAAAATTTCCGCTGTACGTCCTTCTCCAATCCGGACATTGATTGCGCCTGAGTCAAGGCGCGTTTCGTTGGATGCAAGTCCAGACATCGGTGGAAGGAAGGCGAGAGGAAGATTGCCTGCTTCGTCAGGAATAGGCATTCGTGCAGACACTTTTCCATTCTCTTGTGAAGTTCTCAAGGGACGGCAGTAAAGCGATTCCTGATTAGCATAATCAAACTCTAAACCACATTTCCATTCTTTGCCAGCCGTAATGCCTTCAACAATGATATCTATCCGAACGTTTCTCGGATCACGGACTCGTAAATCTCGCCACAGTAATCGGGCATCCGGGACCGGAACAGAGATGAGGTCACGTCGGTTGATCGTAACTCCCCGTCTCTTTTCTCGATTTGTTTTCCCTTTGCGATTCTCGTTCCACCTTTTGAGCCCTATTTCCCAAAAATCGAGTGCCTGTAACGCGGTTGTTTTACCAGAGTCATTTGGACCGATAAAGACGACGGGATTCCCCAATTCAATCTCAACTTCGCCAAAGTTTTTGAAATTACGGCAAATCAGTTTTGTTAGCATTTTTTCTCCAAAATTGCTTAGGACTTACGCAATTTTTTCTACGAAGTCTTACGTATCACGTGCAGCTGGCGAGGTTTGAAACCTCGCCAGCGAGGGGGTTGCGTAAGTCCTATTGCTTTCATAGAACAGGAACAGTTTCACCTTCTGAACGGAGTCCTGCCTCGTAGACCTTCATCACTTCCAATGCAAACTCAAGTGATCCTTGCGCTGCTGGTTTGTCTTCGAGAATGCAATCGCAGAAATATCGCATCTCTTGGTAGAAACCTTGGACGAAAAGCCCTTTGTTTTCGAGCGTTCCGAGACTGAATTGCGGTTCCCAGACGACGGCACCACTCTCAAACCCTTCAGGGACATAACTGGTACTCCCACTATAGTTGAAAGGCATGCCGCGTTGTAAAAGTACACGGTTATTGTTCCGAATTTCGGCGTGGCATCCGTCCCCGAAGAATTGGTAAAGTTCGGACGGTTGCCCGTGCCTCGCACCATCCGCGAGATGAAAATTCCCAAGTGCCCCGCTTTCGTATTCCAATATACACGCGCCGCCACCTCGCTCTCCGAGGCGAACGGTCACAGCAGACACCTTCCCACCGACGGCTACCATCAGCGATAGCGGATGACACCCGTTTTGGAGCCAATTCGTATGCGCTTTCTCGCGCAGCACGCGTTTCCCTTCCTTTGGAATCGTCATCGGATAGACTGCTAAGAGGCTTCGTAAGGGACCGTATGCCTCTGTTGCAAAAATCTCAATGATCTTCTGTGTTGCAGGCATGAACGCTTTTTTGAATCCGACAACGACGACGCGATCTTTGCGGTGGCGAATCATTTCGCGAACTTCGTCAGCGAACATTCCGGGAGGCTTCTCTAACCAGACATGCATCCCAGCGTCCAGTGCTTCGCAAGTGAGTTCGGGATGCAGACGTGGCGGCGCGCAGAGGAAGATGGCATCCAATGCTTCGTTCCGAAACATCTCCGCCATACTCGAATAGCACGCTTTCACGCCGTATTGTTCGGCGGTGATCCGGGCGCGGTCGAGGTCAAGATCACAAAATGCCTTTAGCCGTACGGGAAGAAATGTTAGCGTCGGTAAGACGTTCCGATAGCCGTGTGAACCGACACCGACGACGGCAATATTCAGCCTTCTCTCAAATTCCCTTTGATAACTCATTTTTTTAACTTACCTTGCGGTTCGGTCAGGTGAACTGCGGATTTGATGTTCTTTCCCGTAGATCCGCTTTCCACTTCGTTCCAAGCTACGCGCTTGAGACTAACTGCGTCTAATCCCTTAACTTACCTTGCGGTTCGGTCAGGTGAACTGCGGATTTGATGTGCCTTTCCGTAAACCCGCCTGCGCCGTTGTTGCAGGCTACAGGTCTGTCGGTTAAGACATCGAGGTTACGGAAGCACGTCATCAAGATAGGCATCCAGGTCCGTTTTCATCTTCTGTAATTCGTCTTGGTCGATGTACATCATGTGTCCCGCCTGATAGTAAGCCATCGTGATGTTATCCTGCAAAGACGGATCAAGTCCGAGATGGCTGAAGGTATATTCTGATGCCAAAAACGGGGTTGCCAAGTCGTAATACCCGTTCGCGACATACACTTTCAAGACAGGGTTCATCGTCATCGCTGCGCGCAAGGTATCGGCGACGTTGACGTATTCGTTTTGATGATCGCCATAGTTCCACGGATGTACGCGCCGACTCAGGATTTCATAAGGGAGATCCGACTCAAATTCGAGTTCGCCGCGGACATAAGCGTTGAGCGTAGCCGTATACGCACCTTGGACGACTGCGGAACTTGGATCATATTCATAATTTTCGCCTGCTGAATCGCGGTCAATCCCTTTGTATCGGCTATCAAACCGACCAACTGTCCGTGCTTCATCGCGCAGCAGCTCCTTACAAAATCGGGCAATATTAATCCGCAAATCGGTACGTTCGATGTACTCAGGTGTGAGTCCTGTGTAACTTGCGAGTTTCTTAACAATATCGGCACGTTCCGCTGCGGAGATACTGCTGCCTTTCATCAGTGCGACTGCGTAATCACCTATGGCAAATTCTCGGACCTCGTCCATAAAAGTTTCTAAGTCCGTATCGGTTTCGCCCAATCTATTGTGATAAAATGCTGTCGCTGCATAAGTCGGCAGGAAAAGGATATACGGGAGATCGTTGCCGGGTGCGAACCGAATTGTCTGGAAGTTGAGGACGACCGAAACGAGCATGATACCGTTGAGGTAGGCACCGTGCCGTCCCTGAAGGTAGCCTGCAAGTCCACCGGCGCGGGTGGTTCCGTAGCTTTCACCGATGAGGAACTTCGGCGATTCCCAGCGTTTATAGCGTCCCAAGTAGAGCAGAATAAAATCGCCGACGGATTCAATATCTCTTTTGAACCCGTGGAACTGCTTCGCCTCTTCACCCGGTACGGCTCTGCTGAATCCTGTGCTGACGGGATCGATGAAAACGAGATCGGTTTTGTCTAAAATGGAGCATTCGTTGTTGGTCAATTGATAGGGCGGTTGAGGCAATGCGCCATCTGCGTCGGGCTTGACGCATCTCGGTCCGAGGACTCCGAGATGCAGCCATACGGATGAGGAGCCGGGACCGCCGTTGAAGGAGAAGGTTATCGGACGCGTAGAGGGATCTTCTACATCATCGCGCGTATAGGCGATGAAAAAGACGGCTGCTTTCGGTTTCTCGCCTTCCTTATCGACTTCCTCTTTCAGGATAAGCGTACCTGTCGTTGCGGTGTAACGAATCTCCTCACCGTTAATGGTAACGCTGTGGTGTGTAACCGAGAGTTTATCCTCAGGTATATCGGCGTTTTTCTCTTCGTCTTTGGTCTCTTCAGATTCTTTTTTTTCTTCTTCGCTCATATCGAATTCCTCTCTCTATTTTTAATGGGCAATGATAACGGGTATCCTACACACTGCAGGCGGGGTTTGAAACCCCGCCTGCAAGGGAGGGCTGCGTAAATCCTATCTATTTTGATTGGCAAGACTTGAACACATTGCCTTATTGAACGCATTATAGCACATTTTACAGAAACGGATGTGACAATTTTTTGTTGATTTTGGGCTATATCTGTGGTATACTTTGGTAAAAGACCTCGCACAAAACATAGGAGCTATCAAAATGGCTGATCAAGATTTCTGGGAAAGGGTTCTCGAAAGTTTGGCACGGATCGAATCACAAGCGAGAGAAAACAATGCCCGTTTGGAAAAACGGCTTGATTCTGTGGACACGCGTGTCGGGACTTTGGAACGCGATGTCGGATGGATAAAGAGAAAATTGGAAGGTAAGCAAGAAGGCACAAGTGAAGTGTTAACTGTCCTTTAAGAACGGTGAAAAGACGTGGGACTGGAATTTCAATGGAATAACCGTAAAGCCAAAGAAAATCTGAGAAGGCATAATGTCTCTTTTGAAGAGGCAAGGAGCGTTTTTTCGGATTTTCTCTCTTTAACTATTCCCGACCCATTGCATTCAGAAAAGGAAGAAAGGTTAATAATTATCGGGTATTCTGAAAAACAGAGACTTTTAGTCGTTGTTCATACAGAAAGAGGCGATGTCATTCGCATCATTTCCGCTCGACAAGCAACACCTTATGAGAGGAAAACCTATGAGTCAAACCACATCCAATCAACATGACCCAGAGATGCTTGATGAATACGATTTCAGCGAGGGAGTTCGGGGAAAATATGCAGAGCGATACTACGCAGGCACAAACTTGATTAGACTCGATGACGATGTAGCCGAAATGTTCCCTGATGCGAAATCTGTCAACGATGCCTTGCGAGCGTTAGCAAAAATCATCGCCGAGCACCAGCAAAAAACGCCATAAACCGAAGCCATTCCAATTCTCGGGTGCCCTTTCTGGTTTCGCCACGGCATGTTTATACCTCTATGCTACAACTCAACCTAAAACCTAATCACAAAGCAATTCGCGACTACTACACCACACTGCAGCAATACGAACAACACGCCATCAGACACGAAGGTGCCGTCAGCTCCCCCTTTGATACACTTCTGCAAGCCTGTGCAAAACAGATAAACGCTACGCTCGTTCCGCAATACGGCATGCGCACCCCGAAAGGAAACCGTATTGTTATTGACGGCGTGGTGCTCGACGCATACGGACTCCCCTTCGCCTATTGGGAAGCAAAAGATATAGACGACAATATCCTTAAAGCCGTCGAAGAAAAACAGGATGCAGGCTACCCACTCGACAATATCCTGTTCCAGACCCCACAGCGCGCCATCTTATACCAAAACGGGCAGATGGCATTGGACCTTGACATCACCGAACCGGCGGGTCTGATTGCAACACTTCAATACCTTTTTTCTTACACCGCACCCGCACTCGACAATTGGCACACCGCTGTTTCGGATTTCAGAGAACACGTGCCAGACCTCGCAAACAGGTTGAAGGAACTCATTGAACAACGCCACGAAACGGATGCAGCGTTCAAGAAGGCGTTCACCGATTTCTACGACACCTGCCGAACCGCGATTAACCCGGGCCTCTCACAAGATGCTGTTGAGGAGATGCTCGTTCAGCATATCCTCACGGAACGTATCTTCCGTACCGTCTTTAATAACTCCGCTTTCACCCGCCGGAATATCATCGCACGCGAGATAGAAAACGTCGTCGACACCCTGATCCGGCA
This sequence comes from Candidatus Poribacteria bacterium, assembly GCA_022821495.1. GTDB lineage: Bacteria > Poribacteria > WGA-4E > WGA-4E > WGA-3G > WGA-3G. Next base: position 19,875 of record JAJEDN010000039.1, read on the forward strand.
GGCGTTCAGCCGTGAGGAATTTCTTAAACCGTTAGACCGGTTCTATGTCGCGATTGAACAAGCCGCGATGCTCTGCAGAGACTTCTCCCAAAAACAGCACTTCCTGAACACATTTTATGAAAAGTTTTTTCAAGGGTTCTCCGAAGATGTCGCAGACACGCACGGCATCGTCTATACGCCACAACCGATTGTCGATTTCATGGTGAAAAGCGTGGCGCATCTCCTCAAAACCGAGTTCAATCGGTCTCTGTCCGACAGCAGCGTGCATATCATCGATCCGTTCGTCGGGACGGGCAACTTCATCGTCCGACTCATGCAGGACATCCAAGGCACAGCGTTAGCGGAGAAATATCGCCATGCACTGCACTGTAACGAGGTGATGCTCCTACCCTACTACATCGCCAGTCTCAACATCGAACAAGAGTTTTTCCAACGCACGGGAACGTATCTGCCGTTTGAAGGCATCGCGCTTGCCGATACGTTTGAGTTGCTTGAGCAGGATCAAGGCGAACTCTTTACACGTGAGAACACGGAACGGGTGAAGCGACAGAAGGCGGCGGATATGTTTGTCGTTATCGGCAATCCACCCTATAACACAAGACAAGTCAACGAAAACGATAACAATAAAAATCGGAAGTATGAGACGATAGATGCGCTGCTGCGTGAAACGTATTCGCAAGATTCAAAAGCATCTAATAAAAACGCTCTCTCGGATCCGTACGTGAAAGCAATCTTATGGGCATCAAAGCGGATTGGTAAGGAAGGTGTTGTCTCTTTTGTAACGAACAACGGATTTCTTGACGGTGTAGCATTCGATGGTATGCGAAAACACCTTGCAGATGATTTTGATGCGATTTATATTTTAGACCTGGGTGGAAATGTCCGTAAAAATCCGAAGTTGTCTGGCACAACACACAACGTCTTTGGGATCCAAGTTGGTGTGAGTATTAATCTTTTTATTAAGGGAAATATTACTAAAACAGATACGAAAACTGCTGATATTTTCTACACACGTATCGACGAATTTTGGCGAAAGGAAGATAAGTATAATTACCTCAATTCAAAGGGACACTATCAAAACGTTGAATGGAACCAAATCACGCCTGACAACCGATATACGTGGCTGACCGAAGGACTTCACGCTGAGTTTGATAACTTTATCCCAATGGGGATTAAGACCGCAAAGAAAAAAGAAGTGATAGGCCTCAATACGATTTATAAGACATTTGGTATTGGTTTGCAAACCAGTAGAGACGCGTGGGTTTATAATTTCAACGAATATGTTTTGATCCAAAACGTAAAGCAAATGAGTAATCTTTACAACGCACAAGTCATGAGATGGAAAGGAACACCACAAAACTTGCGGAGCGTTGATGATTTTATTCAATACGATGACACCCAAATTAAGTGGAGTTCAGGTTTAAAGCAGAAACTGGAGCAAGGACAGCTTGTTGAATTTGCGGAATCAAAACTCCGAACATCTCTCTATCGTCCATTTACAAAGATGCTTTTGTTTTTTGACAGTGTTCTAAACCATCGAACATCTGTATTCCCTAATACCTTCCCTACATCTGATGCAGAAAGTGAAAATAGAGTTATTTGTGTCAGTGGACCAGGGCATGATATTTTTAGATGCCATATTGCTAATCAAATCCCTGAGAGCAAATTTTCAAACTCTTCAAATGGCGGCACCCAATGTTTTCCCTTCTACACCTACGACGAGGACGGCACAAACCGACAAGAGAACATCACCGATTGGGCACTATCAGAATTCCGAACCTACTACAAAGATGACACCATCACCAAGTGGGACATCTTCCACTACAACTACGGTCTCCTGCATCACCCCACCTATCGTGAGAAATACGAGAAGAACCTCAAGCGCGATCTCCCGCGTATCCCCTTCGCTGAGGATTTCTGGGGTTTTGCGAAGGCAGGCACGGCGTTAGCAGCTCTCCATGTGAACTACGAATCCGTTCCGAAATACGATAAACTCCGAAAGGTTGAAACCCCCGGTATGCAGGTCAATTGGGATGTGGAGAAGATGAAACTCTCTAAAGATAAGACGCAGCTGAAATACAACGACTTCCTCACGCTGGACGGTATCCCCGTAGAGGTTTACGACTATCGGTTAGGGAATCGGTCGGCGTTGGAGTGGGTCGTGGATCAGTATCGTGTCAAGGTGGATAAACGGAGCGGGATTGTGAATGATCCGAACCGTGCGGAGGCACCTCAGTATATTGTAGATTTGATTGGGCGTGTTATCACCGTGAGTCTGAAGACAGTGGAGGTTGTTGGCAATTTACCACCCTTATAAGTTTACCCTCATCCCCCGCTGGCGAGGTTTGGAACCTCGCTCTCCGATATGGTGTGGTTTACTAACCGCACCATAGGTGTCAATTTAGGGATTTTCGCTAACATTTCCCGCGCAGATTCGTGTAGATGCCGCCCCTACGGGGCTTAGGTTTGTGAACCAACCTGTTTCTACACAGATACCATCCCTACGGGATTCAAGAGGGTTTTGAAGTTTTCAAGGTTTCCGCGTAGTATCCGGTTCGGTTAGGAAATCGCACCTACCGGGTCTGGGTCTGCGACGGTTGTTTTTTCTAAAATTGACACTTATGGTTCGGTTTCTTAGAGGAACACCCCAGCAAAAACACTGAACCGGATACCATGCGGAAACCTTGACGGCTCCAAAAACCTCTTCAGTCGCGTAGCGACGGCATCTGTGTAGAATCGCGTTTATCCCAATTTTTTAGCCCCGTAGGGGCGGCATCTACAGAGACCTGTCAAAAATGTCGTGGAAAATCGCTAAATTGACACCTACGCGGACGACACATCGGGTTCGCTTTGAATAGGGAGGCTTGACGACGGCTGTGGAACGACTTCTCCATCTTCCCGTAATCCTTCAATATGAAACTCGATGGCTTCAGCGATCAATTCTTTGACTTCTGCCATCGTCTTAGCAACAGCGATGCATCCCGGAAGATCGGGAACAGAAGCCCCGTAACTATTTTCGCCCTTTTCAAAAATAACGACATATTCCATGCGTTTATCCACCTCATTACTTGAGACCTGCTTGCCTCAGAACACTATTGAGTCTACCCTTTGGAACATCCACGCCTGTGTTTCCAGAAACCGTCACGGTTCCAGGTTTGGTTGGATGTTTAAATTGCCGATGGCTGCCTCGCGTGCGAACTAAGTACCACCCATCATTTGTTCAAGCGCATATTTCACTCGCTCAAGTTCTTCACGGGCATCGGTATAATTGGGATCTATTTCGATGGCTCTCTCATAATAGGGTATTGCAGCACTAAAATCACCACGAGCAACCGTTATTTGCCCGCGTGTGTGGTGGAACACAGCCACATTTGAATCTAATTCAATGGAAGTATCACTAGCAATTACTGCCTCTTTCCATAGCCCCTCAGCTGTCTCAAAATTTTCAAGTCTAATTTCAGATATCCCGAGGAGAAGTTTGGCATTTGCCAGATTGTTGTAAGCAGCCCCAAAAGCTGGACACAATTTAATTGCTTCCGTATAATCGTCAATAGCGTCTCGATGGTGCTGCTGTGCTTCTGCGAAATTACCTTCATCAGCCTTAAGTTGACCAAGGTTGGACTTCATACCGCCCCGGTTGATGTAGGCTGAAGCATAATCTGGACACAATTTGATCACTTCCGTATAATCGTTAATAGCGTCCTGGCAGTGCTGTTGTGTTTCCACTAAATCACTTGCATCAGTTCTCAGCTTACCTAAATAAGACTTCACACTGCCTCGATTGTAATAAAAAAACACACAATTTGGATTTAGTTGGATGGCTTTATCTAAGTCGGCAATCGCTTCATCATGGCGAGATTTAAAGTGTTTCGCCTGGCTCTGTACCAAACAGGCATAGGCACGTATTTGCTTCCGTTCCTGCCACTGTGTCAAAGATTCCATCTCCCGCGTCTCGGTGAGTAGGGTTTTGAGTGCGTTTGCGGGAATAGCGAAAGTAAAATAATCTGCATTGGCGACAGCAACACCAACGACCTCACCGTTAGCATTTAGCACCGGACCGCCACTATTACCACCGATAGCCTTAAATTCCATCCGCATCCATTTATCGCTATCGCGAATACTATGTACGGTACCTGCTGTAACCTTGTACTTTCCGCGAGGGTAACCTACGGTTTGAGCAACATCACCAGGTTGGATCAGATCACTGTCGCCGATAGGAAATGGGGTTCCTTTGCCAGCGACTTTTAGAGTGACGAGGTCGTTCTTCGGATCAAATGCCGTGACACCTACAATATCAAACGTAGTGTTAGTCGTTCCGAATGGCTCTATGGAAATAGATGTGGCTCCTGCGATAACGTGAATATTTGTTGCGATCAGGTCTTCTTCAACAAAGAAACCGCTGCCTATACCAGCACCAGTACCGTTTGTTCTTATCAAGAGAGGTGTATGATCACACGTTTCTCTATCTTCTTCCATAATATTCCGTTTCCTTTGGAAAAAATTCCTGTTAGGGGGACACCGATCTCTTTACTTCTTAAAATTACAGCATATTTGACAAGGGTATGCAAGGAAGAATGTTGTATCCGTGTCGCCCCCCTGGGGCTAAAGATAACGGAGAGACCCCGCTGCTACACACATACCGCCCCGCTGGGGCTAAGGATGCTACATCACTAAAACCTCTTAAAATCCGCGTCCTCCGCGTCCTCCGCGACAATCTGCGATTTGCGGCGTACTCGCCCAAATGCGACGTGCATTCAGACGAGAATATACACATACCGCTCCTACAAGGTTATATTTCTTCATCAACATCCATCCCGTAAATCCTATAATCCTGTAAACCCTGATTCTGACAAAGACCAATCCCTTACCCCAAATAATTTGACATAATCTCAAAATATGCTAAACTCTATACAAAGGAGACACACCATGAATAAACCGATTCGCTTAGGACTGATTGGCTGTGGTGGGATTGTGCAAATTACGCATGCCCGTGCCTACCGCGCCCTCTCAGATACTGTTCAGATCACTGCGCTGGCAGATGTCGTTCCGGAAAACCTACAAAAGATTGGCGAAGTGTTTGACGTGCCGACGGAAAACCGATACACAGATTATCGGGAGATGCTGGAACACGCAGCACTTGATGTCGTAACGATCGCTACACCGCACTCACTTCACGCCGAACAGGTCGTCGAAGCCGCAAACGCAGGCGTGGCGATCATCTCGGAAAAACCGATGGCGACGAACTTAGCGGAAGCAGACAAAATTCTGGAAGCCGTACGCCAGAACGATGTGCCTTATACAGTCGTGCATAACTATATCTTCACTGCCGGGATGCGCGTGGCGATGACAGAACTTGAGGCGTTAGGTAAACCGCATTTCGGACGGAGCACCGGAATGGGATTGAAGCCTGCAGATTTTTCGGCGGATCATCCGACACCTGCATTCGCGTGGCGCGCCAGTAAAGCGAAAGGTGGCGGTTGTATCATCGACACGAGTTACCACGAAATCTATTCCGTCTGTACATTGATGCAATCCCCAGTCCGCTATGTTGAGGGACGGGTACAAACGATGCAGCTTGATATTGATGTTGACGACATCGCCATGCTGCTGTGTGAACACGAAAACGGGGGAATCACGACGGTTTCAGGAGCATGGTGCGTACCCGGTACGGATTCGGGGTGGTGTGAGATGCACGCTGAAAACGGTTCGCTACGCGTCAATCATCGCCACAACGTAGAAAATGCGCTCCGTCGTTTCACGAGAGCAGATGGTTGGCAACAGTTGGAATTACCCGAATTTGATGAGGCAGAGCGTACGGATGCAAGCGGCCATGCCCGCTACTTTATGGAGACCTTTAATGCAATCGCTGCTGGTGCACCGGTACCTGTGAGCCCAGAAATGGCGTATCATAACCTTTCGATTATCGAAGCGGCGCGTAAAGCCACAACAGAACGCCGTGCCATTGAAATTTCGCCGCCTAAAAGGAACTGACATGAAAAGAGGACGACCGTTTTATACTCTCGTTGTTTTGATGTGTGTACTGAGTCTAAACATGCCGGTACAGTGCTTCGCACAACGGAACACAGTCGCGCTTGATGCAAAAACGGATGCGGAATATGATGCCGAAGACGACGTGAACACAGCCTTGTGGCTTGCTGCTGGCGGGATTTTAGGCGTAGCAGGTAATTGTTTGCTCGGAAGCCTCGCTGTAGGTGGAGCTTATGTCTACCAGCCGGTGCCACCGGCGGAACGACTCTTAGGAAAATCGGCGGAATACGTCAGTTTTTATACGGATGCCTATAAAGCGCGAATGCGTAGACTTCAATTGGTCGCTGCTACAAAAGGGGCAGCTGGCGGTGCAGCGGTTTTCTTTCTGTTAGGAACGCTCAATATAAAGCCGTGGGCAGACTTTATTATCTGGTAGAGGGTGCCAAATCCAGGACTTACGCGAATACGGATGCGAATGGAAGATTGGGTTGTTCTCCTTCCCTCTTCTATCCAACAAGAAAGTACGGATGTAAATCCTAACGCTATGAACGTAAGAGGTGCCGCAATGCGTTTGCGATGATCTCCTCTTCTCCAGCATTGAGCGTGTAGGCATTAATCACGAGTGTCTCTTTCCCGTGTGTGTTCACCTTGATACGGGGTGTTCCAGCGTCCAACCCACGTGCGATCTCTGCTGCATCCCTACCGCTACACGTAACGTGCAGATTGGAAAGCGTATGGCTATTTTCTTGGTAACGGACTTCGCAGGATACACCGTCGATATTCTCAAGTCCTTGCGCGAGTGCAGCGTATCTCGCATCCTGTTCCTTGGATCGCTTGTCGTGATCTGTCGATAGCCAAATATCAATAGCCGTCACCAACCCGATAATCTCCTGTCGATCCACTTTCATCCCGCGTCCAACAGGTCGAGGACCGATGAAGCCGTGCCGCCGCACCGTCTCAATGAGATCTTTTCTGCCACAGACGAACCCTGTAGAATGCGGTGCGTTGAAATACTTGCCACCGAAACAGACGAGGTCTGCGGATTGGGCGTTGCGTCGGAAGTAATCAAGCGGATAGATTTGAGACGCGGCATCGGCAATCAACGGAAGGTCATGCGCGTGCGCAATCTCAATTGCTGTTTCTAGTGGAACGGCTTTACCTTGGTTCGGTTGGATGAGATAAGCGAGCGCGGCGGTGTTTTCGTTGATAGCAGCGTTCAACGCGTCGGCGGTGCAGCCGTTTTCGTCGCCTACATTAATCAGTTTACTGCCGGGAATCGTAAATGCGCGGTCGTAGGAGTAGTGCTGCATTTTCTGAAAAACGATCTCGTCTTTCAATCCAGTGGTATCTGGCAGTTGTGCACACTTGTCAGGATCGCTACCGGTCATGACGGTTGCTGATGCCAAGACGAGTGCGGTATAGCATCCTGCGGTGATATAGGCATCCTCAACACCCAGCCGCTCGGCGATGAATTGCCCAGATTTTTCGAGCAATTCTTCCATTTCGACGTAACTTTCATCTGCTTGGCGCATCGCGTCTCGGACTGCTGGAGAAGGCGTGGAGCCACCTCTCACAGTCTGGTTGCCGGTCGCATTAATGACGGGGCGTGCACCGAGTTTTTTGTAGACATTTCCCCAACCTGTATTTGCCATGAGAAGCCTCCTTGGAATAGTTGTCAGTTGTCAGTACGGATTTTTTTTCAAAAAATCCTTTCAGTTTTCAGTTAAGAGAAAGACTTGATGCACCAGTTTTCCCTCTTAACTGATAACTGACGACTGATAACTGGTGACTCTAATCTATTTAGAGGATCGTCAATTCATCCTCATCACCGGTTTCTTCTAACACTGTTTCCAATTCTTGCGCGACCACGCCGAACGCTTCGGATTGCGGGGATTCTGGATGTCCAGCGACAATTGGCACACCGATGTCGCCAGCAGTGCAAACTTCGGCATCAAGCGGGATCTGTCCTAAGAACGCGACACCGAATCGCTCACTTGTATTTTTACCGCCATCTTTCCTAAAGATCTCTGTTTTTTCGTTGCAATGCGGACAGAGGAAGTAGCTCATATTTTCAATGATGCCGAGAATCGGGACACCGAGGCGTTCAAACATAGCAACGCCGCGTCGGACATCCGCAAGCGCGACATCTTGTGGGGTTGTGACAATAAGCGCGCCAGTGAGCGGAATCGCTTGCGTTAGAGAGAGCGCGACATCGCCTGTACCCGGTGGGAGATCAATGATGAGATAATCGAGTTCTCCCCATTCCACATCGCTGAGGAGTTGGCGTATAGAACTGTGCAACATCGGTCCGCGCCAGATCATCGCCTGCTCCTCCGGTACCATGAACCCGATTGACATGAGTTTAATGTTATGGCGCACGAGTGGGATAAGCTTACGCTCTGGACTGACCTTCGGTTGTTCCTGGATGCCCATCATCGTCGGGATACTCGGACCGTAAGCATCAGCGTCCATCAGTCCGACTGCGCAGCCCGCATTTGCTAAGGAGATGGCGAGATTCGTAGCAACAGTAGATTTTCCAACGCCGCCTTTTCCGCTGGCGACCGCAATTTTATATTTGATATTCGGGAGTGTGATATTTTGGGGTTGCTGCTGTTGGGGTTGTGGCGGTGCCTGTTGCTGCGGTTGTTTCCCAGAAATTTGTGAACCGCTGATGACCTTTAGGTCAGGGTGTCCCTTTGTCTCTGAGCCTGACTCGGACTTAGGTTTTTTGTCGTCGCCTTTTTTAAGAAATCTCATATTTGCTCTCCTATAGTCTATTTATAGAATAGGTTATCAGTTTGCAGTTATTAGTTTTCAGTCACCAAATGTTACAGCATTCCAGAAAATAGTTTAACATTTTTTTGGATAATTTTGTATAATACGTTCAAGACGAACATAAGTCAACACAATTGTAGACGAAGTTTCCGATTTCGCCGAGTAAAACGTCCAGAGGCATTCAATTGTCCATGTTTCGATCGAATTTTCACCCCAGGCCCGGTAGGTTCGGTTTCCTAACCGAACCGGATCCTTAAAGAAAAGACGTGAAACCCAATAATTTCTTAAAATTGAATGGCTCTGGTAAAACGTCCGGTAATTATAGACTTTAAAGTACAAATAGGCTAAAAGGAGTTTTTATGAATATTCTGATGTTAAGACATTCTGCTGGATTTGAACATAGCTACCTACCCGATGCGGAAGTTGCGCTGAAACAGATCGGTGCAGCAAACGGATGGAACGTCACGACAACACACCGATGCGATCGCATTAACGCTGAGAATCTCGAAAAACAGGATATCCTCGCGTTCGCAACAACAGGCAATCTGCCATTTGATGACGCTCAGAAAGAGGCGTTGTTGAGTTTCGTCCGTAACGGAAAAGCATTCTTTGGCATCCATAACGCAACGGACACCTGCTACGACTGGCCCGAATACGGCGAAATGCTCGGCGGCTATTTCGCTGGACACCCCTGGCACGAAGAGGTGAACGTCATTGTTGAGGATACCGACCACCCCGCGACCCGTATGTTGGGCAGCAGCTTCAAGGTCGTTGATGAAATCTATACCTTCAAAGAGTGGGATCGCTCCAAAACGCGGGTGCTGATGCGTTTGGATAACGATTCTATTGATGTCTCCCGCGGCAATCGCGAAGACAACGATTACGCCCTCGGCTGGTGCCATACTTATGGGAAAGGGCGCGTGATGTACACCGCACTCGGTCACCCTGACGCGCTTTGGAATGAAAAATGGTTCCATGAACACATCACAGGCTGCATCAAATGGGCAGGCGGATTGGAAGATTAACTATCTCCAATTCAAGTTTTGAGGAAGGGTGGAAGAAAGGAAGTACTTGGATGGAAGAACGGGTACCCAATCTTCCAACCTTCCAATCTTCCAGCGCATCCGAAGACCAAAACATAAATTTGATCTTTATATAACGCCTGTGGCGCGTAGCAGGGTCTCCTGCACGAGCAATTCGTGTGACACCGGACGATCGGGGGGTTGGTCTCCTGCAATCGTCGCTAAAAACGCATCGAGTTCAAGTTCATAAGTGCGTTGACGGCTCTCACCATCTATCGCGACAACCTGTTCACCTTCCGAATATCCATCCTTCGCCGTATTCAAACAGAGACGGATCTTCAATCCCGGCTCAAAAGGCTCAACGATGATAGCACTCCCTTCGCTACCGTAGACTTCAAACCGGCGCGCAACGGGTCTCGGTTCCAAAGCAGAGATTGTGATAAACGCCATTGCCTTCTCAAATTCGTAGACAGTAAGGGTATTATCTTTGAAAGGTTCGAGCGAGCCACCGTCGTTTCGGAGGAAAGAGGTGACTTTCTCTGGTCGTCCGAGGAGCCAGAGGACCTGGTCGAGTACGTGTCCGCCCAGATCAAAAAAGATACCGCCGACGTGCTGGCTGATACGCGTCCGAGACTCGTGAGAAATATTGGTTGACATGTGCGCACGAACCGAAAAAACATCACCTAAAAAGCCGGAATGTACCCATTCGGCAACCTGTTTGAAAGCAGAGTGATACCGGAGCATATATCCCAACTGAACGTGTAGGGATTTCTCTTGGGCGGTATTGATAACGCGTTGCCACTGTTCCCAGTTTTCACCAGCGGGTTTGTCGTACCAGACGTGTTTTCCAGCGTTCACAATCTGCTCGGTCTGATCCAAACTTTCGGCGTTGTTGCCTTCCGACGCGATTGCGACAATAGTATCATCGCTGAGCATCTCCTCAACATCGTCATACCAGTGGACATCGGCAAACGCGCCTTCGCCGGACTGGTGTTTTTCGCGCTGTTGTGCATCGGGTTCAAACACGCCTGCGACTTCCACGTCGGGATTCACAAGCATTGCCTGCATCTTGCCGCGTGCGTGTCCGTGCTTTGTTCCGTATTGTGCCATCCGTATTTTCGCCATATTTTAATCTCCAAAATCCGAAATTTGTATTGTAGTGTTGTATGGCTATTATATGGACGCGAGATTGGATGTCAAGGAAATATTTAGTTTTCAGTCGTCAATTTTCAGTTAGTTGAAAGCGGAACACACCGTTTTGCTGAGTGCCGATGTAGAAAGTCCGACCCTCAATCGCAAACGCGGTTGCTGTGTGTGGTAGCTCTGCGGTGATCTGTTTCCACGCGTTGGTTTCGGTATCCGCCGCATAGATCCCACTATCACAGACACCGTAAGCAAGGACACCATCAACCACAATCCGGTCCATAATCAACCTATTGCCATCAACATCGGTAACGACTTCCCAAGTTTCGCCATCGCGTGAACGTATAACTCCCATGTCCGTTGAGACGTAGACAGTTGATCCTGCAAAGTGTATCTCTTTGAAGTATCCAAACGGAAAGCGGAGGCTCTCGGTGACATCAGTCCAAGTGCCGCCATCATCAAGCGACAGGAAAAGTTCTCCCTCGCGTTTCCCGGCATAGACTGTGCTACCCGAAACGGCGAGTGTGAACCCTTTTCCTTCAATAGGTGAAATCCCCTCCTGATCTTCCAAACCCGTGTCGTGCCATGCGGTTTCGCCATGTCTCCATCTGAACAGTTTATGTCGATACTCCATGAAGACAGTATCCTCGGTGACCGCAAACGTTCCATTCGTCTTCTGTTCTTTAATGGCCCGGTCGCGGAAGGCTTTCCGTTGTTCCAGTACTTTATTAACATCCCCATTATGCTTTCCGACTTCTATGAGTTTTTTCTCCCATTGGGTATGTAAGGTGTCTTCTTCAAAATCTGGTACACCTTCAACGGGCAGGAACACGTTCCCAGTATCAGAGAGGCGAAGGAGTGTGACACCCTTACGAAGTTCACTTGTGCTTGCATAAAGCACACCGTTGGCTGTAACAACTTTCGCCTTCGCGCCTTCAAAAGAAGTATTTCCTTTAGCATTCAAGCTGATGGTTTTCCAAGACTCACCCGCATCTGCAGATTTGAGCATTTGCGTAGGTGTTAAGGCGTAAAGAACGTTTTTGACTATAACCAGACTTGGAACATTGGAATTTACCATCCCTGCCATAAAAGGTTGCCATGTGGCACCACCATCCGTTGAGCGCGCTATTCCACGGTTAGCGATTTTGTAAAAATTGTTTTCGTCCAAAGCGACTGTAGGAAACGCTCCAAAAAATGCCCTAAACGTATGTGGACCCGGCATTGGGTCCATCCATGTTTCACCACCATTATAAGAGAGTAAGACACCACTGGAACCCACCAGCATAAGTGTATTTCCAACTGGAACGACCCCAACGGCAACTGCTAACTTGAATGGATACTGGTCAGTATCCGGTGTAATATCAATCCAAAGATCGCCGAGGTCGGTTGAATAGAAAACTGCGGCATACGGACCATGCGGACCCCGCGGCGGACTTGCGATTGTTCCGACGTAGAGTCTATCTTCAGCGACTGCCAACGATTTGATGCCGTGTAATGTCGGCACCGGTAATTTTTCCCAATCTTCAGTAAGCCGAAAGAGCCCTTGACTTGTGCCGACAAATAGGGTGTTATCAATAGCGAGGGCATCCCATATACGAAAATCGGGGGCACCTGCCTCTGGCACGTTATCGGCTTTCAAAATCTGCCCTATAGGTTCCCACCGGTTCCCGACATCCTCAGAACGAAACACTTCCGTCTGGAGTACAAGATACATCACCGTATCCGTGATAGTCAAGGCAATTGCACGTCCTTCAGGTCGTTTGCCGAGACTATTCCAGGTCCTACCCTCATCAATTGAGACTAAGAGTTCAGTGGGTGTAAGGAGATAGAGAGCACCATCGCTTTCCGCCATGACCGGATTGAACTCCCGATTTGGACCGCTGGCACTGACAAGCGTCCACGCGTCCGCTGCTTCTGTGAGACGATAGAGTGCTGTTTTCGCAATTGCATAGAGGGTACGATCGGATGCAAGAAAGAGTCCGGCATGTGAAACGCCACCGGGTCCTTTGGTCTGCACCCATTCTGCTTTCGCAACTGGAAGGCGGGTCTCGTCCGCTTGTGCGGCTGCGAGAAGCAGCGGTTCCGATTGGAATCCCGTCCCACTATTTTTACCGAATGTATCGGATATTCCGAATTGGGTGCGTATGTCGGACTTGCGCGCTGACATTTGAATAGTTGGCGTGTCAACGAGTTCTATTGTCATCTCCGATGTCGCATCTAAATCGTAAGGCTGCTGGAAACGGGATAGTGCACGCGGACTCGTCCCGATCATCAGGATAACCAAAAGGGTTGAAGCGAAAGAGATACACCACGGTAGCCACGGTTTGCTCACTGAAGGGGCTGCCGGTTTGATGCGTGCAATCTCCTGCACGATATTCTCTGTTAGATGTGGAGAAAGTTGGAAACTGCCGAAGACCTCTTGAATGATAGCCTCTTCTTTTTGTAAACGTTGTCGGGCGCGGTGTAGCCGACTCCTAACTGTATTTGGCGATACGCCGAGAAACTGGCTAATCTCCGCTCCCGACATTTCTGCAAGGTAATACAGCGTTACAACCGTGCGTTCGCTCTCTGGCAACTTGTTCAGGAGGCGTTTGACGAGTTCGCGCCGCTGTTCAATCGCTGCTGTCTCGTTGCGGACCCTCTCATATTGCGCGTAGCAGGCTTCTTCAAGTTCATCTGTGGACATGGTATCCAGAGACCGTATCGGCACCTGCTTTTTGCGGAGCCATGAAACAGAGTGCCGCGTCGCAATCACATAGAGCCAACCGGGGAACTGCTCTGGACGTTTCAGTGTCGAAAGTCTCTTGTAAGCCTTGAGAAAAACATCCTGCGTGAGTTCCTCGGCGATATGGAAGTCACCGATCTTACGCCAAACGAGCGCGTGCACTGATTTCTGATATTTATTAACGAGCGCGGTAAATGCGTCTTGATCGCCATCTAAGACCCGTCGGATGAGATCTGCATCATTTGCCTTCATTTAGGTCTCCTTGCAGAAAATATAGGTTTTATAATTAGTGACGCTCGTAAAAGTCGAAATGTTGCATAAAGTGCTTATTACGCAAGGATTGATAAAAAAATGCGTAAGTTCTATGCGATTTTAGGATTAAGAACTTAGGTTGTCAGGGACTCGCGTTTTGGAAATGAGGGATATATTCATCAGGCCTTACGCAAATTTGACTGTAGTCCCTTCTGTCCGCTGAGATTTTTCGGAAAACACAGGGTTATAGTGCCACAGGCTAACAGCCTATGCTACAAAAGAACAGCATGCGTAAGTCCTATTCATCACAAATCGTATAAACATGCGTCCAACACTATCTTATCGTTTTTTAAGCCCTTTGCGTGCAAAAAACGCAGTGTGCTATCATATACACATTCGTGGATGCACTTTGCACGAGGTTTTTGGGGAAAAATGATTGCGATTTTATGATGTTTCTTGTTATCTCTTCACACGCCTCTTCAAAGTAAGAGCAACACCCGCCAGAACTATTTCCGCCGCCAACATCCAAACCCGACACAGCAGTGCAACGAGGGTTGCTTGCGGTGCTGGCATGTAGTTTGCCAATAATAGTCCTAAAAGCCCTTCACGAACACCTAATCCTCCGGGTGTCAGGAAACTTAAAAACCCGATAATCCATGCTAAAGCAAAGCAGGCGGTGAGAACGCCTGCGTCTGCCCACTGGACAGATGCGAAACTTTGGACAAAGAGAAAAAAGGCGAACCCTTGGCATATCCACAGCAGGATGTGTCCCGCAATAACGTCCATCCAAAGTCTTGAATGTTGTCCAAGTGATGTGAGTGTTTTGAGGAACTCCTGCGTGTGGGTGGATACCTTTGGAATCAGAAACAGGGTTGCTATGAGAATACCGATGCAAGCGAGACTCAAAAGCGTAGTATGTCCTGACATTTTATCAAGCATGCCTACTGCAGTCTCCCGCATTTTCGGTGAAAAGAGCAGTGATAAACCGATAAGTCCACCGAGTGCGGTTTCAATCCCGACGTGCAGGGTGAGACTGCTGCCGACTGCGGTTTTGCTCAACGCAAAACGCTTACTTAAAGCGAGCAGTCTCACGACTCCCCATATCCGCCCAGGGAGGTAGCGCGTGATGTTGGCGAGATGGAAGAGCGTGAAGGCTGCGCGAAAAGGGACATGTTTTTGCGTGATACTACTGAGAAGTGTCGCAAAGGGAGAGAGATAAGCACTCCAATAAAAGAGAATAATACCGAAGGAGCAAACCAGCCAGCCCCAATGTACTTGAAATGTGGCATCTTTGAGTTCAGTGTGCGTCTGTAAGAAGGGTTTAATGAGAAAATAGAGGAGTATCCCGGCGATAAGATATCCGAGAGATTGTCGGAGTGTTTTCATTCGTTTTTCAAAGCGATGATCAGTTCGCCTAAGAGCCCGATAGCACTTAGGAGGATACCGGTGAGGATGCCGAACCCGCCTATGAGCCAAGGGAATTGGAAAGGCAGGTCTGTTTTTAAAAACTTTAAGACGCAACCCGCCAATAGCACAGCGATACCTGTCCCCGCAAAGAGGCTGCCAATCCCCGCGAAAAAGTGCATCGGACGTTTTTTGTATCGCGTCAAAAACAGCACCGTGAGCAGGTCAAAAAAACCTTTGGGAATCCGTTTGAATCCGTATTTTGATTTGCCAAACTGCCGGGGATGGTGTTTAACTTTGACTTCACCGACGGCATATCCCGCAGCATGCACGAGTATAGGGATGTACCGATGCAAGTCTCCGTAGAGATGAAGGTCTTTAACGACTTCTGCGCGATACGCCTTGAACCCACAATTCATGTCATAAAGTTTGACACCTGTGAGCATCGCTGTGACACGGTTAAACACAAAGGAAAAGGCACGTTTTTCAAACGGATCTTTGCGCGGGTATTTCCAACCGGAGACGAGTCCATAGTTCCCTTTTTCAAGGGTCTCTATCAACTTCGGAATCTCTGCAGGATCGTCTTGGAGGTCCGCGTCCATCGTGATAACGATGTCACCGGTGGCGTGTTGAAAACCTGCGGTGAGTGCCTCTGCTTTGCCACGATTGCGTCTGAAGTGGATGACATCAATCTTCAGTGGGGACGAGACACACAGGGCATTTAGGACATTGGCGGTCGCATCGGTGCTGCCATCGTTGATAACAATGATTTCGGCAGTGTATCCGTAGGTCTTTATCGTGGCTTTGATGTTTGCGAGTAAGTCGGGGAGGGACTCAGCTTCGTTATAGGCGGGGATAACAACAGAGAGCAACATCATGGCGTTGATTACCTTGGGATACGGTAAATCCAGACGAGGTCAATCCCGTTGAGGGTGATGACGTGTTCCAATTCGCCGCCGCGTGTACCTTCTTGGGGGACCAATTTGATTTGTGAATCTCGGATGTAGACAACTTCATAAGCTGGGGGACGTTCTATACCTATATCGCCGCGCGGTGCAAACCCTTGGAAGTAGTGCCTTACATACTCCATGGCGAGCGGGGACACTTGCACGAACATACGATCTGCGTTGGGTTTCTGGTTGAGGTATTTTGCGGCGAGGTCAAGTCCAGAGGCATCTCCGACGGTGACAATTTTCGTAATATCTGTCGCTTTCCAACACAGGTTATAGTACGTGCCGTAATAAGGGTAGCGCGCAAGAACGGGTAACACCTGAATGAAAAAGAACACAATGCAGGCAAGAACAACGAGTGTCGTTTTGGACTTTTCAGTTGCTGCAGTTGCAAACCGAGAACACACCGCGATGTAGAACCATCTAAGCCCCTCAACGAAACCGATTGCCGCGAGTATTTCCAACATCAGGAAAACGGGGAGTAGATACCGGCTGAACTTTTTGCTGGTTGCCGAGAGGCAAACTGTGAAAAGCACGATGCCAGCAACGAGCGCGAGCCCTGTTTTGAAATGTCTCTCCGTTTCTGCGGAGCCGTTGCGTTGTTTCCAAAGCAGGATACAGCCAACGATTGCTAAGGGGAGCATTAAGGGCGTGCTTTTGAGGGTTAACATCAAGAGGTAGAAAAGCCAACCAGGATCGTAGACGACCTTCCCGAAAAAGAAATGCGCTACCTCATGCGGGGTCGTGACGGCCCAGTTGACTTTCTCAAAAACGGACCAGAGCGTTTGTGATGCACTGACACCGACGAGACACAATCCGGCGCATGCGATCCCTACGAGCCACATCGGACTGTCTTCTGCTTTCATTTTTCTCAGCAGCAAAAAGGTAAGTCCCAACAGACTGAGTGCCATGAGTCCGAACATCGGTGTCCAAAAAACGGGCCAGAGGAGCATGCCTGTCAGGGCAGAGCAGTTGAAAAAAACGATCCCTTCTGCAAAGTGTGTCGAAAAAACGCCGATGTGTTTCTCTCGAAACAAAAACAGACAAATCGGTATCCAAGGTAATAGGATGAGGGCGTAGCTTTTACTGAGGAGTGCTAACCCCAAGGCGATCCCTGAAAGGATGAGATAGCGACGGCATTCTCTATTTTGACAATAGTGTAGAAATAACAGCACTGTGAGCAGAATAAAAGTGGAGGCGAGTGAGTCTGTGTGAACGCGGCGTGTCTGTGCTAAGAAGAGCGGTGAGTAGGCGAGGCATGCGAAACTGGCGAGTGCCACCCATTTTCCAAAGAGCCTATAGAGCAAAAGGATCGCGATACCGATCCCTGCCCACACGACGATGCCGATGAACGACCGCGCTTGGGCGAGGTTTTCAACATCAACCCCGGGGTCTGTAAAAAAGGTGCGGAGCCCCGCAGTCCACATTGTTGTCACACCCGGATGGTAGGCAATGAGCGTCTCCGAAAACGCGCCTTTTTTCACAGCAAACATGAACTGTGCGCTGCGGCGGAGCCATCGCGCTTCATCACTCGACCAGTGTGCGTCTAAAGAGAGAAGGCGTGGTATACTTATGAGAAAAAAAAGACAACATACGAGGACAAAGCAACGTCGTGACATAGGGAAGTCTTACGGACTGCCGGATCGTAATAAAGGGTGCTTCGACAGTTCTTTGGATCACATCTATTTTATTTTAACAGTTTCTCGACTACGGTGGTCATACACAGTTGTCCCTGAAGTCGTATCAAGCGTAAAGCGAGATGAGGGGATATATTCGTTAATTCTGAGGTTACTAAACTGTGCGGTTCTCGTTTGCAAAGTCGTTTCGACGTTTGTATACAAATCCGTAAAGATTGTAACCTCCTCGGCAGATTTTGGAAACCATAGGTCTGGAGCAACTTCTTGGTATTTGTAATCCTTTACGATAGATTGACTCACTTCACCATCGCTGACAAAAGATGTTTGGCGTTCGGGGCGATAACTTTTCTCAGGGTTTAGCCACAACTCAACCGTAACATTATTCTCTAATATGCCCGTGAGGTGATAGACCTCTGTCCCGTCTAAGTCCACCGGTTGGATATACGGATTTCCCAATTTTCTAATGAAATGAGTCAGAGACCCCGTCTCATCTGTTTGCCATCCCCAGTTACGAGGATCGAAACTCGGATTTGATGCCTTATCGCTTCTGCGTTCTAATACTAAACCGCGACGGGTTTCCTTAAGGTTTTCAAAGGTTTCTCCATCATAAGCGTATTGCTTTGTATCAGAGAGAGAAACGTCTCCGAATTGTTCGTTGTAGTATGTCGCGTTTTGTGTCACTGTCCCTCGAAACCTATTATCCGAAAACTCAAAACTGCCGTGCCAGTTGCCATTAGGCTGACGCGGCTCCCCCGGATAGTTCGTGCTCGAAACTTGCAAGAAAAAATCAACACTTCCGCTTTCAAGCAGACTATCATAATAGGAAACACCTTCACGGACGAGTTCAAAGAGTTCATCTTGACGAGATGCCTTCTGGTGATCTTCAGTTTCCTTTTCGGTATCGGTTTCTTTCGGGGATGCTTGCTTCTCAACGACTTCAAGGTAGTTTATAGCCGCGACAACCTCTTCCGTATTCGGCACATCAACGCCTTCACCAAGGGGTGGATCCTTTTTCGCTGGCAGCGTCTCTGACGGCTTGTCAACCGTCGGTGTCTGGGGTTGGCCAGGCATCGTGTCAGAACCTTCAGTAGACGGCATGTGAGATGTAACGGCTGCAGTGCCGGGCGTGCCGAATGAACGATTCTTGCGGGTCCAATAGAGGAACAAGGTCGTAAATAGAACAATGACACAGAGAACAAACAGCCATCTTTGGGTCGTTTTACGCATGTGAGAGAACTCCTTAGTATTAGAAGGGCAATTGAATTCAATCGCCCTTTCCAAGAGCACATACCGTTTTTTCAGAGGGACAGTATGTGCTTGTCTTTCTGACTCGTTTGGTAACCCATCTTACATACAAGTTGTTGATACCGTATCATAAATAAAGATAGGCGTCTGTGATTTCAAATTTTGGCAATCCCGATCCGAGTACTCATTGTGATGCGCGCACGTCTGGATTGCCCAAACATTAGTTTTACAGTCTTGTACCAAATTGGCACTACCACAACACGAAAACGTACTCCACGTTTGATCCTTTGAACCAAAACGTCCACTTGGCTTGCACGGTTTGTCAGCGCACGGGCTATTACCGATTCCCGCACATATTGCTTCCCGATTACAGCCGGTTCCTTCTCCCTCCATTGTGATCATTAGCGAAAGCCCTGCTATGAGCGCGAGGATGCAGAGGGCGTAAACATTTAATTTCATCTAAAATTCTCCTTTCGTTGGTCTAGCGTGAGTGCATAAGCAGTTGTTGTCATATCCCGAACACACCGTAAAAGCACATTGGCTTATGGGTCTTCAGGAAAGTTTTCTATTTTGCAATAATTGCAAAGACTGGCACCTTGATCAGTCGCATTTTCGGATGTGTTGTGTGTATCCGAACTTCGTCTTTGAAGATGCCCGTCGGTAAACGCGGTGGTAACGTTAACTGCACTTGGTAACAGTTCTCGTTTGCGCACTTTTTGACCTGTATTGTCCCGACATCGGCTTCTAACTTCTCAATCTCGATGTCAGTTTCACTCAGATTTTTTAGCACCACCGCCTTTGTATTTTCTTCGGTCGTTTTGATACGTCCAAAGAAAAATCGGTTCGGAGTGAGTATATATCGTTGGTTCACTTGCCCCGAGATGGGTAAGGTGATCGTCTTGATCTCGCTGCTGCTTTTGACATAGTGCAGGATAAGGGTTTCGGCAAATTCACCCTCGGGCATCTGATCAATTTCAAATTTGATTGTGATGTCAGCAGCTCGCCAAGGATGAACAACTTTGCGACTCTGAAGGATAGGGTGTAACCATTCCTGCGAAGTCTCAATCTTTTGAATCTTTACAGCCTTTTCACCGCGATTCTGTAGCGAAACGGTTCTTTGTGTTATATTGGAGGCACTAGCTCTCGGCAGATAAAGCGTCTCAGGCACAAAGATGACAGAAAACTCGCGGATAAGCCCTAAAGATACAAAGGTGTGTGGACGCGCCGCACTCTCTGTCTGAATATGAATTGAGGTGAAAAGAGTACGGTTGAGAGCCTTTGCATCCCAATTTAAATCTAAAGCAGTTGTACCTCCCATTGGTATTATATTTTCACTTTTTTCCACGACGGTGCAGCTACAATCCGTACGAATACCTATGATTTTCAAAGGCGTACCGCTTCGGTTTTTCAGTTGCACGGGTATCTTATATTCTCCCAACTCTCCTTCCCCAAAGTCATAGAGTGTCGGCGTGGCAATTAAGATGGGTTGTCTTTGGTGCTGCTGCTTTTTAGAAAGTGTAAGCACTCTACCAGTCCAGAGTTCTAAAAATCGGTCCTTAGAAATGACAATCACTGCATCATGTAGAAGGGGCTTAGGGGTATCAAAGAGGCGGACCCACTTGTGGGTCGTGTGTTCTACAACGACAAAGTGTCCCGCGGTGCTATCTACTGCGGATGGGTTTTCATCCGCAAACGTAGTTTTCAGAGATGCGATGATGGGTGTATTAAACGTTTGCAGTTGTGCATAAGTAAGTTTGCCCGCTTGCAATTCAAGTCCAAAATCCTTTGCACAAGTCATGAGTTCTGCAAAACTCGCGGTGTGACGACCTTCCTGTTTCTCTTTGAGTGCCGTATCGGTTTTCTCCAGTGACACTTCAATCCCTAAAAGCGTCGCAAGGTGGTAGAGACTGACAGCACCACTGGCGTGTTTGTCGTCCGCCGCCAAGGACAGTGGTAGTATAAGCAATAGGGTAAGGACGGTACTAATGAAAAGTTTCATGAGACGCCTCTATTTGAAGTTTTTCAGTCCCACCGCCAAAAAGCGAAGGAAAATTAAGATGTTTCTGTTTACCATTTTCATCGGTGTAAATAATCTGACGTGCCTCAATCCGTGTCATCATGAGAGTTTCTAAGAAAGTGTCGCCTGTTTTAACAATGAGTCTTCGGTATTTCGGGTGGTTGCTTTTCAAAATAGCGGTATTCTTAGCAGGATCCGCATACACAATTGTTCCGATAAGTTCCAGTTTGAGCGTCCATTCGTATTTGCGATACCCAAGCGGACGAAATAGATTATTATCTACGATAACTTGACAATAGGGGGGCAGTTTTACAAAAGTGCGCTGCGGCATCGACGAAGTCTTTCTACGCTTCGGCGCGCGTTTACCGAGTTTTTGATAGAGTTGCTTCCGCAATTTCTCACGGAGGGAAGGATCCGCCCTGAGATCCTCGAGCGTCGCACGTTCTTTTTTCAACAGGTCTTGTATTAATTGTGGGGGTTGCGGTGGTTTGTCATTACTCCTTCCAAAAGCAGTGAGAACTATCATAAACGCCAAGATACTAAAAAAAAACAATCGTCTAATGTGCTGTTTCATGAGCGTTCTCTGACAGAATTGTATGCACAATTTCCGGAAAATAGTGCGTAAAATTGAACTTCGGGCTATTCTCTGTTGTATGGCATGTCAGACACGTTGCCTCTGTCACTGTGCCATAATCCGTGCGGGTCGGATTTGAGTCCTTTATATGTGCGCTGCCCGCACCGTGGCAGTTTTCGCAACCGACATCAAGGTGATTTGGCGTTTCTTCAACGGAGAGAAACCCACTTGAAAATCCAAATCCGACGGTGTGACAGGTTAAACACTCCGGGTCTGTTTCATGCCCCGCAACTTCTAAAGTATGATAGGCATGTGAATGTTTCGTTGCCTTCCACGATGTCCATTCCTCTATATGACACGTTTTGCAAGTGGCACTTCCCACAAACGGATCCCCTGTGTCCTGTTCTCCCCGAGGCACAGAGCCTGTTAGGTTCTCGTCTGCTACCATCTGTTGATATAACGCTAACAAGTCTGTCATCCGCTGTGAATCAGGGATCTGTTCGCCTAGCAGATGCTGTTGTGAATCTTCAACGATAGGATTTCCATTAATATCCAAATAAATCTTCACGCTACAGATAGATTTCCCTTTAGTGCTTGTGTTTACAAGTTGACGATCCGGTAGCACTGGGGACGGCAGCATCTCAGTCTTGTCGTTGCTGACGACGACAACATCTAACATCGGAAAGTTATCTTGTATTTTTGATGCCTCAACCTTCGTTCCATTAAAGAGACAAACAATCACATCAGCATTCTCAGTCAGTTCTGGTATTAAGGCTTTTAAAACTGTATTGGGTTCCCGAATCCGCACATCAGCATTCTCGGCGTAGACTGTGAAATTTGGCGAAATGAGACCAACGATGCCTATTTTGACTATATCTGTGGGCATCTGGACTGTGTGCAAAAGATAAGACGTGAACACTGGAGAAGATCCTTGATACAGGTTCGCGCTTATTAACGGAAGTCCGTTTTGTTCTGAAAGGGCAGAGAGATGCTCAACACCGAATTGGATGTCGCGTTCACCGACGTTATAGGCAATATACTCCATATCTGCCAATGCAAAAAAGCCGATATCCGCCTTGAGTTCCGATTGCGGGGAAACATCTTGTATCAGGTTCCCGTTCGCGATAGGCACGATTACATTTCCATTCGCTCGAAACTGTTGGAGAAACCTGTCTCGCCTTGCAATACCACCCAACTGGCCTTCACTGCATCCACACGGTTCCAGATATCCCAATTCCGCACCACTAAAAATAAGTGTCACTGTATCGTTGTGTCCGCTAGGTTTTGACAGGGCATAGCAAACATAGACGACACCTCCTAACACCATTAAAGCAACATAGACAAATATGGAACTTCTCATCTATCCACCTTTTACGAAAAATCACCAGATAATCCGGTCAGGCGTGTGAAACAGCATAACATGCTTCCTGCCGTTCGTAAACAACAATTAAACTGGAATATAAAATAAATACAGAGAGTGAGCAACCGAACTCATTACTAACACTCAGGGGTTTGGCTTACACTTTATACTTGAGCATTAGGCAAGAACCGTGCCAATTGGTGAAACTGTGATATTCATCCCTGTTATAACCTTGTCCGTCAAGGTGGTACGTGGGATCCGGGCTGTACGCGGTGTGATCGGATCGCTTAAAGTTGTTTTCGTCAATCGTCCCAAAATGAGACAAGTTTGGAAGGCGTATCGGTGACAAAGCCTTTGATAACACGGGTTACAGCGTGTTGTCTCAATATGAGACACTATCCCATATTGAGACAACATTTTTACTGTTGCAAGTTATATTGCTTCAATTTCCGATAAAGTGTGGCTCTACCGATGCCCAATGCCCGTGCTGCGTCAGAGATATTATTGTCCGTCACTTTGAGCGCGTGGACGATGGCTCTGCGTTCAACTTCGTCAAGCGGAAGAATAACGCTGGTATCTGTCGGGCTGCCTGTAGTCGCTTGTGAATCCTCTTGTGTCAGATGCGAAGGGAGGCTTTGCAGTTGCAGCTGGTCTGTTGTCTCATACAAAACGGCACTTTCAATGGCGTTTTCCAGCTCGCGCACGTTGCCCGGGAAGTCGTGCTGCCTTAGCACTTGTAAGGTATCAGTAGAAATGGCGCGAACGGATTTTCCGACAGCTATGGCATATCTTTTCAGGAAGTGATCTGCCAAGATAGGAATATCTTCGCGCCGTTTCCTCAGTGGCGGAATCACAATGATAAACGCCGCAAGTCGATGGTACAAGTCCAAGCGGAAGGCATCCTTTTCGGCGGCATCCGCTAAATCCCGATGTGTGGCTGTCAGCACACGGATATCGATAGAGATGGTCTTTGTGCCACCGATCCTTTGAAACTCGCGATCTTCTAATACACGCAGCAACTTCGCTTGCAAAGCCGGTGGCATATCACCAATTTCATCAAGAAAAAGTGTGCCGGTGTTGGCTTGTTCAAACTGTCCGATCCGCTGCTGGTATGCGCTGGTGAAAGCCCCGCGTTCATGGCCAAACAACTCACTTTCAATCAATTCGGCTGGTATTGCAGCACAATTGATCGCAACGAAGGGTCTTGCTTTTCGCGGGCTGTTATCGTGTATTGATTTTGCGACCAATTCTTTGCCGGTCCCGGTTTCGCCTTGAATCAGGACGGTAATATCCGCTGCTGCCGCTGTCTGAATCTGAGTGAACAGGTACTGCATTTTTTCGCTTTTGCCGATGATTTCACCAAACGCATGGTTCGTCTCAAGTTCGGTACGTAATGTCATAATCTCCTTTTCATCTGCTGGCTATGAACACCTTTTCACATGTCGCCGTAACTAATGCATTTAACATGCATTTAACATGCATTTAACATACATTTAACATACATTTAACATACAAATTGTACTGCCATCGGTTTTTTAGACCACTGTCTAAACCAAGATTGTGCTATAATACAATCTTACTGAAAGGAGAAACCGATGGCAAAACGAAAACGCAGAAGATTCACCGCCGAGTTTAAAGCGGAGGTCGTTCTTGAAGC
>JAJEDN010000078.1 GCA_022821495.1 Candidatus Poribacteria bacterium
CAAATACTCGAACAAAAGTGTGTGAAGCACGGTAAAGCGTTTGAAAAAATCGATCAATGGACAGCGACGACGAAACCTTGTAGTGATTGTGGCTACCATAACAAAGAACTCTCTCTTTCGGATAGACAGTGGACGTGTCCCGAATGTGGTTCGCACCACGATAGAGATGTCAACGCTGCGATCAATATCAAACGGGCAGGCTTGGCTGCCTAAAGTGGAGCGACAGTCAGACGGTGGACTCTTAGAGAAAACCGCAGTTGCGAGGAAGCACAAGCCCCAACCTTTAGGTTGTGGGTGCCTTGACCATCTACAACTGTTTTCGTGGGGAAAGAACAACTTTGCACTGCAGGGTTTTTGCTTGGGTTTTTCTTCAGGGTTTGAAACCCTGCGTAAGCCCTACACCTATAACTGTTTCATGCGTAAGGAGCAACTTTATGGCAAGGATTGAACCCTTTATTGTTTCAAATGAACACTTAGATCAACCCGATAAGCTGCAAGAACAGGCGCGGCAGGACGGTTACCTCTTTTTCAAGGGCTTGATTGATGAAGATTCTATCAACAACTTGCGTCGAGATTTCTTGGAAATCTGTCATCGTCACGGCTGGGCAGAAGGCGGAGACACCCTGATGAACGGCATCCGAATCGGTGGTCCGTTTATGGAAGGCGATGATGGCTATTGGCCCGTGTTAGACGAATTCCAGAGTTTGGAATCCTTCCACGCCTTCGCACACCATCCAGCGATCTTGGACATGTTGGACAAGCTTTTCGGTGAGAAGACACTCGTACATCCGCGGAATATTGGAAGAATTATGTTCCCAGAGAACACTAAGTACACAACGCCTGCACATCAAGATTTTATCCACATCCGTGGTACAGAAGAGACCTATACCGCGTGGATACCGCTTGGAGAATGCCCGAAAGCGTTAGGTGGGCTGACAGTCCTTTCTGGGTCCCATCAAGGCGGAATATATCCCGTGAAACCAGCGCTCGGCGCGGGTGGAGTGGGTGTTGATACGGCACCTTTAGAGAGAGATGGACTCTATTGGGTGGCAGGCGATTTTGAAATTGGCGACGCGCTTTTCTTTCACAGTCATGCCGTTCATAAGGCACTGCCGAACCAGAGTCCTGATCGGATTCGGCTTTCGGTGGATTACCGCTATCAGGGATGCTCAAAGCCTGTCACGGAAGGGTCGCTTTTACCACATTTCAATCGGATGGCTTGGAACGAAATTTATACGGATTGGGAATCCACGCAGTACCAGTATTATTGGAACGCCTTCGATCTAAATAGAGTTTAAAAGTAGTAGGCACATGCCATGTGCCGTTCACATTTTTCAAGAAGTAGTAGGCACACACCGTGGGGTCTCCGTTCACATTTTTCAAAAGGAACAGAAATCAATTGACGCAATTGTGGAAAAGAAAATCTAATCTTCTCATCCGTTTTGTAGGGATACTCATCGGATGTGGTTGCATCGCTATTTTACCCGCTGTCGCCGAAAACTATGCCGGCGATTTCTTAACAAACGGTGTTGGTGGACGTGCACTCGGTTTAGGCGGTGCCTATGTAAGCATCGCTGACGATACAACCGCTGCCTATTGGAATCCTGCTGGGATTGCAAGCGTTACCGATAAGTATCAACTCTGTCTCATGCACGCTGCCCGGCGTTCCGGGTTGGGCGCGTTCAACTATGTCAGCGGCACCACGAAAATCCTCCCGAAACTCAATCTCGGACTGTCCTGGATTCGAGCTGGTGTAGATGATATTCCGATCTACCCGCTTGTTCCCGCCTTTGACCCAAACATAAGTGCCGACGAACGTCGGAATCTTGCCAAAAATAGACCGAGAGAGTCCGACTTTACGCCAACAGGGTACCTAAATGACAGCGAAAACGCCTATATCTTGACACTCGCCACACGTTGGGTCGTCAGCCAATCGTGGTGGGATAATTTTGGTAGGGATTCAGTGCCACCGGAGTTTATGGTCGGCGTGAACACAAAATTCATTTCACAGCGTCTGAGCGGTGATGATCTTGACATCTACAATTACGGGAGTTGGGGATACGGTTTCGATGCAGGTGTGCTTGTCCGGCTGCCAGACTTTAACGCACTTTTCGGATTGGAAAACTTCGGGAGCCTCTCCTTTGGCATGAACCTTCAAGACATTTCAAAGACCACCTTGACGTGGAATACCGAGTCTGCCCCGAAAGAATCTATTCCTGCGAATTGGAACATCGGGGTGGCGTATGCTAACAATCTGTTCAATCGAGAACTGATTTTTTCCTACCAGTGGCAGCAACGCTATAGTGGGCAGTCGCATCTCGGCATAGAGTATCATATTAGCAAACCGTTAGCGGTACGCCTCGGCTACCGCGACAGTCGCCTTACAAGCGGTATCGGTATCCAACTCCGCCAATTTCGGCTCGATTACGCCCTCCTCTTCGGCGACTTGATTAGCACACACTTTTTGAGTCTCTTATGGAATTTCTAACTTTTTAACGATGAGGTCCTGTAGAACTTACGCATTCCCTCTTACTTATGGTAAATCCCATAATTACCTATACACCAATGGAAAGGCGAGGTTCCAAACCTCGCCAGCGGTGGCAGGGTGTTGTTTGCTGATGAAATGTAAACTTATTTTCGGATTTTACTATAAAGTCCCCTGATAAGGGGATTTAGGGTGTTTACAATATGGCTTCTTAAAGTCCCCCTGATAAGGGGGATTTAGGGGGTTTCTTCAAACCGATGGTCTCGACAAATCCGGTTGATCGCGTAACAATATCAGGAGCGGTGCCAATACCAACGGAAGCATCACCAAACCGTCTAACACAACCGGCAAACCGTATTGGTCTCCCAGAACCCCCACAATTTTATTCAAAAACCCACCGACACCCCATGCAGCACCCATCATGAAACCGGAGGCGATGCTTTCGTGTCCGCGCAACATTATCTGCGCAAGCACAATGTTAACGGTGATGGAACTCGTGAGAATGACGTTGCCTAAAAAGAGGAGCGCGAGGAAACTGAACCCGTCAGTATGTAACGACCAGTAAAGGAGTGGCGGGGCACCGAGAAGCGACACCAATAACAAAACATAAGTGTTGACGCGACTCATAAGCCATCCACTTGACAAAATACCCATAGACCCCGCGAAGATAAAGAGCGCGAGGACCAGAGAACGTCCTTGGTCTGAGTAGCCTTGATCGGCTAAATGGACAGAGAGAAAGGTTTCTATACCCGTGAGTGTAACAGTTCGCATCGCCGCAATAATGAAAAGTACGACGAGTGGCAGCATACGCGGGGAAGCAACACGCCAAAATGGTTCTTTCGGGATCTGCGCATCGCTTGGCGTTCCTCTCGTGCTGGCAGTTAAATCAAGATCCTTCTCAAATCGTAGGACTTTTGGCACCAGCAACGCCACAACTAAACCCGGTAACATCTCCCAAACGAGGTATTCCATGCCGAAACGGTACGGAATGAACAAGAGTACCACCGGACCAAGCGCACGTCCAACATTGCCACCTGTCAGAAAAATAGATATCCCCATCCCCCGCTGCTCAGAAGCAAGCGCGCCGGCATAAGTCGTCGCTTGCGGATGGAACGCTGCGATCCCAATACCACCAATAGCCAACAGCAGATATACAATATAAGTGGATGGCGCGAGCCATAATAGACTTAAACCGATTGCACTAAACGCCACACCGATTGTCAGAAAATGCACTGTCCGGAGCCGATCTGACAGCCAGCCGAAGAGTATCTGTCCGAATGAGCTGAATACACTATAAATTGCGACGAAGTTCCCCGCTAAGCTGTTCCGTGTCGCAGCTGTGGCTAACTTCGTCAGCAGAAGCGGTTGCAGGTGTGAGAGAAGCGTCGCGTAGGAATCGAGAACGGTATGTGATAACGTCAGAAAATAGAACTGTTTCCGAGTGGAAGCTTTTGAGGAATCTTGATTATTTTTCATGAAGTGAAATGAGACCACGTTCCTATAGAAATCAAGAATTATACGATAGACTTGCATTATAGAATACATCCATCTAAAAATCAAACCTTTTTTATCAGAAAGCAGAATCATCCAGTGCTGACAACTGAATACCTTCCATTTAACCTTGACATTTAAGCTTATAACGTATACCATAAATTATGAAATATTCAGATTACTCATGATTTATTTACAGCGAGTGTGCCTTTGAACAGAGAACTATTTCGACAGGTTACCAAATTCGGCTTACCAACGGTATTGGCAGTCACTATAGCCTATTTCCTCTTAAAAGAGATTGACCTTCAAGAGATACCGAAAACCCTTAGCCGACTATCTGTAGAGGCACTCTTCATCGGGTTCATATCCTACTGCTTGTTAGTTCTGGCGAAAGCCTTACGGTTCCGAGCACTGTTGAATCTTAGTAGCAGTGTCCATCAGATCTTTCCTATTTTAGCATTGCACACCTTTTGGGGCAATATCCTCCCGATGCGGACAGGCGATGTCTCTTATGTCTATCTGATGCAACGTCGGCAGAAAGTGGAAGCAACGCAGGGGATTGCTTCGCTGCTAATCGCAAGTCTGATAGATCTGATATTGTTAATAGGCTTGGTGATTGCTGCGGGGTGGCTCCTGCGTGCTGAGTTGCGCGATACATTCTCTGGCACTGTTCTGTATCTCATGCCACTTCTCATAGGAAGCGGTTTAATTTCGATCGTCATTTTCGTCTCCGTCGCGCCAAACGTCTGTATGAAACTCGTCAACCGATGCGTGCGTCCGCTATTACGTCTTGAGAATCGCACCATTTCGTGGGTTGTCAATAAAGGCTTGCAGGTTCTTCAAGAACTCACAGCGTTCCGATCGAATCAGCGATTTGTGGAAGTGTGGGCATACTCGGTAATGTGTCTCCTGATCCGTTTCGGGTTTCAGTGCTACCTCGTCGTCGAAATGGGGGTTGATGTTCCGATAACGCGGGTATTGTTCGCCCTTGCATTTACCAACGTCTTTAATCTATTGCCTGTGCAAACTTTCCTCAACTTCGGAACAACAGAGTTTCCGTTCGTCTGGTTGTTAACACATTTTGGCACATCGATAGAGGTAGCCACCGTCACAGGGTTTAGCCTGCACATTCTGATTCTACTTTACTGTTTACCTTTAGGTCTGTACGGATATTTCAGAAAACCCAAGGAGTCATAAGTACATGAGAATTATTGATCCGCATGTTCACGTTTGGAAAAACGATCCGCAATTTCCGTGGGCACCTGAGACAACAAGTCCACCGACCGAGGATGCTACGGCGGAGATGCTGTTGGAATTGATGGCAGCGAACGGCGTTGAAAAAACCGTCCTCGTTCAAGTCATCCACTACCGATGGGATAATAGTTACGCAGCAGACGTGATGAAAAGGTATCCCGATAAATTTATGGGCGTGTGCCGAATCAATCCCGAAGACCCAGAGGCACCAGATCATCTCAGCCGTTGGACAGAGGCACACGGTTTCCATGGTGTCCGGTTGAGTCCATCTGTCGGACCCGCCGGTGATTGGTTCACAGGACCGTTGATGCCACCTATCTTCAGCCGTGCTGAAGCACTCGGCGTACCGTTGCTGATGCTCACAGGCGCCGAGCGATTGGTCGATCTTGTACCGCTTTTGGAACAGCACCCGGATCTCGACGTCGTGGTAGACCACATGGCGGACTGCTCGCCGGATGCCCCTGAAAAACTTGAATTACTGCTCAATCTCGCGAAATTTCCCCGCGTCTATGTCAAAATCAGTCATACTTGGTCAATCTCAAAGACGGGGTACCCGTGGGCGGATACGTTTGAACAGGTCAAGAAAGTGTATCACGCCTTCGGTGGTTCTCGGATTATGTGGGGTACCGATTGGCCCGTTTGTCTCAGCAGTGCCAGTTATGCAGAAACCTTGGCAGTCGTCCGAGATGAGATGGACTTCTTTACGCCGGAAGATCGAGAATGGGTGTTAGGGAAAACAGCACTAAGTCTCTGGAAATTCTGAACATTACATTATCCACTGACAACTGATAACTATTTTATATTTGACAAATTTTCTCGCGTGTGTTACCATAAATATTGGAACGGACCGGTGAGAACCTCCATAACTTGAAAGCACCATGGTGTGGCGCATGACAAAACCCTAATTTTGTTGGTGCGGTTTCTAATTTTATTCGTTCACAAGGAGAAAACACCATGCCATTTTGTCCACAATGCAGCACTAAATTTAAAGAAGCCATCTCAACCTGTCCAGATTGTCAGGTGGATCTCGTGCCGCAAACAGCACAAACCGAGATTCCGGAATACGGAGATTGGTACACTATTGAATCTGTACCCAATGAATTAGTGGGAAATATCCTCCAGAGCATCTTAGAGGATGACGGTATTCCCGTCTATTTACGTTGCCATGATGTTCCTAATTACGGCGGTGTGAAAGGGAATGCCAGCCAGTCTGAGTGGGGCGATGTCCTTGTTCCCGTTAATTTAGTTCCCCGGGCGCGGGAGTGCCTTAAAACCTATTTCGATTCACTGAAAGAAGAATCACACACGTAGACACGTCGCTATGAAAGCCAAGCAGCTCTATCTTATTAAGGAAGTAAAATCGCATGTCCGCATGGCGGGAAAGATCCATGTGCGCGCACACCGCAGGCGCAACGGTAGTTACGTCAAAGAGCATTGGCGGCGAACACCCAGCAGAAGAATTGGCATCCGCAAACGGTTTGATACAACAGCCGAACAACTCTCCTTCTTTGAAAACGATGAAACCTCAAGTTGACACAAGTCGAAAGATTTACGTGAGAAAAATTATACCGATTGTTTCAACCGTCCCAAACTACATCTTCTCAAAAAAAATGCTATGACCTACTTTTTCCGAAACTTGCAAGCACGTCCTATGCTCCATTATCGCTTGCAAGTCTGTGTTCTTTTACTCTTTTTCATTACAAGCCCAACGCTTTTTAGCGATGTTTACCGTATCAAGAAAGGGGATACCCTCCTAATTGCTGTCGTCGGGCAGCCGGAATATACGCATTCCGTGCAAGTCCGTGAGGATGGTAAATTCAACTACTTTGGTGGCGAGTTTGATGCTGCCGGTGTAACAGTAACAACAGTCAATCATCTGATTCGCGAGTTTCTCCTCCGAGATAATCACGTTAATAACCCTATTGTTATGGTGTCGCTAGTGCTACAGGAAAACGGTGTTTTTGTCGGTGGCGCCGTAAAAATACCGGGGCGTTACGTCATTTCGCCAGAGACGGATATCGACTTGTACCGCGCCCTTGCCCTTGCAGGCGGTATGGCAGAAAACGCGGATCGTCAAGGTGTGCAATTAATCCGCACCGATCCTACCCAAAAAGTTGAAACCTATGACCTTTCGACGAACAGACCTTACAGCGATATTCGCATCAATATCAACGATTTAGTATACGTTATGCCGCTCAGTGTCGTTGAAGTGCAAGGCCAAGTTCAAACGCCCGGTAAACTTTTTGTACGGGGTGAGATAGGCATAAAACAGGCACTCGCACGGGCTGGCGGTCCCACCGAAGAGGCGGATCTGACTGCTGTTGTGAAAGTCGAAAAAAGTGGGAAACTTTCCGAATTCAATCTCTCCGAACAGTTTTGGAAATCGCCTCCAGATGGCGAATCTACGCCTTCTCTATCAGACGGCGATGTTCTGTTTATTCCCAACGTTTTCAAGGTCGAGCCTATCTACGTGACCGGTTACGTTCGTAACCCCGGTGCGCAACGCGTTCGCGGACCGTTGAATCTCTCGCAAGCGATCGCGCTTGCGGGTGGATTTGAAGCCTCAGCGAACCGTGAAGAGGTCCTCATCCACCGTCGCGACGGCACAACTGTCGAGACGCCTTTCACCTCCGGTCCGGTTAAAGGTGAAGGACAACAGGTTTTACTCTATCCGGGAGACATTTTAGAAATCAAGAAAAAGTTCCAAATCAATTGGGGGCTTGTGAGTACGCTTTCCTACATCCTCATCAGCGGGGTCGGCATTATAATCCAGTTAATGAAGTGACCAATATGAACAAAGCACAGCCCCTGCGGCGGTTTTGCGTATTTCTGCATATTTCTTGTAAGCAAAACACCAAAAGTTGTTAGTAGCCATTTGGGTTGTTTTACCATTACCAAAATCCGCGAAATTCGTGTCATCCGCGACAATCCGCGATTCAGACAAAAGCCAATTGTCACTCAAGAAGGGAGCCAGAATCCTGTAAATCCTCTAATCCTATAAATCCTGATTCAGACAATAGATGCAATATGTCCAACCTCAATATCAAACCCTCACACAAACCCATCAAACAATACTACGCCGAACTCCAAGAATACGACAATATCGGCGCAGCACACGAAGGCGCAGTCCGAATCGCATTCCAAAATCTACTCCAACACTACTCCCGACAAGCAGACCTCATCCTCGTCTGCGAAAAGACACGCGCTTTCCCCCCTGATAAGGGGGGCCAGGGGGGTTCAGGACGTACCGCGCCAAATAGACGCATCCGACCGGACGGCGAAGTCGTCGATACCTTCGGCTTACCCTACGGCTATTGGGAAGTAAAAGATACACAGGATGATCTCTATGCCGAGGTAAGCAAAAAATTCGCAGCAGGCTACCCCTCCAAAAACATCGTCATCCAGTCGCCGACACACGCACTCCTCTACCTATTTGTCAAGAAAGATGGAAACTCATCAGAATCTCCTCGTATCTTCTACTACCGCACCGACGATTTGTGGGACAAAAAACAGAAATTCAGTTTCCTAAATGAGTCTCAACACGTTGGCGATATTCAGTGGCAAACGATTCAACCAGATGCACGCCAGACATGGCTCACAGAAGGGTTTCACAGCGAGTTTGATGCCTTCATTCCAATGGGGACTAAAAAGACAAAAGCCACAAAAGGTAAAGTAGCAGATGTGATTTTCAAAACTTATAGCAGTGGTGTAAAAACCAACCGTGATGCTTGGGCTTACAACTTCAATCGAGATGCCCTCGCTGAAAACATGAGGAGGATGATTGAGACCTACAACGAACAGATATTTAAGTGGGAACGACGGGAAAATCAAGATGCTGATGTTGATGATTTTGTGATTTCTGATGATGAGAAAATTGGTTGGAGTTCAGGCTTGAAACTGAAATTGAAAAGTGGACAGGTCGCTGATTTTTCACGTGAACAAATACGGGCTTCACTTTATCGTCCATTCACGAAATCCAACCTTTACTTTGACCGAATGATAACTGAGCGTGTGTGCGTTTTTCCGTCTATTTTCCCGACGCCCGAAATCGAAAGGGAGAATCGGGTAATTTGTGTTGCTGGTATTGGCGATAGGAAAGGTTTTGGTTGTCTCATAGCAAATATGATTCCTGGAATAGATTTGGCATTTGAAAAGACCCAATGCTTCCCTTTCTATACCTACGACGAGGACGGCACGAACCGCCGCGAGAACATCACCGATTGGGCATTAACAGAATTCCGAACCCACTACAACGACGATACCATCACCAAGTGGGACATCTTCCACTACACCTATGGACTCTTGCATCATCCTGACTACCGCGAAAAATACGAGGCGAACCTCAAACGCGATCTGCCACACATCCCAACCCCCCTTGCCCCCCTTGACAGGGGGGTTGCAGCGGACTTCTGGGGATTTGCAAAAGCGGGTGCGCGGTTAGCAGATCTCCACGTCAACTACGAATCCCAACCCGAATACGATGGATTGAAACTGATCCAAAACCCCGATGTGCTGCTCGATTGGCGCGTCGAGAAGATGAAGCTCTCCAAAGACAAAACCTCGCTCGTCTACAACAATTTCCTGACGATTAGCGGCATCCCCGAAAAAGCGTTTGATTACCGACTCGGCAACCGTTCCGCGTTGGAGTGGATAATAAATCAATATTGTGTTAAAATAGATAAACGCAGCAGTATTGTAAACGACCCGAACCGTGCAGACGATCCACAGTACATCGTTAAACTCATCGGAAAGGTGATTACAATCAGTTTAGAGACGGTGAAGATCGTTGAAAAACTGCCAGATTTAGCGTAGAGAGGCATGGGTTCAAGGAGAAAATTATGGGAATCATAGAGTGGTTAAACGCAAATAGTGGTGTGATAATAGCAATTGCAACTGTTGTGCTTGTAGGTATCACAGGCTGTTACGTCTATCTGACGTGGCGGCTGCTAAAAGCTAACAACACACCTGAAATTGCGATCTCCCTCCGTCCACATGAGGCACATGTTAACCTTGTCATGCTCTGCATAGAGAACATAGGTACAGGGGCAGCTCATAATTTACAGTTTGTAATAAATCCTTCTTCTATCCCGTGTCTTGATATGCCATTTGAGAAAATCGGTTTTCTCAATGGTGGAATTAACTACTTTGAACCCGGGCGGAAAATTGAACAGTTTCTAGTGAATGTAATAGGTAAGTTTGATGAACTAAAACAAACACCTATTGAAATGACTGTTACGTATAAAGATTCGGCGAATCACCTTTACACGCGTCCTTTTCATCTTGATTTTGGCGAAAACAGGGGGCTCACACAAATTGACAGACCTCCACTTTTTGAAATCGCCAAAACTACAAAAGATATCCAAAGAGATTTACGCAATATTGCGACGGGTATTTATAAACCTATAATTCTTACGGAAACAGTGTCTGACCATCGCTTGAGGCAGCGCGTTAATGCTTTGGAGAGTCGGATAGAACAACTCCCTAACGAGGTTCAAGAAGACATTTTACAGGAATTAGCCATTGTTGTCACGAAACGAGAGCAGGAATCGCAGGAAAAAGATCAAAGTGATGAGACGATAATGGTAGAAGATTGATCGTAAAGAGGGGGCGAGATAAGTGCCAATTATAGTAGTTCATATCCACTCTCATAATGGTTTTGTGATAGAGATTCCTGATGGCACGGAGGATCCCTTGGCGCGGAACAACCAACAGTTATCACATAAGGAATTTAAAGCAGCATTAGAGGAATGGGATGCCTTAGTGAAAAAAATTGCCAAGCCTGATGCCCAGCCATTGTCCGACTACGCGATGAGCCGCGAAAGCATATACGAAAATCATCCAAAATTATGATTTATCTGGCTGATACCAATGTTTTATTGCGTTTCTCACGCCTCGAGAATCCAGGTTATCAAATTTCTCGGGATGCAGTGCATAAATTGGAGGCAGATGGTTATCAACTGCAGGCAACATTGCAAAATTTCGCAGAATTTTAGAATGTGGCAACAGCAAGCGAAAGTGGGAAGTCCGGGAAAAGAGCGCGATGAAAAGACAACGACGGACGCGAATTCGTCATAAAAAGGAGAAAAATAAATGTGGGTTTCAGTTCATATTTACCCTCATCCTGGTCCATTGTCACAGGAGGTACTTGACAATAACAATAATGATGGTTTGTTCATAGGAGTTCATGGTGATACTGAAGAAGCATCAAAAAGTAATAATCCTCCATTATCTGTTGATGAGCGCATGGCTCTACTGAACGAGTTGGCAGACAAATTTATGGAATTCGTCGGGCCTGATTTCCCCCCGTTATCCGATTACGCGATGAGCCGCGAGGGGATATACGAAGATCATCCATAGTTATGATTTATTTGACAGATACCAATGTCTTGTTGGGAGCTGTATATCGTGCTGACGCACGTTATTCAAGGGTCCAAGTGGCTGTGCATAAATTATGGGCAAGTGGTCATGAACTACAGACGACGTTGCAAAATTTTGCGGAATTCTGGAACGTGTCAACCCGGCCAGCTAATCGGAACGGTTTTGGAAACACCCCATCGCAAACAAACACTTCCTTGCGGTACATAGAATCGCTTTTTCCTTTACTACCGGATTCGCCTGATGTCTATCCCGTCTGGAGACGACTTGTAATGAAGTATAAGGTGTCTGGTGTTCAGGTTCACGATGCACGACTCGCTGCGTCAATGATAGTTCATAACGTAAAACATATTCTGACTTTCAACGGAACAGATTTTGAACGTTATAAATCCGAAGGAATTGTGGCTGTGGATCCAGCAACGGTTTAGCCATCGATTGGAATTCTTTGGAATTTTTTCAAGAGAAACAACACAATTCGCAACAAACCGAATATGTAAAACAGAGACCTCTCAATTGATTGCAATGTACAAAGATGTCTCAAAACACTGAGGAAATGGTTTTCAATTTTGCTAAATTAGGTAGAACACTTTATGAACCGATTTTTTACATATACTTTTATTGTAGGGCTCATTTTCGCATGTCTGCCCGCAGCCGCGGATAACACGGACATCCACGAAAACGCTGGCACCCGGGCCATGACCTTCCTCAAAATCGGGGTAGGTGCAAAAGCAATAGGTATGGGAGAATCCCAAGTCGCTGTGACCGATGATCT
Organism: Candidatus Poribacteria bacterium; assembly: GCA_022821495.1. Taxonomy (GTDB): domain Bacteria; phylum Poribacteria; class WGA-4E; order WGA-4E; family WGA-3G; genus WGA-3G. Next base: position 12,378 of record JAJEDN010000078.1, read on the forward strand.
TTACGCGTCGTTTTGGAACCCCGCGGGGCTCGCGAACCTCGAAGACACACAACTTGCGCTCATGCATAACGAGTGGTTCGCTGGTATCAATCACGAATTCGTTGGGGTCGCGCTGCCGTTAGGAAATGTTGGCACTATCGGTGTAAGTTCAAGTTTTTTGTCTTTCGGCGAATTGCAGGGACGTGATGGCGAAGGGAACGAGACGACTATTTTTCGTCCCTATGATCTGGCGTTGATTTTCTCGTATGCCCGCAGTTTTGGGAGTTCACTCGCCTTCGGCACGAATGCAAAATTCTTGCGTGAGCAGATCGCTGACGAAACGGGAACCGGCATCGCCTTTGATCTCGGTGGGTTATACACCTTCCCAGATATGCCGTTGTCATTGGGTTTCAACGCACAGCATATCGGTCCCCGAGTGAAGTTTATTGAAGATGCGTTTGGTTTACCTGTCACCATCAGGGTTGGCGCAGCATATAAACTCTGGGATGACGCATTCGTTCTAACAACGGATGTCATCCGTCCCGCTGACAACGATATCGCTGTTGGCATCGGGGCTGGTTACACGATAGGCAATATCTTACAGCTCCGCACTGGCTATAAATACCAGATCGGCGGCAACGATTTAGGCGCGGTTTCTGGACTTAGAGGCGGTTTCGGGTTGACACTTCGGCAGTTTCAAATCGATTACGCACTCGTACCTTTCGGCGTGCTCGGGTTAACGCACCGTTTTTCATTAGTCGCCAGTTTTTAGTGGGACGCAGCTGCAATAAATGCTTCAAATAATTTGCGTCTATGTTCACGAAATGCAGCGGTCTGGCTCATCCGTTCCGGGTGATATTGCACCCCAAGTACAAACTTCTTTGATGGATTTTCCATCGCCTCAACAACTCGATCTTCTGATCGCGCGGTGATATCAAACCCCTCACCAATTTCGTCCACTGCTTGATGATGCGCTGAATTAACTTCATCCACACTTTTACCTACAATTTCGCTTAACCGGCTACCGTGTTCAATTTCAATCTCATGTTGAGAATCTTGGTCAGATCCCTTTGCAGGATGCGTCAATGGGTCTGTAATTTGGGAAGGCACATCTTGATACAGGCTACCCCCCATTGCAACACTCATAATCTGGATACCGCGACAAATACCAAAGACAGGGATGTCCGCTTCTATTTTCTCGCGACATAAGGGTAGCTCCAGTTCATCGCGCGCCTCATTAACATAGTTCAGGGATGGATGCCACTCTTGATCAAAATTATCCGGATGAATATCGCCGCCACCTGTTAGCAAAAGTCCATCAATATCAGCGAATTCAGAATCTGGTACACCGGGATATAGAATGCGAGGCATACCGCCGAATTCTTCAATGGCTTGAATATAGTTCTTAGAAGTGCCAGTAACACTATTAGATGAAAATGTAATTCCGATAATGGGTTTCATTAATATAACTGTCTCCTTTTAAGTCGTTTGCTGTGCTTAAATTATACCTTATTTTTTTGGCAAATAGCAACTGAATCTGATTCGCGTTTACGTTGTAAGTAACTGATAACTCCTAAATCGCATTTGCATTACAACAGGATACGTGGTATAATTTGCACATAGCATTTATGTTACACGAATTGAACGAAAAAGAATTATCCATCACAGAAGACGACGCACCGATTCTCACGTGTTATCATGGCAGCGATGTGTCGCATCCGCCATATCTACATCCGCTTTATACACCGAATGGACAGGTCGTAACGGATGACACGAGCATCGGGCATCAGCATCCGCCGGGCATCTGTTTCACTCACGGAACTATCAACGCCGCGCAGCTGAAGCACGATGAAATTACGCGCGAAACAGAAGCCGCTTCAGCGAAATTTTCTGTTCTCACGACGTGGAAGGATGCTAAAGAGCCGTTCCTGATAGAGACCTTCACCCTGGAAGTCCAGCCGCGTCAAACCGAAGCGCAGGTCCTGGACATAGAAATCTCGCTACAGGCACCGAGTAAGCCTCTCGAATTTGCAGGAGATATAGGACTTGGTTACGTCGCTGTTGAGATGGAATACCGCAAAGCCGCGGACGCAGACGGACGGATCGGCGAATCGGAGATGAACGGCAATTTGTCGGCGTGGGGCACACTCTGCGGACTCACTGCAGCCGAGCAAGCAGCGGTCGGGGTCGCTATTTTCCCGCACCCGTCAAACGGCGAGACGGCGTTTCACGCCGAAGACGCATCATTTGGCTATCTCTTCGCAAAGGCAGCGCCTTTCACAGTAGAGACTGGCGCGACACATACGTTAAAATACCGAGTACTCGCATACACCGGAGATCTCTTCACTGTTGATGTGGGGGGATACCATCAAGATTATACGGATATGTAAGCATTTATGAAAGATCAGACGCTTTTCCCACTTTACAATAAAGGTGAGCAGGTAGATACACCCCATCTGCCACCTCAAAGATCACAAGGTGCGCCGCACGCACACGCGCGTCGTATTTACATCGAGACTTACGGCTGCCAAATGAACGTGAGTGATAGCGAGTTGATGGCAGGTATCTTAACGCAAAGCGGACATCAGACTGTGACGCATATTGACGACGCAGATGTTGTGCTTGTCAACACTTGCGCGATCCGGGAAAATGCTGAAACGAAGGTCATTAATCGACTCAAACATCTCAACCACCGCAAACGTCGGCAACCAGAACTTATTGTTGGGGTCTGCGGCTGTATGGCGCAACGCCTCCGGGACAAACTCTTAGATGCCGCACCTTATGTCGATCTCGTGATGGGACCGGATGCATATCGGAATCTGCCAGTAGCACTCGATTCTTTGACAGGTGGCGTAGAAGCACACGTCTCTTTGAAGGATCGGGACCCGTTTCTTGGATTGCGGTTAGACAAAAGTGAGGATTACGCCGACATCGCGCCTATCCGAAAAGAAGGGATGCGGGCATGGCTCACGATTCAGCGCGGCTGCGATAAGATGTGCACTTTCTGTATTGTTCCCTTCGTTCGTGGCAGAGAGCGGAGCCTGCCGTTGAAACGCCTCGTTGAAGATGTCGAAAAATTGGTAGACCAAGGCTTCAAAGAGGTCGTTTTACTCGGGCAGACCGTAAACTCCTATCGCGACAACGGTTCCGATTTTGGTGATCTCCTCTATGCCGTCGGTGAGGTGAATGGTTTAGAGCGTCTGCGATTTACTTCGCCGCATCCGGCGGACGCAACTGAGAGTATGATTGACGCAATGGCAAATTCCCCGACTGTCTGTAAGCAGTTGCATCTCCCACTGCAGTCAGGGTCGACCGCCGTGCTTGAACGGATGCACCGTACTTACACCGCAGCGGAATATCGGGACCTCGTCTCGAAACTTCGCGAACGCGTCCCCGACATCGCCCTTTCCACCGATATTATTGTCGGTTTCTGTGGTGAAACCGACGCAGAGTTTAGGCAGACTTATGAGATGATGGCGGACATCCGATACGATTCGGCGTTTATGTTCAAGTATTCAGAGCGCGACGGAACGCTCGCTCACAAAACGCTGCCGGATGATGTGCCAGAGGCTGAAAAAGGGGAACGTTTGAAACAGATTATTGAACTCCAAGAACAGATTTCAGCGGACATCAATACCGCCGCTGTCGGTGATACCGTTGCAGTGCTTGTGGAAGGTGAATCACGTCGGGACGCAGATAAATATCACGGGAAGACGGATGGTTTCAAAACGACTGTATTTCCCAAAGCCGACAGCGAAATCGGCGACGTTGTCAACGTTCATATTCACAGCACTACAGCGCATACCTTGATTGGACAGATCGTCTGATGGACAAAATTAGAATTAAAAACAAGATTGAAATCGAGAAGATGAAACGGAGCGGCAAGGCAGCCGCGACTGTGCTAAAGCGCATTGGAGAGGCGATTGCACCGGGGGTCTCAACTGCCGACTTGGAACAGATCTCACGGGATGCCATTGCTGAACTCAACGCCACATCTTCTTTCTTAGGCTATCAACCTCCGGAACACGAACCTTATCCCGCTACGATATGTACCTCGATTAACGATGTCGTCATCCACGGGATTCCAGATGAAAGTCATGTTGTAAAAGAAGGCGACATCGTTGGGATTGATACGGCTGTCAGTATTGAGGGGTATCACGGTGATAACGCCTATACTTTTCCTGTGGGAGACATCTCACCATTAGCGAAACGACTGCTTGAGGCAACCCGAAATTCTCTCTACGATGCAATCGCTGAAGCGAAACCTGGAAATCGTATCGGGGACATCTCTTCCAAATTACAGAACGGTGCGGAGTCCGAAGGGTTCTCCGTACTCCAAAGTTTTTCGGGACACGGCATCGGGCGCAATCTCCATGAGGCACCGGAGGTGCCTTGCATCGGTGTCGCTGGACGCGGTTTACGCCTGAGACCCGGAATGGTCCTCGCTATTGAAACCATGGTGAACGTTGGACTCTCCGATGTACAGATGCTCGCCGACGGCTGGACGATTACGACAGCAGATGGTTCGTTGTCTGCCCTTTTTGAACATACAGTCGCGATCCTTTCCGATGGTCCCGAGATTCTAACCGGAAGTGCTCTCTGGGATTTGTAAAAAAAATGAAAATTATAGCCGTTATCGCTGCACCCCTTATCTTCATTTCACTCTATCTCATTTTTGGATACGCACGCATTGAAGGCACGATGCTTGAAGTGCAAAAGATTTTTTACTACCACGTCTCTGCCGCACTCACCGTTTTTGTCGCGTTTGGTGTTAATTGCGTATTTAGTATCAAGTACCTCATCCAACGGAAACCTAACGATGATCTACTCGCAGCCGCCGCAGCGGAGATCGGTCTCATTTTTTGTACGATCGCACTCCTCTCCGGTCCCATCTGGGCGCGATATGCTTGGAATACGTGGTGGAACTGGGAGGCACGACTGACAAGCACACTGGTACTCTGGCTCATGTACATCGGCTATTTTATTCTTCGCTCGGCTTTAGAGGATGATAAACGCGGACGCTATTCTGCAGTACTCGGAATTATCGCCTATCTTGATGTACCGATTGTTTATTATGCCGTAGATATCTGGCAAGGTGGATTACATCCTGACCGCGGGACGAAATGGAGTCTTGAGACGACAATGCAGCAGACATGGATGGTAGCACTGCTCGCACTTATTTTCTTGTTTACCTGCCTGCTCATCGTCCGCTATCAAATGAAAAAAGCACAGGCACGCTATGAGATAATTCAACAGAAATACCTTGAGGAGGCATCTGGATGAAAATATTAGTCTTAGTAAGTTTTGTGATTGTTTTGGGGCTATTCCTTTTCGCAACTCAAGTGCCAGTTGATATCACGCCTGACAAAGTTTTAGCAGCTGTTTCGGAAGCAGTCTCAAAATCCGAAGTTCCGGTCGATGAAGAGGTCGTGGAACAGGTCGTACTAAGTTCAATTGCGGTTCTCGAAAAAGGACAAAGCACACGCCTGAAATATCTTGCCTCCGCCTACCTTGTTATCTGGTTGGTTTTTATGCTATATGTGTTGCGCTTAGGACAGCAGCAACAAGCCTTGGATAAACGACTCGCGCAGCTGGAACAGACACCCGAAGCGGAGGAGAACTGAAGGAAAAATGAAAACGTTCCTTTTCAAAACACAACAGACACTTGAGCGACCCATCGCGGAAGTCTTTGATTTTTTCTCTGATGCCCATAATCTCGCAATCATCACACCCCCGTGGCTGCACTTTGAGGTGCTAACGCCTGCACCGATTGAAATGGTGCCCGGCACGCGTATTGATTATCGCTTGAAACTCCATGGCATTCCCGTCCGTTGGCAGAGCGAGATTACTGAATGGAATCCACCGCATGATTTTGCGGATGAACAACGTCGCGGTCCCTACCGACTCTGGCGACACAAACATACATTTGATGAAACAGAAGCTGGGGTTGTTGTCGGCGATTCGGTTGAATATGCTGTCTGGGGAAATGCGATCGTGAATAAATTTTTTATTCGTCCGGATATAGAAAAAATTTTCGCCTACCGCTCCGAGCAATTAGATGAGATTTTCCATCAGGAGAATTGAATGAAAATGAGGTTTACCTCATTTTCATTTTTTTCCCTTCAAAAGAAAAACAGCACATCCCCATAGAAACAGATCCTGCCATAATAATGCATCACTCTGTCCACATAGTTTAATGTCTCATTAGATCCATCAAAATAACCGTGGGGCGGCATTCCGCTTTCCCACACCTGCTTATGTATATCAGCGTTCTGCTTCGTTAGTTGACGGAGTGCTGCACGCACAGGTTCCCATAAAAGCGGGCTTGCGTGTTGTTGATGCCGAACAATATCTTGCGCGTCGCGGACGCGCCCGATGCCACCGTTGTAACTCGCTAACACGAGTCGATGGCGATGTTCCGATGTGCTTTTGGAGAAAGCGTGATATAATATGTGTAGGTAACGCGCCGCACCCGCAATATTCTGCTCCGCATCCAGCGGGTCTTTAACGCCGAGTTCCTTTGCTGTTTTCGGCATCAGTTGCGTCAATCCTTGTGCACCCACAGTGCTCTGCGCCTTTTCATCAAACCCAGATTCCTGCACAATCAGGGCACAAACAAGTCGTGAGTCCACATTCTCTTTGACAGCGTATTTCTGAATCAGGGGCTTATATTTAAGAATCTTCGGTGTAAGCGCGATTAGCCGCAGATCCAAATGAATGTTAATAATGCCACCCAACACAAAAATCAAGGCAACTACTATGATAAGAAAGAAGAAAGTGCGTTTCCGAATCATTTGTTGTACCACAATCCGTATGAAGTTTAAGTATTTAAATCGGGTAATCTCCAAGCGTGTTATAAACAGCATAACTACGGGCGGCAAGGTTCGTAGTAGGGCAATTTATTGCCCGTCAATTAGTGTATAGCAGCGTATCACCATAAGTGTCAATTTAATAAGAAAAAGCGGATTTAACTTTTTAGTCCTTTCGTCCAGTAGGGGCTATGCAACGGTACAAAACCTACAGCAAATAACCCACCTGAAACTTAACCTTGTGTCCCTGGTCAATTTTCCCTTTACGGTGTTCGCTATTTTGTGTGTGCTGCCATCTGTATGAGAGAAATAGACTCCACGCATCTAAGGGACGATAGGAGAACTGTCCCCCGATCTCTATCCTTCGTGCGACGATACCCGTAGGAAACGGAAGTGCATTAAAATCCTCACCATAAAACCGATCGGCGATTGTCCCTTCACCGTGGCGGGTCAACGCGGCGCGAACTGCTGCTTCAGTGGAAACGGTAAACTGATAGGATGCTGACAGTCGCAGCGTGTCCGAATCGGTACCAATGGGATGTCCAATTGCATAACCAAAATGCGTAAATTGATTATCAGGTACGAGATGTGTATATGCCCATCGGTTGACGCGTACGTATTCGCTATGGATACCGAGATGGTGGTCGAGTTGTTCTGGATACCACGTCAATCCCAAAAGCCATGCGACAGCGTGTGGATCGTTCGCTCCGGGAACATATTGAATATCGTCGATGACCCATTCGCCGTAGAGGCGTACACCGTCAATTGGACGGATCGCTGCGTCAAAGCTAAACATGACGTTATGGTCAGCCTTCGCGTTATACTGTAGCGCGTAATAAAAGGTGATCGGATTCGCATACTTCCATTCCAGCGTCTGTGCATCGCCACCGTAAAGCACCCATTCAGCAATACCGATTTCCACGCGATCGTTGTATTGATAATCAAGTCTGTGTCCACTGATATAGCGTTTCGCCAAATAACGTTTGGTGCCGTCATCGTACCAAGTTGAATCCAGTTGTGCCGTAAAAGCCGTCGCCTTGAGGCGTTTTCCGAATGTACTCGTAAGCCGAACTTGGTCAAACGGCGGTGAGTTGTCCGAGAGCCCGACCGTTTTGTCTGGACTCGCTCCCCAGAAAAGCCAATCCCTACCGACAAGCAGGTTAAGATGCGTACTGTTTACTTGCAGATAGCCTCTTTTGAAATCGCCTGTGTACCCCCCACGCCACCCTTCGAGGCGTTGCTCCGCTGTTGTACCGTCAAGCGGACGACTCTCGAAGTTATGTGTCTCAAATTCAGAGTAGAACATTAAACGCGGTACGGTCGGTTGTTTGCGTGTTCCCGTTGTCCAATGAAAACCTGCTTCAAGTGCGGGTGCTATTTTTTTCTCTGTGGCGCGGAGTAGTGGAAGAAAGCCTATTGTCTTTCCGTCTTTACCCGCAAGTTCTCGACTGAATTCACGTTTCAATTTTTCGAGGAGTTTCCGATCTATCTCAGATGGAATGACCGTCCCTGCGCGGATTCGCGATTCAGCTTGCCTAACAACTTTTGCAACCTCTGCCCTTGAAAGGGGGGCAGTCTGTCGGTGAAATCCGCCTGTGATACCGCCAGTTTCCAACTTTGCGAGGGCATCAGTAACCCATCCGTCGAAGTTCAGTGGCGCATTGGGTGCGCCGGACGCAGTCTTGAGAATGGATAGAAATACGAAGATAAGGATCGGAAGATTGGAAGATTGGAAGATTGGGGGTGCCTTCTTTCCACCCTTCCACCCTTCCACCCTTCCATGCGTATTTTGTCCAGTCAGCTGCATCACCCCTCCGCCTCCAATTTTTTGACGCACGCATCAATATGGCGAAACTGCCATGTCCAGCGAGTGTTATAGAGGAACTGCCGTAGGTCAAACCGGTTGTCATCCGGCGAATAAGATTCAGCGTGGTAGGCGGGCGTTAACGTCGTCATTTTGTGTCGATTGATAGCGTAATATCGGAAGAAGTGTTTTACCTTTTCGGCGACCTCGCGCGGCGATAAATGATCCCATTCCTGCACTAACTTTTCAAACATACTGACGGGACCGCACTGCTCCATCTTCCGAAGCTGCCCGAATCGGCTCAATTCGGCGTAGGTCATTCCCATGTCCTCTTCGTCAGTTTGCGTATAGGTTTCGGTTATCGGTTCGAGTTCGGCTGTCGGTGGTGCCTCCACAATCTCGCCGAGTGCGGTATATCCAAGATTATGTTCAGCCCATTTCAAAAAACGGCGTAGATCGTGTTTGCTAATACCACCGATCGGGTTAATGTCGCCGCTACTACAATCGTATTTTGTGAGGTAACCCCGCAGTGCCTCATCGACGTTACCGGTGCCTAAAACGAGAAGCGTCCCCTCACGATTTCGCACCCAAGGCATCATTTGTGCAAACAGGTAACTCAGCACCATCCGTAAACGCGCTTGTATGTTCTGCAGTGCCTGATTTTCTTGATATGTTCCACCTTCAACCTTAAATCGTGGCTTTTTCTGCGTGATGCGCGTAAAGAGTGATTGTAGGGCGTTAACCAGTCCGTCCATATTAATGTCCAGATGATATGCCCCAATCTGTTCAGCGAGCTGTTTCGCACGTTTTCGCGTATCACGAGAACTGTTCTCTGTCCCGATATAACAGGTATGCAACAGACGATTGGCAAGCACAGATGGGTCCGCAAGAACGTCAAGCACTTCGCCTTCGGCTAACCATTGACGGACATCTTGGCTAACGGTTGGATCTTTTTCTTCGACGGCTTTCGCAACCAACTGGCACATTGAACCGACGAGTGTCGCAACGGCACCACTATCCGCGCCTCCAGAGAGCGGAATGAAGTACCCCGCTGCACCTGATCTGCGCAGGTAATCCCAGAGCCAACAGGCGGGTCCCAAAGCGATCTCTTCTTCCGGTGCGTGCGTATGTGGCTCGATTGGCAAAGAAGATCGGAAGATCGGAAGATTGGAATCCCCGCCTTCCACCCCTCCTGTCTTCCTGCCTTCCATCCCCGCCTTCCATCCTTCTGTTCCCAGATCAAAATCGACATCAATCTGTGGAAGTCGTTCCGTTTTACTTGCTTGCACAGCACGACTCGCTTTCGCCCCGCGATAGGTGCGCACGTCGTGGAGGTCGACTGTAGCAGTAATGACTTCTACATCTTTAAGTGAGAACTGAGAACCTTGTGCCACTATCTTACCGTTTTGCGCAATTAACGCGCAGCCATCAAAATAGAGTCTACCGCCGTCACATCCTTGCTGGTTCGCATAGAGATAAACACCGCCGTTTTTGGCACTTGCGTTCCGAATCAGTGCGATGCGCGTATCTAATTTCCGTAACTCGTGGTGAGAACCCGATCCGTTGGCGATGATTTCGACACCGGCGTTACCGAAATGGATGTGTGGGCTCATCGGTACAAAGAGTTCTTCACAGGTCTCCGCTGCCAAGAGCGTATCCGCAGTCGCGATTGCCGCAATACCGATGGGCACCTGTCGTTGCCCCGTTAATGCTGATATCTCGCGAGGGAGTGTATAGGGTTCTGTTGTCCAACCCTGTTCCCATGCTGTGAACCATCGGTGCTCCCGATAGTTGCCATCGCTCGCTAATATCATCTTCGGACGGATGAGCAGCAGCTGACCGTCTAACACGAAGACCCGACAGTTGTAACGGATATTCTTGTGCATGATGGGCATACCAATATCGCATAGGATACCGTCGGTGTACTTGCCTTTGAGGATACACGCAAGCGATTCCCAACTGTGTCGCAGCGTGTCAAGTTCCAGAAAATGGTCTTCGCAAGAATAACCCGTGATTTCCAGTTCCGGTCCCAAACGATACCGTGCGCCCCGCGCTTTCGCGATCTCAATGGATTGAATGATACGCGCCGTGTTCCCCTCAAAGTCGAGGCTCCACTGATTCAGGTTACACGTCGCAAGCACTGCTTTCATGTTTCTTATTGGTTAATGGTTAATAGTTAATGGTAAGAGGTTTCTTAACCAATAACCAACAACCATTAACCATTAACCACCTCTACGTTTTTTGCGGTTTCTTACGAGCGGCGGGGAACAAGATATTATTCAAGATTAGCCTATAGCCGGGCGAGTGTTTATGTAAATCGAGGTTCGTCGGGATCGTTCCCTCGCCGACAAGATGGCGATAATCCTCTGGATCGTGTCCGCCGAGAAATGTAAAAGTGCCTTTCCCTAATTTACCGTGGATATATTTCGCGTAGTTCGTGCCTTCCACCTGTCCTAAAATCGTGATAGAACCGCGAATTGTGTCCATATTAAATGATGTGGTCTGCCCAAGATAACCCGGCACAACGCTGACATGGTTTTGCGTGAGCATTGTTGGAATCGGATCGTGCTTCGCCGCGAATTCAAAAAGTTTGAAATCTTCAACACCACTCTGTGCGTCCCTATCAGGGTTTGGGTTATCTATGTCAGAGAATTCATATCGGTTCGGATTGGTGTAGAGGCTGAAGTTCTCGAATGCCAAGGTGCGCTGGAAGTCAAGCCGTGCCTCAGCGTTCGCCTCAATCGGTGTCCCATCGAGTTCAGGCGCGACGATGTCAATTGCGCCGCCACGTGTCGCTAGCGCAATATCCAGTGTTTCTGGGGCTGAACACATCGCGAAGATAAATCCGCCGTTAGCGATATAGTCGGCTATCATCTGTGCTGTTTGTCCTTTGTGCTGCGCCACCCGCCGAAATCCTGCTTCCGTAGCGGCTTGCTCAAACATCAGCATTCGTTGTTGATACCAGACCTGTGTGGAAAATGAAGCGTGGAATTTACCGTGCTGACCGGTGAAGTCCTCATGGTGCAAGTGGAGCCAGTCGTAGCCTTTTGCCTGTAGGATACCGGTTTGGACCTCTTTATCCCAAATTTCGTCGTATGGGATCTGAGCGTAATCCAACGCGATTTTAACCGCATCGTCCCACGGGTCTCGGTAAGGTGATGCCGCTGATGGGGCGTATACGGCGATCTTTGGTGCCTTTTCCAATAAAATTTCGTCCATATTGTTCCCTTCAAGGACGGAATTTTTGATGTTCATGTAATCAGCATCGCTCATCGCCTCAAAACTTACACCCATCAGTGCAGCGCGGAGTCGCACGTCTTGTGAATCAGGCAAAACGAACGCACCGCCGCGATAGTTCAGCCACCAGTAGCATCGGTATTCACGCGGCACCTCTAATGCCCAGTACGTTAAGCCATACGCCTTCAGGTGATTCGTTTGCTTCCCGTGCTCCATCGGTATCAAAAGCCACTGCGCCGTAGCGATATTTCCTACAATAAAAAACAAAAAGATCACAAGAACGAAGTGACGGAAAAAGCACACACCGGGAAAGTGCCTGCCTTTCCCCCCTTCCACCCGTCCATACTTCCATACTTCCATGCTTCCCCCCTTCCATACTTCCATCATTCCGCACCTCCATCCCAACTTATCACTGCAGGTTCATGTCCAAACACAATCCGACCGTTATGCATCATCGGTGTTTCGCTACTTCCTGGGTTTTCTGTGTCAATTTTCCAGAGTTGACCGTTATTTTCATACAGAATCCAGCGCCCATCGGGGGGTATCCAAACAGGGTGAGAACCCCCTCGTTGGGTTAACTGGCGTTCTGCTGGCACACCATCACCTGAATAGGTGATAAGCCAAACCTGTTGCTGATTGCCTTCTGTCCGTGTGAACACCAATTGATTCGGGTTGGAAGGCGACCAGGCCGGTTGCGCATCATCTGCGGGAGAGATGACTATCGGCTCTACGCTCGTTTTCACTTGATCGAATGCGTAGATGTTTCGTCTCTGTTTACCAATCTCCAAAGTGGCGTTCGCATCCGGGTTTTCGATTGTTCCCGCTGTGGCGTAAGCGAGCATTGTGCCATCACTGTTCCAAGCCGGTGTGAAACTCTTTAACGCGATTGATGGCACAACAAACTCGGATCCACTCCGAATGTGCCGTATAATAACGCGACTCCGATTGCCAATCTCTGGACGTGTATAAGCAGTATATTGTGCATCCGGTGAGATTGCAACATCGCTTGCCATCTCTTGTCTACCAAGCAGTAAAGCACCGTTCGGTGCCTCAGGTCCACGGATAATAACATTTCGCTCATCGTCTTGATACATAAGCGTCCCGTCGTTTGCCACTGTCGGGTTGTGCCCAGCCCCTAATGGTCTGCTACTGCCATCGGGCGCGGTGCCCCAAATGATACCGTCGTAATCATAGTAGATGAATCCGGGTAATTGTTCGATTTGTGTGGAATCCTTCTGTTCTGTAGCAGTAGAGTTAGAGTCCCCGAACTCGCGTGTTCCTGTCTTATTTTTAGCGATTTCCTTCTTCGGTGTGAATTCCTCTACATCTCCAAGTTCCCAACCTATTCCATTGGCTACCCAGAGGAAACTAATGCCTTGTGTCCAATATTTCCATTCCTCATTGACACGTCCATTGCGAGTGATACTAAAGACATCTTCAGGTTCACCGTAGCTTCTTTTAATTTCCCAACGTCCACCGTCCTCAATCTCCGCCATATTGCCCTCTGCGTCGATATAACTCGCGAGGATGTCTATATCAATATGGGCTGTCGTCTCCCCCGGAAAGACACTAACTGGCGTAGGTTTACCGCGTGTGGGGTAACGCGTGCCATACATCCCAACACCATCGCTTATACCTGTTTTTCCATCGTCATTGGCATCCATTACTGCCATGACATAGTAGATACCGGGCAGCACATTGACTTGGTAATTACCGTTTCCCGTAACCGAAATCGGCATTGCAATCGGCGCGCTGAAATCTGGTGTATACGAAAGCGTTAAAATGCCACGTTGAATCGAATATCCGTCCCATGTGATGCGTCCAGCAATACGTCCTTGTTCAATGTGTGTTTCGATGCCAGGCGGTGTAGCGTGGAGGTGTCCATCTGCATCGTAATGCGCACTTATAAGGAGTTCAATGTTCCGTTCTTCACCCGCATCCAGTGTAATCGGTGCCGGCGGCTGTGTTGTGATATCCACTGTACCATAAGCACCTAAACCGTCACCTACGCTATATTTACCGTCTTTGTTCGCATCAAGGTTAACAATAACATAGTATTCACCGGGAGGGAGTAATATATTAAACGCACCACCGGCAGCAGTTTCACCGCTCGCGATAGGACTGACTAAGGTGGCATCCGCGTATACTTCTACACGCGCAGATGTGTTTTCAGGTAGCGACACTTTGCCTGTGAGTAGGCTTGATTTTTCTTCTTCTGCCTTTTTACGTTGCTGATAGGTCGCGGTAATTGTTATCTCGATGTCTTTCGTGAATTTGTTGGGTGAAATTAGGACAGGTTCAGGAAATTCACCACGTCTTCGCATACTTTCAACACCGTAAAATCCGAAGTCATCTCCAGCATCCAGTTTATTGGTGTTATTGTTATCAACAATCGCCATTAGATAGTATTTACCGGGTGGCAAATTCAGTGCCCAGGCACCTGAATCCATCACAGAAGTGATAGCCGCACGGTATTTCCAAGATAAATCTGTATAGGCGAGGATCAAGGCTTTTCGATCTTTGGACGCAAAAGGTTTTGAGTTTTCCTTGTCCTGATTAAGACGAAGCGTGCCGCTGCAGCCCGATGTCGCTGTGCGCAAATCAACTTGAAACTGTTGCAGTTCGCTCGGTTGATATTCGGATGCTGGAACGATGTTAAACTTTCCATCCGTACGCGTGGCTCGCGCTGTGATAGGAATCTCTATATCCCGAACTTTTTCTTTATTATCTATTTCGATGATCTGATACTTTTGTTCTTTGTTGTTCCACTCGGTTATCCCAAAGATACCAAGGCCGTCACCCGCATCAAAATTGCCGGACTTATCAACATCCACATAAGCGGCGAGATAATATCTACCCGGTTCAACATGAAGTGTAAACCGACCATCGCCGAGTTGTGGGATCCCGCTGATGTACAAATCCCGTAATTTCTCGTCTCGATAGGCAGATACATTCGCGTGTGAGAGGTCGTGTCCATCCCAAACGATCCGTCCTTCTATGGATGCTGTCAACCGTCTTGGGTCAGCATTTCCTTGGGCGGAAAGGTGTTGGCAGAAAATTTCGCTTACAAGTCCGATACCGATGACAAGTAGAAGCATCATCAATCGTTTCATAGTGTGTCCCTTTATCCGTGTTCTTTGCTTAGCATTTGATTACATGCTATTAATAGTAACATATACAGAGGTGATAGCACCCACACCCTAAAGGGTGGGGCTTCGGTTTCATAACAACTGCAGTTTTCTCAAAGAGTCCACCGTCTTAGTGTCGCTCCACCAGCGGGCATTTCCCCCATATCCTGAAGAAAATGGATATGAGGCATATCACGTTTATGGTGTGGCTATCCCTGCCCGCAAAATGTTGATCGCAGCGTTGATGTCTCTATCGTGGTGTGAACCACATTCAGGGCATGTCCACTGCCTATCCTTCAGAGTTAGGTTTTCATTGTGGAAACCACAATCCGAACATGGCTTTGTCGTAGCCGTCCATTGATCAACTTCTCTCAAAAAACGCTTATGTTTACTACATTTATACCTCAATATCTCAACAAATTGGTAGAAAGCAAGGTCTGAGACTTTGCGTCCCCACAATCGTTTCATGCCGTCAAGGTTCAAAGTTTCAATGACAATCGTATCAAACTTCTCACAAAGTTCCGTCGCCAGTTTCCAATGAAAATCTTTGCGTTGATTGCTAACTTTCCGATAGAGACGTGCTATTTGTCTCACAGCACACCACCAACTATTAGAACCTTTTTGCTTACGACTCAATGCCTTGTTGAGATGCCGAAGTTTCTTCAAGGACTGTTTCAAAGGTTGTGGGTGTTGTTTCTTTTCGCCCGTGCTAAGGGTCAAGTACGCGTCTTTCATACCGAAGTCTGCCCCAACGCTCTTACCTGTTGTCGGCAGGGGGTCGGTATCAACAAAGTTCGTGGTTATACAAAGCCAATAGTCACCGCAGGCATCACGTTTGACCGTCACACGTCTAATAGAACCATGCCACTCACGGTGTTTGAAAAAGGTAAAGGGGACTTTATCAAACTGCCATTTACGGGTGTCAGGATTCCATTTACGAAAGGTTATCGTCATACGATTATCTTCTATCTTCCAACCCGCGGTCCCTGGATAGGTGATCGATTTGAACTTATGTCGCCGTTTGATATGCGGTCTGCCACCAAGTTTATCAAAGAACTGCTGATAGGCGTCGTCAATACGCATCAATTCTTGCTGGACGGCTTGACTTGGCAACATGTTCCAATGCGGATGCGTGGTTCGCTTCAACGCCTTGAAGTGTGCATCCATAGCATTGTAATTCGCATACGGCAATCCGTCTTTATACCGCTGTGCCACTTGTGGAAGTATTCATGCACTTGCCACATGTCGTCAAGCAGGTTGCCAAGACGTATCGTATTAGATTGATGACCCAACTGATATTTATAGGTTTTCATGGTATATCAAGTATCAGGTTTCCTTCAACCCCATTGAAGTGGGTAGGCAGACACGTAACCTTGCGATGACGCTTCAACTGTCTGCCAACATGATACTATTATTATACCACATTAACATCAAGATGTTAAGTTTTTTCCTTGCATATCTAATGCCCGCCTACATCCCGCAAGCTAAAGCATGGGGGCTTGGCGGGAAGAGTAATAATTTGCAAGTGGTGGGTTACTTCCATTCGGTTCATTTATTTCTTTTTAGTGAAACTGAAAATTGATAACGGATAACAGTTTTTCTGACTGCTGATACCCTTTTTCTGACAACCCGTAACTGACGACAAAATGCCTTTGAGCACTTGTAAAAACATTTGACTTTCGCGCCGAAGGTATGGTATAATATTTTAAAATTTACCGCTGCGGGTAGAGATACGAGCCGTTCTCTGTCACTCAGGTAAACTACCCGTGTGAACCTCAACCTGTATCTAAAAAGGAGCCATTGACAATGAGAATAAAAGTCTACTATGTCTGTGCCATATTGCTGATGCTAAGCATGACAATGTCGGTGTTTGCCCAAGACGCACAGGAAGAGCATTTAGTTGGATGGTGGTTGTTTGATAACGAAAAAGATGAGATAGGCAATTGGGAGGATATAACGCTCCACGGTGCCAAAATTACGGGTGGACAATTGGTTGTTGAGACTGGAAAATGGGCGCACGCCCTTGACTACACTGGACCTGACATCACGGAATTGTCGTTAGTAACCTGGGTGAGCTTGGACGATTACGCGAAGACAAATGGTTCTGCACTGACGCTTGATAAAGAAACTGCGGATCAATTCTGTGCGATCGTTTGGGCTGAGAGGGTTGATAAGCAGTGGATGCCCGGGAGCAGCCATTTTCGGCGTACTGCTGATTTTCCCGATGCAGTCACAGAAAAACCGACAGGTGAGATGGTTTATTTAGTGATTACGTATGAGGATGTCAAAAACAAATACAGAATCACCGGTTATCGGAATGGCGAAAGCCTTGGTAGTTTCGATATGGGTGATCTCAGGACATGGCCAGCAGGCGATGCCGAAGCGATTTGGGGAAAGCGACACGTAAATGGGCTTGCCGGTCCCGGCGAACTCAATGCTCACATTGAAGAATCTCGAATTTACAATGTTGCATTGACACACGACGAAGTTAAGAGTCTTGAAATCGGAACGCTTTCTGTTGAACCGCAAGGCAAACTCGCGACAACGTGGGCGGCCTTAAAAAAGAAATAATTTTTCTATAAACCACAGAGAATATAAACTACGACGCATGTTTCAAGCGCGTATAGGAGGATTTTAATGGCAGATGTAGGAAGTGCTGCACCGGATTTCACTTTGACAGGGGCAGTCAATCAAGAAGATACTGAAGTTTCACTGAGTGACTATTCAGGCAAAAATTTAGTCGTTCTCTTTTACCCACTCGATTTCTCACCCGTTTGTTCTGAACAAGTGCCGGATTTCAATAAGAATTTGGCGGCAATTCAGGCGAAAGGTGCGGAAGTAGTCGCTATCAACCGCGATTCAGCCTTCGCACACAAGGCATGGAGTGAGGATCTTGGCGGTGTCGATTTCCCATTGCTTACCGATATGAATCTTGCTGTTTCTAAAGCGTTCGGTATGGCACTTGAAGAAGTCGGGATTACCACACGCGGTGTATTCATTATTGATAAGGCGGGGAAAATAGCCTTTAAACACGTTGAACAGGCACCGCCGGATAATACACTGAGCGCGGAACAGGTCTTGGCTGAATTAGACAAGCTGCAGTAGATATTCTGGATTGATCATAGTGTGGACAAAGTCCGCTTCGTCTTACTGAGCTGAAAAAGTGGGCATCCGGTGAAACTCGTAATCCCTAATTGGGGATAATACCGATGCCTACTTCTCATTTTATACTACAGCCCATAATTATTGAAACACATCAAGTCGAAACGATTCCCAGCGTATTCCCCCCTGATAAGGGGGGGTAGGGGGGTTATCTTCGTAAAAGTGTTCATTTATTTTTCGATTTTACTATAACTTTCATTGGCAGCGTCATTGAGAATGTGATATAATAATATTAATAATGCGGGTGTAGCTCAGCGGTAGAGCGTCAGCTTCCCAAGCTGAGGGTCACGGGTTCAATTCCCGTCACCCGCTTGTGCATTGCTTTAAAATTGTGTGAAACTGAGGAAAACATGGCACGAAACAAACGACTAACAAAAGAAGAGATCCAAGAAGATAAATTTATTGAAGGGCTTCTGAAAGCCTATGCGTTTTTGAAGGCAAACCTTCAAACGATTATCGTTGCAGCGGTCGTCGTCCTGGTCGCTGTGGGTGGGTATGCCGCGTATTATCAGCATCAAGCGTCACGTCGCGCGGAAGCTACCGTAACACTGCGCCAAGCCGCTGAGGCATACCAAGAAGCGGAAGAAAGCCTTTTCAACGCAGAAAAATTGGCGGAAAGCGAAGCACTCCTTAAAACGGCACAGACCGAACTTAAAGAAGTCTTTGAGAAATATCCGAATACAACTTTTGCCGACAAAGCGCGTTATCAATACGCCAATACCCTCTATTATCAAGGGAACTATGCCGAGGCGCGTTCGCAATTCCAACAAGTCATTGATGAACACCAACCCGAAAGTCAGATAGATAGCTTATACGCGCAAAAGGCGATCGGCAACACCTACGAACAGGAACGGAATTATGAAGCAGCTATCGCTGCTTATCAAGCTAAGGCTTTTCCGCCTACACCGCAACTCCCACCAGAAATCCGAAAGTTCGTCCTCGCAGAAGCCAAATCTAACCAAGCACTTGTTTATGAAAAGTCGGGTGATACCGATGCCGCACGGGCTGTGTATAAAGAGATTATAGATGAATTCCGAAGCGCGCTTGAAGTCGGAATCGCACAGAAAAGCCGTGAGCTCCTTGAAGAGGCGAAAGCCGTTATTGCCGCTATTGGCGAACCGCTGGATACCGATGTCTCAAATCCGCAGAAACTGGAGTTCGAGTTGGCGAAAACGAAATTGAATCAAGCACTCGCTTATGAAAAGGCAGGTGATACCGAGTCCGCGCGGAGCTTTTATCAGCAGATCGCTGGTGGATTCGGGCACTCGCTGGAAGTGAAACTTTCAAGGAAAAATATCGAACAGGTTGAAGATGCGAGAGTGGTTATGACTGCTATTGGCGAACCGCTGGATACCGGTGTCTCAAATTCCCAGAAACTGGAGTTCGAGTTGGCGAAAACGAAATTGAACCAAGCACTCGCTTATGAAAAGGCAGGTGATTTCAACGCCGTACATGGCGCGTATCACGAGATCGCTGACGGATTTGGGCGCACGCTGGAATCGGAACTTTCAAAGAAAAATATCGAACAAGTCAAAGATGCCAAAGTGGTTATTGCTGTTCTTGGTGAACCGTTCGATATTGACATTTCGAGTGCTGAAAAATTGGAAGGCGAAGAACGCTACTATGAAGCTTACGTCGCGTATACCCACGCGATTCGGACCTATAAGGTGAAAAAAGATATTCAAGGCGGGCTTTCCTCGGAACTCCGAAAGCAGCTCGGTAGTTTTGAAAAAGGAGCGGTGCAAGTCATAAACAGTATTCAGAACGCACGGCGCGCTGAAAATGAGGGGAGAGAAAGCTCGGCACTGTTGGGGTACGATGCAGTTGTTGAACTTGACACATTGGGGTTAAATCGCAAACTCTACGAGAACGCGATTTTCCACCGTAAAAGGCTTGAATCTATTCAATAACTTTATTTCTAAGGAGTTGTAATGGAAGATAAATATAGTGTTATATGCCTTTATACCACTAAAGTCGGTAGGATCGCTTTTTGCTGCGCGCTGATCTTAACCCTTTTCTCACGCTCCTTGATTAGTGAAGCCGCACCGAGTGGACAACTCGCTTACGCCGTCAACGGGTTCGACGAGAATTTAGGACGTTTCGATTGGAATCTCTATACCACCGCGATTAGAGGCACTAAGGATTTAAAAGCGATACCTTTGAACCATAAAGGTGTGTATCCAGCGTGGGGACGGGAAGGCGAATTACTTTATTTTATACAATGGCATGGCGGGCAAGCGGACGTCTACTCCATTGACCCCGAAAGCCCTAAAAATAAGAAGCGGGTTACACAGATCTCTGGCACATATCGGTTTCTCGCTGTTTCTCCGAATGGCAAAAAACTCGCTTTCAACGGTTGGACAATGGAACAACTCCCGCAAGACAATCAGATATGGTTGCTGGATACCGAAACTGGGGAAATGGAGGCTATGACCCAGATCCCGCATTTCGGATGGCCCTACTCTTTCTGGGGGATTTCTTGGGCACCTAATGGAAAGAAACTCGTCTTTTCTCTCTCCAGACCTGGCTGGTTAGAACACCTCTACATTTTGGACATTGAAACAAAAGAGATAGAAATCTTAACCGAACTCAATAAAGATTTTTATCCTGTCTGGTCACCTGATGGACAACGCATCCTCTTCTTCAGGTGGAATAGAGAATTTGATACCTTCTGTACGATTGATATTGAAACTAAGGCGATTACTACCTTATTTGATGTTGACAAAGCAACAGGATATTGGGCGGATTGGTCCCCTGAAGGAGACTATATGATCTATTCTCGGTGGGGTACGGTCTACCTATATGATTTCGAGAGTGAAGACACCGAAGAACTCGTCGAAATTGAGGGCAGTGTCTTTGTCATATCGTGGTTACGCGATATTCGGATACTACCTGTTGAACCGCGCAAAAAATTGGTCACAACTTGGGGCGATATTAAACAGGGAAGCACGCAGTAATAGTATTTGCCATCTTACTATTTCACTGTATCTGCTTAAATTCCAAGCGTACCTGAAAAGGACGAACCTGTGTTATCCAACGTTGAAAAAGCGTTAGAATACGATAAAATCAAAGCACTTCTAAAAAATTACACCGCTTCTCAACTCGGGACAGCGAGGGTCGACACCCTTACGCCGTTTTATGACGTTGATAAGGTTCGCTACTTACAAGCGTTGTGTAGTGAAACGAAGTGTTTTCATCAACTCTACGGCGGGATCCCGTTAAATGGATTAAGAGACATCCGCGGTTCGCTAAAGCGTGCTGCCAAAACCGGTTCAATTTTGGACGCTGAGGAACTCCTTGAAGTCCGAAAAGTCGCGAAAATTCCGAGCGACATTCACCGCACCTTTGAAAAACGCGAGCGCGAGGAATTTCCGAACCTCTTTTCCATTGTGGACGTACTGCCCGATTTTCCTGAATTAGTTGAGGCAATTGATTATTGCATCAATCCTGAAGGGGTCCTACTGGACAGGGCAAGCCCCGAATTGCGTAATATCCGGCGCAAGTTGTCGCGGCTCCGTGAAAATATACAACAAAAACTCGAAGCCACCCTCCGATCACCAGAACATCAAAAAGCGATTCAAGAATCCGTCATCACCTCGCGAAATAACCGGTACGTCATCCCAATTAAACAGGAAGCGCGGTCATTTTTTCCGGGCGTCGTTCAAGGACAATCCACAAGCGGGGCAACCTTCTTCGTCGAACCTTTGGGCGTTGTGCAGATGAACAATGAACTGCACGAAACCGCTGAAGCCGAACACCGCGAAATTCAACGCATCCTCCTTGACCTCACCGACCGCGTCCGTGCCTATCTGTCAGCGCTGGAATTGTCCCTTGATTTGTTAGCTGAACTCGATTTTCTGAACGCAAAGGCACGTTTCAGCCTCGAATTGAGTGCTGTTGAACCGAAACTGAATACCCGGGGTATCATCAAATTGATTGACGCACGGCATCCGTTGTTGGAATTCCATCTTCGGCATGCACAGAAGGCTGATACAGATCCTGAAGAGGACGCGAACCTACCAGACCAGATCGTACCGACAAATGTTCATATCGGTAAAGACTTCAAGACGTTGGTCATCACCGGGCCGAATACTGGCGGCAAAACAGTCGTCCTTAAAACAGTCGGACTATTGGTGCTGATGGCGCAGTCCGGTCTACATATCCCGGCGGAACACGGGAGTAAAATCGGTATCTTTGAACATGTGTTTGCTGACATTGGAGACGACCAAGGCATAGAACAGAATCTGAGTACTTTCTCTTCACACATTACTAAAATCGCGGAGATGCTTAAAACGATTGAGACTTCCGATTATTCGTTAATTCTATTAGATGAGATTGGTGCTGGTACGGATCCCAGCGAAGGAACAGCACTCGGTATGGCACTCCTCGATTGGCTCGGAAGCCGGCAGGTGAATACCATTGTCACAACACACTATGGAGCTCTTAAAGCGTACGCGCATACCCAGCAATCTATGGAAAATGCCTCAATGGAGTTTGACTGGACGACCCTACGACCCACATACCGGTTACAGGTTGGCGTGCCGGGGAGTAGTAACGCATTGAAGATTGCAGCGCAATTAGGGATTCCATCCGAAATCCTTGATGAAGCAGAGACGCATATCGGAAACAACAACGTCGCTGTCGAAGATTTACTTGTGCGCTTACAGGAAACGCAAAGCGAATTGGATACCGAACGTGAACGCCTTGAAGATAAAATTCGAGAAGCTGACACAGCGTACCAGAAACATACAGAACTCCTTCAGACCTTGGAAGCTGACCAGCAGACGCTGAAACAGCAGGCGGAGAACGAAGCACGGAACATCGTTGCGGGTGCAAGGCGCACCGTAGAGAACCTCGTTGCTGATATACGTAAAGAGCAAGCCTCTAAACCGAGCATCCGAAACGCTTTCTCAAAAATAGAAACCGCCAAAAAATCACTGCAACAAGAAAAGCCTAAGAAACAACCCGAACCATCAAAGAAGGTCAAGATCGAGGTCGGTATTGGTGATAAGGTGCGAGTCAAGAGACTGAACCGATTCGGGGAGGTTATCGCTATTAAGACCAGCGGAAAAGTGCCACTACAAGTGCTTATGGGGGACATGAAAATGCAAGTCGCCTACGACGACATTGATTCAGTTCACCCGAAACAGAAAAGCGCGCACCTTTCGACTTCTGTGCTTGATATTCAGTATAACAAAGCCAGTGCCATTAGTGATGAACTTGATATGCATGGGATGAGAGCGCAAGAGGCATCGGAGCGCATTAATAAGTACCTTGATGACGCAATCCTCGCGGGATTTCCATCGGTGCGTATTCTCCACGGGAAAGGAACCGGTGCCTTGCGCCAAGTGGTTCATGCGGCTTTAAAAGAATATCCATACGTCGCTAATTATAAACCTGCGTCCTTTGATGAGGGCGGCGAAGGTGTAACCGTCGCTACATTCAAAGAGTAACATCGTCAAGACTTACGTATTTTTCCATGATAACTACGTATTATGCACTGCAGGCGGGGTTTGAAACCCTGCAGAAATACCCAAGCAAAAACCCTGCGAGGGGGCTGCGTAAGTCCTAACAGTTAGAGAACTTTGACACAAAGAGGTAGATCCATTGTGAACCGTTCTCCTAAAAGAAACCACGTGCCACGCGAAACGATCGACGAAATTCGGAGTCGAAGCGATATTGTTGAAGTGATCTCCGAATGCGGTATCGCGCTGCGTCCTGCTGGTCGCGATTACAAAGCGCTGTGTCCGTTTCATAATGAGAAAACACCTTCTTTTACCGTCTCGATCGAAAAGCAGATTTTTTACTGTTTCGGGTGCCAAACGGGTGGCAATGTTATCTCGTTTGTACAAAAGCATGAGGGTAAATCGTTCATAGAGACAATAGAGTGGTTAGCGGAACGCCAGAATATCATACTCCCGACGCAGGACGGCCGCGAAAGTGCTGCACGCAAACGGTTCACAACTCTGGAAGAACTCAATCGCTTTGCAGTAGAACACTATCACCGTCAACTTCTCACCGAACGCGCGAGCGTACCTGCGATGCAATATCTCAAACGGCGCGGTGTCCAGCCGAAAACACTGCGATCCTTCCAACTCGGATATGCAACGTCTGGACGACGGGAATTTGTGAAAATTGCGACGGCGAAAGGTTTTACGATCCAACAGTTGGTGGATGCCGGTTTAATTAAGGACGAGGACAAGGGACCTCAGGATCGGTTTTGGAATAGAATCCTTTTTCCTATTCAGAATGAACGGGGTGTACCCGTCGGCTTTGGTGGACGTGCACTCTCTGAAGATCATCAACCTAAATACTTAAATTCGCCCGCAACGGACCTTTATGATAAAAGCAATATCCTTTACAATCTCGACAAAGCACGTCAATCCGTTTACAAACAACAGCGTGTATTGCTCGTAGAAGGTTATATGGATGTTTTGATGCTTTATCAGTCTGGGATTGAGAATGTTATAGCATCTTCAGGGACTTCTCTGAGTGAGAACCATGCGCGTTTATTAAAACGGTTTGTTCCGGAAGTCGTCATCGTTTATGATGGCGATGCTTCTGGTTTTCACGCAGCGCAACGTGGGTTACATCAACTCCTTTCCGAAGATTTACGGGTGCGTGTCGCACTGCTGCCGTCAGGCGAAGACCCCGACTCGTTTACACGGCAACACGGGGTTGATGCGTTCACAGAACTCACGGACAAAGCAATAAATCTCATAGAATTTCAGATTCAAGCTGCTATTCAAAATCAGGACCTTCACAAGGTTGAGGTAAAAGCGCAAATTGTTAAAGAGGTTACCGAGACACTCTTGAATCTCAAAAGTCGGGTTGAACGCAGCGAATACATCAAATATGCAGCGAAGGAACTCCATATTGATGAAACCGTCCTTTGGGATCAATTGAAAGACGCAGGATTCAAAGGGACATCAGTACCTCGTCAAACCAGTCGAGGCAAGGTCGCACCTCAGAAATTGTCCATACGCGCCCAAATTGAACGTCAACTTATTGAAGCCTTAATTCAGGATCCAACGTTACTTTCGTACGTCAAATCTCAATTTGACTATCAACATTTCACGGAACCACGCTTCGCCAAAATATCGAAATTGCTCTGGGAGGCGGATATGGATGATGAACGTATGGATATTCAAGCCGTGATCAATGATGACGGTGATGAGGCGTTAAATGCTTTCGTTTCAAGTGTGCTGCTGGGGAGAAAACCGCCCCCAAACTTACAAGCACGGGTTAATGGATGCCTGAAGAAATTGCGTAACTTCCATTTACAAGATCTTGAGCAGCGCGTCCGATCACACGCAGTCGCCGAAGGTGCCGATGACAGGGAAACCCTTAAACAGTTAGTGAAACTTTCAAATGAAAGACGTGCCTTACCGAGGCGCGAGGCAGAACGCACTCACGATGAAAATTTAAACGAGGAAGGAGTTGATAATGGATTTTAAAGACCATCCTGCACTTGATTATCTTGACACCGAGGGTACTGATGAACTCGGATATGACGATGAATTGGCTGAGATAGCCGCAGTCAGCACCGGTTATACTGATGATTCAGTGAAAGTGTACATGCGCGAGATGGGAAAATTTCAGCTACTCGATAAGACGCAAGAGGTTGAACTCGCTAAACGGATTGAGGCGGGGCATCGCACTGCCCATGAAGCCACTTTCAGCACTGCACTCGCAATTACCGAGATTCGGAAGCTGCTCTATAAAATCGCTACGGCTAAAAAGCGGGCTTCTGATATTATTGATATGCACGTTTCCAGCACTTCGACGCAGAATAAAGAAAAGAAACTCCGTGAGCAAGTCAAGAAGGCGTTGGGTGTTCTTGAAAACCTTGAGATGGAGCGTCTCTCTACCGACACGCCTGCATCCACTAAAAATGGGAAACGGTCTCCGAAGAAATCGAAGAACCGCGTGAATCTTATTAAGACCCTTGAAGCCCTTAAAATTGATCGGGAAGAGATTAGTAAAATCTCTGACCTCGTTAAACAGGCAGAGTACCAGATCAGTACCTGGGAAATTGAAATCCAGCAGCTACAGCAGAAATATGATATTCCGGATGAGTGGCTTAACGGAAGTAACGGCACGGAGCGGAAG
Organism: Candidatus Poribacteria bacterium; assembly: GCA_022821495.1. Taxonomy (GTDB): domain Bacteria; phylum Poribacteria; class WGA-4E; order WGA-4E; family WGA-3G; genus WGA-3G. The sequence continues at coordinate 38,609 of JAJEDN010000078.1, forward strand.
TTTGAAACGGATGCCGTGAGAGAGGCTTATGTAAATATTGTCCGCTTACAGCGCAGCATCCGCCAACACATGAACGAAATTGGTATCCCTCGCGACCAACTCAAATCTCTCACCCAGCAAATTGATAAAGGCGAATCCGAAGCGCAAGACGCGAAGATGGCTATCGTTGAAGCCAATCTCCGACTCGTCGTGAGTATCGCTAAAAGGCACAAAAACCGCGCATCAGGACTCGAATTCCTTGATTTGATTCAGGAAGGGAATATCGGATTAATGCGGGCGGTTGACAAGTTTGATTACCAACGCGGGTATAAGTTTAGCACCTATGCAACATGGTGGATTCGACAGGGGATCACACGCGCGATTGCCGACCAAGGACGAACCATTCGCATACCTGTACACATGCATGAGCGAATTAACAAAATTCGGCGCGTGCAGCGTTCGCTGCTACAAGAATTGGGGAACGAACCGACGGCTGAGCAGATTGCTGAAGATCTTAAAATCTCAACGAACAAAGTCAACGAGGCTTTAGCGGTCGCACCTGAAACCGCCTCCTTAGACACGCCGATCGGTGAAGAGGATGAGAATCCGCTCGGTGCTTTTATTATGGATATTGACTCTCCTTCCCCAGTACAAGAGGCAGAATTGAATATCCTCAAAGAGCAGATTCAAGAGGTCCTTTCCGATTTAAACGAACGCGAAAGAAGAGTGATTTCTCTCCGTTTCGGGATTGAGGATGGTTACCCAAGGACACTTGAAGAAGTTGGTAATATCTTCGATGTCACACGCGAACGGATCCGCCAAATTGAAGCGAAAGCGCTCCGTAAATTACGGCACCCCAGACGGAGTCGTAAACTACGAGACTTCGTCCACTAATGTGCTGTCACCTTTCAAATGAATGGTAAAGTGTCCGTAGGGGCGTGGTTTCCCCGCCCGATATCCCCATCAGTTTAGATGTGACAGACTACTAACCTATCATAAAAAATTTGATTTTAAATCCCAAATATAGTATAATTCCTATATCAAAACACGAAGGGCCCATAGCTCAGTGGTCAGAGCCACCGGCTCATAACCGGTTGGTCCTAGGTTCGAGTCCTAGTGGGCCCATATCCCTACGTGGGGCGTTAGCTCAGGGGTACGAGCGCTACCTTCACACGGTAGAAGTCACTGGTTCAAATCCAGTACGCCCCATCGGTTGCTGAATCAAGGAGACCGAGATGGAAAGTTGGGAAACCCCGCATTTCGTAGAGGCTGGGGTGAAAGCTATAGACTGCGACATCCATAACGAAGTCCCAACCTTGCAGACACTCTATCCATACATGTCTGATTTCTGGTGCGACTATTGTCAGAACTCAGGATTTAGAGGACCTGATGCCAACGATTATCCGAGAGGCGCGCCGCTGACGACGCATCCAGACGCAATTTCCCCTTGGGACATCGATCTCGCACATATACGTGAACGGCTCCTTGAGGGATGGAACCTTGAATACGGTGTTCTCAATTGTTCCTATCGGGTCCAAAGCATTCACAACCCAGACCTTGCCGCCGCAATCGCGCAAGCCGTAAACGACTGGCAGATAGAACACTGGCTCGACCCAGAACCTCGACTCCGTGCTTCTCTTGTGATACCCAGCCAGATGCCAGACCTCGCTGCAAAGGAAATAGAGCGGGTCGGCGCGCATCCAGGGTTCGTCCAAGTTGTCCTACCTGTTAGGTCTCGGACACCTTATGGGAATCGATGCCACCATCCGATTTATGAGGCAGCAGTCCGGCATAATCTCGCTATAGGTATCCAGTACGGTGGCGCGCCCGGTACCCAACCTTCACCAACAGGTTGGCCATCGACGTTTTTAGAGGAGTATAGCGGCATGACGCAGGTCTTCCAAGCACAGGTGATTAGCCTCGTCGCGGAAGGGATTTTCGACCAGTTTCCTGAGCTTCGGGTTGTGCTCATTGAGAGTGGATTTACATGGCTGCCCGCAATGATGTGGCGAATTGACAAAGAGTGGCGCGGCCTCCGAAACAATACGCCGTGGGTCAAACGTCCGCCATCTGAGTACATGCGAGAACATATCCGGTTTACCTTACAACCGATTGATGCACCGCCGACACGCGAGCAGCTCCTTCAGATCATCGGGCAATTGGAATCCGATGAAATGTTAATGTTTTCAACGGATTACCCACATTGGCAGTTCAACACGCCGAATGAGGCACTACCATCAGAGTTACCGGGTGCACTCGCCCGTAAAATTCTGCACGAGAACGCAAGTAACTTCTATCAGTTGGAACCTACGCATCCGACTTCAAAGTCCCCTGATAAGGGGGATTTAGGGGGTTAGGGATTTAGGCTCAAAGTCCCCCTGATAAGGGGGATTTAGGGGGTTAGATTTTATAGCGTTCAGAAAAGTCCTCTGATGAGGTTCCACTTCAAAGTCCCCCTGATAAGGGGGATTTAGGGGGTTATCTTCAGGACTTAGGCCTCCGACTTCAAAGTCCCCCTGATAAGGGGGATTTAGGGGGTTAGATTTTATAGCGTTCAGAGATGCTATGGATTTCACAAGAAAACGGTCTACCACAAGATATTAACTGACAACTGACAACTGACAACTTATAACTGATAACCCATAGGGATCAACGCCATGGAAAACACAAAAACGAAACGTTTGAAATATCCAGTAATTGATTGCGATATCCATAACTCTGTTCCACCCGGCGGGTTGTCCCCTTATCTATCCCAGCGGTGGCAGGATCATCACACGACTTTCGGTCTCCGTGGTCAAATCGGCGGATACTATCCGCGAGCACTCCTGAATGCTGCACGCCACGACGCATGGCCCCCCTCAGGTCTCTCTCCCGGTGCAGATTTGGGGTTCATGCAGGAGCAACTACTGGATGCGTGGGATATTGAATACGGTGTGCTTAACCCGTTAATCCCTGTCGGTGAACAGCTGAATCTTGAGTATAGTGATGCGCTCGCAAGTGCCGTCAACGACTGGCAGGTTGCCGATTGGGTAGAACCTGAACCCCGTCTACGCGCCTCCATTGTCCTTCCGTATGAAAACGGGGATCTCGCCGCTGCGGAAATCCATCGGTGCGGTCCAAATCCAGCGTTTGTTCAGATCTTGCTCCTCGCGCGCACGCGGGAACCCCTTGGCAACCGAAAATATTGGAAAATCTACGAGGCAGCCGTTGAATACGATCTACCCATCGGTATCCATTTCGGCGGCAATCAGGGACCCATTACAGGTGCCGGGTGGCCCTCCTACTACATAGAGGACCACGGCGGTATGCCGCAAGCCTTCCACACCCAAGTTATTAGTTATGTGTGTGAAGGGATATTTGACCGTTTTCCGACGCTCAAGGTTGTGCTAATTGAGGGCGGCTTTGCATGGCTCCCACCGCTCATCTGGCGACTGGATGCCACTTGGGAAAAACTCCGATCCGAAATCCCGGACCTCAAACGGAAACCCTCGGAATACATCCGCGACCATTTCTGGCTCAGCACACAACCGATGGAAGAACCACCGAAACGTGAGTATTTCGAGCAGCTGCTTGAACAGATGGACATGAACGACAAACTCATGTTCGCAACGGATTACCCACACTGGGATTTTGATGCCCCTGACCGTGCGCTTCCGAGTTTCCTCGCACCCGATCTGCGTAAAAAAATCTTATCAGAAAACGCCCGTGAACTTTACGCATTCGATAAACTGTAGTAGCGATTTCCCTTGTAGCATAGTTTCCTGTTAGGCTGTGCCTACTATCAACCAATAACCAACAACCAATAACCAATAACCTAAATGCCCAAATACGTTGTAGCAACCCCAGACGAAATACCTCCCGGTGAACGCAAGATCGTCGAAATCGGCGGACGTTCCATCGGTATCTTCAACATTGACGGTGAATACTTTGCCATCCGTAACAGTTGTCCGCACCAAGGCGGACCGCTCTGCAAAGGCATCGTCACCGGATTCTTAGCGTCACCGACACCAGGCACCTATCACTACACCCGCAAAGGCGAAATCCTCCGATGCCCGTGGCACAGTTGGGAATTCGACATCAAAACCGGGCAATCGTGGTGGAGTCCTGCCCAACGTCGCGTCAGAAAATACGAAGTCCAAGTCGAAAGCGGCGAGGAGATTGAAGCATCCAGTGCCGAACGCGAAAAAGGACCCTACGTCGCCGACACCTTCCCAGTCACCATCGAACAACAATACGTCGTCATCGAAGTCGATTAGCACATAGTTCTCAGAACTTATGCACAACGCACCCATACTTCCAATCCTCCAATCTTCCAGTCTTCCACCCTTCCAATCTCTAATCCTCCGCTTCGCCACCAATTAATTTCTCCTGATCCCCCGGAGAATAAAAATACGACCCCGGTTTCCAATCCCCGATATCCCCGATCAATCGCCGTTGCCGCGGCGTACACCGCGCCATAAGTTCAGGCGAAGCCTTCTCATAATCAAACGGACGAAAACACTGATGGCTATAGCAATAGATAAGCGTCTTCCGAGCCTGTTCCGAACGATTCGCGACAACACCGTGCCAGAGTGCATGCGGAAAAACAGCAGCATCCCCCGCCTTCACGCACAACTGCACCGCTTCCGGGATATAGGGACCGTCCTTAACACCCGTCTCAGGAAAAGTACGGTTATGACTCCCTGGCACAATCGTGAAGTTACCGCTATCGGGTTTCTCAAGATCCGTCAAAAAATAATGGATTTTCACTTGCAAAGGCGAACTTGATCGACTGACTCGAATCGTCCGCATTGCCTGCCCACCATCCGTATGCAGATACCCTTGATCTTTCGGATTCGGCGGACGGACAATCACCTCCGACATACTCAGTTGGATAAAGTCCCCAATCAACTCACGCACAATCGGGAACGTCACCGGATGATCCATCAGGTCGACGAAAATATCGTTATCTTCCATCACATTCCGCCGATCTAAAACAGAATCCGCAGTGACATTCTCACCTGTCCGAAACTCAGCATCCATCTCATCAACTGTCGCCGTCAGTGTTTCCACCTCTTCAGGAGAAAGCACCCCTCTCAGCACAATGTACCCCTCCGTCTTCCACTGCTTACGCTGCTCCTTCGTTAAGATTCCCATCTGTACATCACCTCGCGCATCTGGGCATGTTTATTGGTGAAGTTTTACCTCCGATTTTATTACACACTAAATTAAATCAGAAATCAATTCGTGTCAAGGAAAATAGCTGCTGGTCTCTATTTTTACCTTGGCTTTTTTCTGCCAATATTGCTATACTATTCTCAGTATTGTTGGGTAGTGATTGTTAGTTGTCTCACTTGAGGGAGTTCCTACCATCGCCTAACATCGGAAAGCAATGCTTATGAACAATGCAAATCCATAAGGAGAAAACAATGTTTATCCGATTAAGGAGTAAATCCATGCGTTTAATAATGTTGATTTTAATAGTCGGAGTTATATTTAGCAGTTGTGATGATGCCGATATAGCCAATAGGAACTTGTCAAAAGCCGCCGACAATTTTGAAGTCGTCCGTCGCATAGTTTTTTATAATGGCATAACTGACACCTATATCTTAACGATAGAGGGACGGTGCAGTATACATGATGACGGACTTGGGCAATTAGAGGTTGTCTGTAAAACAGGCGATAACACTTACAAAAAACACTTTCTCGGCTTATCAGACAACGTTACTTACTTTGCCGAGCAGTTGGAAAGTAAGAACGTAAGTGTGAATCATTATCGTGTTACGTTCAAACCCCGTGCTATCCTTCCCGATATTGATGTTCGCAACTAACTTTGGATACACTTTCCCGTTTGAAGGGAATGTAACGGTTGTCAGTCGTCAGTGCGGTTTTTCTGCGAAAAACCTTTCAGTTATCAGTTAAAGAGAGATGTTGTGGAGGGGCTATAAAGTAACTGCCACAAAAAATTAACTGAAAACCGATAACTGATAACTCATCCCGGACACCTTCAACAATTGAAAGCCTCTGAGATAATCCCAAAAAAAGATTGACATCCCCCTCCCTACAAAGGTATAATCTTACCAAGACCTTAATCTTGTTTTTCACGCATCACACGGCAAGGAGAAACACCGATGGATACATACAAGAATGGGACCAACATACCTTACGCACCCACAGATACCGCAGACCTCTACCCCGAAACGGACGGTAAACCTATGGCAGCAAGCGACCTCCACCTCGAAATCCTTATTTGGCTTTTGCAAACGCTGAAGGCACATTTCGCACAAATGCCTGAGGTCTATGTCTCCGGGGATATTCTCACATATTACACCGAGGGCGACCCGCGCGCAGTCGTCGCACCGGATGTCCTCGTCGCTTTCGGTATCGCCCGAAAGAGACGACATACTTACAAGGTATGGGAAGAGGGGAAGGTTCCAGATTTTGTGATGGAGTTCTCAAGCAAAACCACCTATCAAAACGACCTAACAGACAAGATGGCACTTTACGCTGCACTCGGCATATCGAACTATCTCCTCTATGATGCCGAGGCACTTTATCTGCCTTCGCCCCTGATGGGATTTCAGTTGGTAAAGGGTGTTTATGTCTCTGTCCCGCCAGGCGTTGATGGCGGTATTCATTCAGATGTTCTTGGCTTAGATTTCCATATACGGGAGAGGCGTTTAGCGGTTTACGATCCGGTTACCGAGCAATGGCTCCAAACCCCCGCGGAGCAGCACGCCGCACGCGCCGAAAATGCCGAGACACGCGCCGAAAATGCCGAGACACGCGCGGCACAAGAAACCATTGCCCGACAGAAAGTTGAAGAAGAACTCAAACGCCTTCAAGAACAACTTGCACATTTACAAGCACGCACTTAAATATGCTAATGTCCTGATTGCTGACGGAAACCGATGGCTGAAAACTGATAACTGACAACCCCTAAAAGGGAGATTTAAGCATGCAACCCAATTCACAACTAAAGGAAAGCCATAAACTCACCGACGCGCAGATGCGTGATTTTATTGTGAATGGATATATCACGATAAAAACGGAGCTGCCGCGCAGTGTTCATGAGACGATCTATCGCAAAACGCAGGAACTCACGGCAAAAGAAGGAAATTTAGGGAACAACATCTTGCCGCGTGTCCCCGAACTGCAAGCCGTTTTTGAGGATCCCACTGTCCGTGGCGCGTTCACGAGCATTTTGGGCGAGAATTACGTCATGCATTCGCATCGACATCCGCATCAAAACCGTCCACACAGTGATGGACAGGGATTCCATAAGGATAGTTACTGGGGCTATCAGAAGGTGCGTCACCATTGCCCGCGCTGGGCGATGGCGTTCTACTACCCACAAGATTCGCCGCTCGAAATCGGTCCCTCAGCAGTCTTACCGGGCACGCAGTACTACAACACCCGAATCACCGAAGGGAACGATGGCGAATTGGCACTCAGCGGCGAGGCTGGCACGATAGCTGTCATTCACTTCGACCTCTGGCACCGCGCCATGGCAAACCTGACCGATAAGACACGCTACATGATGAAGTTCCAATTCATCCGATTGGACGCACCAGAAGCGCCGGAGTGGAATGTGACGGATCCGCATTGGCAATCTGAAGACATCAATCCAGCAACACCCGCGCATCAGGGAACCTGGCGACACGTCTGGAACTGGATGGCAGGTGAATCTAACGGGCGTTCGACATCGCCGACCAACGGAAACCTGACGAAGCACATTGAATCATTAAGTGACCATGATCCATCTATCCGTTCCCACGCCGCTGATGAACTCGGCACGTTAGGTGAATCCGCTGCAGAGGCGGTGCCGCATCTCATCAAAGCGTTGCATGATGATTATGAACCCGTCTGTTTGAACGCCGCGTACGCACTCGGCGCAATTGGCGAACCGTCTGTTTCGCAACTGATTGAGGTGCTGAGTGATGAAAACGGAGCGACGCGACGGATGGCTGCCTACGCACTCGCTGCAGTCGGTACGCCAGCAGTCTCTGCTTTGAGTGAAGCGTTACAGCACACAGTGGATGCTGTGCGTGTTGAAGCCGCTTACGCTTTGGCACAAATAGGGGAGGCAGCGGAGCCTGCCATTCCAGCGTTGATGGAACGGACGAAAGATGATAATGTAGAAGTCCGCCGTTATCTGCCTGAAGCTTTTGGCAGCATCGGTCCCGCTGCAGCGCCCGCTGTGCCTGATCTAATTGATAGCATCGAGAACGACGATGATAAACAAGTGCGCTTTGAATCCGCATTGGCATTAGCACAAATTGGACCCGCTGCAAATGATGCTGTTCCGGTTCTGGCGAACGCGCTGAGAGATGAAGATCGTTATGTCCGGGATAATTCGATCCATGCACTAAAACGCATTGGCACCCGCGAAGCGGAATCGGCACTTTTTGATTATCTGCTCATGGCACGCTGGTGCCCGATCACCCATCGCGAAAGCACACATTAACAAACTCGCATATTCGCCACCATTGTTGCAGGCGGGGTTTGTAACCCCGCCTGTATCAATATTTCATAAGACATCACATTAGGACCCAATATGAACTATCAACTTCTCATTAAAAACGGAACCGTCATCGATCCCGCACAGGGCATCCATGCCCGCAAAGATGTGGCATTCGCGAACGGACGCGTCTCAGCAATCAGTGATGAGATACCGACATCCGATGCGCGCGAAGTGCTAAATGCTGAAGGGTGTTTCGTTACACCGGGACTAATTGACTTACACGTCCATGTTTTCTACGGCGTAAGCCACTTTGGGATTGAACCCGATCCTACCTGCTTGGCACGTGGCGCGACGACGGTCGTGGATGCCGGGTCAGCAGGCGCGGACACGTTCCCGGGGTTCCGTAAATACGTCATTGATGTCAGCGATACGCGCATCCTCGCACAATTAAATATCTCGTCGCAAGGTATGCTGACACAGGAGATCGGGGAGTTGGAAAATCCTGACTATGCAGACATCGGGAAGGCGTGTCAGATGATAGAGCAACATCGCGATATCATCTTGGGAGTCAAGGTACGATTGACGCGTGAGAGCATTGTTGGTGAGAGGGCACAGATGTTGCCGTTGCACAGCGCGCGTGAAGCCGCCGATGCTGCCGGACTCCCCATAATGGTGCATCCACAAGACGCTTGGTGTGAATCTATTGACGATATATTGGCATTTATGGGTGAACGCGATATTTTAACCCACTGCTTCCACGATATGGAATGCGGCATCTTAGATGAGCACGGCAAAGTTCGGGATGCTGTCCACGCAGCGATTGAACGCGGTGTTATCTTCGATGTAGGACACGGCGCGGGTTCCTTCAGCTGGGATGTCGTCCAGAAAGCGATGGTGCAAGGCGTTGAACCGACGACAATCTCTTCTGATCTGCATGTCTACAACGTTAACGGTCCCGTCTACGATCTCGTGAATGTCGTCAACAAATTCCTATATCTTGGTATGTCGCTTGACGATGCGCTTGCTAAGGTCACAAGTATCCCTGCCGAAACTATATTAATGCCCGGACAGGTCGGGACATTAGCAGTTGATGCGTGGGGGGATGCAGTGATTTTTGAACTTCGCGAAGGTGAATTCCCGTTGATAGATGCGCGGGATCAAGTGAGGGTAGGCAAACAGAAATTGGAACCGATTGCCGTTGTAAAAGGTGGACAAGTCTATCGCCAACACCACACACACGGCTAAAATTTCACTGGTGCGGTTTCTATTCTTGCACAAGGTTAATTTGCGAACGTGCGATGAATCGCCCTACTACAAACACACGCGTTCGTAGTAGGGCAATTCTGCGGCGTACTCGCCCCGGGGAATGCCATAAGGCATTCATACCGTTGATTCATGCGAAGTGCATTATTGCCCGTCAATTGCCCAATTATTTTTCTCAGCCTCACTTTTCTCATTACGGATGTTGTTCTCCCGCCTTCGGTTTCGCCTTTGGCGCGTTGGCATCCGCCCCGAAACGGATGTGAAGTGCCGCACCGCCGGCATGTTCTTTTCCGTAGAGTAGGTGCTTAATACCCCAGAAAAGGACAGTCGTCCCTACCAGCGTGACGATACCCCAGATGGATGTCTGCCAAATCCAGTCATTGAAATTAAAGAGACTGCCGGTCTGTTTCGGTACCATCTGTGGACCCAATGCCATCAGTACGGTACAAATAATCGCATTGAGCGTAATCATACCTTCTGTCGTCAGACGATGTGGACTGAAACCGACCAAAGCACGTTCAAAGTTGAAAATAACCATCCACCAGATAAATACAAAAAAGAGCAGTTGTCCCTTCCCTAACCAGCTCGTTGGAATGAAAGCGAGAGGTTCGCGGAAATGTGCTGACAAAAGCCAGACACAGGCGATACCAATGCCGATATAGAAAAGCTCAAACCACCCGATCCATCCCCTTGAGTTTCGGAGCCAACCGACGACGGGCAACCCAAAAAACCGCTCCGGTAAACCTTCAACCAGATCCACCCACGTCCCCGCTGCCTTCCGATAATTGACATAAGTCAGGAGGATTAGCACAGTGAACACAGCGAATATCTCTGTCCATTGCGGGAAATTTGGACTTGTTTCTAAAAGTGGTGTTTTATTTAAAAGGAGACCGAAAGGGATTGCAATCCCAATACCGAATAAAAAACCTTGGGTTTGCTCCATGACACTGTGCCAATTCGTGTGCAAATTTGTTCGGTTCCCGATCCAGATGAAGACAATCTTCAGTAGTTGTCCAAATGAAAACGCAACGCCACCGCCGAAGCCTGTCATCAGCGTAGCGAAAGCGACACCACTGAGGTCATAACGCCAGCAGTATACCAAAATGCCAATAACCATACCGACACAGCCTGACCAGTTATCGCCACGCGGCGGGGTCATTCGCAACCTACAGACGTTTACCAACAACAGGAATCCAACGAACCAACCGGCACCCATGTAAAGAACGAGCGAGGTACCTATGTCCAAACCACCTCGGAAGAGCACGACAATCAGAGCTGCGACGATCGCTACCAATGCTGCGACCCAATCTGTATCGTACCAATAGAGCGGACTTTCGTGCCGTTGCATCCGTTTCGGTGCCAGCACCCAATCAATGATCGCTGCTTGGAGCGACCAACCGATGAACACAGCAGCGATAGGCACAAACAATAAAGAGAGTTGCGTATGCGTCAGAAACATAGGGAGCGCAGTGCCCGCACCACCCAAGGCTGCCCATAAGAAACCGATGGCGAATAGATTCGCGAATCCATAAAATACGGTCAGCGATTGCGGCGAATGGCTGTACCCGACAACCATCATATAGGACATACTCCCACCGAACGACCAACCAATCGCGCCAAACAACGCAAAGTAGTGGACATGCCGCCACCAGTCTTCTCGTCCTGAAAGTAGGACGATTGCCATTGCAGCGAGTCCACCTGCGAGTGCTGCACCATATTCATGCCCGAAGTTTCCACGTATTCCCCATCCGACACATACAGATAACCCACACAGAAGTACCATTTCCCACGGAATAATTGCCAGATCCATATCTATAGCCTCCATCTTACCGCTGATTTTGTTGCCCTATTATGTAGGTTTTCGCGTTTATTGTCAAATTCTCCATAACACAAACCGCTACACCGACCTTCCACCCTTCCCCTCTTCCACCCTTCCACCCTTCCCCTCCTACCCTTCCTGTACGCACGATCTTCCGAGCGCGACGCTTACTGACAACCGATAACTGAAAACTAAAAATTGCATCTATTTCGTGTCCGTGATACGATAATATATATAGAAAGCGTTAGCTATTGGAGGTTAGAATTTATGAGCCGTGTACGAATAGGTGTTATCGGGTGTGGCGCGATTGCGCAGGTACATCATCTCCCCAATCTTACCGCACTTCATCGAGAATTTGAAGTGCCGATTGTCTGTGATCTTTCTCAGGGTGCTGCACAAGCCGTCGCAAAGCGTTTCCATGTCCCACAATTCGTAACAGATTATACTGAATTGTTAGCGTCAGATGTGGATGCTGTGCTATTGTGTCACGGTGACCCCAAAACAGAAGTTGCACTCGCCGCTTTTGAAGCCGAGAAGCACGTCTTTATTGAGAAACCGGTCTGCTTTTCACGCCAAGAAATGGATGCGATGCTCGCAGCGCAACGTGAGGCTGGCACCGTCGCGCAAGCCGGTTATATGAAGGTGCATGACCCTGCTTTCCAACTCGCCAAACGCGAAGTGGACACAATGGAAAGTTACCGATTCGTCCAGATTAACCATCTCCATCCAAATAATAGTCTACACCTCAGCCAATTCGATGTCCAACGGTTCAACGATGTTCCGCCGGACGCGTTTAAGCCCGCCAGTGCAGCCCGTGAAAAAGCACAGGCAGAAGCCATCGGTGATGTCCTATCACAAGTGAGCCGCGAAAGTGATATCTACGGCAAAGCAGCGCGGGTGTTCTATCTGCTCGCTGGCAGCATGATTCACGACATCTACACGCTGCGCGTGATGCTCGGTTCGCCGAGTGAGGTGATAAGCGCGGAGGTCTGGTCCGAAGGACGCGGCGTGACGATTGTGTTCGGCTATCCGAATGGCGCGCGCTGTGTCGCGACTTGGGTAGACTTACCCGATCTGTGGGACTTTAAAGAGACTTTGGAGATCTACGGTGATAACAAACGGGTACTCGTCTCCTATCCTACCGGCTTTTCACGCGGTATCCTGTCAGAGGTAACGATACACGGGATAGATGCCGATGGCACGACCTATAGCAAAACCCCTGCTGTCGAATGGGAAAGCGCGTTTGTTCGGGAGTTACGTCATTTCCATGCATGTATCACGGAAGATGAAACGTGCTACACGTCACTCGCATCTGCCAGAGATGATATTGCCCTGATTATTGATATAGTGCGGTGTTATGTGCAACGGGAAACGGTTATATGTGAAAAGTGAGAAGTCTGGGCAGGCATGTAGACCTGCCCAGATGAATTGAAATAAGACAGGCACTGGGGCCTGCCTTTACAGTCGGATTCGGAATTATTCCTCTTCCGCGGGTTCTTCAGGTTCTGCGGGTTCTACCGGTTCCACGGGTTCCCCAATATCTTCTGGCAGCATACCATCAACCATATCTTCTGGCAGCATACCATCAGCCATTTCTGGCGGTGTGAACAAAAGAACGGCATCTTTGAGACCTACCACAATAAACCCGTCAATGTTAATTGTGATTTCGACAGTCGGTGGGGGTCCGAAATCCGGTGGGAATGGTAATTCATCTAATGGTGGAAAACCTTCAGGAAGTAGTAAATCTGGTGGCATCTCGCCATCTTCAGGCATTTCACCGTCTTCAGGCATCTCACCATCTTCGGGCATTTCGCCGTCTTCAGGTGCTTCATCGCCTTCAGGTATCTCACCGTCTTCAGGCATTTCGCCGTCTTCAGGTGCTTCATCGCCTTCAGGCATCTCACCGTCTTCAGGCATCTCACCGTCTTCAGGTAGTGGGAAGCCTTCTGGTGGTAGAAGTGCGTCTGGAGGGAGGAATGCATCTGGCGGTAATGCATCTGGCGGAAATGCGCCTGGCGGAGGTCCTAACGACTCAAGCGTTATTGTAATCAAACTTGGGTCAATCTGCTCATCTTCCATCTTTTTGATGAGTTCGTCCAGATTCTCAGGCAACGGTTTTGGCTCTTCGTTGGGGCCACCAAAAAAGAAAACGTCCCCAAAGAATGGATCAGGAGGACCGAATGGGTTCTCAGAAGCAACGCTGAGAAGCGCAGGACCAACAGGGAAATCCTCAGGGACCTCAAGCGTAACGTCTCTCTGAATCGTCCGCTCGTCTCCAGCTGCGCTCCAGTGTGGAAGTAACACGACTGAAACCGTGATATCTTCACCCGGCGTGATTCCCTCTTCAGGGACAATAACCTCATGCAGCTCCGCTAACATAATTTGCGGTTTGTCCTGGATGGAAATTGACACATCTGATAGTGTGGCTTGCCCGGCACTGTTTGAGAGTATGTCCGCAAAAGAGTGCACAATCCGATCGACGTTTAGCAGCACATCGAAAAACGGATCTGGAGACGCGCTCTGAAATGATTCTGTATAAACAGTTTCAGTTTCTTTGAATTGGAGCGTGATAGTCCCGTCTACTGTTGCTGAACTTATTTCTTGTCGGATTGAATCTATCGTAACAGCTGCAACGATCGGCAAGAACGATTCCAGACCGTAGGCTACTTTGTGATTCTTTTCCACTACAGGACCATTACCTGCTTGATAAGCGACTTTCACCGGAATCATTGACGGTACTTCACCAAGCACTCCCACAACTGCGGGTCTGAGATCCTTGGTGATTGTCCCAATTGGATTCCCGTAGGCTGATGAAGATTTATAAGGTATCTGTAAGTTGGCAACAATACCATTGGTAACGGCTCTATAGACCGGTAATGCCGATTTGCCAGCACCAACCATCGGATGTCCAAACGCTACAAATGTGCCATCATCGTAGACCTGTGTCACCGTTCCGAAACCGATAGAATTGACGACATCGCCTGTTGATACAGCGACACCAATCATATCCCCAGCGGAAAGTCTGGTTGTTGTCGTTGGGGGTGCTGCCGGTGCATCACCAATGTCGGCAAACAATTGGACAAAGTCGAAGTGAGAATCTGCCAAATGTGATGAGAGTTGTTCAAGCCTATGCGGTTGTATACCCGAAATCGTTAGCGGGGTTTTTACCGGCGTATATGCCGCTTGGATACCACCCGGGGCTGCGGCGGCACGTTCTGCTTCAAGCATCTCCCCAAATGTTTGGTGGTGAATTGCGTTTTCCATCGCATCAATCGATGTTGCCCAGAACCGACTCGGTGCTCTCGCAAAGGCGTCGCCATAAGCGAGCGCGCCCATAATACGTCCCGGAGGACCGACTGGACTGCCCGACATACCTTGTGCGATGCCACCCATCGCCTCAGCCATTTCATCCGTGAGTTCAAATTCGTAGAGCGGAAACCCAAATCCGAAGTCTCGAACGCCACGGAATTGAGCCTCAAGTATAACTCTGTTTGTGCCTTCAAGCACAGTAACGAGTTGAACGGGTGTCTTATCCACCAGTTGTCGCGCTTCGTCCTCATACATGTTTTCGAGAACTACATCGCCTAAGAGCGGCGCGCCACTAAATGCGGATGCTTCGTCTATTGCCGTAGGGTTCTCAAGTTGGGTCTGCTCTTCATCAGAAGAACACCCCCATTGACTGAGAACCACAACAGCGATACCTATTAGCACAAAAAATTTTTTCATTTATTCCTCCAGAATAGAGTCGCCTCTATCTGTTTCGGTTGGTTTATCGTGAATTCTAAAATAATTTACAATAAACTGTTAGTTTGGACTGTGGGAGGGGTTTGTAACCCCGATTGAACACTTTCAGAAAAGTTGTACATGCAATATTGACTTTCTGATATTAGATTAGTATGCTCTAACGCAGCTTCTCTTTGAAAAAAGTTGAGATTGCTTATTGCGATCAAGATGTGTCACCTTGTCGTCAAAAGTGTGCGCTTCATTTTCGAGACACTTGTGGTAACGCTCTGTAAAAGCAGAAAGATTACACAAAACCATAGAACATCGTACGATATAAGTTTTGCACAAAAGCGGCGCGGTCAGAAACCCGCGCCTACAGTTCAGGGTGAGAAAGGTTCAGTCAGTTACCACGCAACCCAGCCACCATCAACTGCAATCGTTTGCCCTGTCACCCAGTTCGCGGCATCTGATGCTAAAAACAGCACCGCGCCGACGACTTCGTCCACTTCACCGACACGTCCCATCGGAATACGGCGGACAACATCTTCATAAAACTCTTTACGTTGCAAGAGGACATCTGCAAGAGGGGTCCGGGTAAACGCAGGCGCCACAGCATTTACCGTAACGTTATGGGGTGCCCATTCAACAGCGAGTCCTTTGGTTAACAACACAACGCCTCCCTTGCTCCCGGAATAGGCTGTACGTAGCGGACCACCGACCAACCCCATCGTCGAAGAGATGTTGATAATCTTACCACTTTCTCTTTCGATCATCGGTTTCACAAGCGTCTGTGTTAAAAAGAACAGACCTTTGAGATTAAGATCATAGATCGCGTCCCAATCCTCTTCGGTTAACTCAAGTGCAGGTTTCGGACGGTTCGTACCTGCATTATTAACGAGTACATCCACCCTACCCCAGATATCAATCGCTTCTTGCGCGCCTTTGGCAACCGCTGCCATATCGCTAACGTCAAATACAACCGATGCCGCTTCACCGCCATTGTCGCGAATCTCGTTTGCGACTTCCTCAAGGTCAGACGGTGTACGGCTATTCAAAATAACCTTGGCACCCATCTGCGATGCGGCGAGAGCTATGCCTCTACCGATACCTTTGCCGGAACCCGTAATTAACATGACTTTGTCATTCAACTCAAATCCTGGAAATGCCATACTTTAGCCTCCAATCGCTAATTTCAAGGTATTTTCTAACAACATTGCGCGCGTCATAGGACCTACGCCACCCGGAACCGGCGTGATAAACCCCGCTACCTCTTTAACTTCCTCAAATTTTACATCTCCCACGGCACGTCCATCTATGTGATTAATGCCGACATCAATGACTGTTGCCCCAGGTTTCACCATATCCGCAGTGATAAACTCAGATCTGCCGATTGCGACGACAAGAATATCGGCTTTTCGGGCTTCTGCTTTCAGATCAGCAGTGCGGGAATGGCAATAGGTTACGGTGGCATTCCGGTTTAAGAGCATCAATCCAACCGGTTTACCGACAAGCGGACTCCTACCAATACAAACCGCATGTTTCCCCGCTATTGTTTCTTCTGTCAGTTCAATAAGGCGGATTATGCCTGTCGGTGTACAAGGTGTCACACCTTCTCGGTTGATCAGAAGATTTCCTAAATTAACAGGATTTAACCCGTCTGCATCTTTATGCGGAGCGATCGTATCAATAACCGCCTCTTTATCTATATGATCCGGCAACGGCATTTGAACCAACATCCCGTGGATATCTGATCGGGTGTTCAGGGTTTCAATCTGCTGGATAAGAGATGCTTGGCTGATGTCTGCAGGTAGGCGATGGACTTCGGAATGAAAATGTACCTTCTCACAATCACGTTGTTTATGTTTGATGTAGAGCGTCGATGCAGGGTCTTCGCCGACTTGAACAACTGCGAGGCCAGGGGTGAACGTAAGTTTCTTTAACTTTCGCCGGATCTGGCTCCGGACACGCTGCGCAAGGCGGCTACCATTAAGGAGTTCGGCTGACAAATTCCTTTTCCTCCAGATTACGCTTCTTTTAACTTAAATAGATTCAGCATAGTACAATATGCCACGTGATGATTAGTATACCATACATTCCTGATTTCACGCACTATTTTTTCAATTTTGCGTGAGTCGGTCGCTTGGATGCTAATATAACTTAAATTCGAGTGAGGTTCCAGCGCGCAAACGTTGGCAGCTTGGAGACCATTAAAATCGGATGAAATTACTTTTCTCGGCAAATTTTGTGCCGATTTATCTAATAAGGTGCTGCTAAGACAGAACAATATCAGATAAATCATATAAATTCAATAAATTATTAATAAATCCAACGTTTTTAATGTATTAATTATGACTATATTAACATAATTCCAAAATAAATTCCAATATATAGTGAATCGGGAAAATAAAGAGACACTTTCATCTCCCGATAGGTTCGGTTTTGCGGTGTACACACCCCAGGGAATGTCATACGGAAACCTTTATACCGTTGATTCATACAATCTGTATTCCCAACCAAACCAGATACGACGTGGAAACCTTGAAGACTTCAAAAACCTCCTGAATCCGGTAGGGTTTATTTTCTTGGGTGTTTCTTCAGTATCTCTGTAGAGTTCAACCTCCTGAATCCCGTAGGGATGGTATCTCTGTAGAAAAACGCGCCGTCACCGACCTAAGCCCCGTAGGGGCGATATCTATAGAGGTCTACAGCGAAAAATTAACAGAACGGGACTGAAGACGGGACCTCCACCTTATAGTGTGATGTTTTTCAAACCTCTCTTGAATCCCGTAGGGATGGTATCTCTGTAAAGAAACTTGGGTTAAAATATAAGAGGTTGACGTTTTCTGATAGATGCGGTATCATAAAAAATAAAAAGGCGGGAAGAAGAAATGATTCGTGTAGGTGTAGGACATTCACAGGACCTTTCTACCGCTGATGCAGCGGAACGGGCGACACTCACGGCAATGGGAAACGCCGGAATTGCCAAAGCGGACCTCGCCATCGTATTTGCAACCATTAACTATCAAATGGAATATGAGCAGTTATACCAAGCAGTTCAAGCCAATTCCAGTTGTGACGCGCTTATCGGGTGTAGTGGAATGACCATCTTGACCTCAGGCGGTGAGTTTGAAGAAGAACCTGCGATTGCCGTGATGGTGCTCCGAAGTGAACAACTTTCTGCCGTCCCTTTTAGCACACAAGGCACGGAAGTCGAGATTAGTGAACAGATACAGGACAGCATTCAATCCGCATTGCGAGATGACTCACTCCTCATAATTTTCCCTGATATTCGGACTGTGAATCCGGCTGAACTTGTGAAACAGATTGGTGGTGATGGTACGACCCTGCCTATTGTGGGAGCTGCTGTCTCTGGGGATGCGACTGGCGCGCAAATGTACCACTGGAAAGACGCTCAGGCGACAGAGGGCGGTGCTGCAGGTGTACTCTTGAGTGGAAACTTCAACACGGAGATCGGTGTCGCACAAGGGTGCCAACCTATTGGTAAGCCGCGTGAGGTCACAAAAGCGGATGGCCAGATTATTTTTGAATTAGATGGTGAGCCTGCATTGGAGAACTTTAAAGGGACATTGCAATTGCTAACGCAAGATGATATTCGACGGTCAGGTGGCACGGTCTTCGTCGGAATTGCGATGGACGATACGAATAAAAATCCGACCCGCGGTGATTTCCTCATTCGCAATCTCGTCGGAATTAATGAGGAACACGCTGCGCTGGCTATATCCGAAGAGGTGGAAGTGGGACAGTTGGTGCAGTTTCATCTACGGAACCCTGCTGCAGCCGCTGCGGAAATTCAGGCGATTGTAGCACAGTTGGCTGAAAAAACACGGGAACAAGTGCCCGCATTCGGGCTCTATTTCAACTGCTTGGGGCGTGGTAAGGGACTCTACGGTGTGACAAATCACGATATCAACATCATTCAAGAACAGTTTCCAGGTTTACCTGTAATTGGGTTCTTTGGGAATTCGGAGTTCGCACCGATTGGGGGGCGGAACTTCGCACATGCTTATACCGGGGTGTTTGTACTTTGCACCGAGAACTAAAGGAGTAAAAAATGAACGAAGAACTATTTGTCGCACAAGAATTTACACCTGTCGACGGGTTTACTTCCGGAATTGAGGGACCCGCTTGTGATGCAGATGGCAATCTATATGCTGTCAATTACGAGCGGCAACACACTATTGGGAAAGTGACACCGGATGGTACTGCGAGCGTTTTCGTTGAACTACCGACAGGAAGCATCGGCAACGGCATCCGTTTTAATAGCGAAGGCTTCATGTTCATCGCAGACTATACGAATCACAATGTCCTCAAGGTTGACATGGACACACGAGAAATCAGCGTCCATGCACACGAACCGACAATGAACCAACCTAATGATATTGCTATCGGTGCGAACGATATCCTCTACGCCAGTGATCCAAATTGGAACGCATCAACCGGGCAAATCTGGCGCGTGGATACCGATGGCAAGGTGACCCGCCTGGAAGCGGACATGGGGACTACGAACGGTATTGAAGTGAGTCCTGATGAAAAGGTTTTGTATGTCAATGAATCAGCACAGCGCAACGTCTGGGCTTACGATTTGTCGCCTGACGGAGTGATTAGCAACAAACGGCTGCTCATCCAATTCGCTGATTTCAATATGGACGGGATGCGGTGCGATGTTGAAGGCAATCTTTACATTACTCGGCACGGCAAAGGTACCGTCGCGAAACTTTCTCCTGCCGGCGAAGTGTTGCTGGAAGTGGCATTAACAGGTAAGCTTTGCTCCAATATCGCTTTTGGTGGACCTGATGGATGTACCTGCTACGTTACAATGGCTGACCGTGGAAATGTAGAGGTATTTCGTGTCGATATTCCCGGTAGAAGTTGGCAGCTATTTCAATAGGGACGCTTCTACTATAAGTGAACCTCTTGACAACTCGCTTGATTTGTGATAATATTGTACATACATTAATAACTATCTATATGGAGGCAACTTGTGAAACAACTGTTTCTTATCTTATTCCTCGTGTCGGTATGTACGACTTTTGCCGCTGCCGATCTGTTAGAGGGGCTTGTTTTATACATGCCGCTTGACGAAGGTAACGGTAATAAGACCGAGTCGCCTCTCTTTATTCCAAGCCATCAGAATATTGCGCCCTATGGAACAATACCAACCCATTTTAAAACGACTCGAAAAAACAGCGAAACACTATACCAATATCGCACCAGAGAACGGGCAGTTTCTCGCTATCCTGATCCGCTCTATTCGAGCACAAAACGTTCTTGAAGTCGGAACGAGCAACGGTTATTCCGCAATTTGGATCGCTGCAGCCTTGAAGGAGACAGGCGGTAGACTCATTTCGTTGGAGTTTGATCCTGCACGCGCCGCTGAAGCACAAACACATCTTCAGGAAGTTGGATTAGACGACATCGTTGAAGTCCGTGTCGGAAATGCTCTCGACGAGATACCGAAATGTGATGCCACATTTGACCTTGTATTCCTTGACGCACAGAAAGACGAATACCGACGCTATCTGGAGTTGGTATTGCCGAACATCCGTCTGGGAGGTTTAATCGTTGCTGATGATACTGTAACGATGCGGGACGAAATGCCCGACTATATTGAATTTGTTTTTAACACGCCCATGCTAAACTCTGTTGATATTCCCTTGGACGATGGTATCATTTTGAGTTATAAAACTGGAGATTAGCGTATTATTTTGACATTGATATAACGAGGATATTCAAAATTTCGCTCCAATCTAAACTCTCAGAAAAATCCACTCGCTTCAGTGAATCCGTCATTCGTGGCATGACGCAGCTCTGTCTACGCCATAATGCGATTAACCTCTCCCAAGGCACGCCAGCATACCAACCACCCCCTGAAGTCAAAGCTGCTGCAATTGAAGCAATCCAAGAGGGATATAATCAGTATAGCATCACGTGGGGGGCACCGTCGTTTCGCGAAGCAATCGCCCAGAAAATGACGACATTTAACGACATCCCTACAGACCCCAACAGAAACGTCACTGTAACCTGTGGTTCAACCGAAGGCATGCTCTCCGCACTCCTCGCGATTATCAACCCGGGCGACGAGATTATCATCTTTGAACCCTTTTATGAAAACTATGGACCCGATACGATCATCTCTGGCGCGAAACCTGTCTATGTCGCGTTACAAGAGACACCGGGGGCCGATGGCACTATCCACTTTACCTACGATACGACTGAACTCCGAGAGGCTTTCTCTGCCAACACAAAGGCGATTGTCATAAATACCCCGAACAACCCGCTCGGTAAGGTGTTTACGCACAATGAACTGCAAGAAATTGCCGATCTCTGTTGTGAATACGACTGCCTCGCAATCACGGATGAAATCTACGAGCACATGATCTACGATGAAAAATCGCATATCAGCATCGGCGCGTTACCGCAGATGCGGGATCGGACGATTACCGTGTCAGGGTTGAGCAAAGCCTATTCTATGACAGGATGGCGGCTCGGTTATGTTGTCGCACCGGAAACACTCACCAATGCGATCCGAAAAATGCACGACTTTCTCACAGTCGGCGCACCACATCCCTTGCAACGTGCTGGAGTTGTCGCACTTAATTTGCCATCAAGTTATCATAAGGCGTTGGTCGCGAAGTATGATAAGAATCGCAAGTTTCTTGTAAATAACCTCACAAAAGCCGGGTTCCATTGCCATGAGCCGGAGGGCGCGTATTACATCATGACAGACATCACCGATTTCGGATTTCCTGATGATACCGCTTTTGCGCACTGGTTAGTAAAGGAGATTGGTGTAGGCGGTGTACCGGGATCCAGTTTCTACAGTCGCTCACAGCTCGGTAAGACAAAATTCAGATTTATGTTCAGCATGGCGGATGACATCCTCGCTGAAGCCAGTGAACGATTAATGCAAATCAAATCCAAGATTTAACTGTAGGAAGGGTTTCTAACCCCGATGCTAAATTGGATAGGACTTACGCCCGGTCTCTTAAAGTCCCCCTGATAAGGGGGATTTAGGGGGTTTCTTACATGCGATCTTAGGACTTACGCATGGTCTCTTAAAGTCCCCCGGATAAGGGGGATTTAGGGGGTTTCTTACATACGACGACTTACGCCCGGTCTCTTAAAGTCCCCCTGATAAGGGGGATTTAGGGGGTTTCTTACATGCAACATTTTATTCCACAATACTGTCAAACTATTTATGAGACGCGCTATTGGAGACACCAACATGGACATTTCCCTCGAAAACGAAACACTGAATATCTATAGAAGAGAAATTGAGACACTTATTCAGCGCGATGAGAAGTATAAAGACTTAGGTCCCGCTGAACTTGAGGCAATTGTGCGCGCCTTTGAATTTACTTTAACAAACGGTCGTGAGCAAGTCAGAGCGCAAATGCTTTACGACCTCGTTCATGAGAAAAGGGACGGCTAATATGCTGCTTGAGCAGATCCGCCTGAGGGATTTCGGCTGTTTCCAACAGCAAAATTTTGATCTTCATGACGGGATCAACCTCATTTTCGGTCCCAATTTCAGTGGAAAAAGCACGCTTGTCAACGCCATCTTCTTTACACTCACTGGGAAACCGATCGTCCCCCGCGTAGATCCTTCTGCCATAAAAAACGCTAAAGCCTATACCGGTACTGCTGGACTCCAATTTCTTGTAGATGACGAGCGTTATCAGCTCCACCGAGCCACAGGAAAACGGATCCAACTCCGCACTGAAAAGAACGCTACGTGGCAGGTACTTTTCGATGAAAAGCGTGTCAAAGTAACAGAGTCGCTGTTGCAAGAACGATTTGGCGTTATGCACGAGCAACTCGCCCTCACGACATTCCTCCGCGAAGGTGAGATTTTTGAATTTCTCGCGCGTCAATCTGCCACTCGACGTGATATTCTCCATACGCTCCTCGGTATTGATAGATTAATAGAGGTCCGACAACGGTTCATTGAAGCGCGGCGTATCGCTAAACGTGAACAGGGCAGATTACGCTCTCACCAGAACAGTCTCCGGTTCAATGCACAGAATGTAAACGAAGCCGAGATCTCGCGAATTGAAGCGAAGTTGAAAGACTTGGAAGCCGCTTACGGTGCCCAAACAGGTGATACAGCACTCATCGCAGAGTGGGTGCAGCACCAGAACCGCTTACAAAAACAGTTGACTTCCCTCACGCAACAACAAGATGACGCCTTAAGCGGTTTCAACGATATTGCACATCTACGAGAGATGATCGCTACAATCGAAACGGCGATTCAAGAAGCCGCTGGATTAGAAGGCAAACGCGAGAAACTCATACAACAGATCGGTCGTTTGGAGTCTGAAATCGAAGCATTGACGAAGGTCTGTACCACCCTCCAAACACTGCTTGAGAGCGGCGAACAGCACTGTCCAACCTGTTCCCAAGAAGTTGAACGAGAGGTGGTGCAAAAGATTGTTGACGAGAAAGCGGAAGAGAAATCACAGCGATGCACCGAACTTGATACCCATAAACAGTCGTTAGAGACAGAAACGACTAATTTAAAAAATCGGCAAGCACTTGAACAACGTCTCCAGACGTTGCAAACACTCTCAACACAGTATCAGCAGCGCGCCCAAGACCTTGACAAAACGCAAACTGAACTCGACGCACTCGCATCTCGGTTAAGTGAGAGAGGCATCCAACAGAACGAACAGGTGCCTTCGGATACGCTCGCGACCTTGGACAAACCGAAGTTAAAAGCCCAAATTGATAGCGAGCGTGAGCGACTTGGCAAACTCAAGCAGGAAGAAGCCGTCCGTCTGGATAGACTCGGCGCGCTCCAACGCGTAAACAGAGACGCAGCGAAAGTTGAAAAGACACTCCTAAGTATAGAACTCGCCTGTGCTGGGATTGACAGAACCATTGAAGCACTCCAACGGCAAATCCTCAAGCCCGCTGAAGGGGAACTGCATCACTGGCTCGACAAGATGCAACTCTTTTCTACTTCTCGCGGGAGCGGGGCACAAACGCGCGTTGACTTACAACGCGAACACCTGCTCCCTTCCTTGAACATAGATGGTGCAGATCGGAGCCTGATGTTACTCAGCGGTAGTGAAAAAATGTTCTTATATCTCTGCTTCAAAGTTGCCCTCGCCAAAGTTTTAGGCAACCCCGGCTTCTTTGTATTCGATGACCCGACGCTCCATTTAGATGGCGAGCGAAAGGCGTTGATGGTAGATTTTATCCGTGAAGTCGCCGAAGAACACCAAGTCATCGTAACAAGTTATGATGAGGATGTGCGCGCGGGGCTCGAAAGCGCGCATCTCATTGAAATGACCAGAGAAGCATAGAGAGATGGGAAGTTGACTTTCTGTGTCTTAATAGGACACGTTATTGGGCGCGGCAGGATGGGTCTGCTTATTCTTCACAACGCCCGTAAGTATGTGGTTGAAACGAAAATTTGGAAGGCGATCTGCTTTACGAAGCCGGTAAAGAGCAACTCGCGAAGTATCTCAGCATAGAAAATGCGAACGAAGGCTATTACGTAGTCTTCGATCATCACAAAAATCCCGAACCTCAAGTAGAAACACAAACCTTACAGGATTTAACGATTCGGAGCTACGTCATCCCCGTCCTACAAGAACGTCCTTCCACTTCTGCTCTTCAAGCTTAAACACAACCTAAAAATCCAAAAGGAGAAAAATGAAAACACTATATCTTACGATTACACTATTCATTTTTTTTACACTCGTTTTTTTACCATGCAGTTTCGCACAAGAACCAACATTTCTTGATCATGGAGGTGGTGTGCGAGCGGTGGAATTTTCTCCTGTAGATGCATCACTTGTTGTGAGTGCTGGTGAGAGCAGTATTATCAAACTATGGAATCTGCAGACCAATACCGTGAAAACACTCGTCGGGCATACTGGTAGGGTCAATTCCGTTGCCTTTTCTCCTGATGGAGAGTTGCTTGCAAGTGTGAGCGATGATAAGACAATCAAACTGTGGAATGTTCATGATCAACAAAACGTCATAACACTTCAAGATGAAACGAGGTTTCGCTCTGTTGACTTTTCTGCCAATGGACAACTCCTTGCCACAGGTGGTGGGATGCATGTAAAATTATGGGATGTTCCTAATCGGGTGGAGATTGCGCCACTTCAACACGACAAAGATGTAAGGGCAGTAGTTTTTTCACCTGATGGTCAATTCCTTGCCGCTGGAGATGGTTCCGGAGATGGTCCCGGCACTGTGAAAGTCTGGAATGTTCAGGAACGGCAAGTTATCACTACACTAAGAGGGGATCCGAAAAATATCAAGACTGTCACATTTTCGCAGGATAACCGCTACTTGGCGAGTTCTGGGTGGGATGGACAACTCAAAGTGTGGAATGTCTCTGATTGGACGCTCTTTCGCACGATTCCGCATACAGGTTACTATGATATTTCATTTGCACCTGATGGGAAAATGCTCGTCAGTACAAATAACGGGTACGTGAGCCTTTGGTGGGTTGAGGATGGATCCAGGATTGTTCGGTTGAATGGACCTACCAATTGGATTCATCCTGTTGATTTTTCGCATGACGGCACCTCGCTTGCTGTTGGTGGTGAAGATGGGTTAGTGCGGATATGGCGTATTGATACGGGTAATGGTAATCAAAAGGGCGCTGTCCGTATTTTACATGTCAGCAATTATTTGGCACAGCTCCCCGATGTGAATACGGAGAACGGCATCCATATTCCTGATCCTGTTTCACCGCCACGTATTGTTAGCGACTATTTTCAACTTGATCCGTTTTATGAACAGTGGATTGATGTAGAAGGGTTGCCTGTCTTGGCATCGGTGAAGGTTAATCCGTATGCGCTAAAGGAAGCAGCATGGCTTATCAGGAAGATGGTCGGACATCGACCAGAAATACTGCAAGCAATGGCAGGGAAAAAGGCGAAATTATCTGTAATCGCACATAACGAGATTATAACAGAAATACCTGAGTATCGCAACGATGCACCTCCTGATTTTCTTATTTCCCGAGAACGTGGATGGGGCGGTAGTCGACAAGCAACAGTCAGTTCTTCTGAAGAAAACATCTTGAGTTATGAAGGACCTCATAGCAGAAACTATAATGTGCTGATTCATGAATTTGCACATGGTATACACAGGTTTGGAGCGGATGCTGTCAATCCTTCGTTTGATGACGATCTTCGCATTGTATATGAAGATGCAATGAGAAAAGGTTTATGGAAGGGAACTTATGCTTCTTCAGACAGAAAAGAATATTGGGCGGAAGGGACGCAAGCATGGTTTAATCCAAAAGGGGATGGCAGCTTCAGGCATTTTGGCGATACGCGAAAAGCATTGAAAAATTATGATCCAGGACTTGCTGCGTTGCTTGCCGAAATCTATGGCGATAACGCATGGCGGTATACGTCACCGCTCACACGAACCGATCAACCGCATCTTCAAGGTTATAATCCGCAAGAGTCACCTGTCTTTGAAGGGTGGAATGAGTTAGAAGCCTTATATCACCAACTCCGTGATCCCAACAGCGATGGGGGCGGTGAGTGGGTTAACTTAAAATCCTTTAATCCGAATCAGCTTTCAAGGTTGGTTGAGTCAAGTGTCGGTGGCAACAGGACTACAATGATTTTCGTCAATCTCAGTCAAGATGATGTTTTGACATACCGGGTTTCTTCTAATGATGCGGAGGCACTTTGGACAAGAATTTATCCAGGACGTGCTCGCTGGACACATACTTCAGCGAATCAAATATGGCTTATTAAGGACACGCGTGGGAAAAATATCGCGGTATTCAAAGCGAGTGAAAAAACAGGACGCGCCGTAATTGGCGTTAAAGATGGGCAGGTATTGCCTGTTACCCTGTCCCGTTTCCGTGCCGAACTCACCGATGCAGGTGTTATTCTTAGATGGATAACCGAATCAGAATTGAACAACGCGGGCTTCAATATCCTCCGCAGTGAAGCAAAGAATGGTGAGTTCAAGGTCGTTAATCCCCAACTCATCCAAGGCGCAGGCACAACAAGTGAACGGCACACTTACACATGGAAAGATACCACTGCCAAACCCAATGTCGTCTATTACTATCGGATAGAGGACATCTCACATGCCGGTATTTGCAAGCAGTTAGCAACCGTCCGACTGAGAGGATATGTCTCCGCAGCGGGTAAACTTACGACGAAGTGGGGCGATTTGAAAAGGCAAGAGTAAGTATCGCCAACCAAGCATTTTCTGTGCCTCTCCGTTTTCTTTAAAATTGGGTATAGACTCAAAAAATCTTGACTTTTCTCCATAAAGGCAGATATAATACTTACATGCCATACTACGATGAAATCTTCAAGCATGTTACCGGGGAGTTCCCGCATGCGTTGGCAGTGTTAGCACTCAAAGCACCAGAGGTGGAAGTCGGAGATCGTCTGGCGACAGAACACACCACGGTTCGGATACACCACAGCGATATGACGTTTCATATCCGATTGCCCGACGAGGAAGCGATCCTACATATAGAGGCACAAACCGACGATAGCACCTATAAACCGATGTCGCTACGAATGCTGGCATATTCGAGTTTCCTATCTCTTGAGCATGAGAAAAACGTCTATTCAACGGTGTTGTATTTCCGCCCCCCGGCGGGACAAAACGACCCCGGTTTCTATAGGTATGGCAACGAGCAACGTGGTGGCGGGTGGTTTCAGTATAATGTCGTCCGGATATATGAGTTGGAGGGTGAAGCGTTTTTGGATCCTAAAGCCGTTGGTTTACTGCCATTCACAGCTTTGATGAAACATCCGCCGGACATGACACCTCAAGCCTGGATTGAGAAGTGTATAGAGACGACCCAGGCAACCGATGTTGACAGAGAGATGCGGGCAACGCTTTTATTTGCGCTTTCGCTTTTCGGAAGTTTAGCACATCCGTCTGAGTTTTTTCAGGACCCTATATTGGAGGGAATCATGCAAGAATCTCCTTTTTACGAACGCGTGATCCAGCGCGGCATAGAACAAGGGGCACGCCAAATGAGTATTGAAAGCACCTTGGCTACTCTTAACCAGCGCTTTCCAAACGCCGATGTCAATGCCCTCAAGCCGATCCTTGAAGCTGTTGACGATCTCAACAGGCTCCGGGAGTTGAACCTAAACGCTTCCGTAGCAGAAAGTTTCAACGTTTTCCGAGAAGACTTAGACGCGTAATCTATGAGAGGTTATGTGTCCATAGCTGGTAAACTTACGACGAAGTGGGGCGATTTGAAACTGCAGGAGTAATGGGAGTGTTTCATTATTCATGGTGGAAACTTCGTATCGTCGAAAATTCAGTTGCCGGAAACGCTGCATTGTAGCATAGGCTGTTAGCCTGTGCCTCCGTGGGCATAGGAAACCGTTGGTCTCCTGTGCCTCTAATTACCTAAAACCGCTTAAGATAAATATCGCCGTTGTCTTCCTGTGTGTTACTCCAAACAACCACCCACCCCCCTTGCCCGACAGATACCACAAACGGTGGATAGTGCTCACCTTGGCTCGTAGAGATAGCCACCCCGTCTTTATCCCACAACAGTTTACCTTCTAAATCAATAAGCTGCCCATAGATAGCATCGCTGCTCTCCTCACCGAAGTCTTCTCGGTAATCCAACCACGCTACAAAAAATTGACTGTTCTCGGTTTTAACGATAAACGGCTTATCCTGATGTCCGCCTGCTGTACAAAGCGGGATACCATCCTGTTCCCAGACCGGCGTACCATCTGCACCGATGTGCTGCATATACAGGTCAGAATAGATATCGCGTTCATCTCGCCACACTGCGATGAATCCACCGTTGCCGTCCCCGGTGACCGAGGCGTGCTTCTGAATACCTGAAGCCGTACAGATTGGAACACCCGTCCCTTCCCATAACTTGCTACCGTCCGCGGCGATCCGTTGTGCATAGAGTTGATCGTTAATAAAATTTTCATAAACCTGCCATAGGACAATAATGCCACCTTCACCATCAACAATCACGCGAGGTTCACCTTGCATGCCATTTGCTGGGGAGATGAGAAGCGGTGTATCCCACAACGGTTTCGCGTCTAAACGCAACCGATACGCCATGATATGCCACGCATCATAGCCGATAACATCCCACCAAACCACATAGAACCCGCCCAAGCCATCGGCGACCAGAATCGGATCGCTCTGTAGCGATTCCGATGGGAAAACAGGAATACCGTTGGATTCCCACATCGGTTCACCTTCCGCAGTAATCCGTTGGATATAGAGGTCTTGGAATTCAGAACTCCGGCGTTCATCTTCCCAGACGCAGATAGCACCCCCTTCGCCATCGCTCATAAGTGCCTGTGTGGACTGATCTGCTGTATTTATACAAACCGGAATACCATCTGTTTGCCATAGAATTTTACCATCAAGATCTACTGCTTGAGCATAGATGTCCCAATTGCTTCTGTCGCGTCTGTCGTTCCATACAACAATCGCGTGCTTATCGTGTCGAACCATCCGTAAACGGCGTTGATTTCTATCTGCTTGGCATATGACTACACCATTCTCTTCCCAACGTGCTTTTCCAGTGCTATCAACGCGCTGCGCGTAAACGTCCCAATCTTTCCCGGTACGGTAATCCTCCCACATAATGACAACACCTGCCTCACCATCGTTGACCACCCATGGCAGGAATTGCCCATCTATAGCCGTCGAAACAGGGATTTCAGATGCTGCGGTACTATAGAACGTGCAGAAAGATACAAGCAAGAGCGCGAACCGGTTGATTAATCTGTGAAAAGTGTTTTTGGCGTCCATAAATTGACTAAAGTTCCTTTTGTATACAGATCGAGAGCGTCCCACTGTTGAATCGGAAGTTCAATCTGCGCCAGTGCCGCTGTCGGCATCTGTTCTATTTCTCCCGTCAAATGATTCACGAGTTGTTCCATCGTTGGATTGTGCCCAACGACCATGACGCGTTGATATTTATCCGACAGTGCTTGTAATGTTTTGAAAAAGACACCGGGGACGGTATCATAAAACGCCTCTAACTTTTTCACTTTTCCGGTATAACCGCAGGATTTTGCCACTTTATTCGCTGTTTTCCGAGCACGTTTTGCCGACGAGGTAAGAATCCGGTCAGGGATCAACCCTTCTTGGCGTAGATGTTTCCCCATCCGTGGCGCATCCCGTTTACCTCGCGAATTGAGCGGACGATCATAATCAGAGAGTTCGGGGTGATTCCAACTGGATTTCGCGTGTCGTAGAATAAGAACGGTTTTCATAGTGCCTCCGGCTGTGTTCCTTGTTCTTTCTCATATCCTATCACAATAGCGTTGGGATGTCAATTCAGGACTATCTAATTTTTCATCCCGATTTGATCATATATCACGCCCGCAGTCAATGTTGACTTCACAACAAGCCCCAAATCCGCGCAATCCGTGTGATCCGTGATTCAGAAAAAAGGAACAACCCATCATAGAACACGCCTCAATTCAAACTTTTGAAAAATTTTGTCTTGCATTCTCAAGGCTTTTGTGATAATATTTTAACGAAGGGTTTGTCAACGCTTTTGGCGATGTATCCGTTACAGAGTCTAAATGCAATTTAAACTCTGGAGGGCCAGATACATGTTATCCAAAATTGACAAAATTCTCGCTATACTCTTAGCTGCACTGTTATTCGGTGGGATCAGCGGGTGTTATATTGATGGTGATGATACCGATGAAGAGCCACCTGCCGTGCCTCGCGGGGTCAGAACAATTACAGGTGATGAGCAGGTTATTATTGAATGGTATCCTAACGGTGAATACGACTTAGCAGGTTATCAGGTGTGGCGCGGACAAGATGACACCAATTTTGACCTGCTGGCAGAGATATCAGAAAACACAACCCGCTATGTAGATAAAACTGTCCGAAACGGTGAAACCTACTATTACGCCGTTTCCGCGTATGACGTTGACGGAAATGAAAGCGAACTGAGTCCCGAAGACGCTTGGGATACGCCGCGACCAGAAGGACGGAATATTACCCTTGATGACTACGCACTTGCGCCGGGAAGAAGCGGGTTTGATTTTTCGAGACCCGAAAAGGGCAGTGTCCCCTGGGACAGTCCGGCAACTGATATCTATTTTGGGCTTGATACTGAAATCGGCGTTACCTATCTTTATTCCGATAACGAAACGTTCATGCAGGATTTAGGGTATCACGAGCATTTCGATGCCGTTGATGTTGTGCCAGATATGGGGTATACAACGCTGTTTGTTGAACTCCTTGAAGGGCATGTCTATGCCATCAATACACCCGATAACAACTACGCAAAGATTCATGTGCGCGAACTTTATGATGATGCTGTTGTTTTCGATTGGGCATATCAGACCGATCCCGAAAACGTACAATTAGCACCATCGCTCAAGCGTCCTTGATCACAGGAGTGAACTTCATGAAAAAAAATAATGAGGCACCACAGATGTCGCCTCTGTTTTACATGCTTCTTACGTTTATACTCTTTCTCAGCATTGGGTTCGTTGGCGTAACCGCCGAAACCACAACGGAGGAGACGCATACGGCTACTGAGACGGAATCTGATACTGCGAATCAGAAACCTCAGCCACTTGCTTCCCGTTATACGGAACCTAATGCTGCGAATCAGAACGCCCGACTATTTGTTCCCGGTTATATAGATGAACCTGAGATAGAACCTAATTACCCACTATATCGATCGCATCCAGAGCGGTACTACCCGGAACTTGATAGCCAAAAAGCACAGCGTCTATCGACTTTTATGCCCGGATTAGGACAGGCTTACGCTGGTAATTACACAAAGGCAACCGTCTTCCTCACCGTTGAATTGGGCACTTTCGCGCTCGCTGGATATAATATCGCGCGCGCACTGCATTACAACGAACAAAGCGTGTTTGAGACGGGATTCCAAGATGCCCGAACTGGTGAATTCTTGACATACGACCAAGGGCGAACCCGCATGAAAAATCATGTCTTCTTTAGTGGTCTTTTCCTCGCAACAGGCATCGGGATCCATATCTGGAATATCCTTGACGCACCTAAGACCGCCGAAGCGTATAATAATCGAAGATTCTCGCTGCAGGTGCAACAAACAGATAGTGGCTTTCAATCTCTGGTTTTCACGCATAGATTTTAAAACGGTTGTGGAAAATTTTTCATATCAACGCCAATTGCGAGGACAAAAGCGTGCGTTATGCAAAATACCTGATTTTTACACTGCTCTTAGTTGGGAACATTGCTTTCAGCGATGATTCCATATCTCTTGTCGATGTAGAGGATATCGTTCCGAACCCCCTCCGAGTTGGTGAAAAATTAACCTATGATATTCGTTGGAAAAAATTGCCCGCAGGGAAACGAACAGACTCGATTCTAAAAAAAGAAGTCGTGAACGGAAAGGATGTTTATCATATCCAATCTGAAATGAAAACCCGATCGCTTTTCAGAGTCTATAGCTTCCGAAATCAGCAAGAAATGTATTTTGATCCAATGACGCTTTCGCCTGTCCGTTTTGAGAACCATGTGCAGGATCGAAAATATCGAGCTACCGTCAAAATTGATTTCCGTGAAGGTGAAGCGGGATATGAAAAAATCTCTCGTTTGAAACCCAAATCGCCGCAGAAGCGTGAAGCAAAAGTGATAGAGATACCTGTTGGCACACAGGATGAGTTATCAACGATCTACTTTCTACGTTCTAAGCAACTTACACTTGGTGGAATTTATTTTTTTCCCGTACTTGCGAAGGGAAAAGTGCATAAGGCGACGTTAACTGTTGAACGGATGGAGTTCGTTAAGAATAAGGTATTGGGTCGTGTTAAGACGCTTGTATTGAGATCCTCAAGAGGGGGTCGTTTCTGGATCACAGACGATGCACGGCGGTTACCCGTTAAACTTGAGTTTGACAGCAAAATGGGAACAGTAAAAGCCACTTTATCAGAGATTGAACCTGAAAATTAAAACAATAATAAACATTTTGTGGTCTTAGAACCCCCAGTAATAGGTCAAGGAAGAAGTAGTGATAGAGCTTTTACGTAAAACGGAAAATTATCAAACACTCGTGGCGCGCCTCAAAGACGGCAAGAAGCTTCCTTGGATCAGAGGATTGGCAAACGCATCGACTGCGTATTTTTTGGCGACCCTGATTGATGACTTCCCGAAAAAATCCTTTCTAATTGTCCTACCCTCACAGCGTGAAGCCGAACAGGTGATGGCGGAAATCTGTACATATCGCGCCTACCCGACTTTAGAAACGGCACCCACTACTGACGCACAGTCAGAAATTAATCTGTTTCCCGGTTGGAACCGAAAAATTTTCGATGGCATTGCGCCACTCAAGAGCACGGTCGTGGATCGGATTCGGTGTCTGGAGCACCTAATCCAAGGAGAACGAAGTGTCGTTGTAACCACAAGCCAGGCGATGCTTTACAAGCTGCCGCGACCGCAGCGTTTTGCCGCCGCTTGTTGTCAACTTAATCTTGGCGGTGAGGCGGACCCAGACGATGTCGCTGCGATGCTGATCCGTGGCGGGTACCAGAGCGTCGAATTAGTAGAGGTTAAAGGTGAGTTCGCACGTCGAGGGGACATCCTTGATGTCTATCCACTCACAGCTGAGGTCCCCGTGCGAATTGAATTTTTCGGAGATGAAATCGATACAATCCGCACTTTTGATCCAATATCACAACGCTCAACAAAATCGCTTGAATCCGTCACTTTTACACCCCTGCGAGAAATCCTTTTCGATGACATATCAGTTGAGCATTGGCAGGCCCAGGTAGATACACTTACGCAGGCACACGCAACGCCACAACTCGTAAATGCTGTTCGGAAAATAACGGATAGTTTGACAAAAGCAGCAACCTCCCAATACCCGCTTCAAGAATCTCCGATTAATGATGCAATAAAGGCATTCTTTCCAATGCTTGTTCCGGAAACCGGGACGCTTACTGATTATCTATCGGAAGATACACTTGTCTGTTTAATAGAGCCGCAATGGCAAAAACGAGAAGCGTCACAGATGTACGAACAGATGCAAGAGTTACATGAAAAAAAGCTCACAGAATCAACGCTGATGGTGCCACCAGAGCAGCTCTTAACACCCTATGAGACGCTTAGCACCGAGTTAGAGAGGTATCCTGTTGTATCATTGTCTTTGGCACCCCCGCGTGAGGTCGTAGACAGTAAATTGACGCTATTGGATTTCGGGATGAAACCGCTCGCACTGCCAGCAGGGAACTATCAAACTGTCATTGATCAGGTTAAAACATGGGCAGAGAAAGGAAATCAAGTTCATCTCTTCTGTGAAACACCACAGCAATCGAAGCGAGTGACTGAAATTTTAACCGAGCGCGAATTGTCGCCCACAGATATTGACATCAGTGTCGGCGCAATCAGTAGTGGATTTCACAACGAAGCACTAAATCTCATTGTTATTTCTGAGGATGAACTCTTCGGGAACCGCCAGCACCGCCCAACCCGACGCCGTCCACCTGCAGACGGGACACCCATCCTAAGCCTGATTGATCTGAAAGCTGGGGACTATGTCGTCCATGTTTCTCACGGTATCGCTGTTTATGAAGGGATACGTCGGTTGGATCTTGATGGCAAATCTCAGGATTTTCTTGTGCTCAAATACAGTCATGATAATACCCTCTACGTACCGACGTATCAAGTAGATCTCGTTCAGAAATACGTGGGGAGCAAAGACAACGCATATAAACCTCGCGTGGACCGGCTCGGTGGCGCATCCTGGCAACGACGAAAGGAACGGGCCAAGCAGTCGGTTGAACAGATGGCAGATGAACTCCTCAATTTATACGCGCTTCGGCAGGCGCGAAAAGGATACGGTTTTCCGTCGGAGGTGCCGTGGCAAACTGAATTTGAAGCACTCTTCCCTTATCAGGAGACCGATGACCAACTCCAAGCAATTGAGGACGTTAAAGCGGATATGGAAAATGAACGTCCAATGGATAGACTTATCTGTGGAGATGTCGGGTACGGCAAAACAGAGGTCGCTTTGCGGGCTACCTTCAAAGCCGTTATGTCCGAAAAACAGGTAGCAGTGCTTGTCCCTACAACGATTCTCGCACTCCAGCACTATGACACCTTTGAAAAACGGTTTCAGTCTTTCCCAGTCCATGTTGAGATGTTGAACCGATTCCGTACACCGAAAGAAATAAAACAGATTAAAGAAGGATTGGCGGATGGGACGGTTGATGTCGTTATAGGGACGCATAGCCTACTTTCTAAGACTGTGAAATTTGACAATCTGGGGCTTTTGGTCGTTGATGAAGAGCATCGCTTCGGCGTTAAGCATAAGGAGAAGATTAAACAGTTCAAAGAGACTATTGACGTGCTTACATTGACGGCTACACCGATTCCTCGGACACTCCACATGTCGCTTGTCGGTATCCGAGATTTTAGTATTATCAATACACCACCAGCAGATCGATTGCCGATTCAGACGCATGTTATGCCTTATGATAGTGATGTCGTCCGGGAAGCGATCACAACAGAATTAGCCCGCGATGGACAGATCTTTTTCGTTCATAACCGCGTTGAAAATATCCAGAATATTGCGTTAACGCTTCAACAACTCCTACCGGATGCGCGAATTGCTGTCGCACATGGGCAGATGCCGGAA
Source organism: Candidatus Poribacteria bacterium (assembly GCA_022821495.1). Classification (GTDB taxonomy): domain Bacteria; phylum Poribacteria; class WGA-4E; order WGA-4E; family WGA-3G; genus WGA-3G. The sequence continues at coordinate 74,456 of JAJEDN010000078.1, forward strand.
CGCGAATTAGAGACCGTTATGTTGGAGTTCGTCCGCCATAAACACGACATCCTCGTTTGTACGATGATTATTGAATCAGGTCTGGATATCCCGAACGTTAATACGATCCTGATTAATCGAGCGGATGCGCTCGGTTTAGCGCAACTTTATCAGTTGCGCGGGCGCGTCGGACGCGCGACTACGCAAGCTTACGGTTATCTATTCTATCCGCAAGACCGAGCGATTACTGAAGGTGCTCAAAAACGGCTGCGGGTCATCGAGGAATTCACAGATCTCGGTTCAGGTTTTAAAATAGCACTCCGGGATTTGGAAATTCGCGGGACAGGGAACATACTCGGCGCGGAACAGCATGGACATATTGTTACTGTCGGTTATGAACTTTACTGCCAACTCCTTGAGGAAGCAGTGATGGCACTGAAAGGCGAGAAAATTGAGGAAACCTTTGAAACACGGATCAGTCTACCTGTTGAAGCCTATTTGCCAGACGACTATGTTCCAGATAGCCGTCAGAAAGTTTCCATCTATAAAAAAATTGCCGGTTTGAAGAACAACGAGGCACTGAAGGAACTCCGTGAAGAACTTCGGGACCGGTACGGTACGATTCCAGAACCTGCTGAGATGTTACTTGAGATTGCCAATGTGAAGCAACTCAGCCAAAACCTCGGCATAACTGCTATTGTCGCCGGGAAGGAACAGGTAAAGGTTACCTTTAATGAGCAGAAACCTCGAATTAATGTGAAGAAATTCATTGATATAATCCACCAAAACGATAACCTCCAGCTCCAACCACCGGCGCAACTTAAAATTCAGATGCCCGGAATAACGGGGGTAAATGTATTAACCGAATTACAACGGACCCTTAAATTGTTTGTTGCCTCATCGTAAAAAACGAAAGGCCAACTCAAAAAGACGTGCTACGCGCGTTGTCTAAAGCGCGTAAGCCCAACCAACGGGCGGGCTGGATATACGGAGATGCACTTTATTTCCGAAACCGTCCTGACTGAACCGCAAGGAACATTAAAAGTATGCTGCGCGCGTTGTCCAAAGCGCGTAAGCCCAACCAACGGGCGGGCTGGATATACGGAGATGCACTTTATTTCCGAAACCGACCTGACCGAACCGCAAGGAACATTAAAAGTATGAAAAAAGCGATTACTCTTTTTTTAATTGTCGCTGTGACTTGCCTATTAACTTGGAAATTCGTTCAATCTGATAGCCACGAGCAGCCCGCGCCTGCTATGGACGAAAGCCAGGTAATTTTAGCCGAGTATAAATGGAACGGCGAGTCACATCAAATCTCGTTGGCGGACCTGAACGCCGCAATCGCAGAATTACCTGTTTACCGCCAGCAGAATTATGAAGCACGCGCCGACAAAGCCGAGTATCTTGAAGAATTGATAGACGAACGGCTCAAACTGCTTCGCGCAACTGACGATGGGTTTGATAAATCCCTTGAGCACCTCAAGAAACTTGAAGACTATACGCACCAGCTCATGGTTGAAAAATTAACTGAAGCAGAAGTTGATGCCAAGGTCGTCTACACAGATGAGGATCTTATGGCACATTATCAGGCGAACCTGAGTGAATACATTGAGGACGCAAAAGTCCGAGCGATCTGTATCACGCTTGATGATGAAGACCTCGCTAACGAAACACTTGATGCTATTAAAGCAGGGAAAGACATTGTTGAGATGGCGAAGGAACTCTCTGAAGCAGGGAAACTCGCTAACGGACCCGGCACTAACCAAGATGATCCAGGCAATACCTACCTCTTCACAAAAGCCGCCTCTGCACGCTGGACGGAATTCATTGAAACTGTTTTTGACCAAGAAGTCGGCGAAATGACGGATGCTGTCTTTGAAACCGATGTCAACGACGAAACCTTCTATCTCATCTTCCGTAAGGAGGAGCATCAACCCGAACGACAGCAGGAATTCGATGAAGTTAAAGACGATATTCAAAGAACCGTTGAACGCGCAAAGAAACGTGAGCGCATCAATGAATGGGTTACCGAAATCACTGAAAAAGGCAAACTGAAAACCTATCCTGAGAATATTCCGGAGCCGCCGAAACCCGAAGAAGCGGAGACCGAAGAATCAGAACAGTAGCCTATTCCGATTTTTGGAAGCAACATCTGTGACCATAACGATAGGTCGAGAAAAGGAGTTAGAATTGAAAATGTTTAAAAGAATTGCCTTATTCATGCATAGAATGGATAGCAAGTCCCGAATTCCAGTGATCTCTTTACTTTTAATCGGGGTTCTCGCCACACATCCCGTCTTTTATAGCTGCAGCGACAAAGCAATCGGTGCTGATGGAACAGTTATCGCTGAATTTGAATGGAACGGTAAACACCACATCACTCTTGAAGAGATGATGCAAGAGATTAGCGAACTCCCGGAATACAAGCAACGGCAATATCAGGACAAGTCAGGGCTCGAAACCTACATGCTCCTTATGGCTGAGAGTCGCTTAATTCTCAATCTCGCGCGCGAGCAGAAGCTCAACGAAGATGCCGAAATCCTCAAGAAAGTTCAGGACTATCTTCATGAGTTGATGGTTAAGAAAATTACCACCCAAGAAGTTGATGACAAACTCTCCTTGAGTGAAGATGACTATATGGCACACTATGAAGCACACAAGGAGGACTACGTCCGCCCGGCACAAGTGCGACTTTTATGTATTACCTTGATCAACAAAGAACGTGCCTATGAAGTTTCCGCAGAGATTAAAGCCGGTAAAGACATCGCTGATGCTGCCCAAGAACTTTCTGATCGTGGTGAACTCGTCGGTCCTGGCGCAAATGCAGCCTCTCCTGGCGACACCGACTATTTCAGCCGGGATTCCTATCCAGCCGGAACGGAACCGTTCTTAGATGCAGCATTTACTGCTGAAATAGGGACACTTCACGATGATGTTATCGAAGTTGATGTCCAAGGACAGAAATACTACATGATGTTCCGTAAGGACGAAGCACGCGATGAATATCAAAAACCCTTTGAGGACGAAGATGTTCGTAAGAGTGTGGAGCGGAAGGCTGAACGTGAAAAGCGGGAAGCCCTTATGATGGAATGGATTAAGCAGCTCCGCGAGCGCGCCGAAGTCAAAACCTATATTGATCGGATTCCAGAGGCGGAACCCGAAGAACCAGCGGAAGAGGCGACGGAAGAACCGGAGCCAGAGGAATAGCCTTATATCCGTAAGTGTGGCGCGGTTACGGATCGCGCCACATCCTCCATAAAGGAACATGCGCATGACTTACAAAAAAACGGTCTATCTCACGTTGATTGCCCTACTTATCGGTGGTGGATTCTCAAGCGTTTCTGCTCGCACTTTTGATAGAATCATTGCTTATGTCAACGATGACGTTGTTACCAAGCGTGAACTTGATGTCTTGGTAAAGCAGCGCGCCATGGAGCTCCAGCAGGTCTATCGCTTTAGCGAGCGTGAGGCGCTCAACGAGGCTGAACGACAGCGGCGCGAACTCTTGGACAGACTGATCCGACAAATGTTGCTTTTGGAAGCGGCGTTAACTTTAAAAGTCACCGTCACTGAGGCAGAGATCGAGCAGTACGTAAAAGACTTCAAAGACAGATACCAGATGGAGACCGATGAGGAATTTAAGAAACAGTTGAATCGTGAAGGCATGACACTCGTAGCATTTCGGGAGCAGTCGGAGCGGAATCTTAAAACCGAAAAACTTGTCATGGGCAGAATCGTTCCAAGATTGCAGGTCCGGGACAGTGAAATCCAAAAATTTTTTGATGAGAATCGGGACCAATTGTCAACAAAAGTGGATAAAGTACATTTACGACACATTTTTATCGCCTTTAAACCCAACCAAGCCGATCGCGATGCCGCTCATGAAAATGTCAGAAAAGCGCGTGATGAGATTCAGGCTGATGGCGCGAAATTTGAAGAATTCGCACGGCGTTACGATACTTCTAAACAGGCAGGCGTTCTCGTAGAGGCTTCCACCGAAGAATTTAGTAAATTCCCGAAACTCTTTCAGGATGCACTCGCAGATCTAACGATAGGTACACTCAGTGAACCGGTTGAAGCTGACAAAGGACTCTATGTCTTCAGAATCGAAAAGAAGACCGATGAGATGGTCGCATTCCGATATTTCATCGTTCCGCTGACTCCGAGCCCAGCGGCGATACAGGAAGCGCGCGAACAGGCTACCGATGTTTTTACAAAATTAGAAGCAGGCGAGGATTTTAGTAAACTCGCATTACTACATTCTGATGATACTGAGACGCAAGAAAATGGCGGGGACCTCGGAATCCGTTCTTTATCGGAACTCAATCCTAAAACGCGAGCAGTTGTTGAACCTTTGGCGCCGAATGCCTACAGTCAACCCTATGAAACTGAATCTGGACTCCACATCTTTAGAGTGGACGAACGAGATAGCCCAGGTTTGACTGAAGCCGAGAAGGCACAGATTACATCAATACTTCGTCAACAGCGGTTCCAAGAAGAATGGGATGCATACACCAATAAACTTCTTGAAAACGCTTATGTTAAAATTAATCTGAAAGAGTAAAAATCTGTGAAGAAGCGCGCGTTCGATGTGCCTACCAATCATCTACATCAAGACTCCAATATAATGCGTCCTCATAAAACTGACCTTCCGTCGTTGTCATTCCTGTCGTTCGCATCAACGTTCAGGTATGCATGTATAGCGACAACGCTATTCGTCGTTTTATGCTTTCTGGGTCCAATCCAGATGGCTATCGCGCAAGATGCGCAACCTGCTGAACCGCCAACTGTTGAGACGGAGCCATCCGAGTCCACACCTACGGATCAGCCCCCAGAAGCAGAATCCACACCTGAACAGTTGACCCCAGAGACAGATACGCCTGAAGAAGGTGAGGAAGAACCTACACCTGAACAGTTGACTCCAGAGACAGATACACCTGAAGAAGGCGAGGCGGAATCTGCACCTGAACGGTTGAACCCAGAGACGGATACACCTGAAGAAGGCATGGTCATTGGCGATGGCGATGATATGTCTATTGTCGATAATTTCGTTCAAATCCACGGCAATGCCCTCATCAAGTTTGAAGATGTTATTTTGCGAGCAGACCATGTCTGGGCTGACTTTGATGACAATTTGATGCGCGCAACAGGCAACGTCCATCTCATAGTCGGTAACGAGGAAACCTATTCTGATGAGCTGATCTTCAATCTCGAAAATAAGAAAGGGATTGCACGCAACGGGTTCACATACAGCGATCCATGGTACTTCGGCGGTAGTGAAATCTTTAAAATAGAGGAGGATCGTTCCTATATCCGAGGCGCGACACTCACCACCTGTTCACTAAAACACCCACACTACTATTTCAGTGTCACTGAAGTTATCGTCCGAATGAATCAGGAGTTGATCGCCAAGAACATCGTTTTGCGTATCGGTGGATTTCCGCTCTTCTATTTTCCTGCTATGCGGCGGGATCTCCGTAAAGGGAAGGTCGCAAAGATAATCGTCAAACTTGGAACGGATAGTTACCAGGGACCCTACATTAGTATCATTCAACCGCTTGTCCGTAAACGCCGCTACGACGCTGCACTGCTCTATGATAGAAGCGCGCGGCGCGGGCAAGGCTACGGTTTTGAAGGGAAATATAGATTTTCAGATACGAAATTCCAAGAAATTTATCTCCCGATTCCGCCGGATGCAACACCAAATCAGCGCACTAAGTTAAAAGAGAAAGCCGAGGAATTACAAGAGCGACTTGAGGGTGAATACGATCGCTATTGGTTAGAGCAGATTTTTCTGGAATATAAAATTACCGATGAGGATGTTGCGCGTGCTAAAGAGGAAGCAGAAGAACTCTTCGAGCAACTCCAAGAGGAGGACGCGGACTTTGCTGCACTCGCTCAGCAGAATTCTGATCACTCGGATACCCGTTATGACGGCGGTGATCTCGGATTCCTCGCGCGCGGTGAAACCGATGAGGAAGGGAACCCTAAACTTGATCCCGTTCTGGAAGAAGCTGTTTTCGCACTCAATGAAGGTGAGATTACCCCTGTCGTCCAAACCGAATCCGCATTCCATATTCTTAAAGCCGATCAGATCGTTGACGTCTATGGCGAGCGCGAGATTAAACTCCGCCGCATTGATATTGCTATTACGCCGAGTGATGACTCAAAGGATGCACTCCGCGTATTAGCGGATGACATACTCCAACGCGCCCAGCAAGGAGAACCCTTTGAGCAACTCATTCAACTGCCCGATGGATTTACTGGGACAGCGCAGCCTGTCCTGTCCGAAATCAATGAGGGGGAAGGCTTGCCATTAAATGAGATGCAGTCTTCATGGCAATCTGCTGTTAGACGCTTGGAAGTACCAGGGGATGTCATTGAACGCCGACCGATTACGACACCTGAGGGACTCTATATTTTTAAGTTAATCGAAAAAGAGGAAACACCCTCTTTTGAAACGATCGCGGCGCAATTTGAGGCGGAATGGGACACATTTTTTGAGGATTTAATGAATCCTGCCCCTGAAGAAACCGAGGAAGGGGCAAATGGAACGAAACCAGGCACAACCGATGCCACGCAATCGCAAAAGATCGATACCGCGCCAGTTGTAGAAAAGCCTATGTCAGCGTCTGAGACGACTGATACTGATGATACGCAGAGCACCGAGCAGAATGAAAGCGAAACGGTGGAAGATGAACAGCAGAGCGTTACGCCTAATCAGACCGAAGACGTTGAAAAACTTGACCCGGAGCCTGATGCTGATGATACACAGAACGCCGAGCAGAACGAACGGGAAGAGGATAAACAAGACGACGCAGTGCCGAATCCAAACGAAGCCGATGCGCAAGACTTAGCCGCCGAAGAGAACCCTGAAGGCGGGGTGGTAGGTGAGGCAACAGCGGAAGACGAAGAAGAACTTGAAATCTATCGGAGACACGGATTTCGTGGACGCTGGGAAGATCCGAGTCCCGTCGCATCGGAGGCACAAAGTTTATATGCCGGGGATTTAGGGAGACGCCCCATTCAAACGAAAAAATCTTTTCGTCTCATCAAAGTTGATAAAAAACGGACCTATCGGGGTGAACTCTATATCTACGGCAACGATGTGTATTCCGCCCAGCGACAGAGTGCGATCCGAACAGGAAACCGTTGGATGATGCGATGGGCGCACACACATTCCATCTATACACCTTGGGATAACCGCCAAGAAGGGAGACGTCCCATCAGCTTCACTGGCAGGAGCGAGCTTCGCTCCGAAAGTTATAAAGAGGAATACCAACTCCCCAATAAAGCCTCGCTCTACTCTTTCGCAATCCTTACTTATGGGACAGGTTTATCAACCTTTGATCTCGAAGATCTTGATGAAAATGGGAACCTGAAGTTTTCACGAGAGACGATTGGAGACATCACAGGTAGACTTGAGGTGCGGCACATCCACGATTTTACTGATGAAGGGTCGAGATCTCTACAGAAACTGCCACAATTAACGCTGAACTTTTCACGGATGCGGCTCAGCGCGTTCCCTCTTTTTGATGCCCTCAACGATAGGATGCTAACGGTTGCCGAAACACTCGGAACGGAGACGCCTTTCCTCTCGATGTTCACATTTCCAACGCTCGAAAGCACAAGTGTTGACCTTGATATTGAGCTCGGCAACTTCTTTAGAGAAGTTTTTCGCGGTAAAGCGGGTGAGGAGCGAGATGTTTATCTCAAGACGATGGACTTGGGTTTTGATGTCCGAAAACAATCCACGCTTCTAATTACACCCTTGCGAGAACTGCAACTTAGCCTTAACCTCAACTCAAATACGATTTGGCATGACCGAGACCAGGATCAAAACAAAAACATTTTTCGCGGCGTTTTCAGTTTTAACGGATCTGCCACAAATACGCTCTTCCGTATCTACAATGTCAGTTATATCCCTGGGCTACGGAAATTGCGCCACGAAATTCAATCCTCACTCCGATATGATTATCAACCTGCTGTTGATAGAGATGATAACCTGTATCCGTTCGGTCCGAGTACCTATTTCTATGAACGGAAGCGGCTCACCTATAGTTTCAACACGGCTTTTGAGATTAAAACGCGACGGAGCCAGTCACCGCACCGTATCATGTATTTTGATACACGTCTCACTGCCGATTTTACAGAGTTCGACCCTTTATATGAGCGTCAGTTCGAGCCTATTGAAAGTGATTTTACAATCGTCCCGCTTCCGAGCCGAAACCTTAACATGACCTTTCGCGTCACGCATGACCCGAATCCGCATCCCGATAGTGGAGAGCAATTCAAGGTGGTCGGATTCCGTTCCAACATCCGCTACACACGAAAGGCTTGGAACGTCAGCGTCGGAAGTTCCTTTAGCAAGAGACACACCGCGCGGCGTGCCTCCCGTTCTATTACCGCTACGGGACGTTACCGCGTGAGTCGAAATCTGGAGTTTAACGCCAGTGTTATCTACTATCCGATTGATGGGCAGTTTTATCAACAACGTTTAAGTATGACGCGGAACCTACACGATTGGAATCTTCGGATTTCTTGGAGTCGGATCGGTATTAAACGTGAACCGCCTTACGACAATGTGCGTCAGGACTTCACGTTCCAAGTGAATCTCATCCAAGAACCGGCAGTTTCAATGGGGGTCGGCTATGACGCAACAACTGAAACGTGGGGGATCCGGACTGTACCCGCAGGCGTGCCATATAACGCATTCGGAGCCGGTAACTCACTCCGTAGGTCTTACTTCTAATATCCCTTTGTTCTTATCGAACCCACCACTGAAAATGTTGCAAGGATTTGGGAAGATACGGTATAATGTCAAAGAGGTAGAAGTTTGAAAATAGCGCGAGAGATGGAGGCAAAAGTTGAAATTCATATTAAGCCTTCGGACAAAACAGTCAATCACCAGCGAGTTTTTGTTACGTAACGATGTTTGTTTTCCGGAGAAAGACGCTAATGCTACTCAAGGATCGTGTTTGCATTGTAACCGGTGGAAGTTCCGGTATCGGACGTGGCATAGCACTTGAATTCGCCCGTGAGGGCGCGTGTGTTGCTGTCGTAGATAAACGAGAAACACCCCTTCGCGGTAGATATCACGAAACCGAGGTCACAACCCCAACCGTTGTAGAGATCAAAAAACTTGGCGCGCAGGGTATATTCCTTCAAACCGATGTCGCCGATGACTCTCAGATTGCGAACGCAATTCAGCAAACCGTCGAACACTTCGGTGGACTTGATATTCTCGTCAATAACGCCGGTATCCACATCCCTGGGGGTTCGCAAGAAATCTCGATTGCCGATTGGGATAGTGTCGTTGGCGTTAACCTCCGCGGCGTTTTCGTCGCTACGAAACTCGCAATCCCACATCTAAAGCAGTCAAAATTTGGACGAATTATCCAAATTGCCTCTGTTCACGCCTATGGCGGCGGAGCAGGACCTGCGTATGCACCCGCGAAAGCTGCTGTCGTTAACATGGTACGAGATACTGCCTTAGAAATCGGTCAATTCGGCATAACCGTCAACGCCATTTGCCCGGGTTATATTGAAACGGCAATTCAAGACTACCTCACCCCCGAACAGATTGAAGAAGCATTGGAAAAAACCGCCCTACCGCGTTTCGGTCTACCGAGAGACATCGGACGTGCCGCTGTTTTCCTCGCTTCCGACGACGCAGAGTGGGTCACCGGTGCGTCCCTACTCGTTGACGGTGGCTTCGCCGCAGGCGTATAGTAGTAGGCACGTTCCGCGTGCCGTCCACAAGGGAAACAACACATGCAAACAAATCCATGGGGAACAATCCGTTTTACAGATAAAGTCGCGTTAATAACAGGAGGTGCCTCTGGCATCGGTAGAGCAACAGCGAACCGCCTCGCAGCCGAAGGCGCGCATGTTATCATCGCCGACAACAACGCCGAAATGGCGCGCACGACAGTCGCTAAAATCGAGGAGACAGGCGGTAAAGCGACCTACATAGAAGTGGATCTTGCTGATGACGAAAGCGTCACCACCGCCGCGCAAACTGTCGCCGAAAAGTTTTCTGCACTCCACGTGCTCGTCAATAACGCTGCTATCTTGAGAAGCGGTAAAATTGAAGACGGCGCGTGGATACCCAATTGGGAACCCGAAACCGCAATCGGGCTCCGAGGTTGGGTCCTGATTACGCAGCATCTTTTACCGCTTATGAAAAAAGAGGGTGCCGCGATTGTTAACCTCTCATCGGAAGGCGGGTTTCTCGGTAGACCCGGACAGTGGATCTACGATGCCATTAAAGCCGGACTCGTCTCTCTCACCAAAACGATGGCGCAGGAATTTGTCGAATACGGTATTCGGGTTAACGCCATTGCACCGGGTTGGATCGTTACAGAGATGCACTTCGGTAAAGCAACCGACCCTGAGGCTCAGAAGAAGGCGTTAGAGGAATTAACGATCTCCTCGTGTATCATGAAACGTCTTGCCAAACCTGAAGAGGTCGCCGCCGCTATCGCTTTTCTCCTCAGTGACGATGCCTCCTACATTACAGGTCAGACTTTACACGTTGATGGTGGTCGTTGGGGAATGTCTGTCGGTTGATTTTCCTTTAATCTCGTCTATTTACACTATGCCAAACAAAACCCACACCACAGCGGTTGTTCTGATCCCGCCAGAAAACGTACAACCCCCCATCCAAGCCATCCGCCGGATTCATGATCGCAACTTCGAGCGTTGGATGCCCCATATAACGCTGCTCTACCCATTCGCAGCGCGTCGTGATTTCACAGAGATTACGCCCGCGCTCACAAAAGCCGCACAACAGATAACATCCTTTTCCATTGAACTCACACGTTTTAACGCTTTCAAACATCGCAAATCTTGTACGATGTTTCTTGTTCCAGAACCCGAAGACGAAATCGGTCAGTTACACAGCACGCTATTACAACACCTTCCAGACTACGACGACACCGCACAATTTGCCGGTGGGTTCCATCCTCACCTCTCCGTCGGACAATTCCAGCATCGATCTCTGCAGACCGAGCAGCAGCGTCTCCAAACCGAATGGCAGCCGATAGCGTGTGAAATGAAATCGCTCAGTCTTATCTACCGCTCACCTCAAACAGATGACAGGTTCGTCATAGCGGAACAATTTCCGTTTCAGAAAAGGAACTAACAATGAAAACAAATATTTTCCTAACCCTAATCGCAATCTTAATTATATCTCTTGCAGGATGCGAACGCATACAACAAATCGTTGCCCGTGATGCACCCACATCGGACACGACATCTACCATCAAAATCGGCGTGATCCAACCCTCGGGACTTGCCCCCAACTTCACCAGAGGCGCGGAACTCGCCAGAACCCAAATTAACGATGCTGGCGGTCTACTCGGCATGCAAGTCGAATTTATTGTCATGGACAATCAAGGCGATCGCGAATTCCCAAACGCAGCCGAAAGCGTCCGTATTGCTAAAGTTCTCATTGAAAAGATAAACGTTGTCGCAATCTTAGGTCCCCTACTCTCAACGAATTCCATGCAAGTTGGACCCGTTGTTTCTGAGCTTCGGCGACCCATAATTACCGGTTCGTCCGGTGAGAAGGTAACCTCGACAGGCGAATTCGTCTTTATTACGGTTGTTCCGTCCTCAGTTCAAGGTATGACAACGGCACAATTCGCATTAGATCCCACCGAACTGAACGCCAAAACCGCCGCGACAATCCGTCAAGCTGGAGATGTGTACTCCGGTGCTGTCGCTGACGCTTTTGAGGCGAATTTTCAGGAACTCGGTGGAAAACTCGTCGCAAGTGAAGTCTATCAACACGGCGATAGAGATTTTGCCGCGCAGTTGACAAAAATTAAAGCCGCAGCCCCGGATGTTTTCTTAATAGCCGGTTTTAACCCAGAGATCCCTTTATTGGCAGCACAGGCGAGGGATATAGGGATTACGGCAACCTTTATCGGTACCAATGGTTGGGATGAGTCTGACAAACTTCTTGGCACTTTAGATGACAACGCACCTCTCGAAGGAGCTTACTTCACCAGAGGTTTCAATGTCGAGTCCGTCAGTGCTCCTGCCTTTGTTGCGGCGTACACAGCGATGTATATCGAACCGCCGGATGGTCCCGCCGCATGGGGCTACGATGCGATGTCGCTACTCGCACTCGCCATCAAAAACGCTGGAACGCTTGATCCTGATGCCATTCGCGATACCTTGGCAAACACAACCGACTACCAAGGCGCGACCGCTATCTCCCATTTTGATGAGAATCGCCATCCCATCAAATACCATGAACTTTACACAATCCGCAACGGGCAGATAGAACTCTACAAGGTTGTAAGTCCATAAGCAATCCGCCAGACAAGGAGGTAACAGTGAAACTAAAAATTTTCTTAACCCTCATTACAATTATAGTTATATCCTTTACCGGATGCGAACGCGTAAAACAGGTGATTGCACCTGATGCTCCCGCTCCCGATGCCGTTTCTACTGTTAAAATCGGTGTGATTCAACCCTCGGGATACTACACCGGGTTTGCCCAAGGTGCCGAACTCGCTCGCACCCAAATCAATGCGCGCGGTGGTGTGCTCGGCAAGCAAATTGAATTTATCGTCAGGGATAACCAAGGAACGCGTTCCGTCCCGGATGCAGCCGAAAGTGTTCGTATTGCAAAAACACTCATTGAGCAGGAGGAGGTTGTTGCAATTCTCGGTCCCATTTTCTCTAACAATTCCATAGAGGTCGGACCTGTTGTTCAGCAACTTCAGCGTCCGATCATTCCCGGCTCCGCTGGCGATCATGTGACCGCTGCAGGGGATTTTGTCTTTCTCGTCGTCCCTACGACATCAGCCCATGGCGCGGTAATAGCACAATTCGCAAGCGATCCGTCCGAACTCGGCGCAACAACCGCCGCGACGATCCGTCAAACTGAGAGTGCTTACACAGAGAGCCTAACCCAAGCGTTTGAAGAGAATTTTCGGGAACTCGGTGGCAAAATCGTTGCCAGTGAAGTTTATCAAGTTGGCGATAACACCTTTGATGCACAACTGACAAACATCAAAGCCGCAGCACCCGATGTGATATATATTGCAGGTATTATTCCAGATATTCACTTCGTGATGGCGCGAGCCAGAGAAATCGGTATTCAAGCCACTTTTCTTGGGCCCGGAAGTTGGGATGAGGTTCAGAAGCTTTTCAGTACCTTAAATGATAACGCACCGTTAGAGGGGGCTTATTTTACCGCAGATTTTAGTCCAGAGGTACCGAGTGCCGAACCCTTTGTTCAAGCTTATACGGCGCTGTCTATGACACCGCCAGATAGCGCAGCTGCTTCAGGTTATGATGCCATGTTACTCTTAGCGACTGCAATTGAAGAGGCGCAGACGCTCAATCCTGCTGCCGTTCGCGATGCCCTTTCAAATATCACCAACCACAAAGGCGCGACGTTTATTTCCCATTACAGTGTCAATCGCCACCCGATTAAAAGCGTTGTCATTAACACAATCCGCAATGGGCAGATCGAACTCTACAAGGTTGTGAACCCATAAGCAACCGAATATCGGAAGTATCGTTTACCTCAGGAAAACAGACATTATGAATACCAATCTCGCCGATATCGAAAATAGGCTCTGGAGTGCCGCCGATGAACTCAGAGCCAATTCACGCCTTAAGGCGTCCGAATACTCAACACCTGTCCTCGGGCTTATCTTTTTACGATACGCCGATCACAAGTTTACACAGGCTGAACAAGACATCAGCAGCGAAGCCGATCCAAACAGCCGCAGGCAGCCCGACCTGAGAATGGAATGTCAAGCCCGCGGTGTACTTTATCTGCCAGCGCATTCGCGGTTTCAATACATACTCAGTTTGCCAGAAGGTGAAAATATCGGGCAAGCTATCACTGATGCTATGAAGGCAATAGAGGCGGAAAACTCACAAATAGAGGGTGTCCTTCCCAAAACTTACAATCGACTTGAAAAGAACACGCTCCTCGAACTCCTCCGTATCATGGAACAGATCCCTATGGACATTGAAGGAGATGCTTTCGGGAAGGTTTATGAGTACTTCCTCGGCAATTTCGCCATGAGCGAGGGGCAACGCGGCGGTGAATTCTTCACACCAACCTCGCTCGTGAAACTCATCGTTGAGATTATCCAACCCTTTCACGGACGCATCCTTGATCCTGCCTGCGGATCCGGTGGAATGTTTGTCCAGAGTGCAGCGTTCATTAGCAACCACAAGAAAAATGGCAACCCCGGAGACATCAGCATTTACGGCGTTGAACGCGTCGTTGAAACGATCAGGCTGTGCAAAATGAATCTCGCCGTTCATGCCCTTGAAGGCGATATTAAACAAGCCAGCAGTTACTACGAGGATCCGCACAACTGCCTCGACAGATTTGATTTCGTCATGGCAAATCCACCTTTCAACGTCGATCGCGTGGACAGAGAACGGATCAAAGACGATCCGCGATTCCCGTTCGGCATGCCCCGTGTCGATAATGCCAACTACCTTTGGATACAATTGTTCTATAGTTCGCTTTCCGAATCCGGGCGTGCAGGTTTCGTCATGGCGAACTCCGCCGCCGATGCCCGTGCCTCTGAACTCGACATCCGCCGCCAGATTATCGAATCCGGCGCAGTCGATGTCATCGTCAGCATCGCCTCGAATTTCTTTTATACCGTTACCTTACCCTGTACCCTCTGGTTCTTCGATAAGCCCAAACGGAACAGCGATAGACACGATAAAGTCTTGTTCATTGACGCACGCCATCTCTATCAACAGGTGAGCCGCGCCCATCGGGAATTCACACCCGGACAACTTGAATTCCTTGCAAACATCGTCAGACTTTATCGCGGAGAAGCACCAGAGAACCAACACGACAGTGCAGATTTCCTCACCTCAAAATTCCCCGATACAGAATACATTGATGTCCCTGGACTTTGCAAGGTCGCCACGATTGCCGAGATTGAGACACAAGGCTGGAGTCTGAACCCCGGACGCTATGTCGGCGTTGACGAACAGACAACCGACGATTTCGACTTCACCGAACGATTTACGCAGCTCAACGAGGAGTTAGCAGTCCTAAACGCCGAAGCACATCAACTCGAAGAACGCATCGCCGAGAACGTTGCAAAGATTTTGGAGGATACGGTATAATGTTGATGGAGGGAAAAAATGAGTGAAGAAGTCAAAATTGAGGAAAGTTCTGGAAATGTGTTTCTGGACATCGGTTTCTCCAAAGAAGAGGCGGAATATCACCAGTTAAGGGTAGACTTGGCGATTAAAATTTATCGACTTTTTGAGGAACTAAAACTGACTCCGGCGAAAGCAAAGGCAGACTTTGGAATCAATCCATCTGATGTGTCCCGAATACAGAACGGAGATTTTAGTTTTACTATGGACAAACTCTTTACAATCCTGAGCCAGTTGAACTGCAATGTTGAAATCCGCATTACACTTTCGGAAGATACCCAGGGGCACCTGCGACTCGTTACAACTTAGTTATTGTTTTCCGTAGAGATGGCATCCGTATAAGAACAAAAAATCTGGTAACACTCTGAAGAATGTGGCATAATATTACAGAGGCAGGTTTTGAATAATAAGATAAAAGGACGAAGGCTATTTTCCGTCGCCCATTTGTGTAAGCGTTTACCTTTTTTTGTACGGATATTTCGTCCCTTTACGGCGGTTCTCCTTCGTTTGAAGTGCCTGAAGGTTGCGAGGATTGTCGGTTCCCCCCTTTGACTTAGGGCGTTTATGATCTACTTGCCAACTTTGTTTGCCCTCTTTACCATACGCAGGCTTGTAGATTTTATTGCCGCTTGAGTCACGTCGCCAGAGATTCGGGTTTTTACCTCGAATTGGTTTGGCTTTTTTCCAAGCGATTTCTTTTTGTTTTCGCGTTGCCATTTTTATTTCACCTCTTTTCTTTCGGTTATAGTTTATATATTAACATGTGTTGCGATATTTGTCAACCATAAGCGTCAATTTTAGAAACAATAACCGCCTCCGCCCCAGACCCGGTAGGTTCGGTTTCCTAACCGAACCGGATACTACGCGGAAACCTTGGATATGCCAGAACCCCTCTTTAGCCCCGTAGAGGCGGCATCTGTGTAGAACGCGTTCACCCCTAAAAAATCAAGCCCCGTAGGGGCGGCATCTATTAAGTAAGGCCCTACAAAATACCGTGAAAAAAATCTAAATCGACCCTTATGGGGCGGCATCTACAAAGACCTGTCAAAAATGTCGTGGAAAATCGCTAAATTGACACCTATGGTTCGGTTTCCTAACCGCACCGGATTGTCGAAAAGCGGCGTGAAATTCAAGATTTTCTTAAAACTAAATGGTCCTGATATCACACTAAAAAATCTGGCAATTCTCTGATGCGTATGCTATAATATCGTAGAGAAAACAACCGGAAAAATAGGGTGCTCACTTACCATCCAGCCCGAACAACAGTTGATCAAAAGGATTCCATAATGTCTGACGAAACGAAACCGGATCTACCCACGACAACTGAAGATGAAACAAACACAGATCTTGATGTTGTTCCCAAGGATACAGCGGGAAACATGCTTGATGCTGTCACCGATTTTATATCAAAATTGGATCTTTCTACTTGGTTAGGGCGAAACGCGTCTAAGGCTTTTGGCAAATTATGTTCTGCGCCAAGTAAGTGGTATAACGCGTATTTTGAAGGGAAAGCTGCTGAAACTCGTGCAGAATCAGAGGCACGAGTCAAAATTATAGAGGTAGGGACTGATCAAATTATCCAACAAATGAAAGTCCCTCCAGAATATGCTCAGATAGCACTAAACAAGAACATGGAAAAGATAATTGGAGAGCAAATCAACCTTGATAAAATCTCCGCTATTGCTGCAAGTGAACTTAATAACGGCGAATCGGATAACCCAGCAAATCAAGGCACAAATCAACCTAATGAAGCACAATCTGATAATTCGACAAATCAGGATGCAAACGGTGGTGAGGAAAAGACGATAAGTGATGTCTGGCTTAACATTTTTGAGACGGAAGCGCGCCCACAGAGTACTGAGGAGGGGCAGATCCTTTTCGGTCGCATCTTGGCTGGAGAAATTAAAAATCCAGGATCGTATTCAACGCGAACATTAAAAACCCTCGGTGAATTGGATCAAAATATTGCAGCCTTGTTTAAAAAATTGTGTTCGGTATGCATAGTTCTTAATAATCCGATTGATGACGCCCTTATTGATATTAGGATTCCCTCACTAGGTGGCAATCCCGGAAGGAATGTCCTCAGAAAATACGGTTTGCCTTTTAGTAAACTCAATACATTAAATGAATATGGGCTTGTTATTTCAGATTATAATTCTGGTGTTGATTATCAAGTGTCTATAGTGGATAAAAATCATCGAGTCCTTGCTCCATTTCTGCACCAAGGACAATATTGGGCTTTACAGTCTACATTAGAGCGAGAGCACGATGAAGAGTTTAGAATATGGGGAGTCGCACTTTCTCAGGTTGGCCGCGAATTGTTTCAAATAGTCGAGCAAGATTCCATACCGGAATACACTGAAGATCTAAAGAAATTCCTTATGGGGCAGAACCTACAAATGATTGAAGTTCAATCTCAATCATTCTAAAAAGAGATAGTGGAATAGAAAGTTCTATGCCAAACAGCGAAGTTCTAATTGGGGATTACATTCAAACCCTAAGAAAAAAACATAAAATAAAAAAATCTGAGTATTTATCCAGCGGTAATATTCCCGTGGTTGACCAAGGTCAAGACTTTATTGCTGGTTACATAGATGATACCAAGCGAGCTTATGATGGGCAACTTCCTGTCATTGTCTTCGGCGACCACACCTGCACTTTGAAATATGTAGATTTCCCCTTTGCAGTAGGCGCAGATGGTACACAGCTGATACATCCTACAAAGGACTTTGACATCCGTTACTTCTATTATGCATTACAAAATTTGCCTTTGGAACATTTCGGCTATCAAAGGCATTTTAAGTATCTAAAAACGTCAAAAGTTTTTTGCCCACCGATGCACATCCAGCGCAAAATCGCCGCCATCCTCTCCACCTACGATAACCTCATTGAAAACAACACCCGCCGCATCAAAATCCTTGAAGACATGGCACAAACCCTCTACCAAGAATGGTTCGTCCATTTCCGCTTCCCCGGACATGAGAACGTCCAGATGGTAGAATCGGAATTAGGACTGATACCACAGGAATGGAAGGTAGTTCCTGCAAGTGAAGCCATGTTTGTAAATCCAAAAACTTCTGTTCCACGCGATACCATAAAACCATTTGTCCCAATGAAGTCAGCGACAGAAAATTCAATGCTAATCACCGAAATCGAAGAAAGAACGGGAAATAGTGGGGCGAAGTTTAAAAATGGAGACACGCTATTTGCGCGTATCACACCATGTCTTGAAAACGGTAGAACGGGTTTTGTTCAGTTTCTGTCTAATAATGATGAGATCGCTTTTGGATCTACCGAATTTATCGTCCTCAGGTCCAAAACGTTGAATCCATATTTTGTCTATCTTTTGGCACAGACTCGCGATTTTAGGGAGAATGCTATCAAGAGTATGACAGGTGCAACAGGCAGACAGCGTGTTCTCAATGAATGTTTCGATGATTATTTTTTACCAAATCCTGATCAAGATGTACTTTGTCAATTTGAATCTACCATTGCCCCTCTGTTCAGGAAAGTTCAGAGTCTTTCGGAAAGAAATGAGAATCTCCGCCAAACCCGAGACTTCCTTCTCCCTAAACTCATCTCCGGCGAGACTGATGTATCTAAACTTGACATTAACACCAATTGAAACATAGAGGTAAATGATGCTTTCAGGAGTTCTAACAGAAGTTTACAAAGACATTCGTGGAGCAATTAAGAAGAAACGCGAAGAGTCAGAGGCAGAAAAGGCAGAAATTGAAAATGCCGCCCACCAGTATGAGAAGAAATACAGAGAACACCACGGCCAAGTCAAAGTCTTCTGTGTAGGTATGCGTGAACCGATCCCTCTTGATGATGTCTATGTCGCCGTTCAATTCTTAGACAATCAAAGCACATCAAAGTACGGAACCCCTGAAGATGTTGAAAAGGCATTCCGACAAAGATCTCCAAACCGCTTTATTTCAAGTGCCGATGAGCGAAAAGATGGAACGGTGGTTGCTAACGAAAAACAGTATCTGATGGTACTCGGCGGGCCCGGTGTCGGTAAATCAACCTTCCTTCGTAAGGTTGGACTTGAAGCATTAAAAGGGGAGAACGGAAACTTTGAACACGCATGTATCCCTGTCTTCCTTGAACTAAACAGGTTTACTGAAACTCAGATTGAGATTGAAACCGTAATTGCTGACAAATTTAAGACCTACCACTATCCATACCTGGATAAAATGGTTAGAAGTGCATTAGATTCGGGGAAATTCCTGATACTTTTCGACGGACTTGACGAAGTCCCTGCTGCGAATGTTGACAATGTAGTGCGTAAAATTGGAGATTTCGTCGATCGATATAGCCAAAACCGCTTTATCGCTTCATGTCGGATAGCGGCATATAAAGGAGGGTTCACGCGGTTTACAGAAGTCGAGATGGCGGAATTTGACGATGCACAGATTAAGGTGTATATCAAAAATTGGTTTGATTCAACACCTCACCAATACCGGTATCAACTTGACAAGGATATGAAAACTGCCCAAAATTGCTGGCAGGCGTTAAACTCAATAGGACATCACGCGACCAAGGAGTTGGCGCGGAATCCGTTATTACTCACGCTTCTATGTCTGGTTTACGACAACTCGCAAAACTTCCCGCGAAATCGGGCAGATCTCTATGAAAAAGCACTCAGCATATTTCTTGAGGAATGGGCGGCTGAAAAGCGGATCAGCCGAGAAGAATCAATCAGTCAGTACTTGGACATTGCGGCTGAAAAACGGATGCTTTCTGAAATCGCAGCGAAGAATTTCGAGGAAAACCGCCTCTTTTTCAGTAAGGATGAACTCATCGATCAGATTCAAAAATTCGGTGACGGGAATGCCAATACACCACCAGAGTTCAATGCCCCCAAGATCTTAGAAACAATTCTTGTTGATCAGGGACTTTTCATTGAGCAAGTTAGCGGCTCCTACTCTTTCTCTCATTTGACCTTTCAAGAGTATTTGACAGCGAATTATATCGTAAGGGATACGAGGTCAATTCAAGGGTTGGTGAGTGAGCATTTACACGATGAACAGTGGCAAGAAGTCTTTTTATTAGCTGCTGGGCGGATGCACGCTGCAGATGACTTGCTTATGGCGATGGAAGCCGAATCTGCAAAATATGTTAAGACTGACGGATTCAAAAAACTATCCGGATGGGCGGAACAGGTCACAGGTACGCCGAGCGACAAGGACGAAGGAACTGCCAAACGAGGATTTGTGATCTGTCAGTACTTTTCTCTGCGGTTATTGAATGCTATTCATGCAGAAATTAAAAAGGATACTTGTGAAGATAGAGACCTTCGCCACTATCTCTACTTCTACCGATACCTCTATATTTACCCAGACCTCTATCGAAACCTACACCAAGATTTTTTGGACTATCTCGACTCCTATCTCTTCCGCTATCGGGGCCTTTACCAAGATATTGACCGGACCCTTTACCATGCCCGCGACCGGGATTTTTACCTCTATATTGACAGTGATCTCTTCTCCTATATCTATTTCTACCGAGACTTTTACCGTTATATGGATACAGATTTCTACTTACTTGTTTCGTCTAGATTCGGAGATCGGTTTGACACGGAATTGGATACCCGAATAGCACTTATTGAGCGTATGGAGGCAGCGCAAATTTTCAAAGGGGTGGATTTGCAGCGGATCGTGCTGCGGTTCAAAACGCAACAAGATTTTATCAAAGCAGCAAGAGAAGGCAAGGCTGTTGAACCTCCGGAGGAATCTATACATGACACATGGCTCTCCGTTCTACAAATTACCGATGAAATGCTTGCGATTTCACATGAAGAATTGGAGAACTATGCTCGGTATCTTCGTGCTGTGAGACTTATCATTGACTGCAAAGAAGCTGCTGGTCGAGTTTCACCTGAAATATGGAATGGTATTGAAGATCGGTTGCTGACTTTGGAGGCAGTAAAGAATAAAGCGTAAAGGTTAACAGGATCAGACACGCTAAAAGCAATTGACACATTCAACGCCACAGTGTATAATTTACAACAAGGCAATTGAGGGGACACTTGCGTGTTCAATATCGACTGATCAAGAAGTGCTACCAGAAGATAAGCAGCCAATCCCGCGCGATACTACAGAGCAAACGGATGCTGAACAAAAAGCACTTATGAACTACACCGAGGCACAACTTCGGAAGTTATCCGCGTATTGAGGTTTAAATTGGGATAAGATGACTGATGAGGAACGGATAGATTTTGTTGATGACCTCATCCACGAGGGCCGCGCGTGCAAACGGTAAAGGTAAATCCATGTCCGAACAGAAAGCGTTTTTAGAAAAAGTTCATATCAAAAACTATCGGAGTTTACGGAACGTTACACTTCCGCTCAAGCCTTTGACGGTTCTTGTCGGGCCTAATGCAAGCGGGAAATCAAATACCTTGACAGCTTTGCGCCTCTTCAACGGAATGTTAAGGATTGAAACGCCGCCTACAACATTTAATTTTTTCCAAAATCACCTTTGGGCAGGCGGAGCAGACCACATTATCTGCGAACTAAACGCGAAAGTAAAGGAGAAACCAGCGCAATATAAATTGAAGTTTAAGGCGAACGGTGAGAAACTTTCTGTTGACGAGGAGTTATGGGTTGACACGATTAAGGTTATCTCAATTCAGAATGGAAAAGGACAGGTTTGGGATGAAGATGGCAAGAAAGAAACAAAATACACGTCCAATAAACTCGCTTTAAGGTCTGCTGGTGATTATGGACATAAACCCATTACGAGTGTCTTAACAGAGTTTATTCAAGGATGGGAATTTTATGACTTTGAACCAAACTACATGCGAACTAATTCTGATAGATCTTCTTCCGGTACAAAAGATGTTCGAGAATCGCTAAAACTCAATCCTTATGGTGTGAATGTCCCAGACATACTTTGGGATTGGTATGAAAATTCACCAGAAGATTTCCGATATGTTAGTGAAGCCTTAGCCGCTGCCACGAATATTAACATAGACTACCGCAAAATCGATGATGGATCCCAGCTTTGCCTTCTTGAAGGATACAAGGATCCACTACCTTTAACTGGTGCTTCTGATGGGACATTGCGTCTTCTGGCATATAACACCTTACTCAATCAACCTGAATTACCGCCGCTGATTACCATTGAAGAACCGGAGCGAAGTTTGCACCCTGGGGCACTAAAGGATATCGCATATATACTTGAGAAACTTGCTGAACGAACACAGGTAATCATCACGACCCATAGTTCTCAACTCCTTGACACCTTCAGTTCCGAGAGTTTATCCGACTGGCTTGGTGTTTTACTTTTACGTAACCATCCCGGAATAGGCACAAAAATAATCAACGTTGAAGAGATCCGTGATGATCCAAAACGGAGGGGCCTAGATGGTTGGATTGTAGATTTCGGGGTTGGCAGTGCAATTTTTGATAGTGGACTTCTGCAAGATCTGATGGAGGATGAACCTATATGCCAACGATAAGAATCTGGGCTTTGGAATCTGACAATGATGCCAAAGCAGCCA
>JAJEDN010000089.1 GCA_022821495.1 Candidatus Poribacteria bacterium
GCGAGCACAGCGGCTCCGCTTCTACAAGTGGGTGGGGACATGTAACAAAAATAGCCCGCGCGGAGACGTTTCGTGCGAGACGAAACGCGCGCAGGCATACCAGCGATAGGATGTGCCTACCGTCTATACTATCTTGTGAAATATAATACTTATTAATTGTTAAGCGGGGGGGGGGCGTTAACCGAAGCAGCTTGCGCAGTTAACTCCGCGTTAATAGGACGCCGAAGCACGGAACTGGTAGCGTACTGGTGTGCAGTATTAACACGTACATCGTTAGGTTGATGTGCCGGGAAAGTCGTTTTGGCGGTGTTCATATCGATACGTCTGTTTCGCATGGGGGTCGCTCTTTATCGGATTTTGAAAAATGTCGATTCGCCAAGCATTTTCGGGCACAAACTATGAAGTTTGTGCTACAGGTAGCAACTTTCGTTATAATAGGTCAAAGTTTATTTTTTAGTAAATAAAAATAAAAAAGACTATATACAACTATATTATACTCTATTTTCGGGGGAAAAGCAAATTATATTTATGGAAAGGGTGTGTAACGGGTGAGCTCGTAGTCGTGCGATTCTGCGGCGTACTTGAAGAAACGCCCCAGCAAAAACCCCAAATGCGAAGTGCATTATCGCACGTTCTTAAGCAATTTTGAATATTAGATATGCACATTTTATGTTGATGACGGGCTGGGAACCCCTTAAAGAAACACCGTTTTTGCTGGGGCGTTTCTTAAGCAAAAAAATTAGAAAATTGAGAAGTTATTATTTATCGTAAAGTTTAGAATTAATGGAACACTTTGCATAGGTTCGGTTAGGAAACCGAACCTACCGGGGGAGGAAAGTGTCTCTTTATTTTTAGGTTTCACTATAATATTGCTCAAACCTCACAACAAAAAATTTCTACCAGAGGGGGAATTGAATACCTCTGGATAAACAACGGTTGTATATTGCATATTGGAAATAGGTGTGGTATAATCAAAGACATATTAAAATGAACCAAAAATAAAACATCTAATGCAGGACTTACGCGCTTTTGACTGCAGCCTGTTCTGTTAGATGAGATTTCTTGGAAAACATAGCGTTCTGGTGGCACAAACTGGGAAGTTTATGCTACAAATTTTTGAAAAACTTTCAGAAAAATCAAGATTGCTTGAAAACTGGGCGTGAACCTGACGGAGATTGTCCAAACTATAGTATTATAAAAAAGGTTTCAAAAACCGATGCCGCTAAGCAAGCACAAAAAAATTGTTATCATCAGCCTAATCGCACTTATTGGGGTAATTATTTTGCTATCCGTTATCTATAACCGAACGGCACTCTGGGAACCGGAACAGCATCTTATTACACTGCTGCCAAAATCTCCAATCTGCTATCTGACGCTCAAGGAGTTGAAAGGGTTGGTCGAGACTTTCAATAGGAGCGAGTTTGGGAAACAGACGGCTAAAATGCCACTTCTCGCTGAAATTCAGGAACACCGTTGGTGGAGAGAACTCGTCTATCAGAAACAAGTTTGGGAATATGAGATAGGGGGCAAGCTCGACCTTAAGACGGTCACTGGCTATTTTGGCGAGGAAGCGATTCTCGCTTTTTATCAGCGTGAAGGAGAACTCGCGTTTCTCCTGATCACAGCAGTCGGGGCGCAGGAGAAACTGAGCATTGAAGCCATTACGGCAACGGATGCGATCAACCCACGATACAAGCGTATCCAAAACGACTATGGTGAGTTCACGATCAATACCATTACAGGGTATCCACGCGATTTCAGTTATACGTTCATCGGGAAAATTGGGGTCTTAACGCTTGATCCTACGCTGTTGATAGAGACACTTGACCTCTACACGGATCTCTCTGGCGCGAGGACGGCACCGAAACAGCAAGGATTCCTCGCCGAGCACCCCATGAAGGGGCAAATCCAAGAAAACTATCTTCAAGATAAAAGCACCGGATATCTGGATGTCAAACAAATTGCACCTGTATTGGACGCTGCGACTTCTAACGCACTGATTAAACAAATTTTTGGGATGTTTGGGGAGACAGAATCCTGGACGTTCAGTAATCGGTATGAAGACGGGACTATTATTTCACGGCATCATCTCCGTAGGCGTATAGGCACGCATCAGCGTGAACTGCCTACTGGCGGCACCACAAAACCGTTTCTCGCTTTTCCAGAACGTACTGCCTGTGTCACTACGTTTCCAGTGCCGCATCAGCAGATGCGGGAACTCTTCGGCAATATCGACCTTTCTGCAGTTTTGGGACCAGACTTGAGCGTCATGCTAATCGCGCCTGAAGTTGATGAAGGAACGGTAGTGCCTTCGGTGGTCTTCGTTGCACATACGAAGGCTCCCGAAGCGTTGAAGGGGGTATTGGATATTGTGAAACAGGGAAAAATTTCTGTCGCTGGCAAACCGCTTAAATTTCTTGAACCCCAAGATTACAACGGTGTTACAATTCAACCTGTACAACTGCGTCTCAATTTTCTGTTGGCAATTGCAGGCGGATATGCGATCGTCCATGATTATTTCGTGTTGAGCACGACAACTGCAGGATTAAAGGCTGTCATTGATACGGCAATAGGTAAAACGTCCACCTTGAGTAATGTCGCTTTTTCGACGGATACGAACGGTGCTCAAGTGTTCATTCAACCGGAACTATTCGTGCCGGAGCTGAAACGGTTCCTACCGTTAGCAACTGTGATCGCTTCTCTGACGGGGCTGGAATTAGATGCAAAGTTAACACAGCGTATCACTGAGAATCTATCTCCGTTGGAGTCTCTCGGTCCGATTACGACTGAGATAGATTTTGGTGAGCAGCGCATAGATGCAGAGGTTCGGATTGTTTTGGAGAAGTGACCGGCTCGGTTTGGACGGATTGATATGACATCCGGTAACTTTTGTGGTATCCTAATACATGCAAGGAAAATGAAAATAAAGGGGTTTTATGATGGAAAAAGAAACACTTGAAACTATTGCACAACGGTTAGATCAGTTGGAGAAGATTGTTGAGGAGATGGATCAGAAACTATCTTCAGTTGTTGATGAATTAGTTCCAGATACACCGAAGGATTGTGAAACTGGCACCGTAAATGCTACTGATGTCCAGAAGGACGAACACGATGATAATCTAGGAGCGAAAGCAATTGAGAAAATATTGGAACAGATGGGTTATCCACCTGATTTTAAACCCAGACCTCTCAAGGAAGTTCGCAAAAGTATGGTTGAGAGCGGCATCCGGCCAGAAGACAACGAGTTTAGCAGCGCAATTATTGAAGAGCGAGAGAAATAACCGTGCACTATTTTTACTTTGATGCGAGCGCGCTTGCTAAACGATATACTGAAGAAGTTGGTAGTGATAAAATTGATTTCCTTTTTGCGAACGTTTCTTTGGCACGTCTGCAGTGTTTGACAATTGGTGCCATGGAGGTCTTTTGGATATGTGTCCGAAAAAAGAATGATGGACGCATTTCAGAGAGTCAATTTGCTGAATCTACAACCCATTTAAAATTGGAAGTTGTTGATACCCAATCAAACTTCAGGAAAATTTCGGTTCCTGATTCGCTTGTTTGGAACTCAATGAATTTGATTGAAACTCACTCGCTCAATAGTGTTGACGCGATGATTTTACGCTCCGCTTTAGATACAGCGACAGAACTTCGCAGTATAGACGATAGGTTGGTACTCGTTGCTTCAGACCAACGTCTTCTCCGAGCAGCTCATGCTGAGGGATTACAAATTTTCAACCCCGAAATAGACTCACAGCAAACACTTACAGATTGGATAACTTAACATAATGGAAACACAGATCGGTATCGGTATCATCAGTTTCGCACACGGACATGCTAACGCTTATTGCAACCAAATGAAGGCGTTTGATGACATCCAGCTCATCGCGTGTTGGGACGATAACTCCGAACGCGGCGAAGCTGCCGCAGCACAATACAGTATGAATTACTCGCCGCATCTCGAAGACGTTATCAACCACCCCGAAATTCGTGCCGTTATCGTAACCTGCGAAACGAATCGACACGCAGAAATGGTAGCAGCAGCGGCATCGGAAGGGAAACATATCCTCTGTCAAAAACCGATGGCACTCACACTGGAGGATTGCGATCGGATTGCAGCGGTTGTGGAGAAGACCGGTGTTAAGTTTATGATGGGATACCAGATGCGGCGCGATCCGGCGAACATCGCGATGAAAGAATTGATTGATAGCGGTGTATTGGGAAAAATCGGAGTGCTACGCCGCCGACACTGTATCAATGCATTGTTTAGCGAGGCTTTTGTGACAGGACCGAGCCGTTGGCATATTGACCCAGAGAAGAATATGGGGATGTTCATGGACGATGCCTCGCACGCGACCGATTTTATCCATTGGATGCTCGGTAAACCGACAAGTGTTATCGCTGAAATTGATAACATCTTGACGGATGTCGCGCCTGACGACACGGGATTGGCGGTCTACCGATTCGCGGGAGGCGAGATGGCGATTTTGTTAAATACATCTGTGACGCTTGCCGGTGAAAATACGACCGAAATCTATGGCGATCAAGGTGTGGCGATTCAGAACTATGGCGATGCACCTTCGTGTAATCTCCCGCGTCCTGCCGATGCCGTCGCTCTTAAAGTGTATACACGAGACGAACCGACATGGAAAGACCTCGGTATCCCTATTCCTGATGGGCACGGTGAACGGATAGGGGGTGTGCCACGTCCGTTTATCGACTGCCTCAAGAACGACACGGAACCCGATGTTACAGTAGAAGATGGAAGGGTTTCAGTGGAGATGATATTGGGGGCGTATCGCTCGGCACAAGAGGGACGGCGCGTCACATTTCCACTCTAAAAATATCACGTATCTTATGGGCTATTTCGGCGCATGATGCTGAGGATCTGACCCGTCATGCCGGTAGCAGGGGATTGTGTCGCGAGGAAAAGTGCCGATGCAACAACCTGCTCCGGTGCCTTCCACGGATCGCTTTGCGCCCTGAAAGTCCCCGAATTTTCCCAAGCAGGCTTTGAAAGTTCCGTTTTCACGGGACCCGGAATAAGCACATTCGCGATGATGCCGTCTTCCCATACCTCTTCAGCAATCGACTGCGTGAGTCCGTGCAGTGCCGCTTTAGAGGCACAATAGACGCTGAGGTTCGAGCGTCCAACCTGTCCCATACCGGAACCAACGTTGATGATATTACCACTTCCCTGTTGCTGCATGATTGGCAGCGCAGCACGACAACAGTATACAACACCCATCACATTAATCTGCCACCCCTGTTCCCACTCTTCATCAGTAGAATCGATAAAAAGACCTCTCGGATTGATACCCGCATTATTCACAAGTATATCTATCCGTCCGAATTGCTCCACAGTTTTCTGAACGAGGTTTTCCACGTCTTCTCGGATTCGCAGATCGGTTGGCACAGTAAGGACTTCGCCGCTTTGTGCTGTTATCTCTGTGGCGACCTCTTCAAGTTGTGCAGCACTCCGTGCAGCGATGACGACGCTGGCACCTTCGGCAGCATAAGCCATAGCGATGGATCTACCGATACCGCGCCCCCCACCCGTAATAATCGCGACTTTGTCTTTGAGTTGCATGATTGATTCCTTTTGAAAATGCATCTATAAATTGTTTTAGGTGTTCCGCTGTCATTGGGTGCGGTGCCACATATTGATCAGGCGTGCCAAATGCGATTGGCTCGCTTTAACTTTCCGATCTAAATCTTTTGCGAGTCCAGAGAGAAGATCTGTCCCGGCGTTTTTAGCCTTTTCTACCTGTTGCTTCAGTTGATAGGTGCGTCCTGTTTTGAGTCGGTTGATCTCCAAACGCAGTTCGCTTGCTGCGCGGTTAAGACTTCGGAGTTTTACCTGTAATGCTGCCCGTTTTTCGGCATCCGTTTTCTCGGAGATGTGTGGTTCTGTTTCCCCAAGGCTTAGCCGCTCCAGCGTCTGAATGTCCTGCTCATGATATGCCCGGTTGATAAGTGGCATCAGCTGCTCTCGTTTGTGCTGTTCTTTAGCATCTACAGTTTTGTCCGGGTGGTACCGTTTAGCGAGTTTGCGGTAGAGGTTTTGCAGGTGTTTTGCTTGAGGGGCAGGGAGTGGGTCGTCTTGCGGCGTTGGTGGTGAATCATCTACTGCTTCCTGTGCCTCGACACGCGCACGGCTTGTTCTGAAGCAGGATTCGACACGTGCTTCTATCTCTGCCGCGTTCACATTCTCTCTACGCAATTGGAGGCGGAGGCGGTATTCTTTTGTTTCGAGTTCAACTTTGTCAAGTTCAAGGTAGTAACGGCTGATGTGTGCATTGTAGTGGTGTTGAAATGAGTCAACTTCTGACTGAAGTTTTTCAACCGTTACAGTGAGTTCCTCTACCTGCCCTCGTTTCGCTTCAATAGCATTGAGGAGCCGGGTCATCTCCTTTTCATTCGCGTTATGGGTCCGAGCTAAAACGGCAGGTTTCATAGCACTTCTCTGTCAGACGGTAAAGGGGTTGCTTTGTAAACGGATGCACGTTTGAAAAGCGTGTCTATAGCAAGTGGAATCGGTGCGCGGTCGAAAACCGCGCCGACACGCCTATTGGAGAAACTATTTTTTCCGGTAGGTAATACGTCCTCGCGTGAGATCGTAAGGAGATAGCTCCACAGTTACCTTGTCACCGGGCAAAATTTTGATGAAAAACTTCCGCATTCTGCCGGAGATATGGGCAAGGATCTGATGTTTATTATCCAATTCCACACGGAACATCGCATTTGGTAAGGGTTCGACGACAGTACCTTCAACCTCTATCTTATCGCTTTTAGAGGGGGCTTTTTCTTCATCTTCGCCTTCAACTTCTATATCGACATCGGCATCAGTGTCCTTTCGTTTTTTGGGTTGTGACTTCCGCTTCTGGCGAGGCGGGTTGGTGTACCGCGTCTGCGGCTTTCGTCTGTTTCCTGAAGGTTTACGATTCACAGTATAAATCTCCTTGTTATAGGTGCAGTCGAGTGCCTTCTTGTAAGAGGCACGGTGGACACCTATGAGTGGGTGCACTTACAGCGTACACCTATGATTCGTCTTTAAGACTAAAATATTTTCCGGCTTCAACGACAAGTGCTTGGAAGTAATCGACCGCGAGCTGCAATTGCGTCTCAGCATCCGTTTTGTCCGTGCTTGTCGAGACTAAATCTACAGGCATGGTATTTCCGTCCGCGTCGCGGAGGGAGACATACGCCTTTAGATAGACATCAGGGTGGCGTTCCATCACTTTTTGCATCAGTGGCGAAACTTCGGCTTCAAACATACTTACATAAACCCGCGCTGTGGTAATCTCTGCGCGGTAACGTTCAGCTATCAACGGTTGAATGTGGGTCTCAAAAATAGATTTCATTTCACGAGGCGGACCGGGCATCATCATAAATGTAGACGCTTGGTGTTCGACGCTGATACAGGGTGCCCAACCTGCTGGGTTCTGTAAAGCAGTGGCATTTTCTGGCACGGTTGCCATTTTTGTGAGTGCTTCGCTGAGTGCATCGTTTTCTGACATCTCGCGGCGTTTCCGAAATTCAGCGACAGTCTCTTCGCACACCACAGGTTTTGTGCCGATCAGCGATGCTACAACCTCCACAGTCATATCATCAGGTGTCGGTCCAAGACCCCCTGTTGTGAGAATAAGAGCCGTTTCCCTTTTGACCGCCGAATCCAATGCCTCGTACATCTCTTCAGCGTCGTCGCGTAGCATCGTCACCCGTCGTAATTCCCCGCCGATCTGAAGGATCTGCTGCGCAATCCAGTGGGCATTGGTATCCTGAATCTGTCCGAGCACTAATTCTGTGCCGATCGAAAATAGTTCAATTGCCACGCTTTTCTCCTTTTACAGCACGCGTTTAAGAAATTCAAATGCGCCCACACCATAGAAACTGTGTCCCGCCTCAAATACCTCAAATCCTAATTTGTCGTCGGCATCAAAGCAATTGAAAATCGCTTTTGCCTCGTTAACCGCGAATCGTGTGGCTTCAATCGGAAAGATGGTATCTTCGGTACCGGATTCAACGAATAGGGCACGTGGGGCAATCAACCCCGCGATGTCATACATCTCAGCATATTGTAACACATTCGGTATGTAGTTGTCTATACAATGGCTCAGACTCAAGATACTATCCCGAAAGGTATTGAAATAGCCGCTCACAACCGCCGCTTTAATGCGGGTGTCAATCGCTGCGCTGAAGAAGGTTGTTGTACCGCCGCCAGAGATGCCCATTATGCCGAGGCGATCCATATCAACCTCCGGACGGGTTGATAGATAGTCAAACGCACGTATCGCGTCGTAAACCCGCCAGCCAACCATCGTTTGTCCTAACAGCAGCGCGGCACCCGCACTCGGTTGGCACGAGGAACTGCCACCCCCTTTTTGGTGGGCGACGGCATCGCGACGGTGTCCGAACCCGAATTGTTCGATGGCAAGCACAGTGTACCCGTGTGCCACACATTGGAGCGCGAAATCGTTCTGATAGCCGCCGTATTCGGTTCGCATACTACCGTCTTCCGCAATTCCGACGATATCGTCTACGCCGCGCCCGTGTCCTGCTAAACAGAGAATCGTTGGGTTTGGCGTTGAACTCTTAATATTTTTCGGAGAGAGGAAGTAACCAAAAATAACCGAATGTGCACGACTCCTGAACTGAACTGTTTCACGGGTATAGTCTGTGAATTCTCGCGATTCCAAAACTTCCGGTTGTAAATCGCACTTTTCCTGCGGGAAACCCCCCACCAATTCGGTAAGTGTTGCCCGAAGCTTGTGTTGCCACGCTTCTGCTTCAGCCACAGTCGTCGCCTGAAATGCTAACTGGCGCGGTGTCTCAGCGTATAACTGGTGCGTAAATGCTAAAGTATCTCTTTCGTGTTCGTGATGCATCGGTTTGCCTTCAAAAGTTACAATTAACGACGTTATCGGTTCAATAGGTTCAAAACGAAGCCGGTTGCCATCTTCGGATAGAAGTAGGTGGATTTTTGTGGCATTGTTGAACCCGCCATAGCCACATCCAAGACCTGTTCAACGGGTGTCGGATTCATGAGGAGTGCGACACGATCCGCTCCAGCTTTCACATACGCAACGGCATCATCGGCATAAGCGGTGTAGCTAATATGATCCGCTAACGTCTCAATCTGGAACATTTCCTTAATGAGGGTTTCTTGAACGAGTGTTACGTCTAATTCCGCAGACGTTACTGAATGCGGGATAAGTAGTCGATAGTTATTGGCTGCGGTATACATTCCAACCGCTGGCGATTTTCCTTTAAGTGCCTCCAATTGTGCCATAAGGTCTGCTTGCGTGTCAACCTTATGTACTTCAAAGACTTCGGGGAGTTTGGCGATGGCAT
Source organism: Candidatus Poribacteria bacterium (assembly GCA_022821495.1). GTDB lineage: Bacteria > Poribacteria > WGA-4E > WGA-4E > WGA-3G > WGA-3G. The sequence goes on from JAJEDN010000089.1 coordinate 9,352, forward strand.
GCGCAATCTTGTCAGTGCTAAGCTTATCCAGCAGTCGATGAATCGCTAAGACAGCCAAGCCCGGTGATTCCATCCTGACAAGGTTCACCATCATATAGCCGTAGCCGGATAATCCGGTGTGCGCCATCTCTTCCTGGAAAGCGAGGGCAGTTTCATAGCGGTGGTGTCCATCAGCGATTAAGAGCGGTATTGATGAGAACAGGTTTTGAATTTCGCGGTTCCGTTCTGCATCTTCTAAACACCACAATTGGTGCGTGCTACCAAAGGTTTCTGAGCAATCAATTTCGGGGGGGTGGTCATCGGTGAAGCTTTCCATGATCTGTTCAATGTTACCAGCGGGATCGGCGTAGATCAGGAAGATCGGGCTTAGGTTCGCGTGGCATTCGCGCATGAGATTCAGCCGATCTGCCTTCGGTCCTGCGTGCGTCTTTTCGTGCGGTAGGACAATCCGGTTCTCAAAGGGTTCCAGTTTCACGAGTGCGATTAAGGCGCGGCGTGTATAGTTTTTTCCGTCCGGGGCATTAAATGATTGATCGTAGATATAATAGCGCGGGGTTGCGTCCCTTACGAGAGTCCCATCTGAGATCCACTGATTCATCAGTGTAGCAGCACGGGTGTATTGATTTGCAGCGTCAGTGTCATCAGCATGGGGTTGGCTCAAAATTAAGCGGATGATATTGGCAGGGTGTTGTGCCTCTAAAACTGCCCGTTCTTCGGGTTTGATGACATCGTATGGCGGTGCTATGACGTTGGCGATCCCTTCTACTTGGGTCGCGTCGTAGCGTAACCCGCAAAATGGAATAACTGTTGTTGCCATGGATCTCCTTGGGTTAATCCCATAATCTTGTGCTAAAGTAACGTTCACCGAGGTCGTTAAAGACTGTGACGATTACGCCTTCTTGTATTTCTTGTGCAACTTTATACGCGCCGTAGAGGTAACCCCCGGAGGATTGCCCGACGAACCATCCCTGTCGTGCGAGGCGGCTGCACATTTCGTAAGCATCTTCAATCGTCGTAGGGATACGGCTATCAATTATGGATTCGTCCAGAATTGCTGGCACAATATTCTCTGGGTCCCCGAGCGGTTTGAGGCCTTCAATACCCGGGAACACTTCTGGCGAAATAGAGTAAACTTGGATATCAGGATTGTAGTTTTTCAGCCGCCTGCCGACACCGGTAATGGTGCCCCCCGTCCCTACGCCAGCAACGAAGTGTGTGACTTTTCCGCCTGTTTGGTCCCAGATTTCGACCCCGGTGGTCTCATAATGTGCCAGCCAATTGTTGTCATTGTCGTATTGCGAATTGAAAAAATACCGCTCAGGTCGTGCCTCATAACGTCGATCCACTTCCCGTAGTGCCTCATCGTAACCGAGAAGTGCATCGGTGTGGATGATGTTTGCCCCGTGCGATTGGATACGTTTTATCCGTTCTTCGCTGGCGTTGTCTGGGATTACCAGTTCAACTTTGTAGCCAAGGGCTGCGCCTATCATCGCATAAGCGATCGCTGCGTTGCCAGAACTCGAGTCGAGGATAACCTTTTCATGTGTGAGTTCTCCTGATGCAATCGCCTCGGTGAGCATTCTTAAGACGGGCCTATCCTTAATTGAACCACCGGGGTTGTAAGTTTCAATCTTCGCGTAGATGTCAACGTTCGGCAACTCATCGGCGAAGAGATTTATTTTTGCGAGCGGTGTTTGTCCTATTAACTGAAGTAGTGGATATTCTGAAAAGTTCACTTTTTCAGGCTTTCGCATGCTCATGTAGCGTTATTTATCCTACCTTTTGTTCTATTTCAAAGCGATTGAATTTCTTTTTTCCCTACCCACTGCAGGCGGGGTTTGAAACCCTGCAGAAATACCCAAGCAAAAACCCTGCAAAGAGGCGCGCAATTTCCAATTATTTCAAAGCGATTGAATTTCTTTTTACTCGTTCCTGAAGTAGGGTTTCCATGTAAGCCTTGGCAGTGTCGCCACTTAATTGTCCGTCCAGGATAGGCATGACTTCAAATTCGGCTAACCGGACGGTCGGGTTTAGTCCGTGCAACGGTGGTAACCAATCCCGAAACGTATCGAAGAAAGCGCGTTGTGCAGCCCGTCCGTTTATGTAGGGAAAATCCGCTGTCCGTCGTCGGAACCGCTCCGGTCCTTTTGCGAGTGCCGCCATGTGGTGTTGCTGACAAAACTGAATATATTTCTGCGTCACAAAGCCAAGCGGGAGATTCACTGGGTAAAACTGGAATGTCCGTTCGCGGAATTGTGTGAAATGTTGCAGTTCGTCAAACTCAAAAATAAAGCGATAAGGTTCTGGAAAATAGGCGTCAGGAGTCAAGTACCCATCGGTTTTCGCGGTTGTGCCTTCCCAGTCACCGCCGAGTTCAGCGTAAAGTGCCATCACTGCATCGTAATGTTCACCGAAGTGTTGAGGCCACGGTTTGTTTCGGAGCCAGTCAAATTGGGCGCGGCGTTCTGCTGCTATTCCAAGAACCGCCTCTACCAATGCGATGATACCTACCTCTAACCGCATGCAGCTACCCGGATGCTTTCTATCCCTTGTTTCGGAGCGTTTGTGTCAATCTTACACGGGGTCGGTGTCCAGATTCTTCAATGCCTCTGTATCTGTTGTGTTAATCAAACTTGCGAGGTAGTCGCGATCGCGTTGAAGTGCCTCCAATTTATTATCACCATGGACAAACTCTACTTCCAGGTATCCGTCGTATTCAGCTTTGCTGAGAATCTCAACGATTCGGGTGTAATCCACTACACCCTCCGCGATGGGGCATGCTTTACCGTTCTCATCAAAGTTTTGTGCGTGGACGTTTACAATATGTGCGGCAAGTTTCTCAGCGGCAGCGTGCGGTTCATCAGCATCTGCCCGGGCGAGCGGTTGATAGTAAGTTTTCAACGCAGGCAGTTTAACATCTTCAATGATCGCTAAGATGCTTTCGGCGTTGTCAGTCAGATGGTTATTGTGCATTTCTAAGCCGAGCCGGATATTACGGAAATTTGCCCACTGCGTAATGCTCACCAATCGGAAGTGAATCAAGCGTTTATCGGTGGAAGTAATCGATCTTGAGGGACCGCCGCCTGACCAGATTCGGACAACGTCGGTGCCAAGGTCATGTGCTATTTTAAACGCTTCTTCAAAGTGTTTTTGATGGAGATGCATTAAGGGATCAATATACGAACCGAACGCTGAGATTTCTAAGCCTTTCCGCTGTGCCATATCCTTAACATTTTTAGCATAGTTTTCGTCGTAGTCGGTTGGCAAGTGCGGCGGCTTTCCCCAGAGTTCAATGCCATCAAAACCGTGATCCGCTGCGATGTCGATAACCTCTTCCAACGGTTTATCCTGAAAAGCGATCGTGCATAGACCTAATTTCATAGTTTTTCCCCTACTGTCCATTATATGTATAATATAGGATACCACAGGTTTAGACGGATTGCAAGAAAAGTTTGTTGGGTGATCAGGTGCAGCCTGATAACGGCGTATCTCTAATTATTATTTTTAATGTACTTGACATAATTTAGCAAAGCTGCTATACTTGTCAAGAGTTTTTATGGAAAAAGATATATTGAGACCGAAATAATGTGCCGAATGTTTAAATTTTTTAAGGTCATTTGTCTACTATCTGTTTTCGCAATGCTTTCAGGGTGTGCGACAGATAAACACGAGCCTGTCGAATTAAGTGTCTTCGCTGCGATCAGTTTAAAGGATGCCCTCACTGAGATCGGGGAAGCGTTTTCAGCTGAGAATCAAGTTAAGGTTTATTATAACTTCTCCGCGTCTACGACGTTGCAACGCCAACTCGAAAAGGGAGCGTCAGGCGATGTCTTTATCTCGGCAAGCCCGCGTCAAGTCGTCGCCTTGGAAACCAATGGGCTGCTTGAAACTGAAAGTCGCAAGGATTTGCTAACCAATCGGTTGGTGCTTGTCTCTGATCAGAGTGCTGGCATTTCTATGGAGACCTTGACGCACCTGGCTATCCCTGAAATTTCGAGAATCGCTATTGGGCATCCAAGTATTGTGCCTGCTGGTGCTTACGCCAAAGAAGCCTTGGTTCACTTTGAATTATGGGATACGCTACAGTCGAAATTCGTCTTCGGTACGGATGTCCGCGCCACGCTCGCGTATGTAACTGCTGGAAATGCCGATGTAGCGATTGTCTATCAAACGGACACAACGCTGACCCAACGCATAAAAGTGCTTTATCAGTTACCTGCTGAAGCATATACACCGATCATTTATCCGGCTGTCGTTATGAGGAATAGCCCGCGCAAACAATTAGCGCGTAGATTTATGAATTACCTACACTCCATGGAGAGTGGTGAAGTTTTTGAAAGGCACGGATTTACGTTCTTGATAGTAAAATGAAGATTACCCCTGCCGAAGTTGCTGCTCTCTCTTTATCTATAAAAGTTGCCTTGCTGAGTCTCGTTATAATGTTCCCACCCGGATTGCTGGCGGGTTGGCTCCTCGCGAAACGGACGTTTCCGGGAAAATCTTTCCTCAATACGCTTGTGATGTGTCCGTTGGTGCTGCCGCCTATCGTCAGTGGATATTTACTCCTTATCCTATTGGGCAAACACGGGGTCATCGGTGGATTTATCTATCGAACTTTCGGTATAGAGATCGTTTTTTCGCAGGTGGCTGTTATCATCGCGGTTTCAATTATCTCATTTCCGCTGTTAGTGCGGGGTATCGTGACAGGGATGGCATCTGTACCGCTGGAACTTGAGAACACAGCACGGACGCTTGGCGCATCACCGTTGAAAGTGTTTTGGACAATAACATTTCCACTTGCGCATCGCGGAATTATTGGTGGAATGATCCTCGGTTTCTCTAAAAGCCTCGGTGAATTTGGTGCGACAATCATGGTAGCAGGAAACATTCCGGGCAAAACCCAAACGATGGCATTAGCGATTTTTAGTGCTGTACATCTCGGAGAAGATGCTTCCGTCTATCGACTGGTATTTATTTCAACCGTTGTTGCCTTTATTGCACTCTGGTTAACAGAACGTTTCACCCTCCGTTAGGCATGAATAGCATTTTATTGACTTTCAAATCCGGTGAAAGGGGAAAATATAATGAGTTTGGAGATGGGGTTATTTTTAGGAGTTATCGCCTGCGTACTGCTCGTCTGGTATCTATATCAGCGTTCCAAGAACAATGATACGTCCGAAAACACAGAGCCTCAGCCCGATGATACTGCTAATGCTGATGATGAGTATGAAGATCTGCTTTTGACAGGTATAATGCTCAGTGAGGTGTATGACGATGACGATGCATCTGACGATACGGATGCTGATGGATATGATGATGGATTCGACGGTGGTTATGACGATGGCGGGACATTAGAGTAACCCAAGGTGTTACTGTAAAATAAAAGGCATTATTTTCAGAATGCTTTTGGGCACCTCTGTTCAGAATCCACCTCACCGAACCGCAAGGAATAATTAAAGATGTTTAACCAAAGTGTATAGCTCGTAATGTAATGAAGAGCGGATATACGGAAAGGTACGTCAACTCTCAAACCCGCCTCACCGAACCGCAAGGAATAATTAAAAAATGGCAGATAATACCAAAATCAGACTCGATTTCCGTAAAAGCCTTGATGACTTCACCCTCAGCGTCGATTGCACGCTGGAAGCAAAGGTTTCAGCGTTTTTAGGCGTTTCTGGAAGTGGTAAAAGTACACTTCTCAATTGCGTGAGCGGTACGTTGACCCCTGATGCAGGTGAAATTGCTTTTGGAGACGAGATGCTTTACGCCTCTGCTTCTGGCATTAATCTACCGCCTGAAAAACGGAGGTTCGGCTATGTCTTTCAAGAGGGGCACCTTTTTCCACATCTCACCGTTGCGCAGAACATCCGATATGGACAACCGAATCCCCGAAAATCTTCAGATGCGATAGACGTTCTCGAAATTTCCGAACTGCTTCAACGGTATCCGAAGGAGCTCTCTGGGGGTCAACGTCAACGGGTTGCGATCGCACGCGCTCTCGCGATGGAGCCACGCATGCTCCTGATGGATGAGCCGCTTGCTGCGCTCGATAGTGCCCTAAAAGATCGAATTATACCCTATCTACATCATGTTAAGGAAGTTTTTGAGATCCCCATCCTTTATATTACCCATGCTTTTTCCGAGGCGATGACACTCGCTGACGAAGCTTTTCTCATCGCCGATGGCGAAATTATGGCGAGAGGTGAGCCTCACCGATTGTTAACCGCCCCTGCCGCCATGCGCATTGCACAGATGACAGGTGTCGAAAACATTCTATTCCTTCCAGTGACGGCTTCAAACAAGACAAGCGGTGTGACTACATTAGAAATCGGGAGCCAGTCTCTTATCATCCCTTATATTGATATTGGGGTCGGGGAGGTTGTTCCGGTCGCTATCCGAGCTGAGGATATTATTATCTCGCTTGAACCTGATATCCCGGTAAGTGCACGCAACATATTATTCGGACAGGTTCAGTATCTTGATGTCAAGAGTGAACGCACGTGGTTATCGATTCTCGTTGAATGGCATCACCTTGCCGTGAAGATCACGCACGAAGCGCGAGAGCAGTTGCAATTGAAGGAAGGATCAGACGTTTACTGTGTTATGAAGACGAGTGCGGTCAATATTCTCTGGAATTAGTTCTGCGCTGAAGCCGCTCCCAAAGCGCATCCACCTGTCTGTGAAGTTCTTCAAGCGTCCCCTCATTCTCTATCACAACATCCGCATACTTGACTTTCTCCGAGACCGGCATCTGCGCGTCAATCCGCGCTTGCACCTCTGTTTCCGTGAGCGGTCTCCCCTGTGCAACGCTGCGTTCCAATGTCCGTCGCAGCTGCGTTTCCGGTGATGCCGTGACGACGACAATCAGATCAACCGTCTCATAAGCACCGGCTTCGATGAGCAATGGCGCGTCGAGGAGCACAATGCACATCGGATCCGCTGCGACGAGTTGACGTGCCTGTCCGCGTGAGCGTTGGATAATCAGTGGATGCAGGATACTGTTCAGGCGTTCGCGTGCGGCTTTATCCTTAAAAACGATTGCTCCGAGTTTCTTCCGACTCACATCTCCAGATGCATCAAGAATGTCCTGTCCAAACGCCTCCGTCAGTTCATCTATAACAGGGCTATCCGCTTTAAGGAGTTGGTGTCCGATTTCATCAGCATTAATCGGAATCGCTCCTTTCTCTGTGAGCAGTTCGGAGACAGTCGTCTTTCCGCAAGCAATCCCACCTGTAATCCCGACGATGGTGCCGCGTGTGCGGTCTGTTGTTGCTGTTTCCATATTATTGAGTGTATACCACACGCTAAAATTTGTCAACGCCTCTTCACTGTAGGAGCAGGGTTATTTAGTTCTCAGTTTTTTCGTCCAATTTTGGACCCCTAAGCCTCGCAGGTGCGGTTTGAAACCGCACCGGACTTGAAAAAGCAGATTCAAAAATGTAGAAAATCCGATAATTTATCTAAAACTAAATAGCCCTGACTGTAGGAGCGAGCTGTGCTCGCGATGCCTCAATCCAATTTCAATTGACGCTGACAGCTGCTTCTGCTACGATATTAACCACTCCATCTATTTCATTTACAAGGGGAAAGTTTTCATGGGAAGATTAGAGGGTAAAGTCGCGATCGTAACAGGGGCAGGTAGAGGACACGCCGAAGCCGTTGCTCGAAGATTTGCTAAAGAAGGCGCAGCGGTCTCTATCTGTGATGTTATTCCTGCGCAAGAATTGGAAGCAAAGGTCGGTTCAGAGATTAGAGCCGCCGGTGGCGATGTGATTTGCTTTGAGACCGATGTTTCGCAAGAAGCACCTGTTATTGAGATGGTCGCTGCCACCATCGAAAAATTCGGCACGATTGATATCCTCGCCAACGTCGTCGGTATCGCTGGACCGACAAAGGATGTCTGGGATATGAGTTTAGAGGAATGGCGGCGCACACTTGAGGTCAATCTCGATTCGCTTTTCATCTGTTCTAAAGCCGTCCTACCAGAGATGATCCGCAAGAAATATGGGAAAATCATCAACTTCAGTTCTGGCACCGGCAAACAGCCCCTTTCGCACAGAGCACCGTATGCGACTTCTAAGATGGGAGTCATCGGTTTCACACGCACCCTCGCTGCCGATGTCGGGCGGTACAATATCAACGTCAACGCCATCTGTCCGGGTTGGCATACGGAAAGAAGTCTTGAACTCGCAAAAGGCAGAGCCGAATACATGAACAAACCCTTCGACGCAGCAGCGTTACGTGAACGCTACGAACAGGAGGACCCAAAACGCGTCATCGCTGGTAGATGGTGTGCCGATGAAGGCTACAGCGATAAAGGTTCCGTATCTGAGGACGCCGCTGCATTAGCCGTCTTTCTCGCCTCAGACGATTCCGCCAACATGACAGGACAAGACATCAACACTGGTGGGACGGTGATGTGGTAGTTGGAATTTGACAAACACTATTTTTTCTAATTGCGCTTTCCTTCTCAGTTTATCAAGGATGAAACTAATTTTTAGTTGTAATTTCGTGAGAATGTATGTATAATATTCACTAAAGATTGACAACTTGTCTGCTTTAATTGGTTGGAGTCTCAGTTTTTACATTCGATAATTCGATGTACATTAGGCGATCTAATTGGTACAATTTGTTAATACTCATAAATAGTATAGCAAAATTGAATTGAGTAAAATAGAGGAGAATTATGAAACATCTCTGGACATGGAGTGGAAAATATTTCGGTTATCTCAATGGAAATGAATTACGAACTCATGATGGACGGTGTGTTGAACGTTTTTATGGAGATGAAGTTTACGATAGTAATGGGTATTATTTGGGTGAAATTAAGAATGGTAACCGTCTAATTACCAAACGCTCAGGAAGAACATCGCGAAAGTCGTCGTTTTCATCGTGTGCTAAGATGCCCAGCATCGCAAAGCTTGTTGGATACGCTGGATATGCTATGGTCTCTGGATACAAAGATTTTCCCGGACCTGAAGAATTCTAAATAACTTGATAGTTTATGTAAGTTTATTGGATTTTGTTTTATAGGCTTGGAGATATATGTCTCGTTTTTTCTGGTTGATAGTTCTTGGCGAGGTTCCTAATCTCGCCTTTTATAGAATACCTAGTCTATTTCAATAAAAATTGGTCCGGTGTGATTTGAAATTATGCTATAAAAGCACAACTTATCTTTACTTGACATTCCTCATCAGCACATCCTAATGCTGGACTTGTAAAGACGAGATGTTTATAGTTGTACTCCTTCCTTCTTTAGTTCAATCCGGATGAAGTGTTTATAGAAACACGTTTATTTTCTCTTTAGTCCCGTAGGAAGGTATGTGTATAGCAGCACAGTACACCGCTTCCCATGGTCCTAGCGAGGCAATATGTTTATATCTTGAAGAAACCTTGCATTGTGGAGGAGAAACTATGAGCAAACCTCTAAAGGTATTTATTACCTATTCACATAAAGATACAGCAGCAAAAGAGGAACTGGTAACGCGTCTTGCTGTAATGGAACGCAAAGATCTGATTGATATTTGGCATGACAACGAAATTATTAGTGGTGAAAGGTGGCGTGATACTATTTCCAGCAACCTTACCGATTCAAACATTCTGTTATACCTCGTTTCTGCTTTCAGTCTTGGTTCTGATATCTGCAACATAGAACTAGCAAAGTCGTTATCCAACAACACAAGGGTTATACCGGTTATCCTTGAGCATTGTGATTGGCCCAATCATCAACTCAGTGATTTTCAAGTGCTTCCTGACAAAGGCAAGCCAATTAGTGAGTGGCAACCTGAGAGTAAAGGTTGGCAAAATGTGTTAGATGGTATCCGAAAGGTCGTTGACGTAATGCAGGCTCAGGTGGATCTATCGTCCGGTATACTGCAAGAAAACATACAAGCAGAACAGATGTTTCAACGCGGGCATACTCTGATGATGCTTGGACGAATTGATGAGGCGGTCGAGGCATACTCCGGTACACTTAAACTGAATCCAAATCATGCTGGTGCCTATGCTAATAAAATTTTTGTTAATCTTCTCAGGAAAAAGGAACAGTCTTTTGCAGGTGTAACTAAACCTATTGTCCTAACAGAAGGATGGTTAGATATGCACTATATTCAAACAGCTCTGACCTTATTAGGTGAGGTGGAACTTTTGAACTCGCTGGAGATTAAACCGGTAGGGAGCAAAGTTAACGAAGGAACTCGTGATGGCGGAAAGAGTGGATTGGATAGGGTTCAAAAGGTTTACGCAGCAAATTCATGGCTTTTCAATCAACCCATATTGCTTCTTTATGATTGTGATACCAATAAGCAAGAATCAGACTCTGAGGGACTTTGGGTGCGCTTAATTCCACAGAATACTGAAAACACCAAAGTGAAAAAAGGTATTGAAAACCTGTTTTCCAGTAAACTTTTTGAAGATCGCTTTTATTCTGAGGACCCTAAAGATGATGGAGGTTATCTCAAATTCCTTGATAAAAATAGATTTTGCCAATGGATTTGTGAAGATCAGAGAAATCCTGCCGACTTTGATGAGTTTAAAGGTGTGGTGAAAATTCTCAAGGAGTTTGTTGAAGCACATCAGTCCCCTCAAGATCACCAGCCTGTCTTCGAGTAGTAGACTGTCCATTTTGCTAAAAGGAAAACCTATGAACCGACAACCCACTAATAGCGAAGACACCATCACTACCCTGTTTGTTGAAATCTTAATGCCGATGAGTGCCACGTGGCGCATTCACGAACAGACAACAAAACCGCTTGTCGAAAATCAAAGGAAACCAGATGTAATCATCCAGACGGTTGAACGATATCCGATAGCCGTTGAAGTAAAGATTGACTACAAACGCGGGCCCAATGAAACAGGCGAAAAGCAGGCACGAGAATATTACTTAGGCAAAACCCTCCGCACGACAGGCGAAACAATCGCCAGTGCAATAGCAATCCGCTTGCCATACAGATTTCGCAACATGCAGCGCGACGAAATCAGCGGAAATTTAAAAGCATCAAATGATTTTCCTTATGCCCTCCTTAACATTGACGAACCATATAGATTCCCTGAGACAGGCTGGCTCTACGGCAGCATTGCCGACATTGCAACCGCTATCCGCATCGGTGCTACACCTATTACCAAAATTGAGCAAGCCGCCAAAGTATTGGAAAATGGCATCCATCGCGCCGCTGTCATTGTTGATAGTGCAATTCAACACCGACCACATATCGGTAAAAGGATAGGGGAACTTCTTGTCCAAGAACCTGGGGAACAGACAACACAAATGGCAATGTTGATTATCAGCAACGCCTTGGTATTCCAAAGTTCCCTTGCCCGAAAGCCGGATTTAGAAACCGTACCATCGCTCAGCGAACTCACAGTTGATTACGGACAACTTGATTCAGACGAAGTCCTCCGCGCATGGCGAGAAATCCAAAAGGTCAACTACGCCCCGATTTTCAACGTCGCTTACAATCTCGTCGAAACACTCGCTGCCGATGATAGGTTGGTCGGTGAAGTGTTAAGCGTCCTGCGCGATACCGCCCGCGAATTGGAGAGAATGGGACTCGCCCAAGAACACGAACTCGCTGGTATTGTATTCCAGAAACTCATTGACAATCGGAAAATTCTCAAGGCAAACTATACCCGTCCTGAATCCTCTGCACTCCTCTGTGCCCTTGCCTTACCAGAACTTAAAAGCGATCCCAAAAAACTGAAGATCGCAGATTTCGCTTGCGGCACCGGTTCACTCCTCAACGGTGTTTATCAACGACTCCTCATGCTCTACGAGCAGACGGGTGGTAAAGGCGAAGCGATCCATCAGGACATGATGGAAAATAATCTCGTCGGGTGTGACATTCTGCCGAACGCAGCACACCTAACCGCCTCTATCATTGCCAGCACCTATCCGGATGTCCGCATTGGTGGCACGCGTATCCACACAATGCCCTACGGCACACCGCGCGCTGACGGACTTTACGCCATCGGTGCCCTCAACCTACTCAGCGATCCCTCCGGTACACTCCCGTTGGCACTTGACACAACAGAAACCGCCACTGGACAAGGCACGGAAACCACCGACCTCCGCGAAGCGTTCAGACATGGCGAATTCGACATCGTTATCCAAAATCCACCCTATACCCGTAGTGGTGCTGATAGCAACTCAAATCTACCTAAGAGTATCTTTGCCGACAAGAAGGAAGCATCGGCAATGCAAGCATCGCGTCGGGCACAGGGACGGCGGCTCGGAGGCAACAATCCTGGAGCGGGTCCCGATTTTGTCGATTTGGCAGACAGAATGCTAAAGCGGAACGGTAGAATGGCATTTGTGCTACCTGTCACAGCGATTATGGGAAGCAGTTGGCAAAACGTCCGAACATTGTGGGCGGAGGAATATCACGATGTTCTTGTCATCACGATTGCCGATGCTCTCACTGAGAATTGTGCATTTTCAGCAGATACCAATATGGCAGAGTGTCTCGTCATCGCAACGAAGGGAAAATCAAAGAACACTGGGCGTGCGACTTTTGTATGCCTTGAACGTTGTCCTGATGGTGAACTGGAAGCTCAAGAAATCGCAAAGGTTATTTTGGGAGTCAACGATATTCGCCAACTTGAGGATGGCATTAACAGAGGCAATCCTATTCATGTTGGGGATAATGTTATCGGGTTTGTCATTTCTGCGCCCTTGATCTCTGGGGCAGTAGGATGGCCTATATCCCGCGTTAAAAACATAACAACGATTCAATCCGCATACCAACTCACCAATGGACGGTTGCAACTGCCTCGACAGAAAGTTGTTATCGACTTACCAATCTGTCTTCTTTCAGATATTGCTCAATTTGGAGCGGATCATCGCGATATCCATGATCAGGGAAAGCGCGGTGCGTTTGACATTGAGGACGGATGTCCTGATACTGCTGAATATCCGTGCTTGTGGCATCTTAATAGCAATGTGCAGCGGTCAATGGTCGTATTGCCCGATGCCCACGCTTTCATTCGTCCGCATGCGGAAGCAAAGGCACGGGAGATACTCAAACGTAATAGTAGAGCGCATTTCAACATAGACTTGCGATTCAATTCACACTCCTTGTTAGTGGCTTTTACTGAACAGGAAACCATCGGTGTTGATTCAATGCCAAACATTGTTTTTAAAGAGAAACGGATTTATGATTATGTCTGGACTTTATGGGGCAATTCTACATTAGGTCTATTATGCTATTGGTTAATTTGTGGGAAGCAACAAGCAGGACGAGGTAGAAGTTCAAAAGCAGCCTTGGACTCAATGACCACGTTGGATGTTCGAGAACTCTCTGATGAAGCACTCACGAATACAGAACGGATTTTCAATGAACTGAAGGATCAAAAAATGCTACCCTTCAACCAGATGGATGAGGACCCAGTGCGTCATGAACTAGATCGGTTGTTGTTATCAGATGTGCTTGGTATTACAGAGGAAGAGCGTCCGGATGTGCATGAAGGACTTGCGCTGCTTCGGAAGATGCTATGCCAAGAGCCAAGCATTCATGGCGGAAAGAAGTCGAAGGTTAAGCTGGATGCTTCTTAGTATTGTAAAATATTGGATTTCTCGTTATGTTTATGTTATACTATGAAGTGTCAAACTAGCCGGAGAATTTAATCCTTTTACGCGTTCTATCAACTCGGAAAATTTGCTCGGTATTGTAACGCAAGTAACCTACATAGGAATTCATGCAATCAACTCACTATAATGACAATGTTTTTATCAATTGTCCATTTGATTCAGTTTATCAAGAATTGTTTAATGCAATGGTATTCGCAGTGCACGATTGTGGTTTTATCCCGCGTTGTGCCCTTGAAGAAGAAGACGCAAGTGAAGTACGGATTGATAAGATTTATAACATTATTGCAGGTTGTCGCTATGGAATTCACGATATATCCAGAACAGAATTGGACGAGGATTCAGGTTTTCCGCGATTTAATATGCCATTGGAATTGGGGATTTTTCTCGGCGCAAAGAAATTTGGTATAGAAGAACAAAAAAGGAAAAAATGCCTGATATTGGATACCCAGCGGTATAGGTATCAACAATTTATTTCTGATATTGCTGGTCAAGATATTCAAGAGCATAAAAATACACCTAAGGAAATTGTGACAGTTATCCGAAACTGGCTCCGCAATGCATCTGGGCGTCAGAATATACCAGCGGGTAGCATCATTTGGGGGCGTTACCAAGATTTTATAAATGACTTGCCTCAAACGGTGCAAGAGTGTCGGTTGACAGTTGAAGAATTAATTTTTAATGATTATACTTTGGTGGTTACGCAATGGTTGAGAACAAAGACAAGTTCCTTATCGTAATATAATTCAAGGAGGTGCTTAGAATGGCAAAAGGAAGGGTTGTCAAGGACACTCCCAAACGAGGGAAACTCACCAAAAGTCAAGTTAAACGGGCAGTAGAAAAGGTTGTTCTAGGTAAGAGCAGCGGTAAAAAAGCAACACCTTCAACCCCGAAAAAAAAGAAATAATTTTCTGGGACATGATAGGGCGTAGTTGTTCCTTGCCCTCGGTATTGTCTTGATACTACCAATCCAAAGCGCGCTCAAGATTTAGTGTCTTGTGGCGCGTTTAATCATTTCATTAATAAAGGGGTTGAAAGATAAAACAATATGAAAACCTATGAACTTTTTTCAAAACGACAAAAACGGCTTCGTGGTGAAGTTCCTGATGTGTACCAGTACGAAACCATCCCGCATGAATTACGGGTTCAGATTGTCCATATTTGGCGAGCAGTTTTGAGAGATAGATACACTGAGGATGCCCAGCCAGTATATGAATTGCTCCACCAAAAACTGTCCTATGAGTATGGTAAATTCACACTTGATCAAGATGGTGATTCCAGTTATCATAGAGAGCGTAATGATTCTTATTATGTCACTACAGTTATCAACTTTTTTCTTAGTACAGATGATATAGAAAGGGCTATTGATGTGATTGAGCTTTCATTTCGATTTATAGATCCGGATGTCAGCCATAATCGTCATGCATATTTTATACCTAGTGTTCCACCTGACGAAGCGATTAATGAACTAAATTACCGATTTCGTGATCATGGCGTAGGGTACCAGTACGAATCTGGTCAAATAATTAAAATAGATTCTCAATTCATCCATTCTGAAGTAGTTAAGCCTGCACTGATTATGCTTTCTGATCCGATATACAAAGGAGCAAATGAGGAGTTTCTGAAGGCACACGAGCATTATCGAAAGGGAAGATACAAGGAATGTCTGAACGACTGCCTCAAAGCATTTGAGAGTTGCATGAAAATAATCTGTGGAAAAAGAGGGTGGCCCTATAACGAAAAAGATACAGCTAACCGTTTAATTGAGACCGTATTCAAACATGCATTAATCGATTCTTCCATGACGTGTCACTTTACAGCACTAATAAGCACCTTAAAGTCTGGTGTTCCAACTGTTCGCAATGATCAATCTGCACATGGGCAGGGATCCGAAGATATTATCGTTCCGGAGTATATAGCCTCATACACTCTTCATCTGACTGCATCAAATATTCTCTTATTGGTGAACGCTGACGAAGAATTGGAATAGAAACCAACACACCAAAGATTGCTATGAACGGAGGGTTGCCGTTTTTCCTTAATGCTCTAATCCGCTAAATTCTGAGTTAGACAATAAGCACATTTCGCCCTCACAGGGCTAAATCAGTGCCGCTTCTCAATGGGGAGTTTGAGGCTTCAGCCTGCAATATATGACTTCATTCCTCTAATCTTGTAAATCCTGATTCAGACAATTGACCGAAAATTACCGCTTGACATTTCTCTTAATTTTTGATAGGATAGATGACGCGACACAAAAAATGGAAGGAGCAAAATAAGTGGCACAACAAACAGTTAAAGTCGGTATTATCGGTGCAGGCGGCAACACAACATCAAAGCATATTCCGGGACTGCAAGCAATTGAAGGCGTTGAGATTATCGGGGTCTGCAATCGGAGTCAGGAATCCTCACAACGGGTCGCAGACGAATTCGGCATCCCGAAAACTTATGACAATTGGCAAGAGGCAATCGGTGATCCTGATACCAATGCAATCGTCATCGGGACATGGCCCTATATGCACTGCCGAGCAACCGTAGCAGCACTTCGGGCAGATAAGCACGTGATGTGTGAGGCACGGATGGCGATGAACGCCAAAGAAGCACATATCATGCGAACGGTTTCGCGTCAAAAGACACATCTCATCGCACAGATTGTCCCTTCGCCGATGACGCTCCGGGCAGACAACACGATAAAAAGACGCATCGCTGAAGGGTATATCGGCGATGTGCTTGCCATAGAAGCACGCGCAGGCGGTGCATTTCTGGACAGCGAATCAGCACTCCAATGGCGACAAGATTTCGATCTCAGCGGACTCAACATCATGAGCATGGGCATCTGGTACGAAGCGTTGATGCGTTGGGTCGGCGAAGCGACACGGATTATGGCGATGGGCAAGACATTCGTCAAAATGCGTCCGGATGCCGATGGCGTGATGCGTTCCGTGCGGATACCAGAACATATTGATGTCGTTGGCGACCTCGCATGTGGCGCGCAGCTGCATATACAGGTCTCTAATGTTGCGGGGTTAGCAGGGGCACCAGAGGTTTATATCTTCGGAAGCAACGGAACGCTGCGTTTTTCAGGAAATAAACTCTACGGCGGACAAAAAGGTGATACGGAACTGAGCGAGATTGATATACCGGATTCAGAAGCGGGTGGATGGCGCGTGGAGGAAGAATTTGTGAACGCGATCCGAGGCGATGAAGTGATTACACACACAGATTTTGACACGGGTGTGAAGTATATGGAATTTACGGAGGCGGTCACGCGGAGTATACAGTCAGGCACAGCGATTACGTTGCCACTTCATGTTTAGAGCCGGTTACTGCACAACGGAGGGTACTTACTACTTTGTAAAGCAGACAGTGTAGTGGAGTTTAGTTACTATTTGGGGAAAGGAGGAACAGTTGACATTAGGAGAGCTTTTTAATCTTTGTCAAGACATTGAACTACGACAAGCCAAACTCTACGCATCCCTCTCACTGCTTTTAGGGAACGTTGACGAACGGATTGCACGGTTTTGGGAACAGATGAGCACGGAAGAATGGCAGCACTATATCCTTGTAGATTTCGGTCGTTCTTTATGCGTTGATGCTTTTGGAATTGATTCGGCTGTACCGGCATTATCGGATGTCCCCGTCCAGCAAATTACGGACGCACTTGATGAGCACGAGCAGAAGGTCGATAGCGGGAATATTTCGCTCGATGAAGCCTTCGAGATTGCGATTGCAATTGAAGGCAGTGAAGCCGATACGATCTATATGCACCTGCTCTCTATCATGCGCAAAGCGATCGCGCAAAGCGATCAGCCCTATCTCATTGATCGGATTGTACAGGTGGAGAAAGATATGGTCTCGCACATGGGAGGACTGGTTCAGGCGACGCAGAGATTTGCAACGGACCCCGAACTCATCCGCAAAGCGCATCGTTTAAAAGCAGAGCACGGTTAAATTGTGAGACGGATGTGTAATCTGGATGCTATAGATATGCACTACGAATGCTGCGCATTACAGAGGAGATTTCCAGCCTGTTCACACGCCACCTGTTCTAACTGCAAGGTCGTGTGGTTAATCCCGAAATGTGCTTGCAATTCGGCGTTAATTTTTTCAAGAATCCGATCGGGTGCTAAAGTGGTGTTTTCCGCTACGACAACGTGCGCACTCAGGGCACAGTAGTTGGAGCACAACGACCAGATATGTAAGTCGTGAATATCTTTAACGGGGTCTAAGCTGCGGAGATGTGTGGCGACGGTGTCAGCATCTGCATTCTTCGGTGAATTTTCAAGCAAAATGTGCACCGCCTCTTTCGTTACGTTCACCGCACCGAAGAGAATAATCCCACCGATAAGGAAACTCAGGATCGCATCAATCGGATACCACCCCGTCCAGAAGATGATCGCACCCCCAACGACGACAGCAACGGAAGAGAGCGTGTCGCCTATCACGTGAAGCATCGCGCTTCGGACGTTCAGATTACCATGACTCTCGCCGTGCAGCTTCCATAAGATAATCAGATTCCCCACAAAGCCGAGACACGCCACGATAAACATGCCTGCCACTTTTATCTCTGTCGGCGACATGTATCTTTGATAGGCTGCGTAGAAAATCCAACAGGAGATCGCGATAAGCGATACGCCATTCACGAAAGCAGCAAAGACCTCAGCGCGATGATACCCGTAAGTACGCGAAGAGGTGGCAGGACGTGTGGAGAGATAGATTGCCAGCCAACTGATAAGGAGCGAAGCAACGTCTGACAGCACATGTGCCGCATCGCTGAGCAACGCAAGACTCCCCGACCAGATACCGCCGATGAGTTCACCAAGGAAGACGCAGAACGTGACAAAAACAGCAAACTTAAATTTCTTCTGCAGATGTGTTTGGTGGCTATGCGCGCCCGCTTCGCCGTGGTGGTGATGAGCGTCGTGACTGTGGTTGTGCAAAGCGTCTCCCTTAAAAATAGTAGGCACACACCGTTGTGCCGAAACTAAAAACGTAACCGAAGCACAGAGACTTCGACCTACAACTGTTTTCGTTTAGTCCGAATCGGCAGACTTGCTCTTTGATTCGCTACTTGTTTCCGTTTTCTTCTCTTTTTTCTCGCTTTTGTCTGATGACTTGCTTTTGTCCGATGATTCGTTTTTGTCTTTTTTCGCGGATTCCTTGTATCCGTCGCTGCGGTAGTCGGTGATGTAGAATCCGGACCCTTTAAAAATCAGACCGGCACCTGCTCCAATGAGCCGTTTCACTTTACCACTGCATTCCGGGCACTCTTCAATCGCAGGTGCTGTGATGCCTTGAAACTTCTCAAACCGGACATCACATGCGAGACATTTATACTCGTACGTGGGCATGCTGAGGTTTCCTCCTTTTTCAATATGTTTTGCAATAGAACACCTTGTAGGAGCGAGTGTTTTTGCTTGAGGGTTTCTTGTCGCTCGCGATTCCTTATAGTCTCTATTGTAGGAGCGAGTTTTGCTCGCGATTCCTTATGGTTTCTAAAAAGTTGGTTGATAAAAAGCCTATATTCTGATAAATTTTAATCGTTACAAATGTAAAAGTCAAGTCAATTTTTGTGATTGAAGGAATGTTCAGTTCTCCAATAACTTCTGCCGATCTCGGATCCTTTCTGTAGGAACGACTTCCGCATTGCGATGCTTATTGGCTGCTCTGACAACCCATAATTGGTTACTTCTATATGTAATAGGACTTACGCATTATCTCTTAAAGTCCCCCTGATAAGGGGCGGTGAATGCCCATAAGGCATTCATACCGTTGATTCTTTAGGGGGTTAAAAATACCGAAGTTACTGCTTTTGAGTAAGTCCTATATAATTGGAGTTTTATGTTTCGTTTCCCAATTGATGCTGAAAGCTTTCCACTCGGTAAAGGACCGATGGTCATGCTGATTCTCTTTCTTATCTCTACGCTTTTCATTTTCGGGCGTTCTGAGGAGCAGGGCGAGGACCTCGAATTTTGGATCTTCGCAAACACCCATTACGAAGAGTATCAAGCGCGCGTGCCAATTTTTGAGGCACAAAATCCAGGTGTCAACGTTCAACTCATCAATTTCGGTGGCACGATGCACGATAAACTCCTCGCTGCCATGTTGTCCAATTTCGGGGCACCCGATCTCGTGGAAGTCGAGATTACATCTATTGGACGGTTCCTCAAAGGCGCGATTGATGAGGTCGGATTTGTCGATCTACGCCCGCGTTTAGAGAGCGAAGGTTGGATGGACAGGTTGGTCGTCAGTCGGTTCACACCCTGGTCCTATCGCGGACGGATTTTCGGTATCCCACACGACTTACACCCCGTTGTACTTCTTTACCGAGACGATCTTTTTAAGGCAGCAGGCGTTGAGATGACAGAGATTGAGACATGGGACGACTTCATCGCTGCTGGAAAAAAGGCGACACGCGATCTTGATGGCGATGGTAAGGTGGACCAATACGCCATTGTGTTAGATCGACGCACGGAAAGCGACTATTTTAGTCTACTCCTTCAACAGGGCGGTGGCTTCTTTGACGCGGAGGGCAACGTTATTATTGATAGCGAACTCGCTATTGAGACTTTGGAATTTTTCACGGCACTGTTCAACGAACATAAGATCGCGACCCCCGTATACGGAACGTGGCACGGTGATCCGAGCAATTTTGCAGCGATGCAGGATGGCAAGATTCTCTCCATTCTTGCACCGGACTGGTACGTCGGTATCCTCAAAAGCCAGGTGCCTCAGATGTCCGGTAAATGGAAAGCCGTCGGCATGCCCGCGTGGCATCCCGGTGGCAGACGGACGACGACACGCGGCGGCACGATGATCGGAATTACGAAACAGTGCGAGAATCCAGACCGTGCGTGGGAACTTCTCAAGTTTACTTATTTTGATAGACTCGGTCTTGTGAACCGATATGAAACGACGCGGATTATACCGCCGCTCAAAGCCGCGTGGGACGCACCTATCTTTAAGGAACCCGATGTCTATTTGGGTGGACAACCGCTTGGGGAGCTATTTATCCAACTCGCTCCCGATTTACCACCCCGTTACCAGAACCCGTATTGGTCGGAAGGCGCGGATCTACTCAACGATGCGATCTTCGCTGCAGTAACAGAAAAACAGACACCAAGAGAGGCGTTAACCGATTTGGCGGAAAAGGTCCGAGCATTGATGGCTAAGGACAGAGGCAGATGGGGAGACATGTAATTTTCTCAAACAGCATTGTTTGATGAAATCTTAACCAAATTCCTTAGTATTACGACAACGGAGTAATAAATCACCCAGAAAACGTAGCCTGAAACGAAGTGGAAGGCGGGTCTACGGAGGAGTACGTGAAAATACCAATTCACCGCAACGAACCGCAAGGAATAATTAAAAATCTGTTTTGGAATCAACAACAAAAGATAGCACCCTACCTCTTTATCGCGCCGTTTTACCTGCTTTTCGTCATCTTTATGGGGTATCCGCTTATTTCATCGCTCGTGATGAGTCTCTATGAGATGCGTGGGTTCCAAAGCCGGGTCTTTGTCGGTTTCGGGAACTTCACAGATCTGTTTGGGGATCCAATCTTTTGGAAATCACTCCGAAATACCGCCTATTTCGCTGTAGGCACGCTCACGCTTCAGTTGCCGATCGCTTTGTTGTTAGCGATTCTACTGAATTCCAAGTTCGTTAAAGGGAAAAATTTTCTACGACTCGCCTTTTTCGCACCAGTACTGGTTGCTGGTGTCTTCGTCGCGATTATCTTTAACCTCGTCTATGACCAGCGTGCAGGGTTAGTCAACCAAGAATTCCTTCTTTTTGGTAAGGAGATCGGTTGGCTAAACGAGGAGAATTATGTGATGCCAGCAGTTATTCTGACTGGCGTTTGGCAGTGGGCTGGATTCAACATGATCTACTTTTTGGCGGGGTTGCAAGGTATCCGACAGGAATTGTACGAAGCGGCAGCGGTTGATGGCGCGAACGGGTGGCAAGCATTTATCCATGTCACACTGCCGTCGTTACGACCTGTGATCGCCTTCGTTTTCGTGGTTTCGATGATAGGTTCGCTCCAGCTCTTTGATCTTCCCTTTATTTTAACGAATGGTGGCGAACCTGCGGATGCGGGTTCAACGATCGTGATGTATCTCTATAAAAACGGTTTCCAGTTCATGCGTCTCGGTTATGCAGCGACAATCGGCTGGGTGCTGTTTTTCATTATTGCTGTTATCTCGATCGTCCAATTGAAATTACTCGGCATCTTCCGAGACGAATAAATAAACTGATGAATAAATAAACTAAGGTACGTAGCTCGTAATGTAATGGAGAGCGGATATACGGAGAGGGACTTCCATGATTCCAACCCACCTCACCGAACCGCAAGGAAAGTTAAAAATGCAGATATTACCCGCAATCGATCTTCGCGCTGGAAAATGTGTAAATTTGGTGCAAGGGATTGCTACACAAGAAACGGTTTTCTCAGATACACCTATAGAGGTCGCACAACGATGGCAAGCCGACGGTGCAGAATACTTACACCTCGTGGATTTAGATGGCGCGTTTCAAAATGAATCGGCGAACCTCCACATCGTCGGCGAGATTGTTTCTGGACTTGATATACCCGTCCAACTCGGCGGCGGTATCCGTAGCATGGAACAGTTAGAAGCCGTTTTAGCATTAGGTGTAGATCGCGCTATATTAGGCACGGTTGCCCTCAAACAGCCGGATTTAGTGAAGCGGGCGTGTGAGAAATATGGTGCGCGGATCGCTGTCGGCATTGATGCCAAAGACGGTAGGGTCGCCACAGAGGGATGGTTGGAGGTATCCGAGAAATCCGCTGTTGAATTCGCACAAGAGATGGCAGACGTGCAAACATTTATTTACACCGACATCAAGAGCGACGGTATGCTCAAGGGACCCAATGTTGACGCAACAGCGGAAATTATTGATGCTGTCCCTGCGAATGTGATTGCTTCGGGGGGTGTCACATCGCTCAGTGATGTGACCACTTTAAAGCAGATCGGTGCGAGTGGCGCGATTATAGGGCGTGCTTTGTATACCGGTGACCTCGTGCTGCAAGATGCGATCGCCGCAGGATGAAGGGTAAGCGCGGTTTCTAACCGCGCCTGTCTGAATCCACAGGTCCTTTTTCCGTAACTCGGTTAGGACGCCGTGCTTCTTAAAGTCCCCCTGATAAGGGGGATTTAGGGGGTTAAAATTTGGTAGCGAATCACTCCACACCCGTCACAACGCCGAACCCAATCCGGGAACCCATCTTTTTCACTTCAAACCGAGTACCGACCTCCATGACTAACGGCAAATCGAGCGTGAGTGCGACGTGTGCATAATCCCCCGGTGTAATAAGCGAGAGTCCTGACGGGAGTTTTAAGTGTGCCGGCATATCAACGCCCCACAAATGGATGTCAGGTCTATCGTTTTCGATGAGCGGGATATGTGTCCCGCTCTCCTCGTGTGTCAGCAGATAAATGAGTGCAGTGAATTCAGCATGTGATTTGATTGTCTTTGGTGGGCAAAGCACCTGTCCGACAGCCAGCCAGTCAGGTTCAGATTCAACGCATACTTCATTTTCCTTTATGCTAAGAACCCGGGTCTTGATCCTGTCACCTTTACCGACAATATCCACCGCTTGACCGACGGCGAGTTGGCCTTGCACTATCTCACCACGGATGGATACCTGATCCTTGGCTTCCTCAACAATTTCGTGAATCGGCATAATAAGTGGTAAGTGTGTGATATCCACAGGGACCGGCATTTTGCGGTTCATCGCGAAGATGAGGTCAACAATCGGTTGCCACTGAGAAGAGGTAATATTGTTGCCTCTGTAGTCTAACGCTTTCTGCGCATCACCGACGATTATCGGCGTGGTTTCTTCCCCCCATCCACACTCGCTTAGGAGTTCATTCATCTCCTGTAGGCAGATGTCCAACAGCTCATCGTCTTTTGAAATACCGCCTGTATTGAGAAAGGAGATGACAGTCGGGATGTGCATTTGGTGCGCGAGGTTAAGATGTGCCTGCGAATCCGGTGTGATCCCCTCAACCGCATTCACTACCCAGATCCCGCCTTGAATTGCGGGTGAGCCGCTGATTAACATTTTGATGACATCAAGGTGTGTTTCGCAATCGATCTGTGTATAAAGTTTACCGCTGGTTTCGTAGGCGATTGAGCGATAGGTAATACCAACGCCTTCACGGATTGGATGACTAATTGGGTGTTGAGACGCAAAATCGCCGTCTCCATCCGTATGAATCGCCCCAATTCTCGCGACCACTTTTGCAATCGCTGCAGTCAATGTTGTCTTACCGTGGCCATCCGCACCGAGGGTACAGATGGGTAATCTCCGATGCGTATTTTCTTTGCGTTCTGTCATCTTTTTTCTCCTAATCGGTGTTGTTTCTTTACTGCAATTTCCATTTCATTGTAGCACAAAGTCGGGAATTGAGCAACGCGGAAAAACTTGTCAACCAGTCAAAAGCGTGATAGACTATTAACGCTTTAAAACCTACATTAGAGATAACCCAAGTTGCTACTAATAAGATTTTAAACCCGCAGACCTCGTGTTTCACTGAAAAATATTGATTCGCCAAGCGTTTTGTAGCGTAAACTTCCGAGTTTGCGCATTCACTGGCACAAACTCGGAAGTTTGTGCTACAGGTGGCAACTTAGGTTAGAGATATGAATTCGCTCTTATTAAAAATAGAAATATGTTAAACCAAAAAATCTACCACCGCAGCGAACTCACATCCATTCTTCAGCGACTGAAAACTGAAGGTAAGACTGTTGTCACGACCAACGGTTGTTTTGATGTCTTACACTTAGGACATCTCCGGTATCTTCAAGCAGCGCGCCAACTTGGGGACCTGCTTGTGGTGGCTGTCAATAGTGACAATTCGGTGCGGCAGCTTAAAGGCGAGAACCGTCCGCTTGTGCCAGAATCAGAGCGCGCAGAGATGCTCGCTGGATTGGAATGCGTCGATTACGTCGTCATCTTTCCAGAATTGACACCCATTGACTTACTCTCTGAACTCAAACCGAGTATCCACGTTAAAGGTGGCGACTATAGACTGGAGCAACTCAGTGAAAGGGAGGTCGTTGAGGCAAATGGCGGTAAGGTTGTCGTCGGTCTGAACGTTCCCGGTAAATCCACAACCAATCTCATCGAAGTAATATGTGAACGATATAAAGATACTGATGCCACAGACACGCCGTAAGGCAGTTTTAGATTTTTAACTTATCCAATGCACCTCACCGAACCGCAAGGAAAATTAAAAAAATGCAAATAAACGATTCATTACGTCCCACCGACCTGAAGCCGCAGCTTGAAAGGCTTTTTGAATACTCAGGTCAAAAGATTTTAGCCATTGAGGACACGTGGCCCCCTGAAAAAGGCACACCTGTCTTCACCGTCGCTGGCACCTACACGACACGCGGCTGGACCGAGTGGACACAAGGGTTCCAATTCGGTGCTGCGATCCTCCAATTTGATGCCACTGGCGATGAGCAGTTCCTCGAAATCGGCAGACGGAACACCATTGAAAAGATGGCACCCCATGTCACGCATATCGGTGTACATGACCACGGCTTTAACAACGTCTCCACTTACGGCAATCTGCGTCGCCTCATGCGCGAAGGCGTGATTCCGCAGGACGATAACGAGATGCATTTCTATGAACTCGCTTTGAAAGCCTCCGCCGCGGTGCAAGCGAGCCGCTGGACCCGAATTAAAGACGGAACGGGGTACATCGCCTCTTTCAACGGACCGCATTCGCTCTTTTCAGACACGATCCGCTCTCTACGGGTTTTAGGACTCGGACACACGCTCGGTGCTGTGCTGATGAGTGAAGGTGATGCCGCGATCAGTCTGTTGGAACGTCTACTCCAACATTCGCAGACAACGGCAGCCTATAACGTCTACTACGGCGAAGATCGCGATGCATTTGATATACGTGGACGTGTAGTGCATGAATCCATCTTCAATACGAACGATGGGAACTACCGCTGCCCCAGCACGCAACAGGGGTATTCACCCTTTACGACGTGGACGCGTGGATTGGCGTGGATTATTACAGGCTACGCAGAGCAGCTTGAATTTTTTGATACATTGTCTGAAGAAGACCTCGAACCTTTCGGTGGATATGACTTAGCAACCGCACACATGCGCAAAGCAGCGGAAGCCACCGCCGATTTCTATATTGAGAACACTGCCCAAGACGGTGTCCCGTATTGGGATACCGGTGCCCCGGGTTTAGCCGAGCTTGGTGATTATCTATCAGTCCCTTCGGATCCCTTCAACGATCTTGAACCGGTAGACAGTTCCGCCGCAGCGATTACAGCTCAAGGGTTAATCCGACTCGGTAACTACCTCAGAAAGCACGGTGAAACAGAGGCAGGAGATTCCTATTATCAAGCAGGTTTGACAGTCGCCAAAACGCTTTTCGCTGAGCCATATCTCTCGGAATCCGATTCACATCAAGGGTTGTTATTGCATTCGGTATATCACCGTCCGAACGGATGGGATCATGTGCCAGAGGGTCGAAAAATCCCATGCGGAGAGGCATCCATGTGGGGCGATTACCACGCCCGCGAACTCGCAGTCCTATTATGGCGGGAGATAAACGAAAAGCCGTATTTAACGTTTTTCTAATTTGTGGGACTCACGCACTGTTTCTTAAAGTCTCCCTGATAAGGCGGATTTAGGGGCTAAAAGTGCTGAAATAACGACTTTTGCGTGAAATAAGCCCCTTTTCTGTTCAATTCGCGTAAGTCCTGACCTGTATGGAATAGGCGCGCTTTGATGAGGTTTCAGAAAATATTTCGGTAATTCTATGTTTTCTCCAGGTCCGGTAGATTCGGTTTTGCGGCGTACACGCCCCGGGGAATGCCATACGGAGAACCTTCATACCGTTGATTCATGTGATCTGAATTCCTAACCGAACCGAATTTTACACAGAAACCTTGAAGACTTCAAAAACCTCTTCAGTCCCGTAGGGGACGGTATCTATGTAGAAATGTTGTATCTAAGAAATCAAGCCCCGTAGGGGCGGCATTTATAGAGACGCTGCTATTCGAGCAAATCAGATTAGAGGAAATAACAATGAGCGAAGTCAAAGACACACAGCAACACCCGAAAGTCGAAATCGCTGTTGAAAATTTCGGTCCCATTGCCAAAGCAAATATTGATCTGCGTCCGTTGACAGTATTTGTCGGTCCAAGCAATACAGGAAAAACTTATTTTGCTACGTTGGTGTATGTCTTGCATGGTGCCTTTAATGACTTATCTCATTCAAGTATTCTTTCTCCCCTTGTTGAGTCTGGAACAGTTGGGGATATACTAGGCGAGCTTTTGACTGATCTTACCACGCCAAAAGGAGAAATTCAGGAGATACTTAACAAGTTAAATATGGTGGAGAGGCCTTTTAAGTTGTCGGATTTATCCAAAGAAATTCGCCAAAAATTAGGCATCATTACCAAAGGTAAAGATTTTTTTCGAGAAGAATTGCGGGATGAGATCAAAAATTGCTTTGATTTGAATTCCGTTTCAGAATTAATGCGATTGACTGGAGCACAACGTAATAAATTAATTGTTTTACTGAGGATAGATGAAAGAGTTCAAGCATACTGGCGCATCAGCATGAGGTCTTCTGAAGCAGAAGTTGACCTAGATAATTTTTTAACTTCTTTAGATAGTCCAACTTATGACGACATGATTCTTCTTCCTAAGGGGTGGTCGGCTTCTGGGGAATTACTCGTTGACAATAATAGAGTTCTCATAAGAGACTTTAGGTATCCATTAGTTCAAAATAGGTATTACTTGCCTGCTGCTCGGAGTGGCATCATGCAAAGCCACCGAATCATTGCGAGTTCTCTCGTGAAGCATGCCACCCGAGTTGGTGTCAGGCGTTCATCCGAACTTCCCACTATGTCAGGAGTGATAGCAGACTTCATGGAAAAGATTATCCTATATGAAGAAGGCAAATACTCTAATGACGAAATGAAACATCTTGCTGAAACGTTAGAAACCGAAGTACTTGCTGGACAGATACGCCTCAAACCTTCATCAAGTGGATATCCAGACTTCCGCTACCTGCCACAAGGCACTAATGAAGAAATTCGCCTCAGCCAATCTTCATCAATGGTATCTGAACTTGCGCCTTTGGTTCTATATCTCCGGGGTCTCGTCCGGCCCGGCGACACCCTTATTATTGAAGAACCGGAGGCACACTTACATCCGGGGGCACAAGCAGATATGGCAGTTATCCTCGCTCGCTTGGTTCGTGCAGGTGTAAAAGTGACCGTAACGACACACAGTGATTGGTTGCTTCAGGAAATCGGAAATCTGGTTCTTGAAGGGCTGTTAGAGGACGAAACTGACGAACCCGCGAGTTGGTTACTACCGGAAGAAGTTGGAGTGTGGCATTTTCAAAAGGACGAACCGGTAAAGGAAATTCCGTTTAAATCCAGAGAGGGGCTCTCTCCAGAAGATTACGAAGACGTTGCCGAAGGGCTTTACAATCGCTCAGTAAATCTCCAACAGAGGTTAGAGAAAAAGAAAGGTGAAGATGAACGTGAATCTTCATGAAGCTCTTGAGGAGATTCGTCAGCGGGTAGGAGACAAGAAGGCGACACCCCCTTATACCAAAGAAGGATGTCGCGTCTCTATGGCTAACGTACCGACCGACCGAGTTGTATTGGATGTAGACCTCGCTTTTCCAACAGACAGAGCCAAGACAAATCAATGCGATTTTGTTCTCTTCTACATTGACACCGCCCAGAGCGGCCTCATCGGGGTTCCAATGGAACTCAAGCGTGGTGACGTTGATGCGTCAGAAGCAGTTGCACAGTTGCAAGAAGGGGCGCGTATTGTTGACAGCTGCACTCCCAAGGATGTTGAAATGAACCTTGTGCTTGTCTTAGTTCATGGCGGTAGTATGCATAAAACTCAACGAAATCGGCTTAGAACTTCAAGAATCAGGTTCCGAGGCGAAGAATTTCCGATTAATACTGCGCGATGCGGGCATCAAGGAAACTTAGCACAGGCTTTGGCGAAGTCAAGCAGACGTTGACTTCTGCTCTTAATCACTTAGCAACCTGTTCAACCTGTCCTGTTTCCAATGAACGGTTCGCAGCAAGCGTGACGGCGAGGCTCTTCGCAGCATCAGCATAGGACGAAAGCACCAACCCCTGATCATTCGCATCAACCGCTTTAATAAACTGCTCAACCTGTCGGAAATAACCGGCTTCCGTACCGGTATAGTCGATTGCCTCACCGCTGATTTGCCCACGTAATCCGAGGTCAAGCGTAAGTTTGAGATAGAAGTCATCACCGACCAATTCAGCTGCGAAATGATCGTGCGCGCGAGCGACACAGGTGCTGGTAATACTGCCCACCGCACCACTCTCAAACTGCATGTTGCAAACAGTACACTCCTCGAAATCAGCAATCCCCTCAGAAACGCCTTTGATACCGTAGGCGTGAACACTTACCACATCACCGAGGAAGTAGCGGATCAGGTCAAAGACGTGGGTCGTCTGCTCGACCATCTGTCCGCGCGAGACATCGTATTTTCCCCACCACGGATGCCCCGCACCCATCCTTGTGAGAAACCGTCCGATCCCCATCGTAAGTTTCCGATCACCGACTAACTCCTTCGATTTCGCTGTAATATCGCTATACCGTGCCATATAACCGACTTGATTGACAACACCTGCCGAAGCAATTGCATCGCGAGCGTGTGTAGCAGTTTCCAAGTCTTGTGCGACAGGCTTCGCGACGAAGAGTGCCGCACCAGATGCCGCTGCATCCGCAACCTGTGTCGTGTGTGCACCCGGTGGTATGCAAGTGAACACGACATCAGGTTTCTCTTTGTGTAGCATCTCCGTGTGATCGGTATATGCAATAGCATTTTCGTCAGTAGCGATTGCTGTGGCGCGTTCAGCGTTTATATCACAGACCGCTGCAATGGGACGTTCAAGTTGTTTGAGACTCCCGCGGTAGTTGCCAGCAATGCCTCCAACACCGATAAAAGCAATTTTCAAATTCTGTTGATTCACGCTGTTTCTTCTCCTTGGTTTCTAACGAGTTGACATGTCAACGGCTAATACTCAGATGAGTGATCGAATCTTATCTCGAAAATAACAGAAACTGGGTGACGCGTTTTTGTTTATATCCATCTCTGGCGCAATTTTCTGTGCCCAAATTGATTTTTCTCTTCCGATTACATACCAAGGCTTCTTTCCGAGTGCATTTGAACCTCCAGCGAATATTGCATCAGCCAGAAGCTCCCACGTACCACAAATAGAGTCGTTTTGATAACTATGCAAAATATTGTCTTTGGCTCTCGGATATGCTGCCTTGATTGCCGGAATATCACCCAACAGCCAAGCTTCACCTTCTTCTATCGCAATACAAAACCTTGTTTCTGGTTTGGGGTTGCAAGAATTCAGGACTCTGAAGAGTTCTTGGCGAAACGTTTTTAAACAGTTATTATCCAAATCGCAAACGACAATCACAACCTTAGTAGGATCATTGGCATAATTTTTTCCGTACGCCCTGAGCTGCATGGGGAGTTGATTGAGTAAAAGGTTTGTATTCGCATTGGTAGGATTAGTGAGATTTTTAGGGATGTGACCAACGCCTTGATAGGGACGGATCTTGAACTTGTGTTGATTACTGATAATCTTTGGTATCAGAATATCAAGAACTTTCTTTCCAGATTGATCTTCAACAAGTATCTCAAAATGCATTCCATTACCTCGGATCGAGATAGTCACTGTACCAAAGTCCACCTAATGGCAGTCCCTCTTCAACAAGGTTATTCACGAGCGGATCTTCACTTGCCCGACGGATTTTGGAAAAGCCATCTTCACCTTTTTCCAAAATCCAAACCTCTTTTGGTTCTAAGGCGTTAACAAAGTACGGTTGGTGCGTCGTAATAAAAACCTGCGATCCACCTTTGTGTCCAGTAGCGTGTTCGCGGAATTCGTCAGCTAATGTCTCTAAAAGTTTATGATACAGACCATTTTCTGGTTCTTCAATACAAAGAAACGGAGGCGGGGTTGGATCTTCGAGCAGTAGTAGATAGGCGAACACTTTGAGTGTTCCATCGGACATCTGCTGCGCGTAAAAAGGATCTTCAAAGCCTTTGTCGTTGAATCTGAGTAGCAGTCTGCCGTCACTGGTTTTTTCCGTATCAATTTGGTCTATACCTGGGATCTTATCGGCAATTTTTTTCAAGATTGTTTTGAAACGCTGCTTATGTTCACGTTCCATGAATTGCACGACATTCCCGAGATTGTCACCGTGGATATTGAGGTGTTCTTGGGGACCAGCAAGTGGTAGGCTACGCGCAGCATCAGGTGTGAAATAACTAAGATACCATCCCTCAATGAACTGGCGAAAAGCGGAAATTCTTGGGTGTTGTTTCAATGCTCCAAGTGTGGCGATACCCAGTTTACGCGGATCACTTAATTCGATAGCTTCTGTTTCCCCAGATTCCTTTGCTTTTATGGATTTCATGAAAAACTCGAAAAGGTCTAAGTCCTCGGTTTCCTCATTAATTTGGTGTCCTGCTTGTTCTCCTTTCCATGCAACACCGCTTCCGTTATTGAGCATTAGGAAGGAAAATGGCTGCCCTCGCCTCTGCCCTTTTCGCCTTTGTCGGAGACGCTCCCGAAGAACATAAGGGCGTCCGAATTCATCTATCTCAATAGCAACTTGATATGTAATAGGTCTGGCGTTTCCGTGTTCTCTATAGTACACGTCAAATTCAATTGGATCTGTTGCGCCTTGAGTCCGCATTTTCTCGAAACCACCCCGTCCGTGGGCATCGCAAGCTTCCTCAACATTATTGAATTTGAGAGCATCAGCAAGAAAACCGAAAGCATCGAATAATGCACTCTTGCCGACCCCATTTTTCCCAATTACTGCTGTCATTGGCGTGAGTGCTTCTTCTTTCCTTCTGTCCGATAGGCGACCGAGTGTTACATCTTTGAGTACCCCGAAATTTCGCACTCTGAAGCCTTCTAATGTTGCCATTTTGCGATCTCCATTTTCATTTCTGCGAGTATCAAAACAATTCGCTCTTTATTATAGCACCTCTTGTACTATTTTGAAAGTGGAAATTTTTCAGTTGTGGTTTGGGTTCTAATCATCCGCTGGGACTGCAGCATCCAGTAGTTCTTCGTCCGAAACGGGACGGAAACGTCCTTCCGGGTCTTTCAAGACGAGTCTACGAAGGTCCGTTGTGATGGCATATAATCCCGGCATCACGAACAGCGTCATCAATGTTGCAACGGCGAGTCCGAAAATGATCGTATACGCCATCGGCATCCAGATAGGCGACTTGCCACCTAACCCGATTGCCATCGGAATGAGTCCGAAAATCGTCGTCACCGTGGTGAGAACAATTGGACGTAATCGGAGACTACTGCCTTTCAGAATAGCGTACCACTTGTTATACCCCTTTTCTCGGTACTTGTTAATGAAGTCGATAAGCACAATTGAATCGTTCACCACAATCCCCGCGAGTGCAACGATACCAAACATAGCGACGATGCTAAGTGTCGCATTGGAAAGAAGGAGTCCTACCATCGCACCGATCATACCAAATGGAACAGCAAACATAATGATAATCGGTTGTATAAAGGATTTGAATTGTGCACCCAATACAACATAGATGAGCAATAACCCAACAATGAACAACTTCCACAACTCGGAAAAGGATTCTGTAATTTCATCAAAAACCCCTCGAAAATCGAGTTGGTATCCCGGATACAAAGATTCTATATCAGCAAATGCGCTGATGAGGGATTGATTCACTTTAAAGGCAGTCGTCTTTTCTCCATCTACCGAGGCATAAACCGTAATTGCCCGTTCTCCATCGAAGCGATGGACATCTGCGTATCCCTTTTCCACCACGATGTCTGCAATATCTTTGAGTGGAACAATAACACCGGTGGGTGTTGCAATCCAGAGGTTATTAAGTTCAGCGAGATTGGTAAGTGTGTCCTCCTCATATTTGACGATGACATTAATCGCCTCGTCTGCTTCACGATAGGTTGTACTTTTAGCCCCGTCAATCGCTGTCCGAATGGTTTGTGCAACCTGAAACGTGGTTAATCCGTATTGATATGCTTTTTCCTGATTCAAGTAGATGTGCAGTTCAGATTTTCCGATGCTGAAGTCATCTCGGATATCGTAAACACCATCTATCTGAGATAGGGCTGTTTTAAGAACGCCAGCGAGTTCAGTCAGATTCTCAAATCTCGGTCCTTTTACTTTCACGCTCACATCTGCTACTTGTGGTGCACCCCCGTCCTGTGTGACGAAACTCAGCCGCTCAATTCCACTAATTGTGGCGGTTTGCGTCCGTAGTTCTGCGATGATCTCGTCCACACCTCGGGTGCGTTCCTGCTTGGGTGTGAGCTCGACGATGACCTCTCCTAAATTTGAGCCGTAGGTAACACTTCTTCTTATTAAACCTGACATAAATGTGTGTAAACCGACATTGCTGACGACCGCATCAACTTCAGTTGATGGAAGTCTTTTCGCCATCTCTTCAATTTGGACAATTACTTCTGTTGTTTCCTGTATGCCGTAGGAAGGCGGCATCTCGGCTTGAACATAAAATTGTGGAAACTCTTCACCAGGGAAGAGTTCCCTGTCAAGAATAAAGAATGCTCCGATGCATGCAACCAATCCGAAAAAGAGGACACTACCTACAAACGCATATCGGTGTCGAATGGTTATTTTCAAGATTCTAACATATCGGTTCCGAATTAATTCAAAAAACATGGCAAACCACACGAAAAAGCCGACAATACGGACACCGAGGGTGAAACCCCTCGGGGACGCAGTTCGGAGATTTTCCAGCCTGCTGCGTCCTGTTCGGGTTTTGGCTTTTCCCCATTCAGCGACGTGTGCTGGTAAAATGACGAAGACTTCAAAAAGAGATGCGATCAACACCAGAATCGCCATAACCGGCACGATCCGCATAAATTGTCCAGTAACACCAGACATAAACATCAACGGTCCAAAAGCACAGATCGTCGTCAAACTTGCGGCTAAGACTGGCCAACCAACTTCTTCCGCACCGCGCATGGCGGCAACTTTCGGTGATTCACCTGCCTCAATATGCCGGTAAATGTTTTCTATGACAACGATAGCATCGTCAACAACGATTCCAACGACTAAGATAAGCCCAAACAGAGAGACACCGCTGAGCGTATAACCCGCAATGGACATAAACCAAAACGTTGCCATGAACGCCACCGGTATGCCGAGTGCCGCAAATAGAGCATTCCGCCATCCAATAAAGAGAAGGAGCATTAGTACAACAAGCACCAAGCCGAAAAACGC
This sequence comes from Candidatus Poribacteria bacterium, assembly GCA_022821495.1. Lineage (GTDB taxonomy): Bacteria > Poribacteria > WGA-4E > WGA-4E > WGA-3G > WGA-3G. The sequence continues at coordinate 43,281 of JAJEDN010000089.1, forward strand.
ATTTGTTTCAAGAATCCCCAATCGTTCTTTGAGGACAACGGAATAGTCATTAACAACCGTCAACTCAGCCCCTTCAGGGAGATCCGTTCTCCGATTGTTGACTAATTCTCGAAGTTGCGTAACTAATGCAATTGTGTTTCCCTCAGTCTTCTTTTGCACACTCAGGCTAATCGAAGGTTGTCCATCAAGTCGCGATAGCGTTCGCACCGCCTCATAGGTGTCAGAGATCGTTGCAACATCTTTCAGACGGAGAAGCGTACCTATCGGCTGAACAGTGATGAGAGTTTCGCCAATAGTGTCCAAATCGGTGAATTCTCCCATCGTTCGGATCATGAATTCTGTGCCGCCCAGTTCCATTGTGCCGGCTGGGAGATTCAAGTTGTTTGTTCCGAGTGCTGTAATGACCGCTGAAATTGGGAGTCGATATGCCTTCAA
>JAJEDN010000090.1 GCA_022821495.1 Candidatus Poribacteria bacterium
CTTCCGATTAAGGAAGTAGAACGAGCGTTCTTATGTTTTCGAGTTACTTGGACACGGATATAATCAACGTGTCCCATAAGGCAGCCACTTCCGACTTGCCTTGGAACTATTTTAACATTTCTGACATATTTTGTCAAAAAATATAGGAGCGGGCTTTCCTCCCAAACCTAAAGGATTGGGCTTCTCGCCCGAAGTCTCGTGAGGAAACCAAAATGCTAACCCATTCAGAAATCGATGCGTTTGTTGAAAATGGCTATATCATTCGCAAGGGGGCACTCTCTGAAACTAACATCCAATCCTATCAATGCGCTATTGATCGGATACTCCATAAGTGTCGCGTTGAAGGCTTACACGCTGATCACCTACGCTACATAGATGGCGAACGCGACGACAGCTGGGGTGTCAATAACATCTTCCACCCAAGCATTCGTGAACAAGCACTTGTGGACGCGCTCGCACACCCACAAATATTGGATGTCATCGAAGCATTGATCGGCAAAAGATTAAAGTATCACCTCTGTACCCTTCTCGTTAGTTCTGAACGGAAACCTTATCATATCAATTGGCACCGAGATTCAGCACCCGACGGAGAAGTCCCGCTTGAAACTTTGATAGGTCGCCTCAGGAACCACGTGCAACTCAACGGTGCCCTCTATGACGACGAAACCCTTTACATCGTACCGGGTAGCCATCGACGTGAACTCACGGACGCTGAACGTACAGTTATACAGCAGACCCCCAAGGCAGCGATGCCGAATCAACTTGTCGTCAAGTTGAAAGCGGGTGACATCGTTTTTTACAATTCAAGTATACTCCACAAAGGGTACAACCCTGACGGATCAAAACGGCAGACGCTGCACTATGCGGTTCTCACTGCACCGTCGGAGAATGAACCCCCAAATCCAGAAAGTCCAACAAGTCAGGAGTGGCTCAATGAACCCGATTTCCTGAACAGTCTCCCTGAACGTCTCAAACCGCTTTTCGACAACTGGTTAAAATACGGATAACTGACCACTAATGCCTAATCCTTGTGACAGATCATTGCTGTGATCCAGCATAGCCGTTTGAGGAAGGGGAGACATTTTAGGAGAGATGTATCAATCACTTTGAGGAGACGGAGGGACGCTCTATAAAATGTTGGGATAGCGATGCATTTCTGCCAAAACAGCGCACTCACCGCTAAGAGATGAAACTCACGGTGTTCCAACCTCTCAAATTCAGCACCGACGGTCTCAATATCTTGGACTGAAAAATAACGCAATTTTCCCGAATACTTCAGAAACACTTTGCGATACAACCATACCATCGGGTGATAACGCATATTCTCAATGAAAATCGCCTTACCCCCGGGTTTGAGAACGCGGTAACACTCTTTCGCAGTTTGTGCATGCTCCGTAAATACCAATACAGATTTGGAGATAACAAAGTCGAAAGTATTGTCAGGAAAGGCGAGGTGCATCGCATCCATCAGCGCAAAATCAACAGATTCGACGACATTGTGTTCTGATGCCCGCATCTTCGCTTCGGTGAGTCGAAAAGGGAGTAGATCGATCCCGACAACAGATGCACCCCGTTTGGCTAACAGCGTCGCAGTGCCACCTGTTCCAGCACCTAATTCCAGCACCTTTTTTCCTTTCAAAGTCCCCATTTTCGGGAGAGTATACTCGAAAACGGGAACGTAGAAGTCTTCCCACCAGAGCAAAAGATCTGTTTCAACACTATCGGAACGACTGGTAGGTCGCTGTCCTTTAAGTGGCAACATATTTTTCGATTTCACCATAAAAAGCGTGCAGCTTGAAACGTAGCGGAAAGCGGATCTACGGAAACACACTTTCAATTCTCAACCCAACGCAACGAACCAGAAGGAAAATTAAGAAATTTTCCCCATCTTGCGTAGTGCATTGATACAACGTTCAGCACACTCAATCGGCGGGTAGGGATAACTCTCCTGCTCAACAATGTACCACTCGGTACCACCAACAGTTTCACAAGCCTGGAACACATCGTCCCAAGGAATCTCACCTTCACCAATGAGTGCCTCATTATTCGTGCTGGCGTATTCTTTGATGTGCACCAGTTTCGATCTACCGGGATAGCGTTCAATAAACGATACTGGATCAGAACCCGCACGAAGTGTGTGCCCAATATCAATTTGCATTACGACATCGTCGCGGGTGTTACTGCCGAACGTGTCCCACGGAATTTTACCCTCCATTGATTCAAATTCAACGGTGTGATTGTGATAGCCAGAAAACATTCCTTGGTCGGCAATTTTTTCGGCGATGTCGTTGAAGATTTTCGCCGTATTGAGCCATGCCTGCTGCGAATTGCGATATTCTTCGGATAACCCCGGCACAATAAGGTACGGGTTACCGAGTGTCTGGTTAAACGCAACCGTTTTAGCAAGTTCATCACCGAGGAGCGTGTTCAATCCGGTATGCGTCCCGGCAACTTTCAATCCAAGATCATCACACATCTCTCGTAACTCTTCGGCGCTCCGGTCATAGTAACCAGCAAACTCAACGCCTTCATAACCCATCTGTGCGACGGCTTGTAAGGTTAAAGATAAATCGCCAGCACAATCGTCTCTAACGGAATACAACTGTAATGCAATCGGAACTCTATTACTCATTAAGTATCGTTTCTCCACTGTCGTAGGGCGGTTCTCAGCGCGCCCATATTTTGGTAAATCCTCCAACCCCCCATATCCTCCCTTATCAGGGGGGCAAGGGACTTTAAGAGGAAATGCATAAATCCTCTTGATGATCTAAGACATCGGTAAGTTGACGACCTGACCACTATCCGATGATACCAAGCCTGCTTCCAGGATTTCTTGGGCATCCCGACTCACTTTAGGACTGCACAAGCCTTCAATAGGCGCGCCTGTCTCTAAACAGTGAATAAAGTATTCCGCTGCATTGCGGTGTCCTTCTGGCAGCGACTCAGGCGTTACCACTTCTGCATCTTTGCCTGCCGGATGAAGATGTACTTCGTTGCCACTTACCATCAACGCACCCTCAGTGCCATAAACCACTGGATTCGGCGTAACATAGCCGACCTTTTGCGTCCAAGACGCTTCTGTGATTCCAAAGGCGTTACCATATTTCATGACGATGACAGCGTTATCATCAGGAATCGGATAGTCTTTGACGAAAGTCCCACGGAAAGCCGTGACCTGTTGCGGGAGCCCAAGAAGATAGGCACACATATCGGCACAATAACAGCAGTAATCCATCAAGGCACCGGCACCATTTTTCTCTTCATCGTAGAGCCATTCGTAGAAATAGCGAGAGCATCCGATTTCTTTCGGTCCGTTGTGTGCTGAACGCCACTTAAAGTAGAACACATCACCGATAGCACCGTTCTGGATGAGATTCATCGCTGTGTTAAGTGCGGGACTCCACGCCGTGGGCCAGTTCACCATCAGTAAAGTGCCAGCATTTTCAGCGGCAGCAAGCATCTGATCCGCTTGTGAAAGACGCGCCGCCATCGGTTTTTCGGAGACGACGTGGACACCCTTTGCCGCTGCAGCCTCAACGATATCAACACCAGCGTTATTTTCGGCTGACGCTTGAACGATGTCCAATTCCTCTTTCTCTATCATCTCTTGCCAAGAGTTATAGATATTATCAACACCCGTCTCGTTATTAAATTGTGTACGTAACTCCGCATTGACATCGCCCGCAGCGACGATTTCAACGTTCGGATGTGCTTTCCAGTGCCGCAACTCACCCCAGACATGGTCATGCACGAGGGACGCGAAGCCAATGCGATATGTTTTTGACATCAATAATGCCTCCTATAAGCGCGCCAATCAGCACGCAATGTGTGTGCGCTTAAAAAAGCGTATATAAAAAAGCGTATATACAATCAAATTTGTCTATTCTTCAGCGCGAACTGCTATTTTAATGGCTGTCTCGCCGTTAATACGATAGCCGCCATCAAGCGCTTTAAAACCGTCTTCAACCTGTGAAAGTGGCAGTTGATGACTAATCATGTCAGCAAATGGCAATCCACTCTGTTCAAGCAGCGGTAAGCCTCGGACGAAGTGTTCATAACTGCTTCCCCAAATTGCTTCAACCCGAAGGTTTTTGCGCATCAGTAACTGGTTAATATTGAAGTCGATCGATCCCATATCCACGAAATGGCCGACCTCAACAAAAGTGCCACTGCGCCGTGTGTAACCTAATCCTTCTGGTGTCGCGGGGAGAAACCCTGCACATTCAAAGACAACGTCCGCACCTTCCCCACGCGGCGTTTCAGCTTTCACGAGTTCCGTCCGCTCATCAACAGAAGTAACCTCTTCAATGTCAATCGTTACGTCCGCGCCGAGCCGTTTCGCGAGTTCCAAGCGTCCAGCAGGTCCACCCACCATAATCACCTTCGCAGCACCGCTCAATTTCGCGCACGCGAGCGTTACAAGACCAATAGCACCAGACCCTTGCACGACAACGGTATCACCGAGTTTGATCTCACCCCGCATTGCCGCATGAACACCAACAGTGAAAGGCTCTGTCAACACCGCAACCTCAGGAGAAGCATCCGTCTTTATAAAACAGGTATTCGGATAGTTGAGATACATATAATCCGCAAACCCGCCGCGAAAATGGGGTGCTTCATCGGGGTTCCACTGGAACCCGTAAGCACCGTAGTTCGTTCCGGGTGCAAAAATAACCCGGTCGCCCTCTTTCACCGGTTTGCCCACATAATCGGTTTCCACGCCTTCACCGAGTGCCTCAATAATACCGACGTTTTCATGTCCCAACAAGACTTCTTGTTGGAAGCCGTTCTGCCAGTTATGTAGATCCGTTCCACAGATACCCGCTAACTCTTGACGGAGCAGTAGGGTGTTAGGTTCAGGTTCGGGAACCGGGTATTCCCGAATTTCAAAATCCTTGCCGCATGCGACCACGGCTCTCCCTGTCCGATTCATTATGTTTTCCCTCTCATCAGCTGCGGGGCATCAATAGACGAACCACTATGACTATACGCTCGCCCCTATTTGCGATAGCTGGCTTCAATCTTAGAAAATTTAGGTAGCGACTTGGTTTTGGAGCCGATGCGTGCTTTGGGTCACTACCTGAGGCTCAATTTCGATCCGGATAACCTCAAAACCTGATTCTGTAACATTTATCAGGGCAGAGTCAATAGCCTCTTCCAAGGATGAAGCTTCCCGATGAAAGCGAATTTGCGGAACACCGACACTTGTAGTGAGTGTCGCATCGTTAAAAACGCCAAATAACCTATCAGCCTCTTCCTCAGTAGGTTCAGTCGTTAAAATGAGTGTGAACTCATGCACTTTCATAGTCAGTCTCTCCATTATTGATTGTCATATTGTTACCAGTATGAGGGCATCTGTCAATGTAGCGGCGGATATCCCGCGCATGCAGTTCAGGGTTTTTTGGTGTTGACAGGACTTGTGTGCGGCAGCCATCGCGGGCGCGGTGCGGGCACCAGAGTTTACCCCAGATATGCGCTCGGGGGCCCGCCTTCGTAACCCTCCAATTTTTGCCTTCAGCGTAGCGAATCGCATCGCGAATATGTTTGTTTGAATGGTTAAACCGCATTTATTTCCTTTTCTTATCCTAATAGCCATTTCTGTCAAACATATTTCCGTTTCTTTCGCGAGATAAACACCATAACAATAATCGTGATAATGGAAATTGGTAACCAATACGCTTTGAAAAATTCTAAAAAAATGTTAAACCCGATCCAGAGAAGAACTTCGATCCCTACAATCACTGCAGTTTTGTTCCACGGAAAGTCCGCACCGTACTGCTTTTTTAACCGAGATGCATACAGCCATGAAACACCTAAAGTGCCGATAACAACTATTAGGAACAGTAAATTAACAAGACTTTGGATGCCGCTCAAAAGAAATTCTACCATGACAATTTCGCTCCTTCTAACTTTTATTTATAATTGTAGAGACGCGGCACGTGAAAAAGATAGTAAAAAAAGTGTAATCACTCCTTTCATTTCTCACGACTCGTTGCAAATCCGCTCTGGACAACTATAGACCGCCATACGCTGTCCGCGCATGAAACCGATTAAGGTCAGGTTTCCTTCCGCTGCGAGGTCAACAGCCAGCGTAGACGCGGCAGAAACAGCAACGACAATCGGGATGCGAGCAAAGAGTGCCTTCTGGACAATCTCAAAACTGGCGCGCCCGCTCACCATCAAAATATGCCGTTCAAGTGGTGCCATGTCAGAGAGTAACGCTTGCCCGATAACCTTATCAACAGCGTTGTGTCTGCCGATGTCCTCTCTGACGATCAGCAGCTTCCCCGTCTCATCAAACAACCCAGCGGCATGGAGACCCCCTGTTCTTTCAAAAACGGATTGTGCTTTTCTTAACCGATCATTGAGTTCATAGAGGATTGCTTGGCTTACACGGAACCCCGAATTCAGTGGTGCCACCTGCTGCCTAACAGATTCAATCGTCATCTTACCACAGAGTCCGCAACTCGTATTCGCGTGAAAATTGCGCTGCCATCCAGAGTGCGCGTCAAAATCCAATTCTTCGGTGAGTTGAACGTTGATGATGTTCTGGAATGATGATATACCAGCGTCTTGGCTTTCAGAGACCTCTTCATCGCAGTACGCAATCACTTCAATGTCATCACTGGAAGTTATGAGTCCCTCAGTATAAAGGAAACCCGCCGCGAGTTCAAAATCCTGTCCAGGCGTCCGCATCACAACGATTAAACTCTGTTGTCCGACCCGGATCTCAAGGGGTTCTTCGACAACCAATTCATCTTTAATTTTCGTAGGTTCGGCACCCGCCCAGCGCGTAATAAATTTTGTGGATGTCGGTTGCATAATTTTCATCGGATGTTCTTGGCTGCTAAACCGTTGTTCGTCGCTATCCATGCCCTGTCGTTTGCTACAACGAGCGCATGTATTATTAATTCACCTGACACTATTCGCGGGGTCGTTGTGTCCACCCATTCATCAGGACGTGTGTGATGCGTGTAAAAAGATTTGTTCGTCGCTATCCACAGCACTAAAGGCGTAGGTGGCGGTGGTGGTGGGACTTCCACTTCTTCCGATCCATCTATTTCGGGAGAAAATCCAGATATCGGCGGATCAGGTGTTTCTACAGGCACCGGCTCGTTCTCTTCTATAACTATCGGCGTATCGTCCAAGATGCCTCTGATGTAAATGTTCCTTAAGTCCTTCTCATTCTCTATGCCTACATCAAGCGTCGTCAATTTTCCATTCCCACCATCCAAGTCCGCTCGAAAATACCCGTTAGATTTTTCATTAGCATTGAACCATGTAAACAGCAGCTGCTCTTCTGCAGTATCAAAACCAACAACCGTCGTGTCTTCTCGAATTTCAGTAGAACGATAGGAATCCCACTCATCGGTCTCCCTATCAAAGGTCACGATATTTCCGTCTGCCGACGCGCCCCAAAGGGTCGTAGGTGTTAGCAACAATGTTTCGATGTTATCTGCGGGGATGAAACTCAGTCGTCTCGTGTAAACGAAGGGCGGATCGACAGTGCCGCGAACCTTGCGAACAACCCCACTATCTGTAGCAAACCAAATATCCGCCTCATCCATCTTAATATCCTTGACCCAAGCAGGGAATTCGTCAATAGGACGGTAGGTCTGGGTTTCGCCTGTTAACTTATTGTAATGAATCGCGCCTTGAGAACGGGTACCAACCCACACTTCAGTCGAGTTTGCCGCAATCGCCCTCACATCCGGTATTCTTTCCGTAGCGTCGTTAATCCGCTGCGGTATCTCTGGCATCGGTATCCAATTATTAAAAGCAGTCTCAAACAACATCACGCCGTTCGGTGTCCCCACCCATAACCGCGACCCATCAGCAGTAATAGCTTGAACATGATTGTCAGGGAGCCCCTCTGCCTGCGTGTAGACTGTCCATTGGGTCTGATCCAGAATCTGTTTTGCGCGTTCCCTTATCGCTTCATCTACGCTCATATCGTAAACTTGGGTTGCTTCGTTTTCAGCTTCTGTGATTCTACCCAATTTCAAGTTGACTTCAGCACGGATGAGGTGTGCTTCATAAACCCACTCGCTCACTGGATAGCGCATCATAAACCCTTGTAAAGTATGGAGTGCGGTTTCCAACTGGTCAGTTTTCGCCTGTAGTTTTCCGATGAGGAAAAACGCTTTTTCATGTGACAACATGTTCGGGTACTGCTGCCTCGCCGATTCGAGAAGCGGCAATCCGTCATCATAATTTTTTAGTTGCTCAACGAGTAGGAATCCGGTGATGTAACTCAAACCGGGGACCGACGCGTGCTCCGGATAATACTTAAGGATCAGTTGATAGTTATCCACGGCTTCAGGATAAGCCTCGTTGGCAAGAGCAGCGTCCCCAAGCTCCCGAAAATGTGGTACCAGGTCAAAATTTGCTGCATCGAGAATCGCTACAGAACGGAATCGTTCCAATGCGTTTACCTTATCGCCATTTGCCTCATAAAGTAAACCGAGTTGATAATGCGCAGCAGGATATCTCGGAAATTCTTCAATCGCAGCTTCAAAACGATTCATCGCTTTTTCTGGCATCTCCAATTCCAGCAGTATAAGTCCATTGCGAAAATACTTTGCCGCCGTCTGATCGGGCACATGTGCTATGTCTGATGTAGCACTGATGGTATGCCCCATCACGGGAAGTCTTAAAATTTGCCCTTGGTACTCAATTTCAAAGTGAGTTTCAGTGCCACCGCGCCAAATCCCAGTAAATCTATCGCCATTTTCATTTTCAACAATGACATATTGCTGACTATAGGCAAAATTTTGGCAAAATAACGATCCGACTAACGCTGTCACTGCTAACAAGAGGTAAGTTTTCTGTATTTTTGTCCGTATCTGTTTTATGAAGTTTAGGTGCAACATAATTTACCTTTAAACATGGATGATAGATATTTGGATTATAATATCAGAAACGTTAGGAAATGTCAAGAGCGTTTGGCGATTCTTCTGTAGGAGCGACTCCTTTCTTGATACCAATGCCACTATGCGTTATAATACTCACTATGAACGAAACCAACCTTCCAATTACAGAACTCAAGGCAACATTTCACGACGCAATCACAACGGGTCCAGTGGTGATTGTAGCACCAACCGGCAGCGGAAAATCGACCCAAATTCCGCCTTGGTGTGCCGCGCTATCAGATGCCCCAGTGCTTGTCGTCGAACCGAGGCGCGTCGCATGCCGCTCACTCGCACGATGGGTAGCCCAACAACACAACGAACCGCTGGGACATTCTGTCGGTTATACCGTGCGTTTCGAGGACGTTAGCTCTGATACACTCACCCGGATCCGTTTCGTTACGCCCGGTGTCGCTTTGCGATATGCCGCTGGCTCCGAATTAGATCAATATGGCACCATCATCTTGGACGAGTTCCACGAACGCGGTGTAGAGACAGACCTTTTTCTGGCTATCTGCCGAAAGAAACGACGCGACGCAAGGCTCGTTATTATGTCTGCCACAATCGCTGCACAGCAACTCGCCCGATTTGTTGACGGTCAAGTGCTGCGTGCGGAAGGGCGCGTCTATCCTGTTGAAGTGCGATACCTTGCTGGAGCAGTAGTGCCGACATCTCATAATTTAGTAGAACGCGTCGAAAAAGGGATTAAGCGCGCGCTCAAAGAAACCGATGGGAATATCTTGGTGTTCCTACCGGGTAAGGGTGAAATTAATGCCTGCCATGATGCGCTCCGTAAGCTGCGACATCTCGACGTTATCCCGCTACACGGCGATCTACCCGCCGATGCACAAGACAAAGCATTTGACAACACACAATCGAACCACCGCCGCGTCATTCTTGCAACCAACGTCGCTGAGACATCAATCACGCTTCCGGGTATCACTGCTGTTGTAGATACCGGTTTAGTCCGCCAGCGTATCCACCAGAACCGACGTATCGTCCTTGCGCTGCGTCCTATATCGCAAGCCTCAGCCGAACAACGCCGTGGGCGCGCAGGTCGCCTCGGCCCTGGAATTTGTTATAGACTCTGGGAGGAACACGGTCAACTTGAACAGGAGACACCGCCAGAGATTCGACGGGAGGACTTGACCCAATTCGTGCTTACCGTCGCTGCAACCGGCTATCGTCCGCAAGATTTGACATTCCTTGATGCGCCTCCCGACTTCGCTGTGGAACGCGCACAGACCGCCCTGAAAGGCTGGGGCGTTCTCTCCGATGATGGCACCCTCACGCCAGAGGGCGCGAAAATCTGCACTTTACCGGTCAGCCCACTTCACGCTCGACTCTTGGTAAAAGCACCCTCTTCCATCCGACGCGATGTGATTGATCTGATTGCGACGTTGGAGCGCCCAGCGCCGTTATGGCAGCGCATCGACCGCGTGCCAACGCAACAACAGGACACGGTTCGCGAAGCACGGCAAAAAGAACTTTTTCGCGATGGATGCGACGCTACGACAGCAATCCGAACCCTACGACACGGCGACAACAAACGGCATCAGCTCCATAAAACTTCTCTCGCCGAATCCCGCAGAATCGCGACGCAACTCAGAGATTTTTTCGAGTTACCGCCTGTGACGAAAGATAAAGCATCTGTACAACCCGATCGCAACGCATTGATTGCTTACCTCTTACGCGAATGGGATACCTGTGCTTACGTCCGGAGACGGAAAGGTAAGGGATGGGGGAATGGACAGGAAGAGGTCTTACTCGATTCTGATTCTCTCCTACCGGAAGATAGGCAAGCCGCTTTAATTTTAGAGACCGTCGGCATCGCGAAAGGCACGCGCGTGCAATTGATGGGACGCACTGCCATACCTTGTTCTTTTGACGATCTGGTCAACGCGGGAATTGGAACTTCTCAACTCGCTGTTCCGCGGCTGGAAGGTGAAGACATTGTTGCAGAAGTAATAACCGAATACGCGGGTAGAGAGATCGGACGCGAACGCCAACCCCTGAGTGGTAACCTGCTACGAGAGGCGTTGGCATCTCTCATCCTCTCTGGTTCCGTATTCCCGAAAGTTGGTGAGCAACTCACCCGCGCACTCAACGCTTGGATACTTCATTGCGCACTCAACCCTGATATGAATACCTCCGAAACAACAGATTTAACGCCGCACAGATGGTTAGTTTCACGGCTCAACATCTTAGGCGTAGAGGTCGCCGAAGACTGGCAACTTCTTTCGCCAGAGGATTTGGTCTTTACTGAGATAGATATCGACACTATTGCTGAAATTGAGGCGCGATATCCGAGAGAATTTTCCGTCAACGGGGCTAAGTTCAGTGTCGAATATCACCCCACAGAAAAACTCGTTACATTGCGGTGGGTGCGCGGTATCCGTCAACCAGCACTGAGTACAGTCCTATTGCCGCGCTGGAACAATTGGAAGGTGCAGCTCGATCTTCGTGGACAGGTGCGGACGGTGCGTCCTTAATCGGCTTTGATTTTTCCCCATGTTGTTGTGAGCAGGTGTGGTCGTGGTGCAATGGATAAGCTTTTGGGATCGAACCAACTGGGTGTGATGTTCCGTCCGCGGTGTGTTAGCTGCGTTTTTCTACCTGTCTCTACGTCAACGACAGCGATTTGACGATCTCTCTCTACGGCTTCCTCCACATAAACAATTTCATCACCGTCGGGTGACCATGCAGGATAGTAGGCAAGGGGTACTCGTTCACTAATCTGTCTCAAGCGGCTTCCGTCCGGATTTGCCACGAAAATGGCTGATTTGTTCCGTAGCCCCCATTTGGACCAAGTAAAGGCGAGTTCGTCCCTCTTTGGTGACCATGAGGGTGTGTGCATCCACGGTGATTCCTTAGGCAGAAACATGCGTATATCGCCGGAATCGAGCTTTACGATAAAGATCCGATGCGTGCCACCCGCGTCTTTAGCAAAGGCGATCTCGTTTCCGTTTGCCGACCAGGAAGGATTGCCACCATGCGATTCTGCCAATGCGACCTGCTTGACATCTTCACCGTGTACCGTAGCCGTTTGGATGCCCCATTCCGGTGTTTCAGAATGAAAGGCTATCCGCTCGCCATCTGGGGACCACGCCGATTCCACTCGACGTGCTAACTTCCTAAAAACACGCCGGACACGGCTACCGTCGGCATCCATCACATAAAGATCTCTGACCCCGTCCCGATCGGAAGTGAAAAGAATTTGTTCTCCTGTTGGTGACCAAACAGGACTGTGATCTAATGCGTTATTTCGGGTAAGTCGTTCTTGCTGACTCCCATCCGGATTCATCAGGTAAATTTCCCAATTACCATCTCGATTCGAGGCAAACGCGATTTTTGCGGTTGTCGGTGCTTCGGCAGGCACCTGACCGGTATTGATAAGCACCAATGCCAAATTAAGACAACCTAAAAAGAAAACACACGTGATTTTCATAAGTTTCCCCGCGATGTAGTTCTGGTAGTGAATTAGTCTTGTACTTTCATTTTCCCCCACGTTGTTGTGAGTAAACGAGGCTGTGGCTGGACAGGCAAGGTTGTAGGATCAAACCAAGCAGGAGATCTATTTAAACCTTCGTCTGTCAACTGCTTTCTCACCCCAGTGCGTATATCAACAACGAAGATTTGAAAACTATCGTTGTCGCCTTGTTCTATGTAAGCAAGTTTATCGCCTTCTGGTGACCAAGCAGGCCCAAAAACACGCCATTCAGATTTAACAACCCGCTTCAAACCCGTTCCATCGCGATTCGCAACGAAGATAGCCGGGGGTCTACCCGCTATACCCCACTTGGACCAAGCGAAGGCGAGTCTGTTACTATCCGGGGACCACGCCGGTGTAGACATCCACGGCGATTCCTTAGGGAGGAACGTTCGTACTTTACCCGAATCAAGCGTGATAATACGGATACGGCGAGTGTCCTTCACATAGTCAACAAAGGCTATCTCGTTTCCGTCGGGCGACCAAGAGGGATAACCGCCTTGTTGAACCACTTCGGCGACATCTTGCACATCTGCCCCATATATCGTAGCCGTTTGGATGTTCCACTCAGGCTTCCACTGCGGTTTCTGTGTATGAAACGCTATCCGCTCGCCATCGGGTGACCATGTCGGTTGTATCCTCAGTACCAACTTTCTAAACACTCGACGGACACGCCGACCGTTGGCATCCATCATATAGAGATCGTATACACCGTCCCGATTTGAGACAAACAGAATCTGCTCTCCATTCGGCGACCAGACCGGACTGTAGTCTCCCGCGCGACTTTGCGTTACCCGCTTCTGTTCACTCCCATCCGGGTTCATGGTGTAAATGTCCCAATTCCCACTACGATTCGATGCAAACGCTATTTTTTTAGTTTTCGGTGCTTGTGCGTGAATTTGACCAGCATAGATGGACGTAAGGATTAGATTGAGACAACAAAAAAGGAAAAGACTTTTGATTCTCATAAGATTTTTCTCTCGTAATATCGTGCTGATGGCAAATTAGTCGCGTACTTTCATTTTTCCCCAGACTGTTCTTAACAGGTGGTGTTGTGGCGCGACAGGTAGATTGTTTGGATTGAACCAAGCAGCGGTCATGTTTGAACCTTGGTGTGTCAACTGTTTTTTTGTGCCGGTACGTATATGAACGGTCAGGATCTGTAAATTATCATCTTCAGCACGTTCGCTGTAAACAAGTCTATCGCCTTCGGGAGACCATGCAGCAGGACCAAGGGATACCTGTGAAGGCTTACCAATCTGTTTCAAACCTTTTTCATCGCGATCCACAACGAATAAAGCATTTCCATTCCCTAAACCCCACTTGAGCCAAGTAAAGGCGAGCCTGTCCCCTGACGGAGACCAGGCTGGGGCGTACATCCACGGCGTTTCGTGGGACAGGAATGTTCGTACTCTATTGGAACTGAGTGTGAGAATACGAATACGGCGGGTGTCATCAATATCGTCAACAAAGGCTATCTCGTTTCCATCGGGAGACCAAGAGGGGTTACCTCCTTGCGGAACCACTTCGGCGACATCTTCCACATCTGCCCCATGTATCGTAGCGGTTTGGATGTTCCATTCAGGCTTCCATTGCGGCTTCTTTGTATGAAACGCGATTTTTTCCCCATCCGGCGACCAAGTCGGTTCTATCCTAAGCACCGACTCCTTAAAAACGCGCTGAACCTGGCTGCCGTCGGCATCCATCACATAGAGATCGTGCCCACCATCGCGATCTGAGACAAACAGAATTTGCGCTCCATTCGGAGACCAGACGGGACTAAGGTCTGTCGCGCTATTTTGCGTTAACCGTTTTTGCTGACTCCCATCCGGGTTCATCAGGTAAATTTCCCAATTGCCATCTCGATTCGATGAGAATGCGATTTTTGCGGTTGTCGGTGCTTGTGCCCAAATCTGCAGTGCCGGACTCAACACCAGTCCGAAACCCAGGGAAAGAAAAACAAAAAGGCGGATATTTTTCATTTTGATTCAATCCTTTTGAAAGTGCATCTTAAACCACCGGTTCGTATCCAACCTCTCGGTGTTAGTTGCATATCGCCATAGAGCACCAAAGAGAGGGTATCATCTGTTACTGTAATTCCAGGCATTGAAGCGATTGAGCGCGATGTCGCCTTTAAAGCACCTTTCCGATTGAAATTTTGCGTCATCGCAGTCCGTCTCTGTTTTTGCTTCGCAGCTATCTGTTTTATAGGTTCGGAACCAAAAAGAAATTCAAGTAACTCCGGTCCTGTTCGCTGATTAAAACGGATAAATGTCATCGGATCGTCTCCGTGTCGCTTCGTGGTAACATAACACTGACCGGTGACATTCGTGCCACGATTGCTACCGCTGTAATAGTAAGAACTGCGATCCTCCGAAAATTCGAGTATGAGATTTTTGCGAGTAGACGCAACGAGTGCCGCTTTCGCACCCAATATCCGTTGATTTGATTTCTTATCTCTAACCTCAATAGGCGGTAGGCGCGTTGTGCCTTCTTGCGGGTTCTGTCGGTTCACCTCCGAATTCTGTTTGCCATTTTCTGGCGTAGCGGCGTTTGAATTAGGTGGTGTTGCTTGTTCGCCTGCGACACTCTTGGGAAGTTTTGCGATAACGGTATTCAGTGAATCTGTCACCTGCTGCGACATGGGTTTTTTCCGCTGCGCGTTAACGTTGCCTTCTTCAACCTCTAACCCGACATATTGCCACTTACCGACGAGAAGGTCCTTTACCGCCTGTTTAACTCTTTCTGGATTGTGCCGCTCGCGTGCAGCGTCACGCATCGCGAGTAAACGCTGTCGCTCTTCCTGCGTCTCTTGCGGCGTAAAGACCGCACAACTCGTGAAGAGTATCATTATAAGACCGAACATTGTTAACGCTTTCATCCCTATTCTCCTCCTTTATTTTAAAACAAATTTAATCTTCTTATTTGATCCGTTTGTAAGGAATACCTGATCCCTTTGCAGGCGGGGTTTCAAACCCCGCCTGCAGTGGCGGCTGCGTAAGTTCTATTCTTATTTAACCCGTTTGAAAGAATACCTGATGCCATCGCTCTGTGCCCACCCTTCAACTGTCAGTGATGCGCCGGCACCCAGTGTCAGGTAGAGTTGATCGTCTTGCACGGAAATTAAGACTTTGGATGCCTCTGGGGGACCACTGAATACTCCGGGACGATTAAATAAAAACTCCCCAGGCCTAATGCCTGAACTCTGATTCATAACAAGCTTTGGGTATAGAACCTCAGCGATCCGTTTAACGTAGATCGAGAATCCACCAGTAACCTTAATACCCCCATTGTTACCCTCGTAAAAACGGATGCCGTTCTGTTCAAAAAATCGGATCGTCAGATTTTTACGACTGGTTTCAGCAAGTGCAGCCCCCGCGCTTTCAATTTCATTGCTCAAATCGCTTTCTAAAACCTCTATACCAAGGAACTGCCATGTTCCCAACATTTCGCTCGCAAGCCTGTCCTTAGAGGTCCGTCTGTCGTTTTTTATCCGTGCGTCCTCGTACGCGGCGCGAAGTCGTTCCCGCTCGTTCCGCATCTGCTGGTGTTCCGCCGAGGTGCAACCCGAAAAAATCAGTGTTATCAAACCAAAGGTAACTAATATCTTCATTGCTGAATCCTCTCAAAATAACAGCGCACGCCACCACTCTGTACCCAGCCCTTGGGTCCTGATTGCATCTTGCCGTGCATTGTGAGATATAGTCTGTCAGGCGTAACCGAAATACTAATATCCCTTGCTGTGTCAAACCCTGGTGCGCTCGACAATCCAAGTGCCCTTCCATCCTCAGTCGCTGCGAAGAGGAGTTGCGCCATCTCTGGACCGGTGCGTCTGATGAACCGGATAAACGGAAACGGTTCATCGCCGTACCGAATCGTAATCACAGTCCATTGACCGAAGACCTGCGTGCCACCCCTCCTGCCTCGGTAATGGTAAATACCTTTCTCCTCAAAGAATTCAAGTGTAAGATTTTTCAATTCAAGGGCATAAAGCGCGGCTTTGGCTTCTGCAACCTCTTGGGTGACACCGCTCTCTGCCATTTCAAGGCTTAGAAATTTCCACTTCCCCAGAACTGTATCGGTGATACTGTTTTTCAGTTTCAGTTCACTGTTTTCTTCGCGGAGGTCTTCGTAATTCTTGAGCAGTTGATCGCGTTCTGCCTGCATCTTTTGGGATTCAACAGTTGTGCAGCCAGTGAATATCAGGACGCAGATACTAAAGGTTACCAAGATTTTCATAGGTATTTTCCTTGTTGGATGGAAGTTTTAACCGCCCAAATCTCCCTTATCAGAGGGACTTTAAGAGGTAGTTGTTTTAACCCCCGATGTGCAGGGTGTCTACTTCCTGCTACAGTTGTATTATATCAGAACATCTTATAAATGGCAAACCTCGGATTGGGTGACGCACTGCTGGCGGGGTTTCAAACCCCGCCAGCGAGCAGGGCTGCGTAAGTTCTACATCTTATAAATGGCAAACCTCGGATTGAGGGTGTAAAGTTTGTTTACATAGCACACCGCTGGAGTGCAAGAGAAGGTGTCCGTTTTTTCTATAGATATATTGCTCCGCTGGAGCAAAGAGACTTCTTGATAGGTAAGGCTCCCTCACACCAGAAGGGTGATATTGTTTCGCAGTAAGAATATTTCAGTGTATCTAACCCCCTAAATCCCCCTTATCAGGGGGACTTTGAAAGAGAGGAAGAAACCCCCTAAATCCCCCTTATCAGGGGGACTTTGAGAGAAAATCCGTAAGTCCTGTTTAAAATTCAAGCGTTAGTCCGAAGTAGGGAATCCGAGGGAATTGGGGTGCGTCGAAGACATCACGTTCAATCTCGACCGCCTCGCCTTGAACCTCAAGTGTTGCTTCTTCAAAAATGAATTTTATAGTATTTTTGCGGTTGTATACATTCAGGATTTCAATGAACCCACCTATTTTCATGCCTTTGACATTCCATTTATAACTTATCCGGATATCTAATTTGTGGTAAGGTTCAAGTTCGGTACTCAATTGTTCGTCAGCACTCGCCAAAAGCGGGTTTAAGCCACGCGTGACTGGGTCTTGAATTAGGGCGACAGCACTGATAGGCACCTCGGAGGTACCGCTTAAATACTGCCACTTCCCACCGATCTCGAAATTGGGGGTGAAAGTGTAATTGGCGACGAGGCTAAGGATGTGCGTATTATCAAATAGATAAGGTTGAGAGGCATATAATATATGCTCACGCCGCTCGGCGTGCGTATAGGCATACGAGATCCAACCGAAGAACTTATCCGGAATCCGATGTCGCAGAAATGCCTCCGCTCCTACAACGTCCCCCATACCTTCATTGAGATAGTTTGGGAGCTCATCAAATGGCGCGAGCGAAAGTGATCTTATCTCTGGCGCGAGTGAAAGTGATCGGACCTCTTCACCGGTCTCTTCATAGAGTGAAGATAGTGAAGACTTGGTTACTACCAATTTCTGAGCGTCTTTGTAATAGGTGGCGAATTTGAGTTCGGTGCGCGATGAGAGTTCGTGTTCAAGTTCCATGATATAGTGGCGTGTGAGGCTCGATTCCAGCGCGCGGTTGCCGTCGTCCGCGAGCAGTTGATACGGTAGTGGGCTCTGTTCATAGTGTCCATACGCGAAACGGAGGTTGGAACCACTGGGGAGCTGGAAACTCATGCTTCCGCGCGGTTGAATAGAGAGTTGCTCCGTCACATTCAGATAATCAAGCCGAATACCGAGTGCTACCGATAGGAATTCAAGTGGATCGTACCGTCCCTGTAAGTATACTTCAGTCCGATAAAAGTCGTGTCCGAACTCATCATGGATTTCTTCCACACCGCTTAATTCGTAGTCTGGTCCAACATAAACCTCTTCGCCTATAACCTCACCATCCTCAATGATCGGTGTGACATTTGTTACATCTTCACCGCTCGTTTCATACTCTGGAAACCTACCGTCTTCAAAACTGTTTGCGGGACTAAATGAAAAGAGGAAACCGGGTTCAAGTTGAAAGGTAGGCGTGAGTTTATAGGAGATATCCTCTCGAAATGTGTAGACTGGTACTTTTACATTTACGTCGTAGTGTGCGTAGTCCACTTCGTCTAACACCCATTCCCCTTCAGGGGTCAGCGTGTGGGACTCGGAGACGACGCCTTTAAAATTTATGGTGAGGAAATTGAAGGCACGGGTGAGCGATAGATGTGAGGTCAGATTTTCAGTGAAGTTTGAACGGAGATGAATGCCTTGCCCATTAAAACCATTTTTGAATAGGGCAGAAGAGGGTGCTGCTTCTATCGCGTCAGCACCTTCTGGCTGCGTGTCTTCCACAATTTTAAAATGGTCGGTTGCAGCGAGGGCGTTGACGGTGAGGTGATGTTTTTCACTGAGCGGGCGGGCAAATTTGAGTTGATAATCTGAAAAGTAGGGAAATTGTTGTTCCTGTCCTGTCTGTGCTTCAAGGATCGGGCCAGCGATGAGGTCTAAGTAGCTGCGTCGTCCAGAGACAGAAAAGTAATTCTTATCACCGATTTTGGTTTCAAGCAGCCCTTCGGAATAGAGGATATTCAGGTTGAACTTTCCATCTAACCGGTCCTCAATGCTGTCGCGTGCGTGGATGTCAAGCACGGCTTGCGAGTCCAACCCGAATTCCGCACCGTAACCGCCTGCGTAGATGTCAATCGTCTCAATCGTTTCTGAACTGATGGTTGACAACAAACCGCCCCAGTGAAACGGGTACCCGAGCGGCGTTCGATCGAGATAGTAAAGATTTGATCCCGGTTCGCTGCCACGGATATAAAGCACGCCAAAATAATCGTTTGGAATCCCAATGCTTGGGAGCGTCGTTAGTCCTTTGAGTGCGTCGTTGGCGGTACCCGGAATGCGTAGGAGTTCGCTGCCACGGATTTCTGTACGACTGATCGTTGGTGGCAGACGTTTCCCTTCTACAACGATTGTTTCTAATTTAACTACCTCGCCTAAGTATATTTTGATTTCGGTGGTATCCCCGCTGCTGATGGCAACAGAGATGGATGTAGGTGTGGTTTCAAGAGGGTGCGTAACAACAAAGGTATAAGTGCCTTCGGGGAGTTCCGTGAATTGGAAGATACCGTTTTCATCGGTTTTTTGGGTTTGTTCTGTTTCGGTAATGCGGACATCCGCTCCCACAATGGGTTTCTCCGTGCCTCGCTGATAGACTGTTCCTTCAACATCGCCGTTCTGTGCATATATAGGTAGGGATACCAAGAACACAAATAGAACAGCGATTAATTGTAACTTCATGTAGTCGATTTGACCTCCGTTTGGAGCACTATACCATTTTTATAAATTATTGTCTCATTAGGCGGTTATCATGGTAGTTATTTTTAAACGACAGCACTTCGTTTTCAGGACACAAACTGGAAGTTTGTGCTACAAAAAAGAGACACTTTCAATTAGAAATAGTATTACATAACATGCGTTTGATAAAAGTACATTGTAGGGCATCCGTTGTGGATGCCGACTCAAGTTTGGACGGTTTCCGTCTGTTTAATCCAAATGCCGAATAAGTGTAACACTTCTTTTAACGCAAATTTCAGATTTTTAGTTGACTTAAACAATCAATTTCTTCATTGCTTAGCACGCAAAAAAGCCGAGCGTATAGCATACACACTTGGCTCTATATCACAAAATTCGATTAAAATTCAAGCGTCAACCCAATATAAGGCAGCAATGGAAGTTGGTTGGCTGTTCCGACTTCGTGTTCTTCAATTGTGACTTCCTCGCCCTGTATCTCAAATGTTCCCTCATTCTGGATAAACTCGATGGTATTCTTGCGATTGTATACATTCAGCACTTCAATGAATCCGCCGATCTTCATGCCCATGAAATTCCATTTGCGACTTATCCGCAAATCTAACTTGTGGTAGGGTGTCAGTTTAGCACCTAAGACCCGGCTAAAACTTGCGAAGAGCGGGTTCAATCCGCGCGTTACCGGGTCTTGGATGAGAACGATGGAACTGATAGGTGCTTCGGCGGTACCGCTGAGATACTGCCACTTCGCGCCGATCTCAAAATCTGGGCTAAAGTTATAGTTTGCCACAATGCTAACGATGTGTGTGTTATCAAAAAGGTAAGGTCGGTAGGCAGCGTGTGGATTCTCGCGTCGTTCTGCGTGCGTATAGGCATACGATACCCAGCCAAAGAACTTATCTGGAACTCGGTGCCGTAGGAACAATTCTGCACCGCCGACGTACCCAACACCTTGATTGAGATAATTTGAGACCGCATCGGGTGTTATCAGTTTCTGTATGTCTTTGTAGTAAGTAGCAAACTTGAATTCGGTGCGTGATGAAAGTTCATGTTCTATTTCCATGATATAGTGGCGTGTGAAACTCGATTTTAACGCTGCGTTCCCATTCTCTGATAGCAGCTCAGACAGTTGTGGACTCTGTTCGTAGTGTCCATAAGCGAATCGGAGGTTAGAACCCATCGGCAGCTTGATACTAACGCTACCGCGTGGTTGAACGGAAAGCTCCTCTATCACATCCAGATAATCGACCCGGACACCGAGCGCGACTGAAAGCGCGGATAGTGGGTCAAATCGTGTTTGTAGATAGCCCTCGGCACGTTGTAAACCGTGTCCAAATTCGTAGTCTCTGGTTTCAGTCGTGCGTACCCGCAGCGTTCCATCATCATCAAACCCTACTTTCGTTGGATCTGTTTGAAACAATTCGCTCGCCATCTCGTCATCCGACACATCTTCTTCAAATGTCGGATAACTGGAATGCTCTGTACTGTTCGCTGGACTGAACGCGAGGAGAAACCCCGGTTCGAGTTGGAGTGTAGGTGTTAGCCTGTAGAACAGGTCTTCGCGGAGGGTATAGACGGGGACGTTAACCTTTAAGTTATACTTGATAGAATCGTTGTATTTAGTGATTATCTCACCGTTTTCATCTGTAAGGACAGTCTCTGATACAATGGCATCTAAGTCTATATCAAGGAAATTGAGTGAACGGGTCAGTGATAAATTGGATGTGAGATTTTCGGTGAATTCTGAACGCAGATGGATGCCCTGCCCGTTAAATCCATTTTTGAAAAAGGCAGAGGACTCAAAAGGATCGTCTATTTCCATTTCATCATCTTCCTGTTCCTCTGTCTCAACACGAAAATGGTCAGTTGCGGCGAATGCATTAAGTGTGAGGTTGTGGTTTTCAGTCAGTGGATAGACAAATTTGAATTGATAATCTGAAAAGTAGGGAAATTGTTGTTCCTGTCCTATCTGTGCTTCAACGACCGGTCCAGCGATGAGGTCTAAGTAGCTCCGCCGTCCTGAGGCAGAGAAATACCCCTTCTCACCAATTTTGGTTTCAAGCAACCCTTCAGAATAGAAAATATTGAGGTTAAACTTTCCATTGAACCGTTCTTCGAGGCTGTCGCGTGCGTGGATGTCAAGCACGGCTTGCGAGTCCAATCCGAATTCGGCACCGTAACCGCCTGCGTAGATGTCAATCGTCTCAATCGTTTCTGAACTGATGGTTGACAGTAAACCGCCCCAATGAAACGGGTACCCGAGCGGCGTTCGATCAAGATAGTAAAGATTTGATCCCGGTTCACTGCCACGGATATAAAGCACGCCAAAATAATCGTTTGGAATCCCGATGCTTGGAAGCGTCGTCAATCCTTTGAGTGCATCGTTGGCAGCACCGGGGATACGTAGGAGCTCGCTGCCACGGATTTCGGTGCGACTGATCGTTGGCGGTAGACGTTTCCCTTCCACAACAATTGTTTCCAATTTTGCTGCCTCACCTAAGTAAATTTTGACTTCAGTCGTATCCCCGCTGCTGATCGAAACGGAGACAGCTGTGGGTGCCGTTTCAGTGGGATGCGTAACAACGAAAGTATATGTGCCTTCGGGGAGTTCGGTAAAACGAAAGATGCCGTTTTCATCGGTTTTTTGGGTCTGTTCTGTTTCGGTAATTCGGACATCCGCTCCTGGAAGCGGGTTCTCCGTGCTTCGCTGGTAGACGCTTCCTTGAACATCTCCGGTTTGTGCTGAAACAGATAATGGCATGGTGACAAACGCGAGTAGAACTGTAACAAATTTTAACTTCATTTAGTCGTTTTGACCTCCACTAAACGCACTAACACCGCGTGAATCCAGTATAAACATGGCACAATGCTGTGGGGAAACTTTGGATTGGCTAAGAAACCACTTTGTGCTACAATACCTTTTTAGCAAATTCAGGTTAACACAATTATTCAACCTTCAATTCGGTTTTTTCAGTTTACCTAAAGTCGTGAACCGTGTTAATTAAGTCAGACTAAACCCGATCTGGATTTAGTGCCTCTTAACTCTTTCCAAAGCGTCCATTAAAAATGTATAGTATCCTCTTCCATCTATATAGGGTTCATTCGATGTTTGGTAAGGTAAATGACTTATCAACTCCAACTCGGGCGATAGGACAAAAGAGTTTACCGAATGATCCGGGTTGTGTGTGATAGTTTTTTCATAGGCTTCGGTGACCAGTGTAGCTAATCTGCTCGCTTGATCACCCTTTGCTCCATTCTCAAGTTCCGGTAAATCTCTTAGGAGAAGGAACACACTGACATAGTGTTTATTGAGCAACTTGATGACTTTAGAATCAGAGAGGACAACTGCCCTCAAGGTTTTACCGGTCGCTCAGCAAGATTCTGCGTCGAAAGCACCCCATGTTAGAACGACATGAATTGGGCGTTTTTCGGCTTGTGCTTGTGCAACAACATCTTCAATAGGATATCTCTCAATTTCTGAAAACCTGTAGAAGGCAGTTTCTAACAAACCCTTCGCTTCCTTTTCAGTGATGGTCGTCTTCCAAACAATATCACGCTGATCCTGTGTATTCCGTCCGACAAGTTCCATGCGCGGAACGAAAACCATATCTGCTAAGCCATAGGCGTTGATGTCAACATTGGAATTGCGAGGTGGAAGATAGAGCCAAAACTCGCGGATCGTGCCAGATTTCCTGTTGAGTATGAGTCGCCCAGTAAATTGTGCTGGAGTAAAATAAGCACCAGCCTCTCTATCAAGTAGGAATTCGGCGTGAATCCTGAAGACGATTTCGGCATAAGTTGACGAGACTGCCCGTATGCATGCATAGGCACCTTCTGACTCAAACGTACTTGAACGAAACAGAGTCAGGCCAAACAATTCCAAGGTAAACTCTGTGCCCGGATTGTTATGCATCTCCGCAGTCGCTCCAGGATGAAATTGACGCAGAAACGGTATAATTTTTTTAACATCAAGTTCCCATAGATACCCTACGGTGAAACTTTTCTTTGGGAAAAAGACTCTGAAAGCGTCTGTCCCATATTCTTGGCTCGGATGAGCCGGTGAAAGATTATTAAAGAGAGCAGCATGCTTGGACGAGTTAAGTGCAGCATCAGCAATCGGGGCCCAATATGCATCTATCTGTATTGTCTTATTTCTATTTGAGGAATCCCCTTCGGTGTCGGATGTTGAGACTTTCTGGGAAATCTGCGGATCTGCGTTACCCTCTTTATCCTCGGACGCAACCTGTCCAATCTGATTTCGGACAGAGGGTTTAGAATCCATATTATGGATAATAGGGGCATCCACAATTTCAATTGTGGGTTGAGATATTGCTTCAAAACTATAGGGTTTCTGAAAGCGAACAAGATACCGATTGCTAGTCCCTAACAAAAGTATCACCAAAATAGTAAACGCGCCAACAGCAATCCATGGAAGCAAGGGTTTCGTAACCGTTGGCCGTGTGGGGCCGATATCGGCGATTTGCTGCATAATGTTCTTTATTAGATTTTCTGATAACTGAACCCCACCAAGAGTTTCCTGAATCAAAAGTTCTTGATCTGCTTGCAGACGCTTTCGCGCACGCCGGAATCGGCTGGCAATCGTATTCATCGACACCCCTAAGAAGTCACCTATCTCCTTGAGGGTCATTTCACCGAGATAGTAAAGCGTCACGATAGTGCGCTCGCTCTCTGGTAGTTTTTCAAGAAGTTTTTCAACGATTTCATGCCGACGTTCGATGGCTTCTGCCTCGCGCTGTTCGGAGACATAACGTTCATAATCTGACTTTTCTGTTTCTTTCACAGGTGTCTCCTCCAACGATTGAACTGTTGGTTTTTGTTTGCGCACCCAAGCAATGCAGTGCCGACTGGCGATAACATAGAGCCACCCAGCAAATTGATTGGGATTTTTGAGCGTCGAGAGTTTTTTATACACCTGAAGGAAGGTGTCTTGTGTAACCTCTTCAGCATGATGAAAATCCCCGATCTTCCGCCACGCAAGCGCATGAACACTTTTTTGGTACTTTTGGACTAAGCGGCTAAAAGCGGCCTCGTCGCCTGACAATATTTCGTGAATCAATTGGGCATCGTTTTCCCTGTCCATGAGGTACCCTCCTAATCTAATGAACAAATAATCGTGTTATAATAACGCAAGTTGCCACCTATTTATTCTCACTGAGAAGCAATAGCACTCCGCTGGAGTGCGGGACGTTAATATACCTTTTTCCATAGACATTCCACCCCTCTCGGGTGGGAAAGTGTCTGAAAACTATGTTGAAACGCTCAAAATTCGTTAGTAGCAACTTGGGCTATAATAATAAAGACGCGATTTTATGTCAGAAAATGTGCATTCTGAAAAAAAATGAAAATGTGTTACGATGCATCGTTCAATACAGTTTTCAGTTTGCCTAAAATTTGTCTATCTATCCGTACGCAAAAAGTCAAGCACCTGGAGCTCCAGATGCTTGACTTCTCTGTGTTTCCGTATTCGCCTAAATCTTATTCCTGATGTAGTGTAACGGATCTGCGGGGTGGACTAAATTCCTGCTCGGTCAACGGTACTGCCATATTCTGATAGACCTGTACCCGATAGGATCCGAAGTCCGGTACGAACATCAACCCGTCGTCACTGACTGCGACGGATTTCGGTTGGCGCAAGTATTTCTGTGGTTCGAGGTCTGCCATGTCTCGCATCCGGTTCGGACTGGCGTTTGTCATCATGTAAGCCTGTGATACCTTCGATAGGGTGGCATCGCCGAGGAATTTCTGTACATACCTGCCTTCGGCGTTGAAGAGTTGTATGCGGTCGTTGCCTCGGTCAGCAATATAGACATCGCCGTGTAGGTCAATGTCAATCCCGGCGGGCCGGTTGAATTCGCCGTTGCCGCTGCCAGATTTACCGAATGCGAAGAGAAATTCACCGTCGGCATTAAACTTCTGTACCCTGTCGTTTCGCCAATCCACAACGTAGACATCGCCGAGTTCATCCACAGCGACACCCCAGGGCATGTTGAATTCGCCTTCACCGTCGCCATAACTGCCCCACCCGAAGAGGAACTTGCCATCTTTCGTGAACTTCTGCACACGGTGGCTTAGGCTGTCAACGACGTAGAGGTTTTCTTCTGGATCGAAGGCGATCCCTGCGGGTCCGTTGAGTTGTCCGGGATCGGTGCCGTGTTCTCCCCATGTACCGGTATGTTCACCTTCACTGTTAAAGGCGACAATCCTATGCAGGAATTCATCGGACACATAGAGGTTCTCTTGACTGTCGGGGATAATCGTCACGGGCCATGTGAATTGTCCGTCCCCTTGTCCGTAGCCGCCCATTGTGCCGCGATCTTCGTCATCAACAGTATATTTTCGGATCATCGCGGTGCCGTCGCTCCGGCACATAATATAGATACGTCCCTCTTTTCCGATTGCGATGTCGATCGGAAAGTTTGTTGTTCGGCGCATGCTCAGGCATTTGAGGTACGGAAACCCGGCACGCAGTAATCCATAAGGTCTGCCCATGATATGTCTCCTGCTGCTTTGTCCACTTTTAAAACTAAAGGTAAACCCAACTGTAAATCCAAGGTTTTTCTAAGAAACACCCAGCAAAGAAACCCCCTAAATCCCCCTTATCAGGGGGACTTTGAGAGAATCCTAACCCCCTAAATCCCCTTTATCAAGACTTTGAGAGGATTCTAACCCCCTAAATCCCCCTTATCAGGGGGACTTGAAAACGGAAGAAAACCCCCTAAATCCCCCTATCAGCCAAGCTTTGAGAGAATCCTAACCCCCTAAATCCCCCTATCAGCCGGACTTTGAGAGGATTCTAACCCCCTAAATCCCCCTTATCAGGGGGACTTTAAGAGGAAAATGGATGGATTTGTTCAAAATTTCCGCCGACAATTTGGGTTGGGTCAACACCCATCCACTGCTCTAACAGTGTTCCGTATATGCCACGAAAATCAATGGTGTGCTCCAAGTCTTCGCCGTGTACCCAGCGCGCGGGGTCGAGAGACGGGTATTCTGAGTAGAGTCCGCCTTTCACTCGATCACCGATGATGAATGCACCACCGCCGGTACCGTGGTCTGTGCCGCTGGCGTTGTCTCGGATACGTCTCCCGAATTCGGTGAAGACGTACATGACGATCTCTTCAGAGGCGTTCTGGGCGCGCAAATCGGTGAAGAAGGCTTGGATCGCCTCTGTCAAATCTTTCAGGAGGCGTGGGTGCGCGGGGACTTCGTTGGCGTGGTTGTCGTATCCGCCGTGTTGTGTGTAAAAGACGCGTGTACCGAGATCGGCGAGGTGGACGCGCGCGACATCCCGTAGGCTTTTGGCGATTGAACTCTGTGGATACTCCACCTCAGACTTATACATCGCCGGTGCCTTCTTAAGCTCGTCGGCGCCTTTAATGACATCTAACCCGGTTTGGCTGAGATAGTCCATCACAATACCGGTGCCGACCGTGCCGCTGTACATTTTCTTGAATATGTCAAGTGCCTTCGTGCGTTGTCCTTCATCGCCGATGCTGGTCATCAGTCCGTAGTTATCCAAATCGCCGACAGACGTAACAGGAGTGCCGGAGAGCGCGCAGGCGCGGGGGAGTCCCTGTCCGAAACTGACGCACGTTAGAACATTCTGGCTTTGCGGATCCAGTTCCCGGACGAGTCTCCCGACCCAACCTTCATCGCCGATTTTCAGGGGTTCACAGGTGTGCCAGATGTCCATCGCTCGGAAATGCGAGCGGTTTGAATCCGGGTAGCCGATCCCCTGTACAACGGCAACATCACCGGCATCAAACATCTCTTTGATTGGGGCGGCGTGCGGGTTCCAGCCCAACGTATTGTCTACATCTAACGGTATCACATCTTCCGCTTTAATGCCGACAACCGGACGGGAATCGTAGTAAATCCCGCTGGTGTAGGGGATGAGTGTGTTCATGAAGTCGTTGCCACCTGTGAGTTGTACAACGACGAGGACCGGGGCTTTTTTTGTAGTATTCATCGCAACGTCTCCTATGTTCGGTCCAAGGCTACAAAAGGTAGGACTTACGCAGATTGTGTCCAAAAGCGATATATTCCACCGAAAAAGTAGGGATTTCAGTTATTAACCCCCTAAATCCCCCTTATCAGGGGGACTTTGAGAGAATCCTAACCCCCTAAATCCCCCTTATCAGGGGGACTTTGAGAGGAAATGCATAAGTCCTAAAGAGGTTAGCCGAACTGATACTCTCTTGATGCCACAATTAATTGGAGCATACTGACGAGCAGTGCTTGGTTCTCCTCGGCAGCGTCATCATCTTCAAAATTGATCTCACCGTTTGCCGCCGCGAACTCGGTTAAATACTGACGCGTGGTATCTCCTATTAGCAGCGGACCGGCAAACGCAAGGCAACTCTCGACAAATGCCTCTGGTGAGAGCGGGTTCCCGTTGTTTTTCAGGCGCGTGATGATGTCCTGAATGCCGGGTTTGGAAGCATCGCTGACCTCGCGAACGGCGAAGTTGACGCGCGCCGTCAGTAACCCACCGTCAATCCACTCTTTACCGGTGTGCCAGCCTTCTACAGTCGGCGGATCGAGCAATTTCTGACCCATCAATTGCGTAGCACTCGCATATTGATTCATTCCGGGTTCTGGACCACTTTGGAACGTCCCTATGAGTTTCAAAATACCGGTGACGAGTTCTGTCGGACTTTTCACCTTCTTAAATCGGGCTTCTTTAAAGAAGTCGGCATTGAAGAGTATGCCAAGGACGTGCGATATATCTCCATCGGACGCTATGAACGCGTTCGCGAGTGTCTCAATCGCGTCCGGATCCTGGGGCGGTGTTACGTTCCACGACGGCACCTGCGGTTCATCAGCGACAAAGAAATTGTAAAGGTGTCTGGAGATAAATCTGGCGCACGCGGGTTGCGCGACGATGATGTTAATGATGTCATCACCGTTGAGATTCCCGGTATGCCCCAAGAAGGTTTTTTCGCTGTTGTCATGTTCCGCTTCAACGAACAGGAAAGGTGGCGTGTAGTAACCGTGCGGATACAACGGAATCGGTTGTCCAAACGTCCAACCTGTAAAGGCGAGTGCACAGTTCTTGATGTCGTCTTCTGTGTAGTTACCGACACCGAGTGAAAAGAGTTCAAGGAGTTCTCTGCCGTAATTCTCGTTGGGTTCACCTTTACGATTTTCGTTGTTGTCGAGCCAGAAGATCATCGCTGGGTCTTTGGAGAGTTCGAGCAGAATGTCCCGCATCTTCCCCATCCCGACACGGCGCAACATATCAATTTGGTTCGTGGATGCGAGGATATGCTGATTTTTGCCTAACCCGGTCGCGAAGACATGATGCCAGAAGAGCGCCATCTTCTCTTGGAGCGGACATCGACTGTTCAGCATCCGATAGATCCACGTCCCGACATATCCGCCTTCACTGCCGAAGTAACGTTCTAAAATATCTTCATCAATAGGGGTCCCGCGTTCGGGATGGACGAGGTCGTCAACTACGTTCTCGTAGCCTTTTTCGACGTAGGCTTCCAGTTCGGTGCGGGTTGTTCCAAACCCTGCGCGGCGCATGAGGTGCGCCATTAACGCAACATCGTTTGCAGACATGTTCACCTCCGATGCGTTTACTGTGAGGAGAGTCCCCACATTAGTACCTGTCAATGGAATACCGTTTTCAGTTTCGGTTTCGTTGAATTGGGAGAAACCGCTATCAAATTGTCTACATCTTATAATTAAAGTCAAAAAAATGTCAAGTGTTTTGTGTCTTGTTTACAGGTTCATTCAATTTTCAAATTGTCTGAATCGCGGATTATCGCGGAGGACGCGGAAGACGCGGATTTTCGTGTTTAGATACGCTAAAATCATAAGGTAATTTAACTGTTTTCCAGAGAATTGAATGGCTCTGGTCTTGTTTACCAGAGAATTATAGGCGCAATTTCTTAACAGGATTAAATTATAAGGTCTGGTTTTTTCTACTTTTGCACGCTTTTCATTTTAAAGTCGCGTCTTTAATTTATGAAGGGTATAATATAACCCAAGTTGTTACCTTATACTCAAAGAGCTGTTTAATGCTTGTTGCGATGATAAACAAAAGTACTCTTAACTCAAAACCTTGAGCCGACACCGCATGCATCGACTTTGGCAAGTGGCAACTCAGGTTAAAACTAAATGACTCTGGCATTATAGGAGGAATTTATGCGTATGAAACGCAAGCGAACTTGTGTGATATTAGGGATGGCATTGTTGCTAAGTGGCAGCCTACTCGTCAGCAATAGGTGGGCGGCAAAGGCTGAGATCATTTCTTTTCTCCCCAGAGGGAACGGAGCGCGTTCCATCCATTTCATAGATACCCACGGAGAACTCCTTCAAGGATTGATGGTGGGCCCTGGACGTATCGGCAGCTTCAGCTGGTCCCCTGATGCACATTCAATTGCCCACGGTTCTAATCAAGATGGGGATCCTGATATTTATGTGAGGGATGTGAGAACAAATGTAGAACGTCAGTTGACATTCCACGATAGTAGAGATATATGGCCCGCTTGGTCTCCGAATGGGAAGTGGATTGCCTTCATCTCCGAACGCGATGGAGAGATGGACATCTACAGAATGGATGCAGATGGCGCAAATGTGAAGCGGCTAACGAACCGAGGGGGCTGCAAAAGACCGGCTTGGTCCCCAGATAGCCAATCGATCGCCTTTAGTGCCAAAAGGAAAGATGCAGAAATAGGATCCTTTATTTATCTCATGAGTGCTGAAGGAAAAGGGGTAAAGCAGCTCACAGATACGTCTTCCGGTGTATGTGCATGGTCGCCTGATGGTAAAGAGATCGCTTTTGTCCCACCGAACGATGCTGTTGGTGGACATGCGCTTTTCAGTATTGACCTAGATGGCAAAAACATGCGGCAACTCACCCGGTTGTACGAAGGGCTGACATTAATCACTTCACCGGTATGGTCTCCGCGTGGAAAATGGATTGCCTATATTTTGACTGAACCGCCAGAAGAATTAGCCCAAAGATTGCTCGGCGGGGCGCGGGTTCCAGCAGATGAGCTTTTCGGTAACGCGGTCCTGTGTATTGCCAAGACAGATGACGTTGGGGGTGGCGAACCTATTGAAGTGCCAGGAGGATTAGTGCCTGGTCATCTTGAGTGGATGCCGGAAGAATTTCTCTCAGTATCCCCGAGTGCAGAGAAGCAGATAACGCTCTGGGGCAGGATTAAGAATTAGAAGCGGTATTTCAGTAAGATCCCGTCGCGAATACGAACTGCTTTTGCTCTGCATTCGCGATATCAAATACACCTGTTTAGGGTTTTGTTTTTTGGAGGTATATCCCATGAAAAATAAGAAAGTACTCGGTTCCATAGTAACACTACTACTCATAGGTCTACTCGCGGCAATCCTCACCCTGGTTTTGCCGCTGCGCGAGAACCCGGCGGACGCTGTCCATGATTGTATTGACGTTGAAGCGACCATTACAAGAAACGCTGACGGTCACATCGTTGACGTTGATTTGAAGAGTCACGGGCGCCTCATATTTCATCTTGAGGAGGGGCACAAGCGACATCCGTTAGACTGCAATCAGCAGCAATAAGACTTGAAATCCTTTTTTTTCCAAACACCACCGGAGAGGAGATTCCGATGAATACGAAATTTTTTATTTATCTTATCTGTTTGCAAGCAGTTTTTTTCGGATGCGGTCCTGACGACACATCCATCACCGAACCCGACGCAGACAAGGTTATCACACCCACTATTGCTGAACTTGAAGTTGAACGCGACACCCACAAGAATCAACGTGTCCAGGAACTTTGGAAGATGTATAATGCCCTTGAAAAGGTAACACCGAACACGGGCATACGGATTCTTAGAGAAATTGGGAGTCTCTACTACGGCGCGCATCCGCTCAGAGGGGAATGGGTAAAGCTCTATCAAGCCATGTTGTGGGATAACGAAACAGACCTTCAGGATCTGAACCGAATTCTTGAAATTGAAGTCCAAATGTTGACCGATATTAATCCGTCAAAGTATGCTAAACTGCTAAAACGTAAAAAGGACGCATTACGGGAAACTAAGGATCATACAGCCGGTTTAAAATTTTTAATCTTTAATGGTAATCTGAAGAAGAAATTCCCCGTTAAGTGGATAAACCAATAACCAGAGTGCTCACTGTCTAAAGGCAAGTGATCCGAGTCCAAAGCGTGATAATCAACGAAACGTTTTTACTCACATAGCACTCCACTGGAGTGCGATCGCGTAAATACACCATTTTCTATTCTCACTGCGAAGCAATATCACCCCTCTGGGGTGGGGAAAGAGGTTGAAAACCTTTCTGAAATGTGCAAAATCTGTTAGTGGCAACTTGGGTTATCCATAGCGGTTTTGTAGCGCGATAGGATATATTCTTATTACGGAGGGTCCTGATGGAGAGAGACGATGTCCAACTGATTGACGAAATTTTAGCGGGCGACGACGCTGCCTTCAATACTTTAGTTGAAAAATATCAAAAGAGCGTTCACGCGCTTGCATGGCGGAAGATTGGAGATTTCCATCATGCTGAAGAGATTACGCAAGACACCTTTCTCCAAGTATACAGAAAACTCTCGACGCTCAAGGAGCCGAGTCAGTTTGCTGGATGGCTGTATGTCATTGCGAATCGGGTTTGTATCGCTTGGCTCCGAAAGAGAAAACCTACGATGCAATCGCTGGAGGACACACCTATGGAAGAAATAGAAGAGTCATCTCATACGCATTATGTATCGGAACAACGCGAAACGGAAGCGAATGCGTACAACGCTGAACTCGTCAAAAAACTTCTGAAAAAACTACCGGAGAGTGAACGGACAGTAATGACCCTCTATTATCTCGGTGAAATGACAACAAAGGAGATTGGCAATTTTTTAGGTGTGTCGGCGAACACGATTACGAGTCGACTTCAGCGCGCGCGAAAGCGTTTACAAAAGGAACAGGAACTCTTGGTTCATGAAGTTCTCAGCGGTGTGCAGGTATCGGCGGATTTAAGTCAGAACATCATGCGACAAATTACCGATATAAATCCAACATCGCCTTCAGCTCCGAAGCCATTCCTCCCGTGGGCAGCTTTGGGTGCAGCTACGATTTTGATTCTGCTGCTACTGGGTATGAGCAATCGTTACCTCGTTCGTTTTCAGAAACCTTATAGTTTCGAGGCAACATCTGAACCCACAATTGAAATCGTTGATACCGGTGTCATTCTTGATATGGATTCAAAACCGGATGTGCGAAATCAAATCGGGCGTGCTGGAACCATTGATAAAAAAAATAATACCGGTTTGCGGGATGCCGAGACACTTCTGACATCTGATGTGCAGAGGGATTCTCGCATACTTTCCACGTCACAGTGGACACAGGCAACTGGGCCCCAGGGTAGCGATGTTTTCAATATTTTTGCGACATCAGAAGGGATACTTTATGCTGCTACACCCACAGGTATCTATAGATTGTCAGTGGGTTCGCCTGCGTGGACACGTATTGATACCAATATCCCAATAGGAAGCTTTCATGTGCCTATAGCAGCGCATAAAGACACCCTCTATATTGTCTCTACTGATGCAATCTTCGCTTCAACCGATAATGGTCAGACGTGGAATGTTTTTTGTCCCCGTCCAAAGGGACGCTCTGTTGGACTCATTATCATGGATGAAATACCGGGTGTCAGTTCAGAAGCGGATATTACGATGTATCTCGCGTTTCAAGATAAAGGCGTTTTCCGATCTACGGCTATAGATGGACAGTGGGACCCTCTTAACGAAGGATTGACAGACAAACGCATTTACGCGGTGGCTGCGGTTGAAAACACAGTGTTTATCGGTACAAACGAGGGACTCTATCATTTTAACGCTGGTGTTTGGAAGGAAGTGCCAATAACCACCCAATCCCTTGAGAATAAGGTGATTGCTAACACACACATTGATTTCCATCGCGTCAATTCTGGTGTTTGGGAACAGAGACCCGTGGCAACCTTCGATGCTGTTCTTTCCTTGACAGCCTTTGAAAACAGTCTCTATGTTGGAATGGGTCCAGACCTGTTTTTGGGGAAATCGTCTGAACCTGGACTATCGGGAGTCGGGATGGGTGGAAACCTACCACGCGGCAGGATTTTCCGCTCAACCGACTTGGGTGAATCATGGACTGAGATTACGCCTAAGAATGAACCGCTCTCTTTTATAGCACCCTTTGGAATAAAGTTTTCGGTTGCTGGTAAAATACTTTTAGCACAAGGTATCCAACGATTTCGCTCAACAGATGCCGGAGAAACTTGGACCAATCTTGGGGTCAATGCAAATTTGCTTCCGCATAATAATTCGCGAAGCGTAGCAGTGAATGAAAAGACTTTTTACACAGTTGGGACACTCGGTGTTTATCAAACAACAGATGCGGGTGACTCGTGGCACCTATTTATGAATGGGATGGTAGGAACGAAGATAAAGAATTTGGTAGCGTTCAACGATAGGTTCTATGTGCATACCGGCCGTAATGTTGTCCAATCGACTAACGGTGGTGAGTCGTGGGAAAGCCTGCGTATTGATACCGGCGAACGGATAGAAAAGAAGCATTTTCGCATTAATTTCTCTGCTGATTCAAGATTGGTTGTTGCAGACGGAAGACTGTATTGGATCTCAGCTAAAAAAGATAATCTACGTATTTTCGGTCTATCTACAGACGGTAATGCCCTCGTTCGAGTGCAAGAAATGCCCTCTTTTGGTCGAGAGATGCTGTCCACCGAACTGGTGCCTGCTGTTGCGAAAGCGGAAGGAATCCACTTACCTGATGATATGGGGAAGAATCCTAAGTTGACGCAGAGATTACGGGGTATTACAACCTCTGCAAGAGTGGGTGGATTTGCTGCCAGTGACGAAGTATTCTATGTGGAGCACCTGCGAGGGCTTTTCAAATGGAAATTTGGCGATTTAAAATGGACAAACACTGGGTTAATAGACCTCGGTAAACGGTCAACTCGGGGCTTGAGAAATGGGTTTGCGTTAGCCGCTTCGGAGGAAAATGTCTACGTAGGAAAGCGAGATGGTAAACTGTTTCAATCGCTTGATAAGGGGGACAGTTGGAAAGACATTACACCAAACCTTCCATTTCGCTTTACCCGTTTCAAAGAGATAACTTTTGCGGGTTCAATGGTTTACGTCGCAACGGACAAAGGGGTCTTGAGTTCGCGAACCGGCGAACATTGGCGCGTGCTAACTGATGAGATGGAGGCGCGTATCGTGATAGATAGGTTCGCTGTCGATCATACGAGCGTTTATGGTGCTAGTGATATGGGGATCTACCGCTTAGATGATCGCGGTAAGTGGAAACAGATGTCTCCAAACGTCCCAGATAAAATTGTTTCCCTCGCTGTCAATGACGATAGACTTTATATTGCTACTGAGCGGCGCGGAATGTTTCACATCCCACTTAAAAAGGGATTGTAAAGCTTGTTTCCTAAATACCAGTTTCTTGACTCAAGTCTCCGCATTTTAGTTTCTCTATGCCTTTTCCCGCTTTCTGTCAGCGGCATTTGTAACCTCACCTCTTGTCTGGATGCTGCTTCACTTTCCAAATGCCATAACGTCTACTTTGTTTCAGCGTCAATAGAATGGTTTAATTGGGCAATATAACGTTCGGATTTTTACCGCCTACCTGAAAACTCTCCACAATTTCAAGCAATTTTGCCAATTTTTAGATTAAAACCTAAACTTTTTTGATATTTTCCAAAATTATGCAAGTTTCCCGCGAAAAATTGTGTCTTTAATGACTAAAGGATATTACGCACCACGTTTAAGTCGGTTTAATCCTTAGACATCTATCTGCTATTTTTAGAAAAAAACTTGGAAGATATCGATTGAGGGGTTGGATGTTTCTGAGGCAGGCGAGTGGATAGAGATAGACGGCACCACAATTAATCTTGAGGATCTCGGCGACAATGTTATCTTCATAGATGCAACCGATGGTAGATCCATTAAATAGGATGGTTGCTTGCTGCGTCGGTTTGGGAGCTTTTCAGCTTTAGTGATTTTAACCCCCTAAATCCCCCTTATCAGGGGGACTTTGAAAGAGAGGAAGAAACCCCCTAAATCCCCCTTATCAGGGGGACTTTGAAAGAGAAAGAAACCCCCTAAATCCCCCTTATCAGGGGGACTTTGAAAGAGAGAAAGAAAGAAACCCCCTAAATCCCCCTTATCAGGGGGACTTTGAGAAGAATGAGGATGTAGTCATGTTAATAACGTTAATTCAGAAAGAGATTATGCATCATATTTTGAGTGCCCGGTTTGTCGCGCTTCTGTTGATGTGTGTCTTGCTCATACCGCTGAACTTGCATATCAATTACCATCATTATCTTAAACGCCAAATTGACTATCAAGAACAAGAAACACTCGAAGACGAAAATGCCCTCACAGATGAAAATAGTGAGGCACCGGGGGCTATGAGCATTAAATTTAAACTGGCGACAGATACGAATCTGGAAGTTTCTAAGGTGATTCTTAAACCGACCCCTTTAAGCGTGTTTGCGACGGGTTTAGAATCCGCGCTTCCGAGTTACCTCGGTATGACCCGCAACGGCATCACGCGGGGCGAAGCATCACTATCTACTGCGCCGATCGCCTTTCTTTTGGGGCATCTCGACTTTGTGTTTGTCGTCAGCACTGTCTTTAGTCTACTGGCATTATTGTTTACGTTTGACGCAGTTGCCGGCGAAAGAGAAGCAGGAACTCTTCGGATAACGCTTGCGAATGCGCTGCCCCGCGATATATTTTTGTGGAGCAAACTCATCGGTGGATACTTTGTGTTCATCCTTCCGTTTTTAATGTCGGTCATCATCGGTTTACTCGTGCTCGTCTTGCAAGGCTTTCCACTCTCTGAGCCGGACGTCTTTCTGCGTATCCTCTGCCTTATCTTCGTCTCGCTGCTCTACATTGCGGTCTTTTTTGCGGTGGGTGCAGTAATCTCAATTTATTTTGACAGTTCCAAGACAGCACTTATCGTTGCATTTACCGTCTGGGTGTTCGTTGTCCTCATCTTACCGCGTGTCGGGTTCCTCGCGGCACAAATCGTCGCGCCGACTTCAACAGCAGAAAGCGTCTACAGGGAAAAAACAGCAAAGCGGGCAGAATTGCGGGCGGGTCTTGACGCGGAAAGAGGGAAAATGATGGGTGAAGTGTTCTCTGAGATGCAGAAATCTAACCCCTCGCAGGGCGGGACTGCCGTCTTTACAATAGGTCCAGGACACATGGAGAAAATGAATGAGAAGATGGCACCGTTTGAAGAAGAGGCTCGGTTAAAATACCGGAACCTCGCGACGCAACTCGATAGACGTTATGCGCGAGAAAGAAAACACCAAGATACAATCGGCGTGAACTTTTCCCGAATCACACCTACGGCTTCCTTCATTTTTCTCGCAACGGATGCTACGCAAACCGGTCAGGCGAAAAAAAACACCTACTTTCAAACAGGAACTCGCTACTATGAAACACTCGATACGGAAATATTCAGTAAAATATCAGAGGGTGGTTTTGGTCACCACGACATGGAGGCAATCCCGTCTACGATGCCGCCTCCACCGCTGGTGGAACCGACCTTGGGAGAGACGCTTCAGCATGCTTCTCTGGATCTCCTGCTGCTCTGTTTCTTTGCGATTGTGTTAACAACTGTGGCGTTCCTGAAATTTTTTCGTATGGATATTTGAAGGGAATAGATGGAAGGGTATTACATAGGGCTATTTGGTTTTTAACCCCCTAAATCCCCCTTATCAGGGGGACTTTGAAAGAGAGGAAGAAACCCCCTAAATCCCCCTTATCAGGGGGACTTTGAAAGAGAGGAAGAAACCCCCTAAATCCCCCTTATCAGGGGGACTTTGAAAGAGAG
>JAJEDN010000032.1 GCA_022821495.1 Candidatus Poribacteria bacterium
CTTCCGATTAAGGAAGTAGAACGAGCGTTCTTATGTTTTCGAGTTACTTGGACACGGATATAATCAACGTGTCCCATAAGGCAGCCACTTCCGACTTGCCTTGGAACTATTTTAACATTTCTGACATATTTTGTCAAAAAAATATAGGAGCGGGCTTTCCTCCCAAACCTAAAGGATTGGGCTTCTCGCCCGAAGTCTCGTGAAAGGCTTTCTTGATGAATAGTCGCGAGAATTTAAGAGCGTATGCTGGAGGTTTTACCCATCGAAATGCAATATGATGATAGACCGAAGGACGAGTGTGGTGTTTTCGGGGTCTTTGGTCATCCAAGAGCGGTAGAGTTGACCTATCTGGGGTTACGCGCCCTTCAGCATCGAGGGCAGGAGAGTAGTGGTATTGTCGCTTCAGATGGCGAGAGATTTACGTATCACCACGGCATGGGGCTTGTTCACTCTGTGTTTAGTGCTGAAGCTTTAGCGAAGTTGAAAGGGCACATCGCTATTGGACACAACCGCTATTCGACGGCGGGGGCAAGTACGCTTGAGAACGCGCAACCTTTGGTACGAAACTACAAGCAGGGTCCCCTTGCACTCGGTCACAACGGGAATCTCGTCAATGCGGTGCAAGTTCGGAATCATTTGGAGAATGCCGGTTCTATTTTCAGCACAAGTTTGGACACGGAAGTCATTTTCCACTTGATAGCACATTCGCGAAAGCAGGCGTTAGAGCACAGGATCATTGACGCACTGCGAGGTGTAGCGGGTGCCTACTCGTTTGTATGCATGGATAAAACCACGCTGATCGGTGCCCGCGATGCGCATGGGTTCCGACCGTTATGGCTGGGTAAATTGGGGGACGCGTATGTATTAGCCTCTGAGACGTGCGCATTCGATGTCGTTGAAGCGGAGCCCATACGTGAGGTAGAGCCCGGGGAATTGGTATTTACGCGCTCTGTGCATCGTGGTGTAGAGTCGTTGCGTTTCCATAAGAAACAGTCAGAGTTATCGCAGTGTATCTTTGAGTATATCTATCTGGCGCGGCCGGATAGCATGATGTTCGGGCATAGTGTGAATAATACGCGCCGAGAATTCGGGAGACAACTTGCTCGCGAACATCCGGTCAAAGCAGACGTTGTTATACCCGTGCCTGATTCCGCGACGATTGCCGCGCTCGGATACGCTGAAGAGTCTGATATTCCATTCGATTTAGGACTGTCTCGAAATACTTTTGTTGGTCGTTCTTTTATGAACCCCACGCAGGATATTCGAGAATTGATGGTAAAGGTGAAGTTGAATCCAGTGCGCGATGTGCTACGTGGCAAAAGGGTTGTGCTCGTAGATGATTCAATTATGCGAGGGACAA
Organism: Candidatus Poribacteria bacterium; assembly: GCA_022821495.1. Classification (GTDB taxonomy): domain Bacteria; phylum Poribacteria; class WGA-4E; order WGA-4E; family WGA-3G; genus WGA-3G. Next base: position 1,361 of record JAJEDN010000032.1, read on the forward strand.
ATAGCAGAAAACTTATCAAAATCGTTCGTCAAGGCGGCGCGACGGCTGTGCACCTCCGAATTGCATCCCCTCCGAATAAATTTCCATGCTTCTATGGCGTGGATACACCGACACGTGCTGAATTGATTGCGAGTTCACATACGATTGAGGAAATACGCAAGTATATCCGTGCTGATAGTCTGGGTTACCTGAGCATTGAAGGGCTGCTAAATTCAGTGGAGGCTCCCGATGATTTTTGCACCACCTGTTTTGATGGGGAATATCCGATTCCGCTCGTGGAAGAGTCTTCAGAACAACTTCCGTTAATCGTAGATTAAACCGATGTCTTGGTGTCGGTTTGGAAGTTACGAGGAAAATTTTTATGCAGTATAGACAGAGGGGCAAGTCGAAAAAACCAAATCCAATAGGAACACCACAAGGACGAAATACGCTTATCTCTCTGCTGGTTTGTGCTATCCTCGGCATGGTTTTGAGTCGTATTCTCCCGGTCGTTATTGAGAAGGTGCGTCCTGATATGAAAGCAGACGTTGCGCAAGAGATTGGCGTGCTCATGGCATTAGGTATTAGTGGTGTTGTGTTAGTTGTTAGTCTCTTAAGACCGAGGAAGAGTGTCTCGCCTCTTCGTAAGCAATTATTGAAGGAACAAGAGAAATCAGATGGAAACCGATAAAAAGCAGTTGACGTACGCCGATGCGGGGGTCTCATTTGAAGCGGAATCCGAGGCTATAGCACGGCTTAAAAAACTTGTCCAGACCACCTACCGTCCCGAAGTGCTCAGTGATGTTGGAAGTTTCGGTGGACTTTTTGCCCTCACAACGTATCAAGAACCGGTTCTTGTCTCCAGCACGGATAGTGTCGGCACAAAACTAAAAGTCGCGTTTAAAGTGGGACGGCATGACACCGTGGGTTTCGATATTGTTGCCCATTGTGGTAACGACATTGTTGTGCAGGGCGCGGAGCCTCTTTTCTTTTTAGATTATATCGGTATCAGCAAGGTAGAGCCTACGGTAATTGAAGGTGTCATATCAGGTCTTGCAGCAGGTTGTCGGGAGATCGGTTGTGCATTAATAGGTGGTGAAATCGCGGAGTTATCGGATATTTATACGCCGGGCGAGTACGACTTGGTCGGGACTATCGTCGGTGCAGTCGAGAAATCTAACGTGATTACTGGTGAAAAGATCGCACCCGGTGATCAGCTGATCGGTTTAGGCTCGACAGGTTTGCATACCAATGGCTTTTCGCTCGTCCGCCGCATTGTGTTTGACAGATGCGGCTATGATGTTGATACTTACTTGCCGGAACTCTCTGCGACACTTGGAGATGCGCTGCTTGCAACCCACAAAAGTTACGTAAAATCTATTCTGGAACTTCGCGAGGTATGTGAAATTAAAGGGATTTCCCATATCACTGGTGGCGGGTTGCCAGCGAATGTGCTGCGAATTTTACCAGATGGGTGTGTCGCCGACATTCGGAAAGGGACATGGGAGATTCCACCGATCTTTCCATTCTTACAAGAGAAGGGGAATGTTGAAGAAGCAGAGATGTACAGGGTTTTTAATATGGGAATTGGGATGGTAGTAATACTCGCGCCTGATGCCGTTGATGCTGCCTTAGCGTCGCTCAATGTATCTGGAGAATCGACTTACTTGATCGGCGAAGTGGTCGCGGGCGAGAAAGGGGTGCAAGGTGTCGGTTTCTAATGCAGACGCACAGACTACGCCTCCATTTTTAGATGAGGCTGCGCTACAAGCGTTGACGATTTTACTTGATGAGACACACCCACAAGTTGTTTTAGCAGCGTTCCAAGGTATAGATGATAGCGACGCTGCTCTTTTTTTTGTTATGTGTGGGCAGCTGAAAGATGAATCCGCTGGAAGTACGCTCGCCTTGCACACGGGAAAAATTTTTGCGATGCTGCCTTTTAATAAACAAGTAAGTATCGCTGAGAAAGTGGCGGCAACCGAGATCGTTGATGCCGAACACGCAGCACAGGTTTGGGACGAACTGGTTGTTAAGATTAAGGAGATGCTCCAAAAGACGACCTTCTTAGGTGCGGGTACAACGAATCTTGCCCAGTTGTTATCTCACATGGATATAGCAGACCAGAATCGTCTATTGGAAGCGTTGGGCGAGAGACAGCCAGAGGTGGCGAATAGTGTTTCTGAGAAGTTGTTTACCTTTGAAGACTTGCGTAATTTGGGAGATGAGGCGATACAGACTATTGTACAGGTGTTAGACGCACCGACCTTAGCCCTTGCTTTGCACAATGCACCCGTTGCAGTTCATGATCGATTTTTTGAAAATATGTCAGCATCGCAGTCGGAAGCCGTTGAGGCGGAAAGTGCTCAGCTGACATTTGAACAGACCCAGATCGCTGATACAGCTCGCGAATCTGTTGTTAGTTTGGTGCGCAACTTCGCAGCTAAAGGTTTACTGCAAATTGGGTGAACTCTGGTATAGGAGACCGATGCGCCAACATCTGTTGATGCTTGCAAGTCGTGTACTTATTCCCCTTTAAGTTTAAAGTCAATAGGTATTTCAATCAGAAGACTTATCGGCTCTCCACCCTTTGTAGCAGGTCGAAAAGTGCTCCTCTTCAACAACTCGATCGCTGCCTCCTCAAGCCCAAATCCGAGATTTGTCAATGGGACAATGTCTTTAGGGATACCCTTTTCATCAATAGTCAGTTGCAAAATAACCTCGCCTTCCTTTCCAGCTTTTTTGGCTCTCTCTGGATACTTTTTTTCTGCGAGGATAATTTTCGGTGGAACGACACCAGGCTCGGGCGTAAAATTAATGTTATCCAATCCAGGGGCTGCATTGGCATCAGGGGTATCAAGTTTATCAATCAGTGTTGGCGCGTTGCGTTCGAGTTCAAAACCTGGTGCTTTTGTTTCAGGTTCGATTGTTGTCGTAGGTTTTACAAAACTCCGGTTAACATCTATGAGCGGGGGCCCTTCATTGGTGTCTGGCGTTGTAAGGTCAAGTGTGGTTCCTGGACCTTCAGGGATTGTAAATCCATCCGTTGAAGGCAATTGGGCAGTATTGGTCCTTACAGGTTGCTTGAAAACGGGTTTTTGCTGTTGCGTTTTTGAGTCAAACTGCGTTGTTTTCCTACGTATGAGTCGGCGTTTCGTTTGTTGATCTTCTACCACCATACTCACATCGAACGTTTCTTCTGCCATTTCAATCCGATCGACGATAACGTAAGTTGCAATGAATATAGCGATGAGGACATGAAACAGCATCGCGACTGTAAACGCCGTGGAACTCTGTTTAATATGTTTTTGCGTGATTGGGTGTTTCGGGAGATTTGCCTGTGCTTCGGAAATGTGGCTCCGCTGGCTCGGATCGAGCGAAACCTTCTTCAATGCGACAAAACGCTTCGGTTTTTTACGTTCTGCTCGACGTTCTCGCATTTGACTGAGCAAGCCGGAAGTTGTGCTACTCATTCGCTTTTCCTCCTATAAACGGAAGCAAGATCGTTTCGGTATTAAGACTATCGTGTGAGACCTAACCAAAACAGGTGTTGCGAAAAGAATTAACCATTTGCGATGCGCGAGTACTTATTTTTACCGTCAAGTACTGTCAGAATGTTTAATAGGACTCACGAAATGTAGTAAAATTCCCCAATTTTAGCGTAAATATATCCTAATTATAACATATTTTCTGTGTTGTGTCAATTTTTTACTTCTACAGAGGCAGAATCGTTTAGTTTTCGGTAGTTAGCAATTAACCATCAGCAATTGGTTATTAGCCGCATACGGTAGATAAGTTCACAAAAAATTGGAAACAATTTGGAAAATTGACAGACGATGAGTTGCCCTACGACAAGCAGGTTGCTTATCATAGGGCAGCCATTATGGTGTGCTGGAAGGTTACGCGATTAAATAGACAACATTAAAGCGATTTTATTTTTACCAGTATTACGGGTTCCACCAATAGGTCATCTTCGCCACGACAGTTGAATCTAACAAGCGCGATTTAGTGGTGCCGTTTGTATCGTAGGTCTGATTGAAAACGAAATAGAAATCGCTACCTGGACGGTAGATATAGTTAATAAGGAAGTTGGTGGATACAACGTTCGCATCAGCATTCCATTGTGCGAAGAGTTTTGCGAAGAGTCCTGTCGTAAAAGAATAGTCTAACCTACCTCTGAAGAGGTTGACGTAAACGTTCCGGGGTTCCGCGTCGGTAAAATACGCTGTCGGGAGGTTAACGATCTGATTAAATTGGTATTCTGCGCTTAAGCTTAGATGCCCATTCGGTTTAAGAGTGGTTTGTAGGTATGCTCTACGAACTGTGCCGTTATAGAAATCCTCGATGCCGCCGCCGGCGGTTGTACTAATTGCGCGACTATCGCTACTGGAGAGACGGAAACCGAATGTGTTAGATTGGTAGTTGCCTATTGGAATTTCGATACCGTCCCGAAATTCAAAGATCTCGGTCAGTCGCTCAAAGCTACGTCCGACGTTAAAAAAGATAGAGTCTCCGGAACTAAGCTCGAACCAGTTGGTGTAAGAGATGTCCCATTCTTCTAATTCATTGTTGTGATTGAGGATATAGTCCACCTCTGGCCCTGTCCAAATTTGTCGAATCCCGAATTTCTGGGGCATCGGGACCCAGCGCGTCTCACCGCGAAGGTGCCGGATGCCGGAACGTCTGACGTATCCGACAGCGGGGTTGAAATCCTCATCAATATCGGTGTAGGAACCCTCTATGCGGAAATGTCTGCTCCGCCAGTTGGAGCCGAGATACCACGCATTATTTTCGCCGGATGCATTGGGTTCAAACGTTCGTGACCACAGTCCACGTACATCAAGGCTATCATTGGGACGGTATTCAAAATCGAAACCCCCCGCGCGGTTGTAGTCGTCAATTTCGTCCTTGTTCACAGCAATTATACCGACGCGCGAACCGGCGGCGATGTCCTTCGTAATGCGCATCACAGAAAAATTGGTGTGCGGAATATCAATTGGATCATCTTCGGTATCATCATGGAACTCGTCCGTTAGGACGTTGAGGAACCCTACGCCGTAAGAACCGATCTTGCCACTCGTTTTTCCGCCAAAGATAATCGGAATTGCGTTTCCTTCAGCGAGTCCGATCCGTCGGCTATAGAAAAGCAGCATCGGTGGGGGGCGGCGGAAACTGGTCCGCGGTATTCCAAAGTCGAAAAGTCCTGCACCTTCCAAAAAGAAAGGACGCTTTTCCGGGAAAAAGAGACTAAATCGGGTAAGGTTCACCTGTTCCTCGTCGGCTTCGACCTGTGCGAAGTCTGTGTTAAAGGTAACATCTGCGGTCAGATTTGATGTGATACCGTATTTGGCATCAACACCTATCTTGAATTTTCCATCGGTTTCAAGTCCTGTGTCATCCTCATTAATTTGGGTGACACCGGGCAGAATATATGGTAGGACCTCTAAGTTCCGGGAGGGTGTGATGCCGGAGAGCCCAACAACACTTCCTAATTTGGCGGTTCGATACTTTGCTCTGCCACCATAGGAGGCTGAAACGGGTACCCATATCATCTCTTCTTTATTTCGCGCCAACCCGCGCCCCGTATTCAAGCCCCATGCCATTGAATCGCTCTTTTTAAAACGAAGTTGACTAAACGGGATGCTGAGTTCAGCGGTCCAATAGGTATCATTGATTTTCGACTTGCATTCCACGACAGCATCCCAATCAGAATTAAACGTGTCGCCACTGTTGGTTACGGCTCTATCCTGTATCGCGCCAAGGGCGTTCATCCGAAAGAAAAAACCGCTGCGTCGGTCATTATACGTATCGAGTAACAAGAACACATTATCATTCTCGTGCAAATCTCGGGAATCGCGGCGCATCTCATTGGCGACAAGTTTTGATATATCCGAGTCGAAACAGGTAAATCCGAAGTAGATATTCTCGTTATCGTAGAGAATCCGAACTTCCATTGATTCCGAACTGATTTCGCCTTCAGAGGGTTCAATTTGTACAAACTTGTCAATTGGTTCTGCGTGTTTCCAATCTTCTTCTGTTAGGTCGCCATCAATTTCAACACTCTCGTAAGTACGATACGCTTTAATTTCACTGTTGTGTATCTCGGCGTGTAGGCTGATGAGAAGGGTGTGAAATAGTGCTATGACAAATAAGAAAATTGGGATCTTTTGGAATTTCAGTGAGGGTGATAGATACTCGTCCAAAAATGTTGCCTCCTTTGGGTGAAGAGTTAGTTATTATAAAGACGAAAAAGGAGGTGAATTGGACTATATAAATTTGCGTTGCATCGGATTCTCAAAACTCCGCCGTCACTGCAAGGAATGGGATTATAGGTAATTGTGCGATCGGTTCCTCTTTTGTATAATTCTTGTTATAGCGGACTTGAAGGATATTCGTGCGATTATAAACGTTCCATAGTTCTAAAGTAAATCCCCATTTCCATTGGTTGATATTAAAAACATGCGTGAATGACTTATGAAATCGTAAATCCAAACGGTGATAGGCTGCTTCGCGCTCCATTTCACCGTAAATAGGGAGCCACGTTTTGTTTTTCGTAAAGGGATTGGTATAGGGTTCCCTATCTACTAACGGTGAATATAGCACACCGCTCTTGTATTGCCAATTTGCGCTGCATCCCCACGATTCTGATTCGTAATTCATACCGATCGTCACAACATTCGGTGTGTTGTACATATAAAAACGTTCCTCATCCGTTGGCGAATCTTGACGTTTAGAGATGGTATAGGCATAAGAGAGCCAACTGCGAAAGGTGTCACCTATTTCATGATCCAATGAGATCTCAATTCCTTTCACATGTCCTATCCGTTGGTTGCGATAGCGTCTTTCGGATTCATTGTAAGTAATCATGTCGCGAAGGTCTTTGTAGTAGCCAGCGATTTCAATTGTTGTCCGTGTGGATAAGCGTTTTTCCGTTGGCTTTGATTCTAAAACTTTTTCCAGCGCGATCACATAGTGCTTTGCAAGGCTCGGGGCAATTTCCGGATTCTCTTTCCCAAGCACAACTTGATAAAACTGAGGGTTTTGCACGTAACTGCCGGACATGAGACGGAGATCTATTGGGAAAAAAGAGATCTGATTGCGGTTCTTTGAATCCGATCCAAGCGTCACACCAAGAAGCCCGCGCGGCTGAAGTGAAAAGTTATCTATCAGATTGAAGTAATTTGCACGCATCCCGATGGTAGCATAGAGATCAGCATAGCGAGGTGAGGGTAAGTCCTGTGTTGCTTGCAAGTACCCCTCGAGACGATGTAGATGCTTAGATTTATTGATAAGGATTTTCTCGCCGTCTTGTTTAAGTCTGAAATCATAGTCTGGATCGCCTTCTTCAAACGGACGTGCGCCAACGCTGATGAGTGATGTTGGGAGGCTTGAAAGTGCAAAGCCAGATTCCAATAGTGTCTGTGGGTGTTTTATCCAGTATTCGAGGTCGCCTCGCATCGCATAGATACTTCGTGCGTTCCGATAGAAGTAGCCATCACCGAAATTAAGCACTGTGCGAGAAAATGAACGCGTGAGTGATACAATTGATTTGAAGGTATCTTGTTTCTCAGAATAGAGATGAATCCCTTGTGAATCGAAAGGGTTATCTGAACTTAGGGGACCGCGCAGGTCGCTTTCGGACACTTCATCTGCCGTGAAGTTCAATTCGCTGGCATCGTCCGCTGCAATGGTGTTGATAACCAATCTATGTGTATTATTTAATTGGTAAACTCCCTTTCCTTGATAGCTCCAGAAACTTGGCACCTCGGTTACCAAATCGTTTTCTATTGCGAACAGTCTTGGCAGCAATTCAAAAAGGGGACCCATATTGCTTCGTCGCCAAAAAGCGTACCAGTATCCGCGTTCACCCAAATTCCCTTCAAGAAAGGCTTGCCAATACACGAAATTGAGGTTGACCGTTCCACCTAACCGAGTATCGGTCTTCGTGCGGGAGTGGATATCAATCACAGCTTGTGCATCAGAACCGAACTCTGCGCCGTATCCCCCCGGATACACATCTATATTTTCAATAACTTCGGGGTTGACTGTTGAGACGATTCCGTGGAGATGGTACGGGTATCCTAACGGTAACCGATCGAAGTAGTAGAGATTATCTTCAGGTCCGCCGCCGCGTACAGAGAGGATGCCGACAAAGTCGTTGAGGACCCCGATACTTGGGAGATGATTCAGAACCCGTAGGGGGTCTCCTGCGCTTCCCGTGGCACGCCTAATAAATGCGTCATCTAAAGTGTGTTTTGGTTTTCTTTCGATCCGCTCACCTTCAACTGTTATTGGGTCTAACTTAGCAACAGGACGTGATGCTTCATCCTTTGCTGGATCTGATTGGTTGGTATCATCGGTTTGCGCGAAGGTGCTGAACGGGACTACGCAAATTAAAAGGATCAGTATCTTTTTCAACGCTTTGTCTCCTGAGTATTTTGCTTTAATCAGGCACATGTGGTGTCTAAATTGAGTGACATCCTCAAAAATTGCTTGATTGGAACATATCTGAGTGTGCCTGAAGCATCTTCACGGCGTGATGAGTTCATCTGACGCTTACAGATCTCGCGTAAGGTTCGGTTAAAATTCCGCTGTAATCCCCAAATAAGGAAGGATAGGCAGTTGGTTGATATCGTCCCGTGTTTTGTAATCGTCGCTATAGTTGTAATCGAGCAGGTTCTTTCGGTTATAAGTATTGAGGAGTTCCAGAAAGATACCGAGTTTCCATCTTTTGAATTGGAAGATTTTACTGACGCGCAGGTCCAATCTGTGGTAAGGCGGTAAACGGCCAGAATTCGTTTCAGCATAAATAGGAATATAGATAGGTTTTCCGTTTCTTGGATCGAACTGGATTTTAGCCTCTTCAACAGGGGTATATGGATTTCCAGTGCGATATTGCCATTTCGCGCCAAATTCCCATGTAGGGGTGAGGTTGTAGCTGGCGGCAAGAGTTGCGACGTGTGTTTGGTCAAACGAGTAGAAACGATAGGGTTCGCCGATGCGGTCGCGGCGTTTGGATAGGGCATACGCGTAAGAAATCCAGCCAAAAAACCGATCTCCACGCTGATGTCTGAGAAAAATTTCCGTGCCTTGTGCATAGCCGACACCTTGATTGAGATAAGCGGCTTCGTCATCGCTTGTCGCTATGCCTTCAAGGTCTTTATAATAGGCTGCCATTTTGATTTCTGTATCTTGTGAAACTTGGCGTTTGAGTTCAAGGATATAATGGCTTGCGCGACTTGACTTTAAGGACGGGTTACCGATAGTAGGAGAGAGCAAGGCTGGTATCGGAGCCTGGTTGTAAATCCCGTAAGCAAATTGGAGTTCAGATTGATTCGGGAGTTCCACGAGCAGACTGCCACGCGGTTGGATGGAGAGTTCATCGGTCCGATTAAAATAATCAAAACGGAGTCCAAAAACAACGGATAGAAATGGCAGGAGTGTATACCTGTCTTGCAAATAACCTTCGATGCGTTGTCCACGGACATATTCGTCTAAGGCAATTTTTTCCTCGAATCGGATGTCATAATCAACTTCACCTTCATCAGGTATGCGGGTGAAAGTGCCGGTAACCTGTCCCGGTTCAATTCCGAGGATTAACCCGGATTCTAAACGGTGTTTTGGGTTGAGTTCATAAGTGATATCTTCGCGGAGGGTATAGCTGGGCGCGTCAATATTGAGAGAAAGTTCTGGGCCGAAGTTAACATCAAATAGGAAGTCGGACCGGGTTAGTGATAAAAAAGAGGTAAGGCGTTCTGTCAGGAAAGAACGGAGATGAATTCCCGCGCCCTCAAAACCGCTTTCAAAACTGGTATTGCCTCTAAAATCTTGGTCTACATTATCACCCTCCAATTTTAGAGCGAACCGATCTCCAGAAGCGAAAAGGTTAAAAAATAATTGGTGTTTTTCATTCAGATCATAGCCTGCTTTAAATTGGTAATCCCAGAAGCGAGGAAAGGCGGTGATTGACCCTGTATCAAACGAGAAAGAACTGACGAAAAGGTCGATGTAACTTCTGCGTCCAGCGGCGTACCAGAACCCGTTTTCGCCGATTTTCCCCTGAAATAATCCTTCTGAGTAGAGAGCGTTGATATTAAATTTTCCGCCCAAGTCCACTGGACTGTTGTCTTTTGAAGAGATGTCAATTACGGCTTGGGAATCTACGCCGTACTCGGCACCGTAGCCGCCAGCGTAGACATCGATATCGTCAATAATTTCGGAGCTCAAAGACGAGACGATCCCACCAAAGTGGTAAGGATAACCGACAGGTACGCGGTCGAAGTAGTAGAGGTTATCCTCATCGGAACCGCCACGGATATAGAGTGCCCCGCTGAAATCGTTTGCGACACCGATGCCCGGAATGGCTGGTAGGGCGCGAAGCGCGTCGCCAGCGGTGCCGGGCAGACGCGTAATTTCTTCCGCTTGAATACTTTTTTTGCTAACAGTCTTAGGGAGGCGTTTACCGGTTACTTCCACACCTTCAAGACGATATTGTTCTGTTACAATGTAGATTTCAGCTTTTTGACTTTCCCCCGCTGCGACGACCACCAAAGTTTGCTGTGTTAATTCAGTTTCAGGGGTCGTAGTAACTAAAGTATAGGTGCCTTCAGGAACAGAGCCGAACGCGAATTTTCCGTTTTCATCGGTTTTTTGACGTTCTTCGGTTTGAATAATTTTGACCTCTACGCCTGCCAGTGGTTCTTTCGTGTCGTTATTATAGACAGTGCCTTCGATTGTGCCTGTTTGCGAAAAGGCGACTGTGGGAGCTACAAGAAGCAACAGCAGGCAAAACAAGTTTTTCATGAAAATTGGCGACTCCTATTCTAAGTGTGTTCGGAAATTGTATGTGGTGTGTTTTTAATTAAAAAGTATACAATTTTTCTTCTTAGATTGCCAAAAAAAAGAAGCACCTCTCAATTTTTTTCAGAGGTGCTTCTTTCTAATGGCGGTATTGTTGGATGCAGACGTAAGGACGGGCAGCGTTGCCCGTCCGTTATGCTTCTATGTTAGTGTGCAACCGCTTCGGAACCGAGGTTTTCCTGGATCCATGTGCGAAGTGGGACATCTTTTTCACCCGGCGAGGTATATCCCATACCGCCTGTGCTTTTCCCCAAAATCTGCTGTCGAATCGGATCGGAACGTTCCATAACGTGTTCTACTGTCATATTATCGCGGGGTTGGAGCCAGCGGTAGCTATAGCCGTAGAAGAGTACCTTGCGTGTGGTGTCGGAGGTGTTACGCCCTGCCGCGTGCCATAATCTCCGATCAAAAAAGACAGCGGTTCCTGGCTTCGCGAACACTGGTGTCGCGTTCCGCGGGTCAGCAGTGCTCTCTTCTGGCATTTCTACTTGGTTGAACAGTTGGCTGCCCGGTAACACGGAGAAGTTACCACGTCCCGGCACCGAAGTATCGGTTAGGAAATAGGCGACCTTCAGTGATACCCGTGGGCGCGGGCTGCCTTCCAATTCGATGTTAAGTCGTCCGCTATCTTGGTGCCATCCGAGGCGTCTCGGTTTATCGCGTTCTTCGGGTGGCAGCGGTGGCAGCACAATCAAATGTGAGTGGTAGAGTTTAATGTTCCAACCCAAGATCCCCCACACTTTCGGGAACGTTGTGTGCCAATCCAGTAATTCTATAAAACTCTCATCTCTGCCAACAAAGTCGAGGAGATTAAAGTTTGCATCGGGTGGGAGTTTATCTTTTCCCAAGTGTTCTGCCCCGACTCGGTCTACAGCGACAATCAATTTCTCGACCATCTCTTGTGTGATGGCATCTTCAACGACAAGGAAGCCGTTTTCTTCAAATTGCTGTTTTTCTGTTTCGGTCAAACAGTGTTCTAAACATAGCGGATTCATCGTTTTCCCCCATGAAAGATGCTTCAGTTTGTGAAAAGTTTACACTGAGTCTGCGTTCTCGTCAATGTGAAAAATGTGTTGGCTATGAAGATTGGTGTTTTCGGATTCGACCTGTTTTGCTTGCTTGATGGCACGCCATCTCCGCCAAAAATTCACGGATGCACTAAACAGAAATCCAACACCGATAATTCCAACGACCGCACCACCTAATATCAGCTCAGGGTTTATCAGAACACTATAAACCGTGCCTCCGATGAGAACGACAGCAATGAGTGTATCTTTAAGGCTGTTCTGTTGTGTCCGTTTTTGAAGAAGCCTTAGATTTGCGAGTTTCTTCTTCTTAATATAGTCAACAAGCGGTTCTATAGGAATGTGTGCTGACTCGGCTTGTCCTGGTGGTGCTTCTCGGACACAACGAAATCCAATATTTCCAGCACTATAGTCTGGTGGTGCGTGTAATCGGTTGGCACATCGGAAATAGCGTTCTGCTGTACCATCGCGCACTTCCAACCATGATCCACCACGCAAGGCTTTCTGTTTTTGATCAATTACCTGTTTAGATTTTGGACGTTTCGGATCGGAATATGGCTGATACCAATCCGCTGTCCACTCCCATACGTTTCCTGCAGCTTCCCCGACACCATAAAGGCTTGCTGTAGCAGGACGGGTGCCGACGGGTGTAAGGGATGCCGTCAGAATCTGTGAGGTTTCTGTGGACTCTGGTTCATCAAGGAGAAAAATATTACCCCATGGATAGATGCGTCCGTCCGGACCTCTACAGGCTTTTTCCCATTCTGCCTCTGTCGGTAGTCGTTTTCCTGCCCATTGTGCGTACGCGTTACCATCGTGCCAACTGACATGAACAACAGGGAGGTTCGCATCTTCGGGCGCGAGGCTCCCATTTTTCCAGTGTGTTGGCGGTGGATGATTCGTCGCTTGCACAAAAGCTGCATATTCGGCGTTTGTCACTGGATACTGCTCAATAAGATATGCTCCCAAAAAGCGGACGTGCATCGGTGCTTCATCAAGTTTGGCGTGTTCTGAATTGGCTAAGGCAGTTCCGTAGAAGGCTTCAATATCGGTGCCCATGATAAAAGCGCCCTGTGGAATCAGAATAGTATTGATGGGTTTTGCGTTTTGATTCATCCGTCTTTTGTATAGCAAGTTTTCGGCTTGCAAGCTACGCCGAAAAGGTCCACGATGCAGTCGCATATTTGGTCTCAACCAAGATTTTTGCCTGTGCACGTTCTGCTGATGAGAGTGTACCTGAATGAAACGCAATCCCGAGGTTGAATGTTTCAGATATTGCTTGGATAAGCATGTTTCGGGTTATGGAATGTCCATCTGTATTGATAGCGGTCGATTTTTCGCGTAGTATCCTCTGAACCTCAGGGTCTTTTGAAACGTGCGCGAGGATAGCAGAGGGTGGCATATCCAAGGAGATATAACCTTGAAACATAATCCCGTTTCGATTACGCCTCACAGAGACACCCGCGAGTTTCTTGTTTTCTGACATCACATCGTGTTCAGCGGGATTCGTCAGGCAGATGTTCTGGGTTGTTTGGGCAGCATCGGCACATGCAGTATAGCACTGTGCAGAGATACCGAGTTTCTGGAACGCCTTGACGAGGGATTTTCCAATACCATCATAAGCGTCAGAGATATTTATTTCTCCCGCACCTCGTGGTAGAATTAATGTATAAGTTAATTCCCATCCATGCACGACAGTTCCCCCGCCGGTCATTCGTTTTACCAACGCAATGCCATCTGCGTGGCACGCCTTCACATCAACTTCTGCAGCAATATCTTGGAAATAGCCGAAACTGAAGGCAGGGGACGACCAATCGTAAAAGCGCAGCGTCGGGTGTGGCTGTTCCTTCTGCGCGATCAGAATTGCTTCATCAATCGCCATATTCATAGCTGCAGGGTTTTTGCCCATATTCAGGAGTCTACCGATGATTTCCATTAGGATAGTGGGACACGGCACACCGCTGTTGTGTGTGCGTCACAATACCAGAAGTACCCATCCCAGTATGTCATACCGTGGGGTTCCGGGTGCGGTTCTGGTATCTCAATTTTGTTGAGATGGCTCCCATCTTCTGGATCGAGATGAAAGATTGCACGATGATTCGTTTCAACGCACCAGAGGTCGTCGCCCACCCATGCAATACCGTGGGGTCGGTCGCCCGGAGCAGGGAGCGTGTGTATCACCTTGAAGCCGTTTTCAACGTCTACCTGATAAACGGTAGCCGAAGGTGGCACTGCTATCCAGAGTTTGTTTTCGCGCCATTCCAAGCCGTGTGCCCCTGTCTGTCCTGCACCGGGTGTCTCAAAAGATGCGAGCGTCTTACCGCTTTCAGGATCGGTTGATAGGATTTCGCAACTATAGGTAGACGCAAGCCAGAGCGTGTCGCCTGTATCCGTAATGCCGCTGCCTCTATCTGAACCGGTAGCGAGGGTCTTTTTTACACTGCCATCGTAAGAGACGAGATGGGCTTCATTGGTTTGCTGGTCGAGGATCCAGAGTCCGTCTTCGGTGGCTTGCATTCCGTTAGGTTGTGGACCTGGGGAGTCAAAAACTTTTTCGATTGTCGGCATGAGAACCTCCACATAAGGTATATCTTACTTGGGGTTTTATTGTATGCAGTTTTGAGCGAAATGTCAAGGATTTTTTTGTGTGGAAAACGAAGCATAGAAACAGAGAAACCAGTTATTGGTTATTGGTGTAGCAGCACATTGTGTAGTTTATATTACGGAATTAGTCGTTTTGGACTTGCAAAAAGTTGGAAAAGGGGCATAGAATCCACGCACCGTCTATATTTCAGAACTGATTAACGATGACTACAAGGGCTATAACGCCATTGGTAAAGAGATGAAGCGCGAGGTCATCAACCGTTCCGAGCAATGGGAAGAGGGTGAGGTGCATACCAACACAATCGAAGGCTTCTGGTCATTTGTGAAGCGTCCTTGGTATGGATCGCATCATCACTATTCAACAGGATACACGCCGCTGTATCTCGCAGAGGCGTGCTATAAATACAACTACCGAGAGGAAACATCTTCTATAAATTCCTTTCAGAGTTGTGGGAGCATCAAAATGTCTGAAACAATAGTTGATCAAACTAATGAAGATCCCTTCAAAAAATTAGCAGAACCGCTAAAATCTGAATTTGAACGTGGACAAAAAATTAATCCAGATTTCGCAATTACTTATCTTGTTCTTCTAAATGGCGTGCCAGATGAATTAATTCTTCAAAAAGCGGAATTACGTTCTTTGGTATAGGTTAAATAGATTCTTGCTGGACTGAAATATTCCAAGCGAGTAGTAAGTTATTAAGTTCACCAAGTTTTACAAGTAGGAGATTTGCTTGGTTTAAACGTTCCTGTTCATTCATGATTTCACCTTATAAATTGAGTCAAAAGCCTCCGCAGTTAGATCAGATAGGTGATTCACCATATCTATTTGTGCCTTGTGTTCCTGATATAAGCCCACAAGACATCAAAGCAATAATAAGACCTATGAATGGAATCATAAAAACAAGGTACCACCAACCTGAATGATTCATATCATGAAGTCTTTTCACAGTAATTGGTAGTTGAGTATATATCAATTCCCCAAGAATGATGCAAAGCAAAAACCGTATAGGTATTCCTAATGGTACAGGCAAATAATTAGTAACTAACCAAAGACTACTAAGAATAAAGAAGCTAAAACAGACTGTTAGTAAGTATAGCCAGAAAACTTTTCTGTTGATTCGTCCCTGATAGGAAAAAAGCAACCAGAAAAGTCTCTTACGTATATCTTTCTTCATGGTATTACCTCAAAGCATTATGTGGATTTGATACGTTAAACGGGTATCGTTCGTGAGTTCGTTCTGCACCTTGTCACGGGTGTGGATAGGACGCAACGCGGAGATGCGTTGCGGTGACAATCCTATCCAACGAACTTAGGAATATTATAAAATTTTTTGTGAAAAGTTGTTAAGTTTTAAATTTCTCAAGTCCAAAACGACTAATTCCGTAATATTATCTCAGGATCCCGTGAGAACTTCATAATCAATGATCCTGACCTCGTAACGGCCCTCAGGTCGATTGGCAGCCGGATCAACAATATTATAATCACTGGGGGCTTTACCGTCGTTAATGACGCTAGAAATTAAAAAGGCGATTCTATCAGAGAAATTCCAATTGTTAAAATTCAGATTTTGAAGATGAGGGATATCAAAAATACTATAACGGGTAACATCTTTTGTTGCGCCAGCAGATATGGGTCCCGCAACTTTCACAACATCAAAACCAGTATATCGCTGAACTTCGTCATAGAAGAGGACAAGACAGTGAATATCTTTTATACTCCAGCGATGTTTATTTTTTAGATAAAATGTATAGGTAGCAGTTCCGGTCCAGAACCGCTGTGGGTTAGTAACCCATGTCACCCCTTCAAATTTTGTTAGGAACAAGGGTTTAAGGTTTGCTGGTTTAGAAAGGAGTAGAGAAAGATCATTTGAAGGAATAGCGAAATTGAGATTCTGCCCATCACGAACGCTTGCGAAGGAAACCGCTATGACTTCACCTCTGGTGTTTAGTACAGGACCGCCACTGCTACCTTGAGAAGTCGGGGCAGTCATCTGCAGCACTTGACCAGCAGTATCCCATCGGATACCACTTATGATGCCATTTGAGAAAGTTCCATTTAAGCTTCGTGGATTACCTACAGCGTAAATCGTATCTCCAACTCGAATAAAATTACTATTGCTCAACCGAAGTTTCGGGGCATTAACTCCAGAAACTTTTAGAATGATCAGATCATGTTCTACGTCAATTTGTGTGTATCCTTCAACAAGGTATTCATTCGTTTGACTAACCAGTTTTGCATAGCAGTTGCCAAGGATTCCGTGGACGACATGAAGATTAGTAGCAATCAGGTCATTGCTTATGAAGAACCCGCTGCCCACTGTGTGTCGTCCCCCATTAGCAAGTTCCACTTCTAAAGCTGCTGTAGAACAGAAAGCGTTTTTCGCTATCTCTTGAGGTGTTGGTGGAATTTCCATAATAGCGTTCTCCTTTCTATGTACTGCCACCGGAAATTTAGACCACTCTCTAATATAACTATAGTTTGGACAATATTTAGAATTATAATGCGAAAAAGCAGAAAAGCAGGTATCCTTTCATAAACACACTACTGTTGTGAAAGGATGCTAAAAAATGAACCTCCTTTTCTGCTTAGGAGATATTCTATCGGATT
>JAJEDN010000063.1 GCA_022821495.1 Candidatus Poribacteria bacterium
TTCTGATAACATGTCTTCTAAGCGGGAAAGAGGGGTCATTAGATATGTCCTTTCAATAAATGTCAGGTTTATTATGAAAGGATACCCTCTTTTCTGCTATTTGTCTGTAAAAAAGTTAAAATTGTCCAAACTATAGTATAGCATAAGTCCAGAAAACAATCCGCGCTTCGGTAGAGAAAGCGCGCCAGATAACGAAAACTTTCGGATCCTACGGGGTGGTGGTTGGGGCGGAAGCCCTGAAGATCTCCGCGTCGCTGATCGCTGGTACCACCTCTCATCTGGCAGTACCATCGGATTCCGATGCGTTCAAGACATACCGTAGACGAAAGCGCGAAAATAAGAAAACATGCAATAGGACTCACACAACCTCCACTGCAGGCGGGGTTTGAAACCCCGCCTGCAGGGCGTCATACATCCATTATCATGGAAAAATACGTAAGTCCTAATGCAATTAACTCTAATATTGTTGAAACACATAAGAAACCCGTTTTTGACAACGGAAAAAACGGGGCAGAAGCCCAATATTTAAAAATATGGCAGTTGCAGTTCAATTAACACATGTCACAAAAGCATTCGATACGACGCTTGCAGTTAACGACGTAAGCCTAAATATCGAGAAAGGCGAATTCTTTTTCCTCCTCGGTCCGTCCGGATGCGGCAAATCGACCTTTCTCCGTATCGTCGCCGGATTCTACAAACCCGATGCAGGCGAATTACGATTTGACGATACCGTCGTGAACAACGTGCCGCCGCACCAACGCAATACCGGGATGGTATTCCAAAATTACGCGTTGTGGCCCCACATGTCCGTCGCCGAAAATATTGAATACGGACTCACGCTCCGCAAACTCGACAAATCGGAACGCTCTGAAAAGATCACGAGTGCCCTTGAGATGGTGCAGATGGTAGACTATCGCGATCGCGCCGTCAATACACTCTCCGGTGGACAACAACAGCGCATCGCACTCGCACGCGCCCTTGTCATTGAACCGAGCGTCCTACTCCTTGACGAACCGATTAGCAACCTCGATGCCGCGCTTCGACAACAGATGCGCGACGAAATCAAACAGATCCACGACCGAACAAACATCACAATGTTCTACGTCACGCATGACCAAGTAGATGCGCTCTCTATGGCGGATCGGATGGCGATCATGCAGGACGGTGTTGTCATCCAGGTCGGCACGCCGCGCGAAGTCTATCAGTACCCAAAGAACGCTTTTGTCGCAAGTTTCGTTGGGGAAACCAATTTTGTTTCCGGTAAAGTCCAACACATATCAAACGGCAGGGCGACAATCGAAACTCCGGTCGGAATACTCCACTCCGAAACCGTTTATCACGACTTAAGCGAGGGAACACCCGTGCAGTGCTCAATCCGCCCCGAAGCACTCATCGTCGAGAGCAAGCAGAACGACAGCAACCACGCCGAAAATCAGATAACAGCGACGGTCACCGCAGTCAACTACTTAGGCAGGGTAGAAGAATACCAACTCGTAGCCTCAGACGTTCCGCTCAAAGCCGTCCACTACAATCCCAGTACTGAGACAAAAAAACCCGGAGACACCGTGCAAGTCGCAATAGCACCAGAGACCATCATCCCACTCCCAGATTAAAAGCAGTAGGCACGCGCCGACGTGCCGTAAACAAAATCACCATAAGAAACCAACGAAAAATGAGATTAACACCAAGTCAACAAGATGCCCTCAATATAAATACACATGTCTGCGTAACCGCCGGTGCCGGATCTGGAAAAACCACCGTGTTGGTCCAACGTTACCTCAAAATCTTGCGTGAAGGGAACACCAAACCATCGGAAATTGTCGCTATTACTTTCACAGATAAAGCCGCTGCTGAGATGAAGGACCGCGTCATCAAAAGGCTCAGCGAAGAAACGGATACAGAAACACGTGAAAACTTCCTTGAGCAGATGAACTCAGCACATATCTCAACTATTCATAGTTTTTGCTCAAGTATCCTGAGAGAATTTCCTTTTCAAGCAGACGTGCCTGCTAACTTCAGCATCATACGAGGCATTGACCAAAAACTCCTACTGCAGAAAACCATCCGCGAAACCCTTAAGAATATCGCAACAAATACTGAGCATCCAAATCGGGTAGAACTCACACGCCTCTTACAACGTTATGGCGGACAGCAAAAGTTGGTGGATTTCTTCTCCATGCTGATAGATCAACGCGATTTAGTAGCACTCCTCATGCAGAAAATCTACGATGACCGAAGTGCGGCAGAGATATGTGATGCCCTACAACAAAAGGCTTTGAAGCAATTGATGTTTTCAATAAACATCCCAGAATTCATCCGATGCCTAAACACCGTTTTAGATGTCGCAAAAGGTAAGAAGGCAGAGGATGTCAAGCATTTAATGCCGCAATTAGAAGCACTGCATAAGCAGAACTCGGGTTCGTCTGAAGTACCAAACTTGCTGAAAGAAATTGGAGATTTAATTACAATCAAAGATGGGAGTATCGCGAAAACAGGCTTTCTGCCGACAAGCATTGACAGAACAGGTATTGCCGATGAACTCAATTTTTTAGTATCAAGGGCGAAAAAAATTAAAAACATTTCAACTCCTAAAAAAGAAAAAAACGATGACCCAAAAACCGATGTTGAAACCGATGATGATTTTCTGATTAGCACCACTCGAGACCTACTCATACTCTACAAACAAATCCTCAATAATTATCAAACAGCCAAACTGTCGCAAAGCACACTCGACTTCAGCGATCTGCAGCTAAAAACTCGCGATCTGCTCCGCAGCAACGATGAAATCCGAAAGCAATTGGTTGAACGGTACCAGTACTACATGATAGACGAATATCAGGATACAAACGAATTACAGTCCGAGTTAGTAATGCTACTCACAAACGAACTCAAATCCGCAAATCTATTTATCGTCGGTGATCCAAAACAGGGCATCTATGGATTCCGCGGGGCAGATGTCCGTGTATTTGATAAAACCCGACAAAAAATCATTAAAAACGGCGGATTCAAGGTCTCCCTCAAAGAAAATTTTCGCTCCTTACGCGATCCACTCGGATTCGCCAACTACTTTTTCGATCGCTTGATGGGTGACGGGAGTGAAAACGAGTTTGAGGTACCCTATGGCTCCCTTACCAAAGCACGACCTGTTAATGCAAATGGTGGTGTTGAGATTTTCCTTGGAAAACAAGGTGATGAAGCAGTAAACGAATACGAAATCATGGCACGCCACATTAAAAATATGAAAGCCAGCGAAGAAACGGTGTGGGTGCGCGATGAGAATGGCGTGGAGACGAAACGTCCAATCCAGTACGGTGACATTGCTATCCTCATTCGGAGCAGAAGGCATCTGCCTGATATTGAGCACGCCCTACTTGAAACAGGCATCCCTTACCTTACAACAAGCGGGGTCGGCTTCTATCAACGACAAGAAATCTACGATATCTGGAATTATCTTAACTTCCTTAACGCACCCTCAGAAAACGACGCATCTCTCGCGGCAATCCTCCGCAGTCCCGCTTTCGGTATCTCCGACGCTGAACTCTACGAAATTTCGTTACAAAAGGCGACAAATTTTTGGGAAAAAACCCAGAATTATCAGACGCATTCTGAACACCTCAAGCGCGCAATACACACACTAAAGAAACACAACTCGTTTGCACACCGCATGCCTGTAAACCAACTTATCGCGACCATCGTTAACGAAACGGGATTGATCGGAACACTAAAAACCGGGATATACGGACAACAACGTTCAGCAAACTATCAAAAACTCTTGGAAGTCGCAAGAAATTTCGACGGAGATGAGAACACGCAAATCCTCCCTGACTTCATCGAATTTCTTGACATCTTAATTACGGAAGAACCTCAAGAGGGACAGGCACCTATTGAAGCAGGAAGTGGTGCTGTGCAAATTATGACAATCCACGCCGCCAAAGGGAAAGAATTCCCAGTCGTCATGCTCCCAAGGCTCGACCGAGGCGGGCAAACAGACCGAGAACCGTTTATTGACGAAAACCTCGGTATCGGCTTTAGTCCCCTTAAACCAGATGAGGGGTACACGAAGACTGAACCCGAAATCATTGCCCACATGAGGAATCGATCAAGCGAGAAGGAGATCGCCGAAAAAAAACGGTTGTTTTACGTCGGTGTAACACGCGCCCAAGATAGGCTTATCTTATCGGGAACCCTCCCAGACAAAGGCAACCCACAACAGATACTCGAATGGATCTACGAACACCTCGGTGTTGATGAGGAAGTCAATCCGCTGAGTTTACCCGCTGCGTTAGAAGTATCTTCAGATAACGGTACGAGCTGTCAAGACTTCCAACTCCAAATTCCAATTGTTCGAGCACTCACAGACCTTGCCTCAGTGGATGAGACTTCCGATGAAACGAAACCTGTCAAATTCCCTGAGGAAGAACTACAGGTACTGAAGTCAACTGAGACCCCAGCAGCCTTCTCCGTCCCTGAACTTGCGAACTATGCCCGCTGCCCATTGCGCTATCAACTGGAGAATGTGCTACGAATTCCGACAAACGGGCAAGAAGATGCAGATGCCGATGAAACCGAGACCGAACTTCACACATCCAAGAATAATTTCATGAACTCCGAACTCGGAGAAATCGCGCGCGCTGCATCCGAAACCCGCACCAACCAGCAGCTCCACGCAGACATTGAAGGGCATATTATTGATGGACGATTTGATAGCCTCTTTAAAGATGAAGCAGGACACTGGCACGGAATCAAATGTGAAACCGACAGTAACCCGGATTCAGAAACGGATTACCCCGAAATGGAACTCTACAGTCTGCTTTTGCATCGACGCTACCCACAACAACCGACAGTAACAATGAACCTCTTTTTTGACGAACAAGATCGATATATACAGAAGCGTTTCAACGTAGCAGAACTGCAAAAAGCAAAAGAAAAGTGGAAGAAAAAAATATCGGATCTGCAGCAGGGGCACTATAATAAAAATCTTGATCATTGCCGTTCTTGCCCTTACGCAGACCCAGATGGACAATGTATCATAACCGAAGGAGAAAAAAGATGAAAAAATTAATACCAATCATCGCAGTTATCACACTTGTCTGCCTTTCAATCTGGACCTGGCAACCCAGTTTCGCAGGTACATGGCGCGACGATTTTGAAGACAAAGACATCCGCGAATGGAAAATCTTTAATATCGATCGAAAGGTCGAAAAATGGTGGGTCAGCGATGGTGAAGCTGTCGGCGAAATCTTCTTACCCGGCTTTATGAGCCTCTGGTTGACAGGTGAACTCACATGGAAACACTACTCCGTCTCCTGTCGCGCAAAATTAGTGGCGGATAAGGAAGAACCCCCAACTATCGGGCTAACACTTCACGATAGAGGTGAAGAGGACAGCCGTTATCTCTTTTTTATCGATTATATCTTTGGGACCGTCCGGATGGTAAGAGCAGTCCACGACGATTGGAGCATCATTACCTACCTATTTGATGCGGAAATTGATACGTGGTACGAACTGACCGCCACTATCTACGAGGATGGCACGCTCGAATTTAAAATTGACGATGAGGTATTTACCGCTGTTGACGAAGATATCTTAAAAGGTGGGCAAGCCGGTCTCGTTGTCGCAGATGGACGCGCACACTTTGATGATGTCGAAATCACAGGCGAAAATATCCGCGACGGAGGTCCCGGAAAACCACGTCCGGTTGAACCCCAAACCAAACTCACGACCACATGGGGACATCTGAAAAAAGGATCCACACTCAGACCGCAGTAGTACTTTAGGTTGGGTTGAACCTAACGAACCATATAGTAAAAGAATGAAAAAAAACACAATAGGCATCGGTATTATTGGCATGGGATGGATGGGTATGACGCACGCCCGCGCATATCGCCAAATCAACGACCGGTTTCACGACAGCCCGCTCCAACCGGAACTTATCATCTGTGCTGATGACGTTGCTGAACGCACAACAGAAGCAAAAATCCGCTTCGGGTTTGAACACTCAACAACCGATTTTCGAGATGTGATAGCAGACGAAGAGGTCCAAGTAATCAATATCGCCGCCCCAAATAGCATGCACCTTGAAATCGTCGAGGCAGCGGCAGCAGCGGGGAAACACATCTTCTGCGAAAAACCGGTCGGACGGAATCCTGCAGAAACAAAAGCCATCCACGCCGCCGCACAACGTGCAGGTGTCCTGACGTGTGTCGGCTATAACTACAGATGGGCACCCGTCGTCCAATACGCACATCAACTCATTTCAGATGGAAAACTGGGCAGACTCACCCACTACCGTGGCAGATTTTTCGCCGGCTACGCGAGCCACCCGCAAGCCGTGCTCTCGTGGCGGTTTGAGAAAGAAATCGCTGGATTGGGGACACTCGGCGACCTACTCTCCCACGTCATCGACATGGCACACTTTATCGTCGGTGGCATTGATAACATCGTTTCGCAACAAGAGACGTTCATCCCCGAACGTCCGGTAGCGACAGCAGGCACCGGCACGCACTTCACGCTCGGTGGAGATGGCGAAATGGAAGCCGTTACGAACGAAGACTATGTGGGAGCACTCGTTCGGTTTGAAAACGGGGTCAGAGGTACACTCGAAGCATGCCGAATTATTAACGGTCCTAAATGTGAGATGGCGTTTGAAGTGAACGGTACAGATGGAGCACTGCGCTGGAACTTTGAACAGATGAACGAACTTGAGGTCTACCTACCTGCTGAAGACGGTTTCCCCGACGGATATACGCGCATATTGAGCGGTCCAAGCCATCCGTTCCACAGCGATTTCAACCCGGGTCCCGGTGTCGGATTAGGCTACGACGACCTGAAGACAATCGAGGCACACCAGTTTTTGCAAGCCATCCATACAGGCAAACAAGGCAACCCAAGTTTCCGAGAAGCCGCCGCAGTCGCTGATGTGCAAACTGCCATTCAAACCTCATGGGAGGAGGGTCGGTGGATTTCTATCTAACAGTAAAACACGAACTATACTTCGCTAAAAAGTTTGTAGGTATGCTAAAATCCGTAGCAACTTTAGCACATTTGATAATTTTTCTGATCTTCTCCGCGCTAAATGCTGGTGCCCAAAACCTACCGCCCCTCGGTGTGGAATTCACTGACATCACGCACGCAGCGGGCATCGACTTCGTTCATAATACCGGTGCCTTCGGACAGAAATATCTTCCCGAAACAATGGGGTCAGGTTGCGCCTTTATCGATTACGACAACGACGGATGGCAAGACATCCTCCTCGTCAACGGAAAAGATTGGGAAGGCAAACCAACCGGGAAACGGCAAACGATGGCGCTCTACCGCAACAACCAGGACGGCACCTTCACCGATGTCACCGAAACTGCTGGACTCGCCGTTCCGCTCTACGGTATGGGTACCGCTGTCGCTGATTACGACAATGACGGTGATTCAGACATCTACATCAGCTGCCTTGAAACCGATCGACTCTTTCAAAACCGAGGAGACGGCACCTTTATCGACATCACAGAAACATCTGGGATTCACAACCCCGGATTCGGTACCAGCTGTGCATGGTTCGATTACAACAATGACGGACACCTCGATCTCTATGTCGCGAACTACGTCGAATGGAGCATCGAAAACGATCTGTTCTGTACCCTCGACGGTAAAAATAAATCCTACTGTACCCCTGAATCCTATCAAGGACAGGCGAGCAAACTCTTCAGAAACCGAGGGAACGGCACATTCGCAGATGTCTCCCGCATTGCCCGAATTGAGGACAACAACAGTAAATCACTGGGTGTCTGCATTTTCGATTACAACGCTGACGGTTTGCCTGACATCTTTGAGGCAAACGACACACAACCCAATAAACTCTATCAGAACAACGGCGACAGCACTTTCATTGAAAGCGGGATGCTTACCGGAATTGCCTATAACGAAAGCGGCGTAGCAACCGGGGCAATGGGTATTGATGCCGCTGACTACGATCGGAGCGGGAGGGAGAGTCTCATCATCGGGAACTTCTCTAACGAGATGCTCAACCTCTATCACAACGAAGGCGACTTCTTCATCGACGATGCACCTGCAGCACATATCGGGAATGCAACGCTATTGACGCTCACCTTCGCATGCTTCTTTTTTGACTTCGACCTCGACGGAAACCTCGATATTTTCACCGCCAACGGACACGTCGAAAACGACATCAACGCCATCCAGAGTCAAGTCACTTATGCGCAACCACCGCATCTATTTCATAACGATTCTCACGGCAAATTCACTGATGCGCTCAACAAAGTCGGGGCAGACTTAATGAAACCGATGGTCGGTAGAGGCGCAGCCTACGGCGACATCGACAACGACGGCGATTGGGATCTGCTCGTTACGACCTCTAATGGACCCGCGCATCTCTTCCGAAACGACGGTGGCAACCGGAACGCGTGGATTAAGATACAACTTGCGGGGCAAAAAAGCAACCGAGACGGCATCGGCGCACAGATCCGTATTACCTCCGCATCGGGAACACAGACACGGACGGTCAAGAGTGGTTCCAGTTACTGCTCACAGAGTGAACTTACTGCGACCTTCGGCATAAACAGTGATCCTATTATTCAGACAATCGAAGTCCTATGGCCCAGCGGCACCACCAGCACCCGCAAGAACGTCAAACCCAACCAACACATCCGCATTGAGGAAGACGCACCGTAGACGCGTTTCCAGCCTTGGAGGAAAGCATTATGAAACTTTTATGTTATGTGCTTGGCATATTTCTTATCTTCGCGCCCCTCTCCGCTGTTCTCGCAAAAGCCCCGGAAACTGCTAAAATCGTATTTAGATCAGGGCGTGATGGCAATTTTGAGATTTATATCATGAATCCGGATGGATCTGACCAGATAAACTTAACCCAGCACCGCGCCCAAGATATCGCGCCGGTCTGGTCGCCAACAGGTAAACAGATTCTTTTCCAATCGGATCGAGGCGGAATAATGGATCTCTATCTTATGGATGCAGATGGAACGAATGTGCGTCAGGTCTTCAAAAAATTAATAGGGAGAGAATTCCCAACGTGGTCGCCTGATGGAAAAGCACTCGCTTATCACCGATTTCATACATTCTCTATCTACACCGCCTCAATTGACGGAAAAGATGAGAAAAAACTCACCGATGGTTTATGGCCCGCGTGGTCTCCCAACGGTTCTGAGATAGCCTTTATGGCAAGCAAGTTTGTTTGGGCTGACAACGGCAATCTCCAATTTCCGGACGTCAGAATCGAGATCATCAACTTACAAACACATGTAAAAGAGGAACTTCTTCCAGGGAGTCTGTTGATGTATCGCCCTGCCTGGGCACCCGATAGTGCTCAGATAGCCTTTACTTGGAACGGTAGGCAAGAAAACGGTTTTTTCGATCGTAATAGGAGAGTGCATACCATAGATATCCATGTTGTGAACCGAAATGGTAGCGGACTCAGGAGAATTATTGAGTCTGGAGAAGACACTGGCGTATCTAACCCTACTTGGTCACCGCGCGGGAATGAACTCATTTACACCACTTACAATCATGAGGGTCGTGGCTCCAGACAGATCTTCAAAGCCAACTTAGACGGCGGTGACCCAGAACAACTCACACGCCGAGGTGATAACTTCCGCGCTGATTGGTTCGATCCAGCGTTTGCTTTGCCGGTCTCGCCTCAGCCGTTCCTCCTGACAACAACGTGGGGGAAACTCAAAACACAGGACTAACGTTTTACAGAAATAACTTGCGAAACTCTTGAATTTTCAAATATAATAGTCAATAGGACTAACTCACCAATATCTAATAAAGGAGAACCCAACAATGAAAAAGAACTTACCTATATTCGGCATAAGAGCCTCTCTTCTATTATTGATCAGTATTTCTCTTGCTCTGACAAGTTGCGAAAGAATACAGAATGAGATAGGTATTCCGTCAACACCATCAGCAAAACAAGCGATCGCCACAATCGGTCCAGCGAGCGACAGTAGCGTGACAGGCATGGCGATTTTCACACAAAACGGCGACCACATCACGTTCACTGTTGAGATCCAAAACGCATCTCCGGGCATCCACGCCGTTCATATCCACGAAAACGGCGATTGCAGCGCACCTGACGGTAAATCCGCAGGCGGCCACTGGAATCCAACGGGTGTCGCACACGGAAAATGGGGTGAAGGTGAATTCCATCTGGGAGACATCGGCAATATCACCGTTGGCGAAGACGGCACGGGTAGTATCGAATTGACGACCGACCTGTGGGAAATAGGCACCGGATCTGATGTAGATGTTGTCGGCAAAGGCATCATCGTCCATGCTGGAGCAGATGATTTCATCTCGCAACCCTCAGGCAATGCTGGCGCACGCATCGGCTGCGGCGTAATCACATTAGCAGAATAATAAACTTGACAGCAGATTCGTAATAGATTAAGATTATCACATCACCATCAGATCTAAGTACGAGAGTACGAGATTTTAAGGAAACTTTAATTGTTACGAGGACAGTTGAGGTTCATCGTTCGCCGGCTTTTGACAACGGAAAAAGCCGATCGGAAACCCAATTGTTAAAAATATGAAAACTTATCGCGTTGCCATATTAGGGTGCCGGAGCCGCGGCACCTCGGCAGCAAAAGCCTATCACGCACACCCACGCACCGAAATTGTAGCACTCTGCGACCTCGTCGAAGAGCGACTCGATGCCCTCGGCAAGATCGTGAACGTCTCAGCACATTTCAACGATTTAGACGAGATGATCCAGCAGATAACACCCGACATCGTCGCGATCCCTACAGCGACAGAGGCGCACTATCCGCTCTGCATGCGTGTCCTTGAACACGGCGTGAATATCGAGGTAGAGAAACCGCTCTGTATCGATCTTGTTCAAGCGGATGAAGTGTTAGCGAAAGCGAAAACGAAAAACGCTCGTGTCGCTGTACATCACCAACGACGCACAAGTCCCTCGATGCAGGCAGTTGCCAAAGCCTTAGCCGAAGGAAAAATCGGCGACCTGCGTTACATCTACGCCAGCGGAAAAGGGTATTATGCCGGCTACGGGCTGATGAACATCGGAACGCATGTCATCAACAACATGCTCCGTTTCGGTGGACACTGCCGTAGCGTCGTGACACAAGCGACGACAGGTGGACGCGCCCTCACACACGATGATGTGCTCCCTTCACCAGCCGGCATGGGGACAGTCGCAGGTGAATACACCACAGCGACCCTCCAATTCGACGGAAATGTCACCGGCACGCTCATCCAGCACCGATTTCCAAAGGTAGATACCGATGCTTACATGATGGAACTCTACGGCACCGAAGGTAGACTCATCTGGTCGGAATTGAAAGGTTCATGGTGGCTGCCGACACCGCATTTTGTCCCGGATGGCACACACGACCAGTGGGAAACACTCCCCTCTATCTATCCAGAGCATTTTGATCCAAATAAAGGCGCAGATGCTGACGATTACTGCTTCGTCGATGAATATGTGAACGCACTCGACGAGGACAGAGAACACGAGTCTAACGGCGAAGAGGGGCGCCACGTTATTGAAATCTTGATGGCAATCTTCGAGTCCGCTGTTTACGGCAGACGTGTCGAATTGCCCCAGAAAAACCGAGAACATCCGCTATTACAGTGGCGTGCCGAAGCCGGTTTAGGTGAAATTAAAGAGATGCCACGCGACTACGGCACATGGCTTTCACTTGAGGACGAGCGTTTGTATAAGTAGTTGTCAGTTATCAGTTATTAGTTATTAGTCACGCTCTTGTAGCAGTTGCTTTTCTGATAACTGCCACAAATCGACTCTTAACTGCTCTCACTGCGAGGCATGACAGATTTTTTCGCAGAAAAAATCGCTCTGATAACTGACAACTCATAATACTGACAACTTCTAAGGAAAAAACCATGCCGAACCCTACGACAAATGCTGACAATCTACCACCGATCCCACTCACGGAAGAGCAACGTTTTCTCTTTGATACCCGTGGATGGCTCCTATTCCCAGGCGTACTCAGCGAAACAGAGGTTAAGGAGATGCGCGAGTACTGCTATCAACTCAGGCAGGATCCCGAATCACTTCCCGAACACCACCGTTCTCCGATCGGTGGTCCGCTTGAGGGGCTAACCGACCATCCAGTTGTGCTCGGATTCATGGATGAATTTTTGACTTCGGGTTATGCAAACGAAAACTGCTACGGCTTCCGGTTTGAAGGCACATTCTTAACCATTCGCGCAAACGGACACAACAACTTCCAACCGCACGGTGGGCGCGGGATGCTCAACTTTCCCGGCAACTCACACACATATCACCTACACCACGACAGTGCACATAGCGGTTTGACACGCGTCGTCTGGGAACTCAATCCGGTCAAGGCAGGCGGTGGTGGAACGATGTTCCTTACCGGTAGCCATAAAGGGGCATTTCCTGCGCCGAAGTCAACAGCGGACCGTAATTCGCCACTGTGGGAGGATTACACCTGTCCTGCTGGCTCTATGCTGGTTTTCACAGAAGCAATCACACATACCGGTGCGAAATGGACAGATGAAGAAGTCGATCGGGTCGCAATCTTCAATTGCTACAATACCGTCGGAAACAAGTGGCATAAGTGGGAACCGCATCCGAAGCACCTTGAAGAGATGCCGTTTAAACGTCAGACGCTCTTCCGTCCGGTCTACTGCCAGGACAACACGCCAACATTGGATGCCGTGTAAGAACGCGTTGAATTCCACTTCGTTCAGTCTAACTACAATTGCCTGGGCTCTTAAACAACTTAACCACAACCAATGTTGTTGAAACTGGGCAAAAACCCGTTTTTTTGATCATCAACTCGTCTTCCACATTTTACAAAGGCACGAGTTGATGGTCAAAACGGAACTTTTAACAGCAAGTTTTGGCTTGCAAGCTTCGCCAAAAGGGAGCAAAACCCAATTATTTAAAATTATGAAGATTACCAAAGTTAAATCTTTTGCTTCAGCGGACGGCTATTTTTTTGTGAAAGTCGAAACCGATGCTGGGATCTACGGTGTCGGAGAGGGCGGGCTCCGTCGCCGTGCACTCGCCTTAGCCGAAGTCGTTCGCTCATTTGAGCCGTTCCTTATCGGTGCAGATCCGTTTCGGATTGAGCATCTGTGGCAAGTGATGTTCCGTGGAGGTTTCTTCCCCGGCGGGGTCGTCCAATCCGCTGCAGTGAGTGCCGTAGATATCGCACTCTGGGACATCAAAGGAAAAGCCCTGAATGTTCCCGTCTACGAGCTCTTAGGTGGACGCACAAGGGACAAGGTCGTCTGCTACCCGCATAACGGCGGTGGCACGATTGATGCGATCGTTGAAAGCTGCCGCCAAACTTATGAAGCCGGTTGGAAGTTCGTCCGGTGGAGCGTGGTTGACAACTCCGGCACCGGGACATTTGAACCCAGGCGCGCAGTCCAAAACTGCCTTAAGCAGGTAGAAGCTGTCCGCCACGAATTCGGCGACGATCTCGAAATACTGATTGACGTGCATACCCGCCTCGATCCAGCGGACAGTCTCGATTTCTGCAACAAGGTCGCACAGTACAATCCATTTTTCATTGAGGATCCGCTTCGGGCAGAAAACCCCGCCAGTCTCAGACGGCTTCGGCAGCAGACCTCGGTGCCAATCGCTGTCGGTGAACAATTTGATAGCAAATGGACATTCCGTGAGGTCATTGAAGAAGATCTCATGGACTACTGCCGCGTCGATCTCTGTATCGCTGGTGGTTTAACCGAAGCACGTAAAATCGCAGGATGGTGCGAAACCCATTACATCTACTTAGCACCGCACAACCCGTTAGGACCTGTATCCGCTGCGGCATGTCTGCATCTCTCTTTATCATCGGCACTCCTCGGTGTGCAAGAACTTCCGCGTGCACCAATGTCCTCACTGACGGATGTTTTCCCGGTGCAGATGCCGTTTGAAGCAGGGTATCTCCTACCGCCCGAAGGTCCAGGACTCGGCATCGAATTCAACGAGGACGCACTTGCCGATGTCTCAAACCAAGAATACGGACCCCCTCACGGCTATCAACGCGATGACGGTGCCTATACCAATTGGTAATTTTATAGTGAACTCCAAGTTCCCCTGATAAGAGAGGGTTAGAGGCGTTTGGTCTTCAGCATAAAGTCCTAAGTTCAGAAACGCACAAAACCCCAGAAGAATCACGAATTAACCAGAAATCTGCTCGTAATGAAATGGAGAGCAGAACAGGAGGCTATAGTTAAAAAAATGACAACCGCTGAAATTAAAGCGATGGCGACAGAATATATCATTAATACTTACGGTGACAGAAGTCTCGCATTTGTTAAAGGTGAGGGACCCTACCTCTGGGATGCCGATGGTAAAAAATACCTCGATTTCCTCGGTGGACTTGCCGTCAACGGTTTAGGGCATTGTCACCCGAAAGTCGTCGAAGCCATCCGTGAACAAGCAGGTAAACTGCTCCACACATCCAATCTTTACTACATCCAACCGCAAGCAGAACTCGCGAAACTGCTCATCGACAACTCCGACATGGATCAGTGCTTCTTCTGTAATAGCGGTGCCGAGGCAAACGAAGCCGCCATCAAACTGGCACGGAAATATGCTAAAGACAGCGGCAGAACGGATGCTTATGAAATCATCACGATGGATAACTCGTTCCACGGACGGACAATGGCGACAATCACTGCCACTGCACAGACAAAATATCACGTCGGTTTTGAACCGATGCTTGAAGGTTTCAAATATGTGCCATTCGACGACCTCAAAGCAACTGAAGCCGCCATCACCGAAAAGACCTGCGCTATTTTAGTCGAGCCGATCCAGTCTGAAGGTGGTGTTAATATTCCGAGTGATGGTTACCTCCAAGGCTTACGTGAACTCTGTGATAAACATAATCTACTACTTATGTTTGACGAAGTGCAGACAGCGATGGGAAGATTAGGCACATTTTTCGGATACCAGAGTTACGGCGTTGTGCCAGACGTCATCACAATGGCGAAAGCACTCGGTAGCGGTGTACCCATCGGTGCGATGTTAGCAAAACGAAACATAGCAGAAAGTTTTGTCCCCGGCACCCACGCAGCGACATTCGGTGGAAACCCGTTAGTCACTGCGGCGGCATCCGCAACCGTCAAAACCATCCTTGAAGAAGATCTCGCTGTGAATGCTGTCAAAATGGGGAATTACCTTGCAGGCGGACTAATGGAACTCAAGGACAAGTACCCGATTAAAGAGGTACGCGGGAAAGGCTTGCTCCGCGGGTTAGTCATGGAAGTTGAGGCACCGCCACTCGCTGCGAAATGTATTGAGAACGGGCTTGTAACGATATGCACCAACGATTACGTCCTCCGATTCTTACCGCCGCTTAACATCAATGCTGCGCACGTTGAAGAAGCCGTTAACATCGTCGAGAAATCGATGTCGGAAGTCCTTTGAGATGCCATATCTGACACGCCTAACCTGCAGTAAGAACAATCTGCAGACTGTAATTCTGCGGATAGTACACGGCGGGTGTCTACTCCTGTTTACAGTCATTGCCGGATGTGCGCCAAGTACCACCACGGTTCAATTGTCGCCCGCGACCCGCGCGGAAGTGGATGCGATGCTCAATACATTGCAGGCAAGATACGACCTCACCGGTGCCTTGAAGATTACGCAGATGATGGTAACGATTGAGGAAGACGAACAGCGCGAAGAAATCCGAGAATCGTTGTGGTATAAGAAGTCGGAAAACGGCGGAGAATTGCTTCATATCCAAGCGTTAGGTCCGATTAATGAACCGCGCGGTGTCGCAATCGCTAATCAAGACAAGAATCAGTTTATGCTGCTGCTTCTGAACGAACAAAAAGCTTTCCTCGGCCCATTAGCCGATGGGGTTTTACGAGAAATCTTCGGTGTAGATCTACGCGTGTCAGACGTCCTAAGTGCCATTTTCGCCAACCCGTTCCTTGATGGACGTATCGACGCATTCACATCCGTTGAAACCTCTGGTGCAAAATTTACCATCACCCGTCCGGGAATTCAAAAGGGTCATGTAGAAACCATTACCCTTTTTGTCCGCGAGGATGAACCGCGAGTAACAGAGTGGCATATCCACGATGAAAATGGAACGCTTCAACAGCGCGCCTCTTTTGCCGACTATCGTCAGGTAGGAGGTATCCTTCGATCCCATAGGGTTGAAATCGAACGTCCGCTTGAGCAGACGCGCGTCACCGTGAAAATTGCCAAAGCCGAACTGAATGTCGAGATTAAAGATAGTAAGTTTGATATCGAACGGTTCCTAACGGAGGATATCGAAATTATTCCGCTGCCGCAAGCAGCGCAGTGATCGGGACAATCGTGCAAAACATACGCATCCGCGCCCACGCGAAAATAAATCTCTACCTGGATGTCGTAGGCAAACGTGAGGACGGCTATCACAACCTCGAAACGATTTTCCACTCCATCGGTTTGCACGATGATGTCATCATCCGTAAGCAAGACACAAAGGATATAACTGTCCACTGCGAACACCCAGCGGTTCCATCCGATGCTCACAATTTGGCACACCGTGCGGCACAATGCCTCAATGATGCAGTAGGTGGCATCGGCGGCATTGCGATTGATATTCATAAGCGAATCCCTGTCGCTGCTGGGCTGGCAGGCGGGAGCGCGGACGCCGCCGCTGTCCTTCACGGCGTGAACACGCTCTTTGAACTCGGCTTCACACGAGAAACGCTGATGCGTTTCGGGGCACAGTTAGGGGCAGACGTCCCATTCTGTCTGCACGGCGGTGCCGCATTCGGACAAGGCATCGGTGATCAGTTAACACCCCTTCCCGCGCTTTCCAACCTACCGCTCCTCCTTCTGAATCCCGGTATCGAAATCTCGACAGCCGTCGTTTTCAAAAAATTGAACTTTTCCTTGACAAAGCAAGAAAAAAAGGATATAATTATAACGACTTACATAGAGAAGGGTGATGTCCTCGGCATCGGGAAAAACCTTTACAATCTCCTTGAGATGCCAGTTTTTTCCCAATACCCCGAAATCGCTGTACTAAAAACTGAGCTATCTACGCAGGCTGGATGTTATGGTGCGTTGATGTCAGGGAGTGGTGCTACACTGTTTGCTATGATGCATGATACCGAAGCAGCACACCGAAGCGAATCACACTTCAAAAACAGTGTCCATTTTTGCACAACGACGGCAACCAGTCCTGTCGGCGTATACATCAATGATTAAAGGGCGGTAGCCAAGCGGTAAGGCACAGGTCTTTGGAACCTGCATGCGTAGGTTCGAATCCTACCCGCCCTGTCTCCTTTTTGATGCGGCTACAGAATCGATAACTTTGAAAAAAGTCGTTTAACCATTAGGTTTTCGGCCTGCACTCCATTATATTACGCCCAGGTTTTCCGTAAAAGCGTTAGCACGGAATGAAATAGTCTCACTGCGAAGCAGGATTTAAGAAACGGACTCAGGCACCTAAACGCACGAATTTTAACCGCAAGGAAAAGTAAAATAAAATGCAACAAGCAAAATTAGAGGTTCAACACCGCGAAACTTTCGGGAAACAGCATGCCCGCACACTTCGACGCGAAGGCATCGTTCCCGCCGTCCTCTACGGGCGCGCACAAGATACCTTGACGATCCAACTCAATGCTCGAACCTTCAGGCAATTCCTACGAACATACGGTGAAAACGTTATTATTAATATGGATGTCGGTAACGGGAAGACGGAAACCGTTATCATCAAAGAAATTCAACGCCACCCGGTCAAAAAACATACGTTGGTCCATGCTGATTTTATTAGAATCTCTCTCGATGAACCTGTAACCTCAGGTGTACCAGTCGTCCTGGAAGGCAGCCCCGTTGGTGTTCAGGAGGGCGGCGTTCTCGAATTCCCGCTCCGTCAAATAACAATTCACTGCTTACCTATGCGAATACCGACCGATATCTCGATTGACGTGAGTGAATTGGACATCGGTGACGCTATCCATGTAAGCGATTTAAGCCTCGACGAGGACCTTGAGATCATAGACGACCCGCAACGAATTATAGCGACGGTCAGCCAACCGCGCGTCGTCCTTGAAGAGGAAACACCAGAGGCTGAAGAAGGTGAAGAAGGTGAAGGTGTTGAAGGTGAAGAAGGTGAAGAAGCCGCTGAACAGCCTTCAGAACCTGAGATTATTTCTCGTAGACGCAGTGACGACGACGACGAAT
Organism: Candidatus Poribacteria bacterium; assembly: GCA_022821495.1. Taxonomy (GTDB): domain Bacteria; phylum Poribacteria; class WGA-4E; order WGA-4E; family WGA-3G; genus WGA-3G. The sequence continues at coordinate 18,185 of JAJEDN010000063.1, forward strand.
AGCACTGCGGATATAAAGAAAATACAAGAAAGGTGCGTCAACAGAGGCGTTGCGCCTGCTAAAATTGGCGCGCTTTTCTTATGTATGCTCGTACTGGCTATCACGTTTAAAAGCACAGCACAAGAACGCGCCGTTCGCTTTATTGACGCTGAAGGCCAAACCCTCGCGGAGATACCCGCACACCACCAAAACGATCAGGTCTACCTCCCCGTCGATGCCGTCAAACAGGTCATCGATCCCAGAGCAACCCATCAATACAACCACCCGCGAAAACGACTCACCCTCAAAACAAAAGGTAGGCAGATCCGCCTACAAATGGGTAGATCCGCAATTAGCATCGAACCCGACGGACAAACACTAACCCTCGCCACACCACCGATAACCATCGCGCAACAACCAATGCTGCCTGTCGATTTTTTTCGGCAACTTCTGCCAATTCTTAATAACGTTGAAGTCATCTATAACCCTAACTTGAATAAACTGCAGATAAGATCCAAGAATACTTGGACGCCCGGGGAGACAGATAACCTCCAGAACTGGACAATCATTATCGATCCAGGACACGGTGGTTCAGACGATGGATGCACAAGCAGCACCGGAATATTTGAGAAGAATATTGTCCTCGCACTTGCCCAACAACTTCAAAAGAGGATCAAACAACAAGGTATACAGGTGCATCTCACCCGTGAGAAAGATACCAACAAAACACACTTTGAACGCATTCAGATCGCCGAGCAAAATCGAGGGCAGCTCTTTCTCAGCTTACATTGCAACACCTCTTTCTCACCACATGAAAAAGGCATCAGGATATATCTCAATAACCCTAAAGGTCGAATTCGGTTCCCAAGTCCCACCCAACCAGCACTCATAGGACAACAGTTAAAAGTTCTTGCCCAAGTCAACTTTTTAAAGCAGAGCCAAGATTTCGCACACGCGCTACAAACGGAACTCAATTTTCTAACAGAAACCCCGATTAAGACGATCAACCTACCACTCATCGCACTATCTGAAGCCTATATGCCAGCCGTCGTTTTAGAACTCGGCTATCTCTCTAACGTTGAGGATTTGGAGAAACTCTCTAACGCTGAGTATACCGAAAACGTTGTACAAGCGATCACCCGCGCACTCCAACGCTATATCTCCTCTATTAACCAGCAGACGGCTCCAACAGCACCAGAAGAATAGTATGATAGACAAGCAGAAAATAACGACAGCTCCGCAAACACAAAACGGTGAAAAAGGACAAAAAACAGTGAAACACAACAACAGTGCCGGTTTCTCAAGACTTTTGGTGATCTGGGGTCTAACGCTCATTGTTGTTGGCATTGGTCTCGGTGTAACACTACTCTTGATTGAAAGGTCAAAACTGACGGTGATTCCGGTCGCACCACCGCCACTCCCTACTGCTGCTAACCCCTCAGATACGCCACCGCCACCGCAAGAAGTTAATCTATTCCTACTCGACGCGACTACACTTACGCTTGTCCCTATCAAAATCGAACGGCGGCTCCATACAGATGATCTTACGAAGCGTTTGGATCAAGTGGTCACGGCACTTATTCAAGAAACACCGCCTAACTTCAGAAACACAATTCCGCGTGGAACAGAACTCAATGAAGCCTATATCGACAACCAACAGACCGCATACTTGGACTTCTCAAGCCATCTTACTGACGGGCATATTGGCGGCACAACAGCAGAATTGTTGACAGTCACAGCAATTCTTAAAACCGTCTTTGATGCCTTCCCTGATCATATTAAACAGGTCCAAATTTTAATCAATGGCGAGGAAATAAAAACAATCGCAGGGCATCTGAATCTCTCACAGCCATTACAACTTCCGCAATAAGGCCAGGTAAATCACATAGTATTACATACCGTACAACAAATAGGACTTACGCATTTTTTATGATAATCTACGTCATACGTATTGCAGGCGGGGTTTGAAACCCCGCCTGCAAAGGGGCTGCGTAAGTCCTAACAAAATAAGCATGGACAAAAAAGCAAAACTTATCATTGGACTCGGCAATCCAGGGATACGCTACGAACACACAAAACACAATGTCGGTTTCCGCGTGATTGACGCACTTTATGAAGAACTCTGCAAGCGAGATTCTCAGCCACGTCCTACGCATACATCAATTTGTAACGCACTCGTTATACAGACAACATGGCACGACACATCTATCATTCTCGCGAAACCAATGACATATATGAACAATAGTGGAGCCGCCGTCGCAGCACTCGCCAGACGGTTTGAGATTCCGCTTACAGAACTCTGTATCGTCTACGATGATGTTCACTTAGACATCGGTGTGCTTCGGATGCGACGGAAAGGTAGTGACGGGGGGCAAAAGGGAATGAAATCTATCATCCATCATTTAGGCACCACAGAATTTCCGCGCTTGCGCATCGGCATCGGTGAACCTATCGGTGCTTTAGTTGATTACGTCCTTACAGAATTTTCAGAAGACGAAGAAATTGAAATAACGCATACCATTGATCGTGCCCTTGAGGCTATCGAAACCTTCGTCACAGACGATATTCTGACAGTTATGAACAAATTTAACAGCCGCGGAAGTAGTTAATAGTTAATAGTTGTTAGTTATAAGTTAAGAGTCATGCTGTGGCAGGTACAACAACAGCAACTGCCACAAGAGATTAACTTATAACTTATAACTTATAACTATTGTCATGCGGATATACGGAGAAAACACTTGAAACCTCAAAATCACCTAATCGAACCGCAAGGAAATATAAAAATACAAAATCATCTAACCGAACCGCAAGGGAATACAAAAATACAAACCGCCATTGACGCTGTGATGAAAGCCATGCGACTCTGTGAGCAGGTACAATCCGAAATGGTTTCAACAGATGCGATTCAAAAGACAGACCGCAGTCCTGTAACTGTCGCAGATTTCGGATCGCAAGCACTGATATGCAAGGCGATTGGTGAGGCCTTCCCGAACAACCCTATTGTCGCTGAAGAGAGCGCGCAAGCACTTAAAGAGAACGCCTCGCTTTTGGAACGCGTCCCAGGTTATGTGAACCAATTCTGCGAAGATACTGTTTCAGCAGAAACTGTCTGCGAATGGATTGATCGGGGCAGCGGTAAAGTTGGACCGAATTTCTGGACGCTTGATCCAATTGACGGAACAAAAGGCTTTCTCCGCCGTGACCAGTACGCCATCGCCTTAGCTCACATTGTCGATGGTGTTGTTCAACTCGGTGTTTTGGGATGCCCAAATTTACCTTATCAACTGGATGCCGTTGAAAGCGAAGCGCTGTCGTTTAAACCTGAGCGTGGATGCCTGTTTGTCGCAATCCGCGGTGCCGGGACACACCTCTATACGAAAACGGGTGAATTTTTAGAGCAGATACACGTATCAGAGACAACGCACCGCTTCGCAGAGAGTTTTGAATCCACACACGGCGATAGTGATGCCCACATCAAGATTGCGAACACACTCGGAATTAAAGAACCGCCTGTCCAGATGGATAGCCAAGCGAAATACGGCATCGTCTCACGTGGCGAAGCCGCCCTCTATATCCGTCTCCCCAATCCGGCATACCCTGATTACCGCGAGTGCATCTGGGATCACGCCGCAGGGGCGATTGTCGTTGAGGAAGCAGGCGGCACCGTCACAGATGCCAACGGTATATCCCTTAATTTTTTGACTGGAAAACGGATGCACGAGAATCGCGGTATTGTCGCAACTAATGGAAAACTCCATCAACACGTTTTGAAAGCGTTAGCCAATCTATAAAGGAGTCAACGAAAAAGTATGAAAACTGGGCAAATTGTTGCACCACGCCAGATCGAAATTATCGACATAGAACAACCGAATCTCGCCGACCATCCCGACGGCACGGTGATGATAAAAACTGTCCATAGTGCCATCTGCGGAACCGATATGCCATCGTTCGTCCTTGAACATCCAGCAGAAAGCTACCCGCTTGGTGCTGGGCTTTCGATTCACGAAGCAATCGGCGTTGTTACGGACAGCAAATCAGAGAGATTCAAGATAGGAGACGAGGTGCTCGCACTACCACGCCACGTCGGCGGACTTTCAGAATACTTCCTCTCGGACGAAAGCGTCACGATGCCGTTGACGGATTTCCCGCGCAAAGACTGCATCCTGATGTCTCAACCACTCGGTACCGTCGTTTGGGCGTGTCGGAAGCTGCCGAACCTCCTCAATCTCGATACCGTCGTTATTGGACAAGGACCGATGGGATTGCTCTTTACGCACATGCTCAGCAACCTCGGGGCGAAGACAGTAATCGCGACTGATCTGGTCGATTTCCGACTCACAGTCTCTAAGAAGATGCACGCCACACATACGATTAACGCTGCGAAAGAAGATCCGGTTGCTGCTGTCGAGGAAATTACAGAAGGCAGAATGGCGGACCTGGTTGTCGAAGTCGTCGGACACCAAACAGAGACAATCAATCAGTGTCTCCAACTCCTAAAACGCGAAGGGACACTCCTCGCTTTTGGCGTACCGGATGATCAGGTTTACGATTTCCATTTCGCAGATTTCTTCCGTAAGAACCTTAAATTCATCGGTTCTGTCGGACCGGATGCACAGAACGATTTTCCGCTGGCGATGGATATGATCGCACAAGGACGACTCGACGTATCCCCTATTATTACGCATCATCTGCCTTTTACAGAAGCGCAACTCGGATTTGAAATGGCACTGAACAAGAAAGACGAGGCAATCAAGATAGTTTTCGACTACGAGTAGCCTTCAACTCTCGGCTTCCAGTTCAGAGATACTTTTCAATTAGTTTTCTCAATTTCAGGGACACCAGGAAGTGGTGAATTGTTACATCAAAATCTCTTATCTGAAAACTGATAACCGATAACTTTAACCAACAACTCGACTCCGTTATAAATATTCAAAGGCACGAGTTGTTGGCTAAAACTATTAAAGCGGCAGTTCAACGATCCGCCCTTCACGGCTGGACTGATAGATAGCGAGGATAATCTCAACGGCTTTGCGTCCCTCACGTCCATCAACGAGATGCGAGGCATCGCTTTCAAGTCCGTTAATAAGGTTCTCCATCTGTCGCCGGTGATTGGCATGGTTAATCGCTCTCGGATCGGATGCACCACCGCCTGTGTCTGTTTTTTGGGCGAATTTCTCGCGGATCTCCGCATCTTCCGGAAGTTCCGGGTCGAATTCCCAAGTGACGATGTCCTCTTCGGCTAAAACAACAGTCCCGTGTGTGCCAGAGATTTCAGTTTTCTTGAGCATGCCCGGATAAGCGGCGGTCGTGCCTTCAATAACACCGAGCGCGCCGTTCTCGAACCGGAGCGCGGCAACAGCGGCATCTTCGACCTCTATCCGTTCATGCGCCAACGTATCAGTAAACGCTTGAACGGCTTTGACGGGTCCCATAAAATATTGGAGCAGATCAATGGCGTGGATCGATTGGTTCATAAGCGCACCACCACCATCAAGGTCCCATGTGCCGCGCCAACCGCCACTGTCGTAATATTCTTGGGAACGGTACCATTTGATGTAGGCATCGCCTAAGGTCAACTTACCGAACCGACCGCTCTCAATTGTGGATTTAACGAGTCGCGTACTTTCAGTGAAACGGGAATTAAAGATAGCACAAAGTCGGACACCTGCTGCATCGCAGGCTTCAATAATCTGATCACACCGTTGTAAGGTAATCTCCAACGGCTTTTCGACGATGACGTGTTTACCCGCTTCTGCAGCGGCGACAGCAGGTTCTAAATGTGCACCGCTCGGCGTACAGACGCAGACAATATCTAAGTCGTCCCGTTTGAGCATCTCCGTATAATCGGTGTAACTGTCAACATCGTATCGATCGGTGAGTCGTTTAACGTTCTCAGCGTTTCGTGAACTGACTGCAACGAGTTGACCGTGTTCTAATTCAGAAATTGCGGCGGAATGGAAATCAGAAATCATTCCGCACCCAATAATACCAAATCCGTAAGTTTTCATATTTTGTCTGTTCCTTTAGTGAAAGTGAAGATTTACGACCGAGAGTTTATAAAAAATTATGACATCTAACGAGCATCAAGCTTCAGAGCATGAGACTACAGAAGCACAAGACGCTGAGCAAACGCCTACCAACAAAGCCTTCAGAATCGTCTGTATGACGTTCTGTCTTGCAGTAACAGTACTGTTCATCTGGGTCTGGCATCACCAAACCCAATTCAACGACCACTATCGGAAAGCAACTTTTCTGATGCGCAACGGCGACGCAAAGCAAGCGATTGAAGCGTATCAGAAGGCAATCAAAAATAAAAAGCGCACAATTTTCTTTACACAAGAACCTTCCGCTTACAACAACCTTGGGCAGGCATATCTATATGCCGAAGAATACGCCTCTGCTATTGAGAACTTCAAAAAAGTGATTGAGATGGCACCGAATATCGCCGAGGGCCACGTAAATCTAACAACCGCTTATCTACGACAGCACCTACCTGTCGAGGCACGTGAAACATGTCTGCATGCCCTTAGGACTTTCCCAAACACAGCCTCACTCCACTACAACCTCGCCTGCGCTTATGCATTAGAGGGTGAGTCAGAAAAATCGGTAAAGTCCCTCACAGAAGCAGTGAGCCTTAATCCAGACCTCAAAACGCTTGCGCAAGAAGAAACAGCACTTAAAGAGATCGTCTCTGAACTGCCATAATGTGCTTTTTTCGCTCAAGCTAATTATACGTCTACATCTGCCTATTTGCAACGAAAAATGGGCGAGAATGAAATCCCGCCCATCTCTCTGAAAAGCAGCAAATAGATTACAATAGCCCTATTTTTTTAGATGTGCCCACGTTGTCGCCAACTTACCACGTGCCGAGACATCCAGCGTATCGTTAACAATCTTCTGAAGTTCCGCTTCAGTTAGTGCGTAGTTGGCTAACATTAACTCATCAATCCGCCCCTGAAAGAAGCGCGGACAACACCCGTTATTCTCACCGCCGAATTTCAGGGATCTGTTCGGCATACTCCGTCCAGGTCCCTTCTGAGCAATAACTTTGCCATCCGTTTCTCCGTTGATGTAGAAACCGGCTTCTTTCCCATCCCATACAAGGGCAACATGGCTCCACTCTTTCGCTTTGATCTTACCATCAGAAATATGGTAACCGGGATTATTCGTATCGTAGAAGTAGTAAGCGAGTTTCCCTTCCCCCGGTTCAATTTGCAGATAATAGGTGTTCTTGAAAAAGATGGTGAATTTGTTTTCTTGTCCACCCGCTGGGAGTTCTTCAGGATAAACCCATGCCATCATCGTAATCGCCTCGTCCATATCAACTTCATTGGAATGCGCAACCTCTATAAAATCGGCTTTGCCGACCTCGCCAGCCATTTCCACGGCACTTCCTGAAATGCCTTCCGCCCACTTTACATCGCCGTTGAATTCACCGACTAAGCCGGCAGTCGCATCTTCAGTTTTGTCCCCTTTGCCCTCGTCAAAATGCCAGACATAAAGTTGCTTACCGAGTTGTTTCACATTGCCCTTTCCGCCCGCAGCGTAAGCCGCAAAGCAGAGCGATAGACTTAGAAAAACACATAGCGTCACAAACATCCGGGTTCTCATCTGTGATTCCTCCTCATCAAATCAAAAGGAGGACGAGTACAAAACCCGCCCTCCGGTAGAAAACTTAGAAACAGGCAGGCATTGTGGCACTGCTGCTACGATAGAGAATAGTTATCTATTTTACATTTTCAACTTACCCCACGTCGTGGCAAGTTTGTCTTTCGGTGACACAGCAAAGAAAACGCCGTTTTCCATATCTTGGTTAATTTCGTCAACAGTGAGGGCTCGATTGTAGATCGCCACCTCATCAACTAAACCAACCATACCATCAAGTCCTGTTTGTGCCTTCCCGATACGGAAGACGACCTCAATACTATTAATTTTACCGGCTGGCGGTTCAAATTCCACATCCAATTTTCCGTCAATATATTGGCGAATCATTTTGCCATCGTAGGTAGAGGAGACATGGTGCCACTCCTCTAAATCGGGCTTAATGGTCTGTTTATTTCGAGAACCTTGCCACCCACCGATGTTAATCCACGTCTCAATTTGCGGGGCACCCGTAAACTGTGCGCTCCATTGGAGACAATAACCACCGACATTTGCACCGCTCCTGCGTCCCATCAGGTTAGAGTCCCCTTGGGATTCTTCAGGGAAAAACCATCCTTGAATCGTGAGTTCATCGGTGATGTCAAGTTCGGGGACTGCATCGACTTCTACAAAATTTCCCACATCTTCAAGATGAACAGCACCCCCAAATTTGCCATCTTTCGACCAAACGGCACCTTCAAAAGTGCCTTCAATGTTATTCCCGCTCACGTCTGTAACTTTACCCCCTTCATCTTCGTCAAAGGTAAAATACAACATGAGCGCATCATCATCGTTTATTGCCCACGCGCTCACACTAAAACTCAGGGCAATGACACAAAAAACAGTAATCATCGGTCTCATTACAGTGGACTCCTATTTTTGGAGTTTCCAGTAACCAGTAACCAGTAACCAGTTAAAGAGGAATCTGATTGAACCAATCCCCTCTTAACTGGAAACTGAAAACTGGAAAACGAAGTGCTGCCGTTTCAAACTGAAAACTGGAAACTACTTAGAAACTCGAAATCTGAATCTCCTTCGCCGTAATAAACTCAAGGAGCGCGGGCACGCCTTCCTCCGTCTTTTGGATACCGCGCTGGATCGCTGGGATAATCTGATCCGGTGTTTCGACGCGTTCGCCGTAACCACCGAACGCCTTCGCCATATCTGCGTAATTACCAGAAATGTCCGTAGATCTGAACTTTTCCGTAGATACAGGCATAATTGGAATCTCGATCGCCATAGAGAAATTGTTGAAAAGAACAGAGAGAATCGGAATTCTTTCCCGCACAGCTGTCTCGAAATCCATACCCGTAAAGCCGATAGCCGCATCACCCCAGACATTAACACAGAGATGATCCGGCCTTGCAAGTTTCGCCCCCATGGCGAGACCGAGACCGTAACCGAGCTGCGTCGTTTTGCCCCAACCGATATAGGTGAGTGGTGCAACAGATTGCCAGAAGGGTGACATTTGGTCGCGCGGACTCCCCGCATCGTGCGTGATAATCGTATTTTTCACATCAACAGTCCCCAGCAGATCCCGGATAACGCGATACGGTGTCATCGGTACTTCGTCAGAAGTGAGTTTAGCATTCCACGCTTCGAGCCACTCCGATTTAACCGCACTAATTTCTCCAGTGACAGCTGCCGTGCGTTCTTCCGAGGCACCATTGGAACGGTCGCGGACTGCCGCTACCAACCCATCTAAAATCAAACCTGCATCGCCAACAAGGGCAGTTTCAACCGGAACATCCTTGTTGATGTCCGCTGGATCTAAAGTCGCGTGAATCACCCGTTTTCCGTCTGGAATCTTGACACCGAAGGCAGTTCGCGTGAAACTACATCCGATACCGAAAATTAGGTCAGCTTTCTGGAGGTAGTGATGCACAGGTTTCGGGATCGCACGTCCACCAGAACCGAGCGCTAACGGATGATCTTCGGGAAATGCACTTTTACCAGCCAAACTTGTCGTTACGGGTGCGGCGAGCAGCTCCGCCAATTCTTTTAAAGAATCCCAGGCTTGGGCATAATGTACACCTTGCCCCGCATAGATAACAGGACACTCGGCATTCAGCAACGCATCTGCAGCGGCTGCAATTGACGTACTGTCCGGTCCGTAGCGTACTATTGGAACAGGAGCAGGTTCAAAAGGTTCGGAAATTTCTTCACCAAATAGATCCGACGGGAATTCTACCAGCGCGGGACGCGGTCTACCGTTTCGGACTTGCGTAAAAGCACGCCGCATCGCTTCAGGGACAGATTCAGGTGTCGTAACCTGTTCACACGACTTTGTTACGTGCCGGTAGTTCAAGGCAGAATTAAAATTCGGTTGGATCTGCGTTAAGCCTCGGGAATAGCCGCCCGGCAGGACCACAATCGGGGCAGAATCGCCATACGCTTGCGCGACACCCCCGAAGGCGTTTTCGGAACCCGGTCCGCTTTGCATACAGAACACACCAATCTGCTGTCCGGAGGTCATTCGGCTCATCGCATCTGCCATGTGGAGACCAATGCGTTCCTGCCGGACAATAATCGTACGGATATCCAATTTCGCCGCCGCCTCTATGATAGGATTAACCGGATACGCGAATAGATATTCCACGCCTTCCGCTTTAAGAACTTTCGCCACTGCATCAACAACTTTCATATTTTTGTATTTCCTTGCGGTTCGGTGAGGCAAGTTGGTGTTTTCAAGTGCCTCTCCGTATATCGGTCCTTACATGGTTATTAGTTATTAGTACGCTTCGCTTTAGGTTATAAGTTAAGAACCACTCGTAACAACTCTCACTGCGAGGCACTCTTAACTTATAACTTATAACTTATAACTTATAACTATTATACATTCGGGTGCGTCGGCACCCCCGCATCCATTACAAGCGGAAAACTATCGCCTGCTAATTTCTCGCCATCATTAACCGTAACAAAAGACTTCATGACGTGATTACCACTTTCATCATACAAAGTCTCACTGGTCATGTAATGCACCGCAATTGCACGCCGCGGATTCTGACTCGTGTTGTCATGTGATCCGTGCCACGTCAAGGAATGATGGTAATGCACATACCCTTTCGACACAGGACATAACTCCACCTCTAACGCGTTATCTTCAAAGCGATCCGGCATAGAATGGATGTCCTTGATGGAATGCAGGAACGGTATCTGATTGCCCCAATGGTGAGAACCGGGCACCATACGCATACACCCATTACTCTCATCAACATCATCCAACGCGACCCAAGCACTCACCTGACTTGTTTTTGGCGTAAGGATCGGCCAATATGGCGAATCCTGATGCCACATGTTAACACCTCCGACTTGCGACGGTTTGTATTGGATCTGATCGTGCCAGACGCGTAACTCCGTCGCTGACATCAGTTGTCCAATCTCCTCCACAATAATCGGGTTGTAAACGAGTCGATGGTAGGCAGGACTCGCTTCCCAAATATTAACGACCTGCCAGACTGGGCTCTCTTCTTTGCCACCAAGATTGGCAATGTGCACCGGCTGCGGGACATCGGTTTTCTCATAATCATCAATCACGCGTGCCAATTCAGCGCGCAACTCGTCAACTTGTTCATCACTTAAAACACGGCTCCCGAGAAGAAACCCTTTTTCACGAAATGTGTCAACCTGTGTCTGGTTGAGCATACCTATTGCCTCCTACAGAAAAAACTTATATATTCGGCTTCGTCGGCTGCCCCGCATCCATCACAAGCGGAAAATGGTGACCTGCCAACTTATTACCACCATTGATAGTGACAAAACGTTTCATGATGTGATTCCCACTTTCATCATAGATCGTTTCACCCGTCATATAATGCACCGCAATCGCACGCCGCGGATCTTCACTCGTATTGTCATGTGATCCATGCCACGTCAAGGCGTGATGGTAATGGACATGCCCCTTCGGGACAGGGCAGAGCTCTACCTCCAACGCGTTATCTTCAAAGCGATCCGGCATTGTATGGATGTCCGGGATCTCGCGCAGAAACGGCATTTGGCTGCCCCAGTGATAGGAACCACGCACCATACGCATACACCCGTTGCTTTCATCAACATCGTCCAACGCGACCCATGCACTGACCTGACTCGTTTTCGGCATGAGAATCCCCCACAACGGCGAATCCTGATGCCAACGATTAACCCCACCGACTTTTGGGGGTTTGTATTGGATCTGATCGTGCCAGACCCGCAACTCTGTCGCCGACATGAGTTGTCCAATCTCTTCCACTATGACCGGATTGTGAACCAGTCGATGGTAGGCAGCACTCGCCTCCCAAATATTAACGATCTGCCAGACCGGACTCTCTTCCTTACCGCCGAGATTGGCGATCCGCACCGGCTGTGGAACTTCAGGTTTCTCATAATTATCAATCACACGTGCCAATTCAGAACGCAATTCGTCAACCTGCTCATCGCTTAGAACACGGTTTCCGAGGAGAAAGCCTTTTTCACGAAATGTGTCAACCTGTGCTTGGCTGAGCATATCTGTCGCCTCCTATAACATCTGTATGTCTTTGTACAGCAAAGTCTTGCGATTTCCTACGCTATTATGTTTTGTTTTAAGTAAGACTTACGCATCGCTTCTTAAAGCCCTGATAAGAGGGATTTATTGCTTCTTAAAGTCCCCCTGATAAGGGGCGGGGAATGCCCATAAGGCATTCATACCGTTGATTCTTTAGGGGGTTAAGTGCCAGTTACCCTATTCTTAAGTTCCACCCACTCTTCATCACTGAGTTTCGGGGGCCACTCAATCCGTCTACCGATGAGTGCAGAGCGATACGCCGCCATAATCAGATCAAAGCCGAGCAGTGCGTATTCCAATCTATTCCGATGCGGTTGATTCTCGTCATCAAGCCACGTCGCAATAGCTTCCGTAAACGCTCGCTGCCCGAATTTATCATCTTCACCAAAATGAGTTTTTTCAACGAAGTGCTCCGCCATACCGTCAAACTGATACCCCCATGACCCGTTTTCTCGCCACCACATTCTGCCTTTGGTTCCCCAAAAGTCGAGGTTGCATCGTGGGTTACTACCCGGGAAATCAACGGTTCCAAACGCTGTCCGCGCCGATTCAAAAAAGACGCGCGCCCCGTTCTCAAACGTGTAGATCGCCATCAAATCTTCAGGACATTGCCGGTGTGGCACGTCATAGATTTCCGCGCCTTCAACGGCACCCCACACATGCGTAATCGGGATGTCCTTAAGCGCAAATAACACGACATCCATCAAATGGGTATCCATATCAGTAATGTCGCCTTCGGTGCAAGCACGGATGAAGTGTATATCGCCGAGACTGTCATCAGCAAAAAATTCCAACAGTTTCTCAGCAAACGGCAAATACCGACGTTGATGATTGACGATAATCTTAAGCCCTGTTTTCTCATGCGCAGCGGCGAGTGCTTCCGCCTCGCTGGGTCTGAGTGCGATCGGTTTCTCTATTACCAACGCTTTAACCCCCGCTTCGGCAGCAGGCTCCACCCAAATATGCCTCGGTACTGTCGGCTCCGTTACAGCGTGGACAATATCGGGCTTCTCTTTCTCCAACATCTCAACGTAATCTGTATACCCCGGGACATCGAGTTCTTCCACCGCTACTTTTAAACGTTCCTCGTCGATCTCACAGATGGCAATTACCTTCATATTCTCAATGCCAGCGTAGCATCTGGCATGGTGAACACCCCGCCGACCTCCCGCAATTGCAGTGCGATACATCCCCATAATGTGCCTCCTCGTCGAAACTTGCCATTATATTAGCATGCCCACAAATTTGTGTCAATTGTTTGATTTAAAAGCGTAGGAGCGATCTCTGGTCGCGATCTTCTTCTGTAGGAGCGATCCCCGAATCCCGAACCGCCAACTCAGAAATAGACACGAAACGAGGAAAAGAAAAGATTCGGATAACTGCCAAACTCCGATTGAAATTCAGGTGCCTCGCCATTCTTAGGTCGTTTCCCGACACTGACAAAACCACCAACAGAGAGATGGATATCCTCGGCAATGTTATAAGCAACTTGCGGGGCGATGAAGGCTGACGGATCGGATAGATTAAACAAGATCTGTCCGCTGAGACTAATCAGCGGTGTCAGTTGGCGAGTGAACCCCGGCGCAAGGTAGTGGGTACCCAGCAAGTATACACCCCCACGTGTATATGCCGACCGCTCTAAGTTGGTGAGGTAATTTTCGGGCATTTTCGCACCCGCGCCATTGAAATGATATTCGATAAAGGCGTAAGTTTCACCGCCAAAACTATAGTCCAGCCCCACAGAAGCACGCGGGTAATCCTCCGATGTGTCGGGTTCATCATCAAACGGCGTAACAAACACGTAAGCCGTTTCCAACCAGAACCCCGCCCCACCGATCCCACGCGCTACATCCAAACCGATAAGCAGATCCCGCTGAAATTCCAACAACAAAACCGAGAAATCCGTCTCCACGGCATTCAATTGCGTTCGGAGAAAAACGGCACTCTTATCAAAATCAAATGCGTTACCCAAGATGTATCCCGTGTCCACTTCTCCCATCACACCTACCGGGACACGGACGCGAACCACATCTACACCAACACGGTCTTCTGTATCCAACTGGTCGTAGGTATAAGGGGCAATAACATCAGTCGGGTTGACAATCCGCGCACTCCCCCACGCAATTGCGTCTCGACCGATCGAAAAGTCCGCAAAATCTGTACTGAACTGAACCGAAGCCCGATCAAGATTATGATAAATCCCGACGCTGCCAACCGGCGCGTCCTCACTCGGATAAATCGACGCATCTAAATCCGCAACGCGATACCGGGACGCAGCGACACCGACAGCAAATGGAGACTCCGAAAAGAGTAAAGGGTCTTGAATGCGTGTCGTAAAATCGTAGGCGAGTGCAAATGAAAGTGAATCCGCTGGCGCGTAGGAGAGATTAAAACGCAAGCGGTTGACCACGACTCCCGTCATAGATGCATCTGGAAGCGGTGAATTGAATATTGTGGAAAAGTTTTTGTAGTAACCTCCGACTCGAAATTCAGCGTCGACGGGCTCTGATAGTGGTCCCGTCATCAAACAGACAGCAAGTACCACAATTCCTCTTAACTGACAACTGAAAACTGACAACTGAAAACTACTACCTTCTCTCATCAGTATCTATCCGTCCATCGCGGAGCGTAATCAAGCGTTGGGCACTCTCCATTACCATCGGATCGTGGGTCGAGAAGATGAACGTCATGCCGGTCTCAGTGTTGAGGCGACGCATCATCACAAGCAGATCGGCACCCGTCTTTGAGTCGAGATTCGCGGTTGGTTCATCGGCGAGAATAATTTGGGGCTCAGAGACCATCGCGCGTGCAATAGCCACGCGTTGCTGCTGTCCGCCTGAAAGTTGCGTCGGAGTCCGGTCGGCAACGCCTTCTAACCCAACGGCTTCAAGCATAGCGATAACCCGATCGTGCCGCTCCGCTTTCGGCACCCCCGCCAAGAGCATGATATATTCAACGTTTTCTTCAACTGTTAGCACGGGAATCAGGTTGTACGCCTGAAATACAAACCCAATATTATCGCGTCGAAAGTCAGAAAGTTCGTTGCCGCTCATCTCTGATAGCACCTTACCAGCAAGCCGCACGCTCCCTGCCGTAGGACTGTCCAATCCAGAAATGATATTGAGAAAGGTTGTTTTGCCGGAACCAGACGGACCCACGATTGCCGTAAATTCTCCCGATCGGATGGTTAAATCAATCCCGTTAAGCGCGTTGACGGGCACTCCATCCGCTTCATAAACTTTGGTCACACCTGCCGTAACAATAACATCTGCCTTCTGCACCTGTTCCATAATAACCTTTTAAAGTCCCCTACCCCCCTGATAAGGGGGGACAAAGGGGGGTTGGGGGATTTAGGGGGTTTAAAAATCAAAATCTACCACTATATGCTAAATTTGCGTAAGTCTTATGCCTAAAAAAACTGTCTTGTCGAGTTGAATCTGAATTTAGCAGAAACCCGCTTTTGACCTCGGAAAAAGCGGAGCGAGAACTTCATAATTAAAAAATTTAAAAACTCCGCCGCATTGCCGCTGCTGGCGACATTTTCGCTGCATAGCGTGCCGGATAGAGTCCAGCGATGATCGTAAAAATAAAGAGCCACACCGGATAAATAAGGAACTGTTCAACCGTCATGATTGGGCGGATGAATTCCTGCATCGTCACCCCTGTCATTTCAATACCGGTATAGTCAATACCAACATGCGCAAAAACTGCTGTCAAAACAAAACCGAGTATCGCGCCAAGCCCAATACTGACGATTGCTAAGGCACCCGCTTCAAACAAGATAACGCGCGCCATCCCGAAAGGACGCGTGCCAACGGCGCGTAACACACCGAACTCAAACATCCGCTCATACAACGACATAAAAAGTGTATTGATAATCCCAAAGACGACCACCCCAAAGAGTATAACGCCCATGATATATTTACTGATCTTCGTCATTTCCAATATCGCTTTCAATTGCGACATCAGTTCTGTCCAGCTTAACGCCTCATTGCCGTGTTGGGAATACGTCTTCCAAAACGGCAGTGTCGGATCTTGTGAATAGGCGAGGGAAGTAAATTTAATCGCGATTTCATGTGCCGCGTTCCCGATAGCGAGCATCTCTCGCGCTTTTTCGATCCGAACGAATGCCATACCGCTGTTCATCGCTTCACCAGCAAAATGATAAATTCCGGAAACCCTGAACATCTCTTGCGAGAGATCACCGCTTTCGGCTTGTGCCACTGTCACGACCACTCGGTCCCCAAGCCCAATTTCTAAGATTTCAGCGAGCTTCGCACCGATGACAACATCACGACTGCTATCGCCTTCAAAATAGACTCCTTCCGTTATCACATTATCAATTTGGGACAAGAATTGCTCTGTCTCTGGATGAACCCCTACAAGAGCAATCGCGCTGACATTCGCTGGAGACGTAATCATACCGGGAGCAAGCACCCTTTGTGTGAAATGTTTGACAATCTCTTCCTTAGCGAGCCCCTCTGTTACGTCGTCCAGCACCTGAATCGTTAATGCGACCTCTTGCGCGTCGCGAAAACCTGCCCGATGGATCTGTGCGTCGCCGAGGAAAGCAGCAGTGGCCGTCCGCACCATATTCTCTGACATCCCGATCATTAACGCATCAACAAAAATCAGGGCAGCCAGACCGATACCGATCGCTGTTGCGGCGATAAGTGTCCGCCGTTTATTCCGAAAGATATTTCGCCAAGCAAGTTTAACTGACATTTATCAAAAGTTGTGTTAGATCAAGATTTATCAAGGTTCTTTAGGTATAAGTTCGTGAAAATGCGTTATGAAATCCGTGAGTATCTGTCTCTCTCCAGTGAGTTGAAGTTGTATTTGATGAAATGTGCGGCGT
>JAJEDN010000065.1 GCA_022821495.1 Candidatus Poribacteria bacterium
TGATTCACCTCAAAAGTGTGGTAATTTTTAGGGTGAAGTATAGCAGAAGTCGCGTGAAAAGTCACGCGACTTCTGCTTGTATAGAAATGTTAACACCTGTGAAAAATACAACATAAAAAACCTACAATTGAATGACCCTGCTCGGTTATCAGCCATCAGTAGTCAAGGGTCAGTAGTTGGCTGCCAAACGGGAGATAACATCTATTTGAGTAACTTCAAACACATGACCTCTAAGGCTAAAGTGGCGTTTGTGTTTGTGTTTTCGATGAGGGATTTGGTGTCAAATACCGTCTGGATGGCTTGTTGTAGACGTAACCGAGAGTAGCGCGGGACAATAGATTGGAGTTCCCTAAGAGAGTGGATGTGTGTTATGAGGTCATAGGGCGCGCCTTGTTGTAAGAAGAGTAAATCGCGATACCATGTGACTAACTCGCCTAAAGTATCAGGATTATCTTTGAAATGCTCGGCGAGTCTGAAAGCAGCTAATTGATCCGTTGTCTTGAGGATTTCGGGGACTTCTTCTGCAAGTGTATCCCCTTTTTCAAGTTGCGTGAGCGCTTTTCCGATCGCCCCGTCGGCAGTAATAGCGAGTGTCGTTGCTTGCTCCGGTGCCACTGAAAATCGTTCCACCAAGATTTCAGTTAATTCCTGTGTCGGCATCGGATGGAATTGCAAAATTTGGCATCGGGAACGCGTGGTTGGTAGTAATGCCCGGATATTTGATGTCAGTAGGATTAAAACGGAGGATGCAGGCGGTTCCTCCAGGGTCTTAAGTAAACAGTTTTCTGCCTCAGCGTTCATCCGCTCGACATCCGTCAAGATGTAGACCTTCCGCCTTGCTTCAAGGGGTTCATAAATAATCTGTTTTTGCAATTCCCGAATTTGTCCAATTTTCAGTAGGCTGCCTTCAGGTCGGATAAACTGTAAATCTGGGTGATTTCCAGAATTCACCTTGCGGCAGGCGAGACACTCCCCGCATACAATGGGAGGCTGCGCCTCTTGCTCACAGAAGATAAGTTGTGCGAAATAGCGTGCAACAGTCTCTTTTCCAACACCTGTTGGTCCGACGAAAAGATATGCGCCAGCAATACGGTCTGATGCCACGGTATGCTGGAGTTGCTCAACAATCTGTTGATGCCCGATGATTGGATTTTGCATTTTTTCTAAGAGGTGTTCTATTAGGACTTACGCAAAAAGCAGTAATTTCAATATTTTAAACCCCCTAAAGAATCAGAATCAACGGTATGAATGCCTTATGGGCATTCACCGGGTATGAATGCCTTATGGGCATTCACCGCCCCTTATCAGGGGGACTTTAAGAGGAAATGCGTAAGTCCTATCTATTTTGATAGATACGCTTGATATTCGGTTAAGATTGCGGTGTGGACAGCATCAGGCGACTGTGTTGCGTCTATCAGTTTAACCCGATGCGGTTCTGCTTCCACAACGGACAAGTATCCGTCTCGGACTTTACGATGGAATTCCAACGGTTCTTTATCCAAACGGTCGCGGTGCGCCTCGCTTTGTTGTTGACGTTGCAAACCGATCTCTGGGGGTAGATCAAGGATAAAGGTGATATTCGGGGTCAAGCCGCCAGTAGCAATATGATTCAATTGATGGATAATCTCAAGATCAATACCACCACGATAGCCTTGATACGCCACGGTCGCATCAATAAATCTGTCACAGATAACAATCTGATTTGCTGCCAATGCGGGACGTATACGCTCATCTACGTGTTGTGCGCGTGCAGCAGCGATTAACAACAACTCTGTCATTGTTGTTATTCTGTCGGATGTCAGAAAGATGTCGCGAATCCGCTCTGAAACAGGCGTGCCCCCCGGTTCACGGGTGAGTACAACATCCGGACCGAGGGCGGCTGCTAAGCGTTGTACCTGTGTGGTTTTACCCGCCCCTTCTACACCTTCAAATGTAATAAACGTACCGTTTTTTAATTTTTCCTTGCGGAGAAACGACGTGGATTTCATGTTTGAAGTGCCTTTGTTAAAATTGATAGATAAGCAGCAGATCAGATAAAAAGCACCCACATCGGGCTTTCACCGACTGCGTAAGTCGTCAGCGGCGACAATGCACCCCTGTCCTGATCAATGCGATAGGTGGCGAGTCTACCTGAACCTTGACCACCCGCGAAAAGGAAGTTGCCTGTCCCATCAATATTGAAGACACGGGGTGTCGGTTCGGTCGGCTGATGTCCGATGGCACTAAGTTTTCCAGTCTCTTCGTCAACCGCAAATCCTGCGATGCTATCGTGTCCACGATTCGAGACATAGAGAAATCGTCCTTGTGGATCGATATGAATCTGCGCGCAGGTGTTATCGTCTTCAAAATCAGCGGGGAGGGTAGAGAGGTCTTCCTGTAGGTCTGCTAAGATTCCGGGATGCTCACCTTCTTCTTCAAGCGTGTACGCAGAGACGCTCGATCCATTTTCGTTTGAGAAATAGAGGATCGGTTTGCTCGGGTGGAAGCAGAAGTGCCGGGGTCCGATCGGTGCCCCCGGATTGAGATTGCCTACAATATTCTGTGTGAGCATACCTGTCTTTTCATTGAAATGAAACTGATAGATAGCGTTTCGCGGGACAGTATGTGGAACAAAGGCGTATCGGTTTGAAGCGTCTGTCTCAACGCAGTGGGCGTGTATATCGGTTTCCACTGTCTGAATCGGATCGCCTTGGACGGTTTTATCGTCGCCGATCCTGTGAACGGCAACTTTTCCTGCGCCGTAATAGGCGGAGAGTAGAAAATTCCCTGTCTTGTCTGTTGCGACATAACACGTATCCGCATCGAGTTGGACTGTCCGCCGGTGTGAGAGGTGTTTTGTCTCCTCATCAATGCGGAAACTGGCGATTTCGCGACTTGACCTAAGTCCAGCATATAAGTAGTTCCCACAGGGTGAAAGTGCTAACGGACCTGGAGATCCGCTGACGTTAATATTTTCCTGAAGTTCTATGCCGCCGTTAGCAGCATCAAATGTGTAAATGGCGATTCGATTTTCGCCTGCTATAGAGAGATAGACATGTGTTTGCATATTTTTAACTGTGGACCTCCGCGCAGATTGACCTATAAGGGCAATCTGGTTTTGAGTGTGATTCTGTATATTCCTTGGATAATTGTATTCTTCCGTTTTGGGATCTTATTTTTTTTTGCTTGGTGCAAGGCTAAAAATACCGGCAGCACCCATACCTCCGCCGACACACATCGTTACCATGCCGTATCGGTGATTTTGTCTACGCATCTCATTAATCAGGCTCACAGTGAGTTTTGTGCCAGTGCAACCGAGCGGATGTCCCAAGGCGACAGCACCACCGTTGACGTTTACCTTTTCGGGAGGTAGTTGCGCTTCGTGAATCACGGCGAGGGCTTGCACAGCAAATGCTTCGTTAAGTTCTATGACATCTATATCGTTTAAAGTTAACGCTGCCGCCGCGAGTGCCTTCGGGATCGCTGGTACGGGTCCGATACCCATAATTTCAGGTGGAACACCGGCTATGGCATAACTCACAAAACGTGCCAATGGATCGTACCCCGCTGCTTTTGCTCGCGCTTCGGACATTAGGACAACAGCAGCGGCGCCGTCGCTCATCTGAGAAGCGTTGCCAGCCGTTACTGTGCCATCTGCGTGAAAAACAGGCTTGAGAGATGCTAACACTTCCGGTGAAGTGTCTCGACGCGGTCCCTCATCTGTATCAAAGACAGTGCTAACAGTTTTAGGCGCGTCTGCCGAATTGAGATGCGTCTCCGCTATCGTCAAGGGCACGATTTCTTTACGAAATTTGCCTGCATCGATCGCTTCGATTGCTTTGCGATGACTTTCATAGGCATAAGCATCTTGAGCACTGCGAGAGATACTATATTTTCGCGCCAGATTTTCAGCCGTCAACCCCATGCTGAGATAGGTATCGGGCGCGTGTTCTATGAGGATAGGGTTCGGCGAGAGGTTAGCACCGAACGGTACTTGACTCATACTCTCTACACCGCCTGCTATCACAACTTCAGCACGTCCAGATAGGATGCGCTCAGCACCCATCACTATGGTTTCTAAACCGGATGCGCAGAACCGATTGATCGTAAGTGCAGGCACGGAGACCGGAAACCCTGCGCGTAAACTGGCAATGCGAGCGACGTTGTATCCTTGTGGTCCCTCATGTGTCGCGCATCCGATGATGACATCGTCTATCGCTTCCAAATCAAGTTGGGGAAGTCGCTCAACTGTGCCACTGAGCGCAGCGGCGGCGAGTTCGTCCGAACGCGTGTTTTTTAGCGTGCCTCTCCCTGCTCTTCCGACGGCTGTACGCACAGCGGATACGATCACTGCACTCGGCATCGTTTGCATTACTTTTTCCCTCTCTGGAGCGTTGCCTCTATCCTTGCGTGCGTTTCCTGTTCTCCACAAAGACCGAGGAATACCTCATGCTCCAAGTCGAGTAGATATTGCTCAGTGACGAACTGAGGGGTTGAAAGTTTACCGCCACAAAGCACATAAGCCAACTTATCGGCGAGGTGCTGAGAATAATCGTCAATAGTGTCCGCTTGGCGTAGTAAATGTGTTTGTAGGTTGAGCCGAGCAATCCCTTCCTCGCCAAGCACAAATATTTGTTGCGGTTCGGGTGGGTGATACCCCGCCTTGTGCCTTGAGAGCACAAGTTGCTTGGCATCTTCAAGATGCGTCTCTTGGTCTGATGAGATCGCATCCGTGTGTCGGAGATAACCGAGTTCCACTGCCTCTGCAGCGTTTTGTGAAACTGTGGATTCTCGGATGGTATCAAAAGCCTTATTCACATAAGGAAATAGATTCTGAATCGGTGCAGGCAGTGTTTGTGCCTCCAGGCATCGAAATGCCATCTCCTTAGTACCACCGCCGCCCGGAATCAATCCGACACGGAGTTCAACAAGACCGAGATTGCTTTCAGTGTAAGCCTGTACTGCGTCAGCACCGAATGCGAGTTCACATCCACCACCGAGTGCCATACCTGCTGTCGCTGCGACGACCGGTTTTGATGCCGTGCGGAGTCTTGTGCAAACGGCTTGTAGTTTGCGAAGTGTTCCCGAAATCGCTTTCCAGTCTTGGTTCTTCGCGCGTTCCAATAGGAGAATAAGATCAAGTCCAACCGAAAAATGCTTCGCCTCTGTAGCAACGATCATCCCCGCATAATTCGTTTCTACCTCATCTAACGCGGCATCAAACATCTCCAGCATTTCATCGCCTATGATGTTCAGTTTGCTGTGCAGTTCAAGTCGTGCGATGCCGTCGCCGATATCTATTAGACTGGCATCTGCATTGGAAATAATAGGTTTAGTGCCTGTGGTTTTTAACGTTGGCATGTCGGTAACTTATCCTTGTGGAGCCGTCAACTGATACTACACATCAAAATGATAGACAATTTCATCGAATCCGTCAGCTGCAAAAGTGAATAGAAAAACAAGGTTTTCAGTGCCAGTGCAACGGAGCGAATGTTTCGCGTTAGAAGGTATAAAGACTGACGCGCCTGGACTGAGCGATGCCTCGTGATCGCCTACTGTTACATACCCGGAACCGCTGATGACATAATACGTTTCCTCGGGTTCGTGGTGATGGAGCGGCAGCAATGTCCCCGGAGCCATCTCTGCTATGCCGGTGGTCAACCGACTACTGGGTCCACGTTCACCGGATATGAGGATTTTCCAACGCACCGGACTTTTGTCAGCGAGTTCTGGGTCGTCCCAAGTTTCCCAGTCAAGTTCTGCGTGATTGAGAATGATTGGTCTCTGTTCACTCATGAAATATAGTCTAACAAATTAAGGGCTATTTTACAAGAGTTTTTCGGAGTGGATAGACCTAAAACGAATCTGTGTAAAAAGGAAAAGGGCAAGTGTAAAAACTTGCCCTTACGTACAGAAAAAGGTAATGTTTATCCTGTCACAGCACCTTCGGAAGCAGAAGACACAGCGTTTGCGTATTTCGCCATGACACCGCGTGCATAACGCGGTTCAGGCGGAGTCCATTGCTCAAAGCGTGCTTGGATTTCAGCATCGGAGAGTTGAACGTCAAGTTTTCGTTCCTTTGCGTCAATGACGATTTCGTCGCCTTCTTGGAGGATAGCGATGGGGCCGCCTCTTGCTGCTTCAGGAGCGACATGACAGATCATGAAGCCGTGCGTTGCACCAGAAAATCTACCGTCGGTCAAGAGCGCGACATCTTCACTTAAACCCGCGCCGACAAGAGCTGCTGTTACACCCAACATCTCACGCATACCGGGGCCACCGGTGGGTCCCTCATAACGGATAACGACGACATCACCGGGTTTAATCTCCCCGCCTTTAATGGCGGCGAAGGTGTCTTCCTCACGTTCAAAGATCCGTGCGGGACCGCGATGGAGCGTTTTTTCCTGTCCTGCTAACTTGATGACACAGCCATCTGGTGAGAGATTGCCTCTCAAGATCGCAAACCCGCCGGTCGGTTTGAGCGGTAAATCTACCGGTCTGACGACTTGTTGTCCTTCAGTTTCTGTGGCTGCATTTGCCTCTTCACCGATGGTATTGCCTGTGACAGTGAGTTCATCGGTATGGAGCAGTCCAGCTTCTGCCAAGCGTTTTGCCAAGAACGGGATGCCCCCCGCCTCATAGAGATCGTTAGCGACAAACTGTCCACCGGGTTTAAGGTCTGCTAACACGGGTGTTCTCTGGCTAATCGTGTGGAAATCCTCAATTGTTATCGGTACCTGTGCTTCGTGTGCGATAGCGAGGAGATGCAGAACGCCGTTGGTAGAGCCACCGGTAGCGGCGACAGAGGTAATCGCGTTCTCAAGCGACTTACGGGTAATAATTTGGCTCGGTCGTCGGTCAGCAGCAAGCATATCTATAACGAGTTGTCCGGCTTTGTACGCCTCATCGTCCTTTTCCTCCACGACAGCCGGAACGCTACCGCTTCCCATCGGAGCAATACCTAACATTTCAACGGCTGTTGCCATGGTGTTGGCGGTAAATTGCCCACCGCACGCTCCGGGACCGGGACATCCCTTGCTAATGAGGTCATCAAGTTCTTCGACCGTTATTGTGCCTTCTGCGTGCTGTCCGACTGCTTCAAATACATCTTGGATAGTGACATCGCGTCCTTGAAAGTTGCCCGGCATGATTGAACCACCGTAAAGCGTAAGAGACGGAATATCTAACCGTGCCAATGCCATGACGGTACCGGGGACGGTCTTGTCGCATCCACAGAGGGCAATGACAGCATCAAACATGTTACCGATCGAAACCAACTCAATCGAATCGGCGATGATCTCACGGCTGATCAGTGAGGTTTTCATGCCCTCGGTGCCCATCGTGATACCATCAGAGATGCTGACAGTGTTGAATTCAAGTGGCGTTCCACCTGCAGCACGGATGCCTTCTTTGACTTTGGCGGCAAGCCTTCTTAAGTGGAAGTTACAGGGACCGATCTCAATCCATGTATTAGCAACCCCGATAATCGGTTTGTCAAGGTCTTCCGGTGAAAGCCCGCCATCGCCGAACATGAGCATAGTTCGAGCGGCGGCGCGGTCGGGTCCGTCGGTAATCGCATAACTTCGGGGTTTCAACTTATTGGACATTTCTTTCATTCTCCTACAAATTAGCAAACAAGCAGAAGGCGGAGGCATGGAAAACCACTTTCCCGACAACGCCGAAATTTAGAAATCGCAACTACATTGTAAATTCGTAGACCAGTTCCCCATCTGGTGCATCTTTGAGTCGTAAAATGATGGTGCCTGCTTCCTGTCGGTAAGCCTCTTGATACATTGCCTTGATTGGCGTAAGATCGAAACGATAGTTCTCCGTTGGATATGCTTCGCATGTGTCGCCGTTAGCATTGTGTGCAATAGAGGCGTGCAGTTGAACCGGGAACGATTCGAGAAACGCATCCGAAGCAACGAGTGTGAATTGGTGCGCTTCACATCCTCCACTGTAGGATACACTGATATTCAGCGTATCATCTGTGATAGTGGCAGAATTTAAGGCATATTCGTCGGTTCCGAACCTATTTCCCGCGTCGCCAATGAAAACAGTGCCTGTGTAAAATATTTCGTCTGGATTAACGTCATCCACAGAAACAGACACAGGATCATCGAGTCCTGTCTTCATCTGGTCATTTAACTGTTGACACCCGATGAAAAAGATAGATACACCCAAGGCGTATATAATAATGTTTTTTATTTTCATGTTTATATCCGTTTTGATGCACGAATCACTACATACCGAGCCAACCGCTAAGCAGCCCGCCGTATTTCGCGATGAGCCCGGCAAACACGACAGACACCATAGACATCAACTTAATCAGAATGTTAAGCGAGGGACCGGAAGTATCTTTGAAAGGATCCCCGACGGTATCCCCGACAATAGTAGCTGTATGCTGTTCAGATCCTTTTTCACCGTATTCATCAACGTGTTTTTCTTCTTCAATAAACTTTTTGGCGTTGTCCCAGGCTCCACCGGCATTTGCCATCATGATTGCAAGGACAAACCCAGTTGCTAAGCCGCCAGCCAACAGACCTAACACACCACCGACATCAAAGATCAACCCAACAGCGACAGGCACAACAATAGCGATAAGCGATGGAAAAATCATTTCGCGTTGTGCCCCAGCTGTAGAGATCTCGACGCATCGTGCGTAATCGGGTTTCTCTTCACCTTTCATAATACCGGGTTTCTCACGAAATTGGCGGCGGACCTCTTCTACCATAGCACCGGCGGCACGTCCGACAGCTTTCATTGTCAAGGCACAAAAATAGAACGCCATTACCGCCCCTATGAACAATCCGATGAGCACTTGTGGGTTCATCAGGGTGACATCATAGTAATCCATAAATTGGCTGACGGAAACCTTTAGCGTCTCAACTGTGCCCTCGCCTTCAATATCCAGTGTGTCTTTGCCTGCCAAATGGATTAAACCATACCGGATTTCTTCTAAGTAAGCGGCAAGGAGTGCGAGTGCTGTTAGTGCGGCAGAACCGATAGCGAACCCTTTACCGGTTGCAGCAGTCGTATTACCGAGTGCATCCAGTTGATCTGTGCGTTCTCGGACACTTTTATCAAGTTCTGCCATTTCAGCGTTTCCACCGGCGTTGTCAGCGATGGGTCCATAAGCATCTGTGGCGAGCGTGATACCGAGCGTTGCGAGCATACCGACAGCAGCGATGCCAACACCGTAAAGCCCCATCAGCGGTTCGGATGCGCCCCCGGGGAGGTAGTAGCTGATAGCAACTGCAGCGACGATTGTTATAACTGGAATCGCCGTTGATTCCATACCGACAGCGATACCTTCGATAATGACTGTTGCGGGTCCGGTTTGTGCCTGTTTGGCAATCGCACGTGTCGGAGCATAATCGTGAGAAGTGAAAATTTCAGTGACTTTACCGATGATCAAGCCTGCTACGAGTCCAGCGACGATTGCTCCCCATATCTGCCATTTGTTCGGAAGATCGAGGTAGATCAGCACGGGGAGTGATATGACTGCAATGCCTGCAGCACTACCGTTAATGCCGAAGTTAAGTGAACCCATCAACTGTTTCATTGATGCGCCCTCTTTTGTTCGCACAAGGTAAATACCCAAGATAGAGAGAATCACACCGATGCCAGCGATAATCATCGGAGCCGAAAGGTATTTAAGTTGGAGGGCAACGTTCGCGTGGTCTTTAGCAGCGACTGCAGCAACACCGAGGGCAGCCGTTGCGAGAATTGAACCAGCGTAAGATTCATAGAGGTCAGCCCCCATGCCTGCGACATCGCCGACGTTATCACCGACGTTATCTGCAATTACGGCAGGATTGCGAGGATCGTCCTCTGGGATTCCTGCTTCGACTTTCCCCACGAGATCCGCCCCGACATCTGCTGCTTTTGTGTAAATACCGCCGCCGACACGGGCAAAGAGCGCCTGCGTTGAAGCGCCCATACCGAAGCTGAGCATAATCACAGTAATTTGTGGCAGTGGATTTACTTCTAAAAACCCGGGTAACATTTTAGGGAATAAATAGTAGAGAATGAGGAACCATCCGGTAATATCAAGGAGTGCGAATCCTACAACAATCAACCCCATAACAGCCCCAGCGCGGAACGAGACCTTTAACCCAGCATTGAGCCCTTGCATGGCAGCACTTGTGGTACGGGCAGAGGCGTTGGTAGCAGTTTTCATACCGAGAAAACCGCAGAGTCCTGAGAAAAAACCGCCTGTGAGGAACGCAAACGGAACAACCTCATTTTGGGCTTTGAGGACGAAAGCCATAAAGATAAAGATGAGACAGAGGACAACAAAAACGATACCTACCACTTTATATTGTTGCCTGAGATATGCCATGGCACCTTCGCGCACGGATTGTGCTATATCGCGCATTGTTTCATTGCCCTCATCCTGTTTCATCACAGCGCGGTAGAAATGGTAAGCAAACGCCAAAGCGATAAGCGCGCCGATAGGGGCAATCCACCATATCGGAGGTACATCTGGACGAGGATCTGTTTGGGCAAAAGCCTCAGTGGCTAAATTTAGGGTAGGTAGGAATACCAGCAATGATTTCCAATTTAGCCACCGGCTTTTGCAGGTGATATCACGCATTTAAAACCTCTCTTTTCTATTTTTTATTTTTATTCCGACAGGATTTACGCAAAACCGTTTCGTTTGCTTGCAGGATTAGAAGCCTGGAAGGTTGCGTGGAAACGCTTCTTCCATCCCTCCATCCCTCCGTCCTTCCAATTAAGCCTTTCCATCCATTCCTGTTTCAATGTTCTCATGATGCGGAAGTCCTGTTCGATTTAAACAATTCAAGTGCTTGACCAACGAAATAGAGCGAACCTGTGATGCAGATTAGATCTGTCAACGATGCGGACGCTAATGCCTGTCCGATTGCTTTTTCTGGGTTTGGACACGCTGTAATTTCCTTACATACACCAGACCATGTATTCCGTATTGTCTCAGCAGACATGACACGCGGGTTATCCGAAACTTCCGTAGCAATCACAATGTCAGCGGTATTAGAGACAATATTTCCGATTTCTGTGAGATTTTTATCTTTCATTGAACTAACGACAAAAATTGCCTTATCGTAACAAAAACTTTCACGAAGTGTTTGGCATAAAGCCTGCATTGAAACAGGAGAGTGCGCGCCATCGAGTACAACGAGTGGCGAAGACATAATCCGCTGGATGCGTCCGCGCCATTGCACATTCTTGAATCCCTCGTAAACGCAGGTTTTCGGAACACTGTATCCAGCCTGTTTCAGGCATTCAATCGCTGCGATAGCCGTCAACGCATTTACAAATTGGTGGTGTCCCAGAAGCGGCATAATGAGTTGCGGATAACTTTCAGAATCCATTTCGACGTTAAATTGTTGTGCCACAGGTACCCCATCAGTATTCAGGAGGAGACAAGAGACAGACGCCTGATGATCCGGTTCTACCTCTCCACGAATTGGTTTGCCAACCGTACTATGGGGTTTAACTTCAATGACCCGTGCGTTCCGCTCTTTAGCAATCCTTTCAAACACAGTTCGCGCTTCCGGGTGCTGTGGTGCGAGCACGAGCGGACACCCTTCTTTAATGATTTCAGCTTTCTCGCCAGCTATCTGGGTATAAGTTTCCCCTAATATCGCCGTATGTTCTAAACCGATCGGCGTGATAACAGTCGTAACAGGTTTAACAACGTTCGTCGCGTCGAGTCTGCCACCTAAGCCGACTTCAATCACAGCAAAGTCAGTCGCCTTGTCGGCAAAATAGGAAAAAGCGAGTGCAGTGTATATCTCAAAAAACGAGACACGCCCGAATTCGGCAGCCGAAGCGGCTTCGATTGCGGGTTTGATTTTATCAATATAGTGAGCGATCTCAGCCTCTGAAATCAACGCATTATCAATACGACAACGTTCTCTCGGCGTAATGAGGTGTGGCGATGTAAACAAGCCGGTCTTATAGCCTGCGTGTGTCAGTACAGATGCGATGAGTGCGGCAGTAGAACCTTTCCCTTTGCTTCCCGCGACATGGATAACCCGTAATCTATCGTGTGGATTATCGAGTAATTTTAGCAAGAGAGAGATGCGGTTGAGATTATAGAGCCGTGCCTGTCGTGAAAAATCAGGACTTCTTTCGTAATCGATAAACGCTTCAATATAAGCAAGTGCCGCTTCATAGTCCATTTTTTTAAGTTGCCTTGCGGTTCGGTGAAGGCGGGATGTATCAAAAACGTTCCTCTCCGTATATCCGCGCTCCATTTCATTACGCGCTACATCTCATAATAACTGACAACTAATAACCAACAACTATTCTAAATATTCGTAAATCGGGAATTGTGTGCAGAGTTCCTTGACTTTCTCCCGAATCTGGCGTTTGATGGCGGCTTTTTGTCTGTTTTCAAGCGTCTCTGTGATAAAATCGGCAACTTGAACCATGTCATCTTCTTTCATGCCGCGCGTTGTAACCATCGGTGTGCCGAGGCGTAAACCGCTCGTTGTTTTCGGTTTCCTTTTGTCAAAAGGGATTGTGTTTTTATTGACGATAATTCCAGCATCTTCTAAGTGATCGGCAGCTTGTCGCCCACTGAGTTTTTCGTACTTTGAGGTGAGATCTATCAGCATCAGGTGATTGTCCGTTCCATCGCTCACCAATCGGAACCCATTTTCGATGAGCCGCTCAGCAAGTGCCTTTGCATTTTTAACAATCTGCGCTTGATATACTTTAAAGTCGGGCGCGCTCGCCTCTTTGAATGCGACAGCCCTCGCGGCGATTGTATGAAGGAAAGGACCGCCTTGTAAGCCAGGGAACACGGCGCGATCAATTTTGTCTGCGTACTCGGCTCTACACATAATCATTGCCCCGCGGGGCCCCCGTAAGGTTTTATGTGTTGTCGTCGTAATTACATCGGCATAGGGAACAGGGTCTGGATGAACACCGCCTGCGATAAGCCCTGCAATATGGGCTATATCAGCGAGAAGATAAGCACCTACGGCATCAGCAACCTGCCGCCACGCGGCAAAGTCAAAATGCCGAGGGTAGGCTGTGGCACCCACAACAATGAGTTTGGGACGATGCTCTTCTGCGAGCCGTGCGATCTCTTCCATGTCGATTCGCTCGGTTTCGGCATCTACACCATAAGCAGCAATATTGTAAAGGTTTCCTGAAAAGTTGACACCAGCACCGTGCGTAAGATGTCCTCCTTGACTGAGAGACATACCGAGAACCGTATCACCCGGTTCAAGCAAGGCATGGTAAACTGCCATGTTCGCTTGGCTGCCTGCGTGCGGTTGGACGTTAACGTGTTCAACGCCGAAGAGTGCCTTCGCGCGTTCGATTGCGAGGGATTCAACATCGTCCATAAACTGACATCCGTTATAGTAACGTTCACCGGGGTAGCCTTCGGCGTACTTATTGGCGAGAATGCTGCTTTGAGCCTCCATAACGGCACGGCTGGCGTAGTTTTCCGACGGGATTAACATGAGGGAATCTTGCTGGCGTGTTAGGTCTTTGGCGGCGATTTCAACGATTTGTGGGTCAACTTCACCTAATAATTTGTTCATTTTGTGTACCGCTTGCGATTAAATTAGTGTTGTATTGTAAAGGTTTAGAAGATAAATTTTAACACAGATTTGCCACAAATTCAAATTTTTCTAATTTTTGCTGGTTTCCGAAGGTTGCCATTTTAAAATCAGTGTCGTCCTGCTTAATACTATTGTATTTGTTGTTCTTTATTTTTGTTTCTTCAAAAAACAGGAAGGTGTAACATTTCAAGAAGATCATTATCAACTGATGCTCTAAGTATTTCAGTTGCATGCTATTGAATAATATGATAATCTAATAGACAATAAGATGTCTTAGTAACCTTAAAAAACTACGGTTCACCCATAACCTTAACCTCTTGATTGAGGCACTGAACGAAAGGGTTAATGTGTATTTCTGGAACAGACGCTTGTACAATAAATTTTGGAAACCCGCGAGCTGCACTGAAAAGTTGATAATCCTATTCATGGTCCTGCTTGTGTGGGGATGTGACTCACAACAGAAACAACAGGCACAGCAGCCTGTACCCTCCGCAGTGATGGAATCTGTCACACCCCCTCCGCGTGCTGAAGATTGGCATACATTCATGCACGATTTAGGCTTTTCGGGAGTGAGCCCTGATCAAAGCCTCGCGCCGCCGTTAGCATTGCTGTGGAAATTCAAGACCGGTGGACCGCTCTACGCCTCTCCTGTCATCGCGAATGGCATTCTATATATCGGTTCGACGGATGGCAAATTGTACGCGCTCGATGCGAAGCAGTGGGGGATTAAATGGGTTTTTGATGCGGGAGATGCTATCCGATACTCCGCCACAGTGCTCGGAGATAGCGTCTATTTCAACGCACGGAATAACAAAGTTTATGCCTTAGATACAAAAACAGGTGAGAAACTCTGGGAGTTCAAATCAAAAAATTGGATGGACGCGCCACCGGTCGTTGTAGATAACAAGGTTTATATTGGCGTGTTCCCTTCAAAAATCTATGTGTTGAACGCAAGAACAGGGACAGTTGAATCGGTGCGCGATCGGACAATTCATATTAAGGGGATCGAATACGGATGTGCGAAAGGTGTATTTCGTCCCGTTTTCCCGGAACACAATGCGAAGATGTGGAGGGCTCAGACGGCAGGAAGTGAGAGTTATCCTGTCATCGCAAATGGCAGCGTCTATATTGGGGCACGCGATGGACATCTGCACGCCTTTGACGCTTCATCAAAGACCCAGACTTGGGTGCATCAACTCAGTGGTTTTGTGGAAGCCGCACCGGCGATTTCTGATGGCATCCTTTATGCTGCATCGGGTGACGGCAGCGTCTATGCGTTCACAAACGCGAGCGCGGTTACAAACGCTGGCAATAGGGATGGCGCGACAGACCCGCGGCAAACGGGAATTGTGGTGCATGATACTGCCCCGGTTTACGCGAATAAAGAAGGCACATCTGTGTTGTTAAATCTCAACGACGGCGTGCGTTTGCCGATTGTGCAAACTTCGGACGAATCAACGCCGAATGCGCGTATGGCATTCGACGGGTATGAGGTTGAACTCCCGAACGGTGTCAGGGGATGGATGGACAAGTTCGCTTTTGGGGAATTTGAAGATACTGATGGTATCATGTTCAACACGACTTTCAGTCGTGGACATGGTCTCTCGACTGACCTACCGCGTAGGATGCAATTGCTTGAAGGTGCGGAATTCCCGCGCTGGAGTCCTGACGGCAAACTGATCGCATTTCTAAAAAGGAATGACTTAAAGAGTAGGTACTGGCGTGCGAATGAACTGTGGATTATGGATCGGGACGGGAAACAGGCGCGAAGACTTTACACTGGACAGTTTTACAATCCGCATATCTCTTGGTCACTGGATAGCAGACTTTTGGCATTTGAGGTTGACGAAGGCGGAGAACGGTATATCTATACAGTGGATTGGCAATTCGGACGCATTAAACAGTTGGCTCTCGGCGAAGGACCTGCTTGGTCGCCTACCTCAAATCGCTTGGTATTTAGAAGATACGACTTCTCTGAAACTGGGGCGATGGATGTCATCTACCGTATCAATAGTGATGGCAGCGATTTAAGCGCAATCGCGCGTGTGCCAATTGAACGCCGACAACGCAATTACACCTATCTCCCCGCCCCAACTTGGGCACCTGATGGCACCCGCGTCGCTTTTGGTGTGAATAACTCGAAATATGCCGGTGTCCGCATCCAAAATATAGAGGGTGAACGCATAAAGGAAATCCAAACCCAACATCAAAAGGTTCAGCAGTTGAATTGGTCAGCAGATAGCACACAACTGGCTTACGTTTTATCCGGTAGTAATCGTCCGGGTCAGCGGATTGATAAACAGTTGCATATATCGGAGTCAACACCCACGCTAACGCAGAGCCAAATCTTGAAACACACGTCGCCTGCTTGGTCACCGACGGGGAGACAGTTAGCGTATTTGGAACGCGAGGACTGCCAAGGGATTCGTTGGAAAGTCTGGGTTTATGACCTTGAAAGCGGTAAGAAAATGCCTATCGCCCGCACTGCTATGAAACTGACCTCTGTTGTGTGGATGCCAGACGGTGAGCATCTCTGTTTGTGGCAGACATCAGACTATCTGCGCGATAATGCGTATAAACCGGCGTTGACGCAGGCGTGGATTGTACCTGTTGATCTTCCTGCTTTTGAATAGCAAGTTTTAGTTTGCAAGCTGCACACTTTTGAATAGCAAGTTTTAGTTTGCAAGCTGCACTAAAACGCCGCCTCAAATAACGCTACCATATCCGCTTCTGTGCAGGCTCTTGGGTTGAATTTGTGGCAGTGATCAAGCATTGCATCTGCGCCGAGTTTTGGAATCTTTTTTCGGTCTAAGCCAGCCTCTCCAAGCCCAGCAGGCATATTCAGTTCAGTGTTGAATGCTTTGATTTTATCAATAGCGGCACGTCCTGCTTCACTGCTATCCATCCCGTTGGTATCTATCCCCAAGGCACGCGCGACTTCGGCGTACTTCTCGGTTGCGTATGAAAAGTTAAATTCCATGACAGGTGGGAGCAAAATTGCGTTTGCTACGCCGTGCGGGATCGGTGCGTCCGTGGAAAGTTGATGCGCCAGCGAGTGAACCGCACCGAGTCCCTTCTGGAACGAAAACGCTGCCATACACGATCCGAGTAGCATCTCTCCTCGCGCTGCCACGTCCGCCCCGTTGTGATACACTTTTTGGATGTTCGCACTCAAAATTCTGAGTGCCTGCAATGCGACCCCTTCGGCAATAGGATGATACTTCGTTGCGACATACGCCTCAATCCCGTGCGTAATGGCATCCATACCCGTTGCAGCAGTGAGTGCGGACGGCATGCCGACCGTTATCCCCGGATCAAGGAGTGCTATATTCGACATATTGAGCGGGGTAACGATCGCTCGTTTCCGCCATCTGTTGGTCGTGTTGAACGATGTATCCGTAATGATTGATCCTTGTGAGACTTCGCTGCCAGTGCCTGCGGTTGTGGGGACGCAAATTAAGGGCGGCATATCATCGCGAATCCTTTCAGCACCACCGACATCCGCGTAATAAGGCTCTAAGGGCGGCTCATGGGTTGTCAAAAGCCGGATGGCTTTGGCAGCATCCATAACGCTGCCCCCACCGACAGCGATGACGACATCGCACGCTTCAGACTTATAGACTTCGACCCCATGTGTGATGCTGGTATCTGTGGGATTCGGTTCGATATCCGAATATATCGCATGCGGTAAACCACTTGCGTCTAAAGCATCTATCGCTTTGGCAAGAATACCGGCGTTGATAACACCGGCATCGCTCACCAAGAACGGTTTTTTGCCTTCAAACGTTTTGACATGTTCACCTAAGTTTTGGATGGCACCGTCGCCCAATTCAATTCGTGGGGGTAAAAAATAGTTTTGCATTTGAAATTTTTGCACAAAGGTAGCGCGAGGCAGTAAGACCTCGCGCTATAGGTATCTTTAACCCCCTAAATCCCCCTTATCAGGGGGACTTTAAGAGGAGATACGTGAGTCCTATCTATTTTGTGGATTTGAGATGCGCCCAAGTTGTTGCGAGTTTGCTTCTCGCATCAACCGGTAACGAGGGTCCATCGGGTCCATAAACGATGACATCGTCATACTTTGCAACAGTGCTCCATGTTGCGAGACCGACTCTGCCGACACCATCTTCGGTGTTATCATCTACCTTCGCAACCTCTTCGTCGTTGAGGAAGAGCGTGTAGCTGCCAGGTTCATTGACAATCTTGATGTTATACCAATCATCATCTTCGATGGTGTGATTGCTATTGGCACCACCTTTACCGCCCCATGATTCAACTTGCGAGCGTGTGTTTCCCCAGCCGCCGAGGTTCCACCAGTACTCCAATGAAGGTTTAAGTTTCTCCATACGTGGCGGATGATCTTCGAGTGCTTGACCGCGGGCTTGCATCAAGCCTTGGCACCGAAACATAATTAAAAAGCCTTCAGCACCACTGATTTTACTCCCTCTTACCTCAAAAGTGTAATCATTCCATGTGTCATCCCAGAATTCGTCAGCGACGACACTCATGCAGTTGGGGGAATTTTGGAGTTGATGGTATTCATCACCTTTGAATTCCCAGTCTCCAAAGAGGGCGACCCATTTCTTCTCAGATTCCTTTGGGTCATCAAAATTATCCTCAAAATAGGTCTGCGACATCGCAATAGCAGCGATGCCGAGCGTGACACTGCAGATAGCGATAAATAAGTTACGTCTGTTCATAATAGAATTCTCCTTTTAGTGTGTTTCGTGTAGCATAGGCTGTCAACTGGTGCTTCCCTTGTGTATTCTTCCGTAGTATGGTTTCCTGTTAAGCTGTACTACCTGTTGATTCTTCACTTCCATTAAGATAGTTGAGGAAAGATGAACTTTTCAAGAAAAGTTTTCCTTGCATAGAAAGCTCTTGAAGTGCTTCCATGCCCCGTTCCTTTTGTTCTGGGCTGAATGTATACACCCATTTTACCGGTAAGCGCGGAAAATCCTCGGGTGCGGATGGTTTCCCTGACTAAGTCATAATCTGCTTTCACCTGATCGTAGACTTCTGGATCATCTAAATCGAAGGTTGTTACGCAGTATAAAATGGATCTCTCCTCTTGTTGACTTTCCCAAATTCTTGCAGCGATGACCATTCGCCTCAATTTGGTCAACAAATGGCTATCTTCAAAATCAGTTCGTTCAACGTTATAGGGGTCGATCATCGTTACTGCCATTGTTTCTTTAATTCTCAGTTCACCATTCTTCAGATATTTCAAGGGAATTGTTTTTAGTTCCCACGACCCGAAATTAGGTGCTTGAGCCGAATTGATAGGCAAATCTAAATGTCTTTCAAGTACATGTCCTGCCCAACCTTTATTTTTCTTTTTTCCCTTAAATACAGTGACCTCATAGTCACTAGCTAACTCCCGAAGGTCTTGACCGGCAATCGTTGATAATTCTTGAACTGCTTTCTTTCTTTTCATAATTTTTCCTATTGTCAACTGTCGTTTGATCCATCCTCAAATAAGCTGCCAGACAACTCATCAAGCCTATTTTGCGCAATTTGATTATATTCTTCTTGTTTCTCAATCATTATCCATTTCCTCTTATGTTGCTCAGCGACAACCGCTGTAGTGCCTGTTCCAGAAAATGGATCAAGAATGAGTTCGTCTTCATTTGTTCCAGCTAAAATAAGTCGATTGATGACCGCTGAAGGCTTCTGCGATGGGTGTTTTCCATGCTTCCGCTCCGACTTTTTAGTTAGCGGAATTTCCCACATGTTTCGCATTTGCTTGTCATTATTCATTGCCTTGATTATCTCATAATTGAAAGTCCAATTTTTAGCTTTCTTACTTTCATTGTTGACCGCCCAAATGATAAATTCGGTAGACTCAGTAAACATTCGACAAGTGATATTAGGCTGGGCATTAGGTTTGTACCAAACAATCTGGCTGATAATCCGTCGGTCAAACAAGTTTTGGAGAATAAAACCAATTGTAAAGATACAATGAAAAGACCCAAAAATAAACAGATTGCCGTTTGTTTTTAGTACTCTCAAGACTTCAGAAATCCAATTAACCGTGAATTGAAAATAATCATCCTCCGCAAAAATATCCCATTGTTCCTGCATCGTAACATGTGAACTAAACGCCCAACCCAAGCCTTTCTTTTTTGACATATTAAACGGTGGATCGGTGATACAACAGTCAAAAACTCCATCAGGAAACGTTCGCATAACTTTTAAACAGTCACCTAATACAATTTGATTGATCGGGAGTTTCTCGGTTGTTCCAAGGATAGTTGGTGAATATCTGAAACCTCCAGAAGACGCATCGCGTATTTCACCGTCTGCTATTTTGGAAGATATTTGTGTCTTTTTTACTGGATGGATTCCTGTTGAAAGGTATTTAATCATCTGCGTCTTTTTTAGTGACGAGTATCCTTTCAGTCCACGTTTTTTAAGTTCCTCTCTTAATTCTTTGTTCCGCATTTGGTGGTAGTTCATAGATTGAATATGCTCCATTAGCACTTTGTCAAGGTTGATTAAAAATTATAGGTTCCTTTTCGCAAAATGGTCAAATTCTCCCAAACTATAAACTTGAAGCAGGTTACCTTTCCCTGCTTGAGAACGTAACCACTCCTTTGATTTAGGTCTATAGCCTATCCCTTCCAAAATGATGATTGTGGGATAAGGGTTTTTATTTATAGAAAGGACCTCAAACGGATACTTTTCATCAACAGTCCCTTTTTCTGATTGCCATTTGCATTGAATGACAAGACAATCTGTCCACTTCTTGGGGTGGTATAGAATAATATCTACGCGACGCCTTCCATCATAGAGCGAAGTTCCCGCAAAACATTGACGCGCATATATGGCATTCTCTGCACGATTCTTTAAATTAAAGAAAAGCTTTGATTGCACTTGGCTATATCCTAAATCATCAAGAACTGCTGCAACATGATCTTCCAAACGTTTACCACTTTGATTGGCATGTAATCCGTTACTCATAATTTGTTATCAATACTTCAGGAATCTGCCCACGTTTTTATTTATCAGTGCTAATATTTCACTGTACTGTAATCGGACAGGCATGATAATCCCCGTATAACTCCCTAATAAATTCCACTTTGGTTAACATCTCCAAATCCTTCAGATTGGTAACCTGCAAGACATGACAGAAGTTGCTACCTAATCCATAGACACAACATTCCGCTGGAGTGCGGTGGATTGAGACACCATTTTCTATTTTCACTGCGAAGTAATATCACCCCTCCGGGGTGAGGAAAATACATGAAAAACCTTGCTGAACATTCAAAACTTGTTGGTAGCAATTCCGGTTATAGTTAATGGTTGAGTGAAAATTCGGCTGAATTTAATAAGACCCAATAGAGATCTTCGTAAGCCAAGTCTTTGTTGCGATAGAGGCTACGTTCCATATAGCGTTGGAAATAGGTTTTCTCCTTAGCGGTTGGCAACCGTGAGAGGACGTTGAGGTAGATATACTCCAAGCGTTCCGCGGGCTCACGCCATTTTCCCAAGACGTAATTGACAAAGCTGCCATGTTCTTCATGGCTCGCACTGTCGTTGACCATATCTCCATTAATCATCATGAGTGCCTGTGGGACAGTTCCACTGAAAGCCTCGATTTCTTCCATTTCACCGTTATCAAGTAGAAACAGAAACTTCCTGAGATGTTCCCGTTTTCTGTCTTCAAGTGCCCGTAGCATACCTCTACGCTTCTCGCCGCCCTGCTTCTTCATGCCCTCCATTTTGACTTGCTGAAACCTTTCAAAACCGGTAGCCTGAAGCAGTGAATAGAAAAACTGTTCAGCACTTAGGGGTTTCACGTATGCGTGCGAGTAATAAATTTCGTCGTCCTTGTTACTTTTATTTGTTTGTGAGGTACGCTGATAAGTTTCGGAATTAAGGATTGTCCGCATCAAATGCTGTAAGTCATAATCGTGAATAATGAGATCTTCGGCGAGCCAGTCTAACAATTCTGGGTTAGTGGGTAGATTCTCTTCGCCGAATCCATCAATAGGTTCGACAAAGGCGCGTGCCATAAAGTGTTTCCAGACG
The DNA here is from genome assembly GCA_022821495.1 of Candidatus Poribacteria bacterium. Taxonomy (GTDB): domain Bacteria; phylum Poribacteria; class WGA-4E; order WGA-4E; family WGA-3G; genus WGA-3G. Next base: position 21,582 of record JAJEDN010000065.1, read on the forward strand.
CGGTTCACAATTGCTCGGCTAAAATAGGGGTTTGATTTATCAGTCATCCACTGTGCAAGTGCCTCGCGCTTCTTAATGAGTGAACCTTTGTATTCTGTGCTGCCAAGGAAGCGTGGTGGGATCTCCGCTTTGAGTCTTTCCACCCAGATAACCTTTCGTGGTTCGTTGGTGATGAGATAATTGTCCATCCGCTTCTCATTACCAGCCATATCCATCGTCTGGATATATCCCTTCTGTTCACTTTCAATACCGCCGAAAAAAGCGGCGATGCCGTAAAAATCTTTTTGGCTCCACGCTTCAGTTTTATGATCGTGGCACTCGGCACACTGCATAGGTAGCCCTAAAAAGAGTCGTGAACTATGTGAAGTGAGGACGGCTGGTTCCCTATCGTAGCGCATAATATAGTTTCCAGCACCGTTGTCTTTCAGTTCACCATCAGCCGTGATGAGTTCTTGGACGAACTGATTGTAGGGCATATTTTTTGTCAATGCATCCTGTACCCAAAAAGCCAACCCGACGCGCCGATCGTCGCTATCGTCGCGTCTACCGATTAACCAGTTCACCCACAATTCGGTCCAATAGTCAACATAAGCTTGGCTTCCGAGCAATTGGTCAATTTTTTTCTGGCGTTTACTCGGAGAGCCGTCCTTGAGGAAATCTAAGACTTGTTCAGGTGCCGGAATTTTTCCGGTTAGATCGAGATGAACACGGCGTAAAAACTCTGAGTCCACTGATATATCCGAAGGTTGAATATCTTCTTTTTTAAGCACAGCGTTGATGTGTCGGTCAAGGTGTTTTGTACTTGAGGAGACTTGTCGTGTCGGTGTGCTTGTAACTTTTGCGCAGTTAAGTGCTAAGAAGACAAAAGCCAACAGGGTGAAGGCGTAAAAAGGGAGCATTCCAACGGTTTTTTTCACGGTAGATGAACCTCCACAGGATACAGTTTAGGGTTGAAGTGTGTTTTTATAAAGTCTAATCTACTTTTTACGGTGTGTCAAGGAAAAGTATCGGCAGGCAATTATGAGTTCCACCGAACACCTGTCGGAATAATGCCGACATCTTCACCGCGGCGCATCGCTTCAGCGGCATCAAGGATACTCGCTAAATCGTGTTGTGGTTCAAAGCCCAATAGTGTTTTGATTTTGCTCAAATCAAATTCAAAATAGAGGGGTTGCGGGAGTTGGACATCAACAAAATCCATCTGGTAGCGTTCAGATAGATATGGCATAACCTCTTCGTGTTTGAAAACGCCGTTCCCACCGAGTGTGAATTCTTCGCCGATAGCGGCATCCTTTTCAACCCCTAAAACCAATCCTTGCACAATATCGCGAACATCCGTGAAATGTTCTTTATAGGGTTGTCCGTTAGGATTACGCTTGAGTATGAACTTCTCTTGACCGTCCCAAAGGTTTTTGACGGTCTCCGCCGTTTTTAATTCAGTCGAATCGTCGCCTTTATAATTCTTGTATCGGTTGTAAATATTACTAAAGACAAACAGTTTTGGCAAATCGTCTTCATTGAGGAATTCGCTCGGTTCAATAACGGTTGTAAATCGGAAAACTGTGGAAGGTACGCCGTATTGGTGGTGATAGGTCATGCACAATTCCTCGCCGATCCATTTGGTAAGGAAATAGGGCATGTGATGGTATTTAGCGACCATGTCCTCAGTGATCAATTTATCAAAAAATCTGCCGTTCTCAGTGAGTTCCCAATAGATTGCTTCGGTACAGGCATAAACGAGACGGTGAAGGTTCGGATTGAATTCGCGGACAGCCTCCAAAATGTTGAGCGTCCCCATACCATTAATTTCCAAGTACTGACGGTTATCAAAGGGGCCACCGAAAGCAGCGGCGATATGATAGATAGCATCAACACCTTCAACGGCTTTTTTAACGTCCTCGTATTCGCGTAAGTCGCCGAGGACGGTCTCAACGCGTTCGGTTCCGTCCCATCTTCCGACACGATTGACATCACCCGGATAAACGAAACTTCGGATCTCGTGTCCTTTTTCCAGTAATTTTTTAACGAGGTTCGATCCGATGCGTCCGGTGCCACCTGTGACCAATATTTTCATGACTTTTTCTCCAATGCATAAAAGAGCGATACACTTGAGGGAAGCACATCACTCTTTTAGAGTAGGACTTACGCAGCCCCTCGCTGGCGGGGTTTCAAACCCCGCCAGCAGTGCGTAGGATGTCCATTATCAGGGAAAAATGGTAAGTCCTGTAGAGTATATTTGCCGGATTGTAAGTGATATTGCGTTGCTCACAACCTGATAGAGAGGGATTATTGTAAGGACTTCATTTCTCCCCATTTCACTGCTAATTTATCTCTCGGTTCTACATCAAAGGCAGTGCTTATGAGTTTTATATTATCTATCGCCCACCACCAATCATTCTGTGCGTCAATGACCCCGAAACTAATAGTCATCTCCGCTGCACCTGCGGGGTTGTCGATCGGGATTTCTAATGTTTCGTTTATCTGCTCCCCATCATTTAATTTTTCCTCTTTTAGTTTAAGGGTAGGAATCGTAACAAGGGTATGCGCGCCTGCGTCAATCCCGACGCTCTTGAAAAACAGGATTTGTTCGTCCTTACCGCCATCGAAGCTCACCGTTATCTCGCCATTCTGGGTATCTTCAGGTCGCCAACTCGAATCTAATGTTAAGACGAGCGATTTCGCTGCTGCGCCCTTGATTTTGATAGGAGGGGTAATTAAGTGTCCATTCCAACGACTCTGCGCATCAGGATCACCATTTCCTTCCCAATCGTCCCACTCATCAGGATCAGAAACGGCTCCTTTACCGACACCTTTGCCGTCATTGTGGACCCCTGTGAACTCGCTGCGCCGCTGGTCTTCGGCTGTTCGTGTCCACCACTCAAGATCAACAATCGCCCAAGTTCTCCACTCAGGCATACCGAGATCTTTAGGGTTTTCGTTTGTAATTTCCCAACCCTCAGGCGGTGTGCCTGACCAAACGTCTTTATCTTTAATCTGTTCCATTATACTTGCTTCGAGTTTCACGCCTTCAAAATCTTCTTCAAGAAGGACAGCCTCACGGCTCCAAGTTTGTGGTGCTACGAGACAAAAGGTTATCATAAAAACCGAGTACGTAACGATTCTCACAGTGGTGCTATTCACAATTAGCCTCCGTGGGTTTTAGCCCAATAATGATATTGTGGTAGTAGGCGTTTGCGTAAATCCTAATGAAACAACGCCTCTAAAAAGTGACAGCGTATCCGTCTGTTCTTGGATCGGAACCGCCGATGAGTGCGCCAGATTCCGGATGAACCATGATAGCCTGAGCACTTCCCGGACCGCCCCAATCCCCAACAATTTGGAGTTCATGCCCTCTCTCTGCCAATCCGTCCTTGGTATCCGAGGAGAATCGGTTTTCTAACTGAAGGTCATTAGAACAGGTATGCGGAATAGTCGATTCCATAGGGTTCTGTAGGCTGCGCCAACGCGGTGCAGAGACTGCTTCCTGCGGTGTCATTCCGAAGTCAATCATGTGCGTAACGAGCTGTAGGTTTGTCTGGACCTGTGTGTCTGCCCCGGGTGTGCCACAGGCTAAGAAGGGTTGACCATCTTTCGTAACGATGACAGGGTTCATGGTGTGTCGGACGCGTTTGCCCGGTATCAAGCAGTTCGGATGCCCCTCTTCGAGATGCCAATAGGTCATCCGATTGTTTAGAAGCACCCCTGTATCTCCGGCAACCAAACTAGAACCGAATCCTGATTGGATACTCTGCAGTATACAAACGAGATTCCCCGCCCGGTCCGCGGTACAAAAACAGGTTGTATCTTCGTGCGCCTCTGGTCCACCGGCTGGTACATCAAAAGCTGCCTTCTCTAAATCAATTCGTTCGGCTTGTTCGGCGGCATAGGATTTAGACAACATTCCTTCAATCGGAACATCCACCCAATCGGGGTCTGCCATGTATTGCTCACGGTCAGCAAAGGCGAGTTTTTTCGCTTCAACCATCAGATGCACACTTTCAGGGGTATTGCATCCCAAGGCTTGCAAATCGAATAACTCAACCATATTCAATTCTTGAAGCAAGATATGCCCACTCGAATTAGGCGGCATTTCATAGACTTCGTATCCGCGGTAATTGACATGGATCGGTTCAGCCCAATGTGCGTGGAAGTCAGCGAGATCCTCAGCGGTTAAGAGTCCATCGTAGGCGTGACTGAATTCACCGATAGTCTTAGCGATTTCGCCCTTGTAGAACACGTCTCTGCCATGCTTCGCGATCTTTCGGAGTGTGGCACCGAGATTGGGGTTGGCGATGAACTGACCTGCGGGGATAGGTTCACCTTCGTTTGTAAAGATAGCGCGACTGTCTGGTTCGGCGGCGAAACGTTCGTTCTCACCTCTAAGTCCACCAGCGAGCCTATGGCTGACAGGAAACCCCTCTTCGCAGAGCGAAATTGCTGGCGCGAACACATCTTCTAATTTGAGTGTCCCGTAGCGTTCATGTGCGAGGAGCCATGCGTCAACAATACCCGGCACTGAAACACTCCGTATGCCTTTCATCGGGATTCCACCGTCCTTGAGATAGGTTTCCCGAGTTGCGGCGCGAGGTGCCGGTCCAGTCCCATTTACTGCCTCGATCTGCCCGGTTTCCGCCCAATAGATAAGGATAAAGCCGTCGCCACCGACCCCAGAGCCAGCAGGTTCAACCATACCGAGTGCTGCAGCAGTGGCAATAGCCGCATCAACGGCGTTCCCCCCTGCCATCATTGTCTGGATACCTGCCTGCGAAGCGAGCACGTGTCCAGAAGTAACCATCCCGTTCCTACCCATCACAGACGGACGGAACGCTGAGCCGTGTGGAGATTGCATGTTTTTAAGTTTCCTTGCGGTTCGTTCAGGTGAACTTGGTATTTGACGTTTCTCTCGTATGTCCGTCCTCCATTTCATTACGGCCTACGTGCTTTTTTAAACAGGAAGAAGACAGGTTTGAGATCGGTTCGTTCAGATAGGTTTAACCTTTGCTGTTCCTCCCGTACATCCAAAGAAACGCCAAGCAAAACCTCTCCATTTGATTAGGCAAGCATTTTTTTTCCGAACGCTTCGACATCAACGCGTGCATGTGTTCGCGCGGATTCGTTACAGGCTTCCATCAGTATCCATGTACCGAGGGTTGTGTCCTGCATCCAGTCTCGATCGGTGCCATTGGCAATCGCTTGTGCGAAGGCATCGAATTGGAGCCGGTCATCTTCTATGAGTCCTGCGTGTAAATCTTGAAGGTTTAAATCTTCAATAGTTTCCCCAAGTCGGCAGAGTTGGAGATGTCCAGCGTCTCGTCGGAGGTCCCCATCTTCGCCGTGAAAACTCCAGCTGCCACTCCACCCGAAGGGTCCGGTATGTCCTGCGCGCGTTCCAGCATAAGAGAAGGGTGCACCGTTCGCGTATTCCATGAGTGCGTTGCCCCCTGCTGTCCCCCAAGCCTCAATCTGCCCAAGTTCAGGATCACGGCGGTTGTGGACATGCGCAGTAACGTATTTAGGGAGCCCTTTCGCAGCAACAAGTTGGTCAAGTTGGTGGCTGCAGCCTGCATGAAAAAAGAGCCCATCCACATAAGCATCGGGTTGTCGGGAATCGGGACCTGTGTAGAGATTCTGCCGGATCCAGAATCGACATTCACCCGCTAACATTTCACCGATACCGCCATCTTCGCGGAGCCATTCCCGCATTTTTGCGGCGGCGGGGTTCCAGCGTTTGTTCTGCCCTTGGATGAGCATTAAGTCTGGATTCGCTTTATGTGCCTGAATAATGTCGTGGAATTCCGCTTGCGTTGTCGCGATAGGTTTGACACAGAGCGTATGCATACCGAGGTCCAAGCTTTCGACGATTAACTTGGCGTGAACGGTTGTGGAGGCATAGATAAGACACGCCTGTGCGTCGTGTTTCTCTTTCGCTTCGGTTATGGTCGTGTAGATACGTTCTGTTAAGCCTTCAGGTGCACCGTTTATTGAGGACACCCCATCGCGTGCGGCTTCAAGGTTGATGTCCACACACGCGACAGGCTCGAACCCGTGCGAATTGACTTGTGCTTGTAAGCGACCGTGCGCGAAATGGGTACATCCCACATGAATAGTTGGAATAGGCATCTGTGGATCTCCGTGTATTGGCTATCAGCGGACGGGTTATCGGAAACCTGTGGAGTCTTCTTTCTGACCGCTGACGACTGACTGATGACAGCCATCTTGGTATAAATTTCGCTGTCAGGAAACCTCAACAGCAGGCGGGTTGATGAAATCGTGGTATTTCTGTCCGACCTTTCCAACAGTAGCATCGCCTGCATGGATCAGTACACGGAACCGGAAATGCATCTCTTCACCCTGTTTGAGTGTATAGGAACCATCTTTAGCAGGGTCTCTTTCAAAAGTTCCGCCGCCGAAGATGTTGCTTCCCATTAAACCGTAGTTACGTACGTGCCAATATGTCGGATAGCGCGGATTGACGATATGATCGAATACAGCAAGCCCGACAGGTGTTCCGTCAACAACGCCGGAATAATCACACCAATTCGCACGTTTTCCCCAGGTTTCTGCCTCATTAATTCCGCCAAAAGCGTTTTCTATCTTTCCGCCGTCTGAAGCGTTCATTGAGGGATGGACGCGAATCGACATGATACCGCCTTCTTTGGTATCTCCGAAATGGACGTCGCCGGTTGAAGCGATAAAACTCAGATCTAAGTCAATAAGCGCAGCGTCTTCGGGGAGGTTATAGATTCGGAAGTTCTGTTTGTCTGTCATCAAGACATCGCCCGCCTGTGTTTCCCAATTATTTTCTGTATAAATCCTACCGACGACAGCACCGCCTTGTTTCTGTGTGAAATTTTGATGCACAACTCTTCCGGAATTGCTGCCTTCACCCCATAGATCCACGTCATTAACCTCGCCATAGGCGACGTAGAGGGAACGGTGATGCACGTGGTCCTTCGAGACCTCGCTTGTTTCACCACGCGTTACTTCGCGTCCATCGGGACCGAGGACGGGGAAGAAATAGGGACGGAATTGTGTTTTGGCGTAGCGAAATGTTGTAAAGTGTCGATCGTTGAGCGTGACGGCGATAGTTTCGGCTTCTTCGTTTAACTGAACGCCTGATTCGCCAGCAACGCCTCCTTCCGAAAGGGTATAGGAACGCGATTCACCAGCGGCGAGTCCATCGAGTATCCAATTTAAGGTTGTACCGCCATCCTCGTCAGCGAAGCATTGTGCTGAAATGGTGTTACCAGATGCCGTATCTGTTAATGTGACGGCATGATCGTGAAGTTGGCTAATGTCAGGATGGTCAACGCTGACACTGACCGGACATCCGTCTCGGTCATGGAAGCCAGCATCGACAGTAAACGTTGGGAGGTTCTGATTTGCCATAAATTTCCTTTTCCGTATCTTGGTTTCTCTCAAAAGTTCGCGTAGGGACGAAGGGTATGGCTCCGTGTTATCGGAGCCATTCAGTTTTAACTACAGTCGCGTCAATAGGGAACTAAATGGCTCTATCGCGCGCATTAACTCTCCTCAGAGGTGAGCGCGAGGATTCCCTCTTCTTCGCTGTTGTAAGTCTCAAAAACAGTCATTAAGCGACCGAGGATGAGAAGGTTGCGGATATGTGCCCCGGCGTTAACGAGTGCTGTCCGTCCGCCTTTACGAGAGACAGTCACGTTCACAGAGACAAGCGTGCCAAGCCCGCTACTGTCCATACGGGTGACATTCTCAAGATTAAAGATAACCTTTGGAGACTCAAAATGCTCCTCAAGTTCCTCATTAATCTGTTCCCTAATTTCAGCATTTGCTGCACCGATCATGCGTCCGGTGGGTCGAATAACGATGACCCCTTCTCTTTGACGTATTTCTGCTAACATCTATTTTCCTTTCTTAATTGCTCGCGTTATTAACTTATACAGGTTTTCGAGTGATACCCTAACAAAGATCTTCCAGTAAACAATACGACTTACGCAGCGGTTTCAAAAGTCCCCTGATAAGGGGATTTAAGGGAGTTAAAAACGTTTGAATATCTACTTTTTGCGTGCAAAACATCCATTTTCTACCAAATTTGCGTAAGTCCTAAAATAATATAGTTGATTTCTGAAATTTTGTCAAGAATTTCAGAAGTTTACCTAACGACCTACAGATGGCTGTGGGGGCCAGTGGAGTCCGCGTTGGCCGGATAAGGCTCGGTTTGCTGAAGGTCGGTACGCACGGTCAGGTAGACCGACGAGTTTGCCATCTTCTATCCATTTTTCGTCGCTGCCGTAGAGTTCACCTATCAAGAGATCTGTTAATCGCTCAAGGATTTCGGCGTGTGCGGATGAACCGGCGAGGTCGTTTAGTTCACGCGGATCTTCTTTCAGATCAAAGAGTTGTCGGTAGTTGCCAGTGGCGTAGTAGATGAGTTTGAAGCGTCCGTCATGAATCATTCGGGTCGCACTTCCGCCTTCGCCACATTCGCCGTACAACCACTCCCGCTTTTCGTCGCCTATCATCGGTATCCCATCTACAGTCTCTGGAATGTCAATGCCTGCGAGGTGGAGGAGCGTTGGCATGACATCTTGCCATCCGACGAGCCGGTCATCGACCCTATGATGTCCGACCCGCTCATCGCCTGCGGTGCCAACGAGAATCATCGGGACGTTGGCGGAATCTTCATAATAGAGTCGTTTTGCCCACATCCGATGGTTGCCGAGCATATCGCCGTGATCGGATGTGAACAGCAGAATCGTGTTATTCAATAAGCCTTCCTCCCGTAGCGTGCCGATGACGACCCGTAACTGATGGTCGATATGCGTGCAAAGCGCGTAAAAGGCTTGACGTGCCGAACGGACGAGGTCTTCATTATACTGTTCGTCCTGCTTCTGCCGTCCTGTTATCGGTAAAGGAAGATCTTCGTTCTGCTGTGCCCATTCACCATAATAAGGCATATCCACGTCGATGTTGCGATACATGTCCATATAACACTGGAGCGGTGCTAAAGGTGGATGTGGATGGCAATAGGAGAGGAACCAGAATCCGGGACGGGTTGGATCTCGACGTTTAATCATCCGCACCATCTGTTGGGTGCTCCAATTCGTAACGTGACAATCTTCAGGGAGATGCCAAGGTCTGTTGAGGTAATCGTTGTTGCACATTCCGTGCGCGAATTGCTGACCGGCATAACCTCTATCGCCGAGGAAAAGTTCATAGTCGTCAATAGCACCGTATTGTAATCTGCCTTCCTCACCTAACAGTACATCGTCAAATCCGATGCGGTCACGTTGGGGATAGACATGCAGCTTGCCGACGGCGTAGGCTTGGTATCCAGCATCTCGGAACGTCTGCGCGATTGTCGGTAGCCCGTCTATTCCCATGCGATCATTGAAAACGCGGTCTTTGTGGGTCCGCGTTGTTGCACCGGTCATCAAGGTTTTTCGGGCGGGGACACAGACGGGGCATTCGCTGTATCCGCGCGTGAAGCGGGTCCCGGCTCGTGCGAGCGTGTCAAGCGTCGGTGTTTGGATGGCGGGATGTCCGCTGACACCCAAAAGTGAATTGGGCCAATGGTCAGTTGAGATGAGCAGAACGTGTGGTTTGTCAGCCATGGTCATTCCTTTTAGCAATCGTAGCGTGCGAAATAGAAAGTTTTGAGCGGTTCGTTGGATAGACAATGTTCCCAAAATTCCATTCACAGTATCTTATCAGAAAATTTGACAATTGGCAAGTGAAAAAGTTCAGTGCCGGACAATGATGCACGTCGCATTTGGGGTTTTTGCAAACGCTAAAATCCGTCCAGCAGGACAAAAAATGAAAATGCAAGCATTTTCATACTTTTTGCTTCCGCAGCGAAGAAAGTGTTTCTTCAAATACGCCGCAGAATTGCCCTACTGCAAACTAAAGCAGACCCCAATAATTTGAAACTTGATAAAGCACTATATCTGCATTACAGTGGTATTTGTTAGATAAGGGGAATCAAATTCTGTCAGACAGTCTGCATTGCATCCGGGGACTGGAAAAAGGCGGACGGATAGCGGTTTACTTAACTGTGTAGAAAGCGCGGCAACATCAGCAAGAATGGCGGCAATCTGGGATGTCGAAGCATTGCCGGGTATCGGAATTGTATCCAAACCCGTACCACAGACAGAAGAATAGAGGAGGAGGCTGTCAAGATTAAAATAGCCTGCTTCACTGCGTTGTCCTAAACCGACATCCTCAAGAACAGGGAGCATTAACCCAGAATATCCACAGAGCGGTAAATCAAGGGATCGGAGGGTGCGTGTTAGACCTGCAGCGACTGTTAACGTGCCGCGCTCGCCAAAGTAACCGGGGAGTTGTTGTTCCATGGCGTAAGCAATACTTTCATCACCCATCGGTGCTGGTGATACGTCTATACCGACAAACTTTATGCCCCATTCCTGCGCCAGTGTTTCTGCAAGCGCGACAATCCTCTGTCCTTCTGCTTCCATAACGATTTTCAGGTTTTGCAAGCCAACTTCTAAACTCGGTGCATCCGTGAAAGCGTGTTGCACAAGATCTGCTGCTTGCCATCCGATGCCGAAGTTCGTCCGGGTGTCGTGCCAATACGCCGCTGGGAAAAAGGGGGTGTTCGGTGGACAGTTCATCAATGCTGCGAAACGGAGGTTGCCGTAGCCTGCATCGGTTTGATGTGCTATCTGCCGAATGATGTCTGCGGTGTTTTCAGTGATCTCTGGCATTACATTTCCTGATTGGGTCGTAAGGGTGACGGTGGCAAAGAGCATCTCACTCTGGACAATCACATCAGCGACGTGTGCGAGATGGGTTTCGGTGTACCGTTTCCCTGGCAGGATTGTGCCCAAGTTAAGGAAGTCAATGCCTAATGCTTGTGCATCAGACTCTAAATTAAAGATTGTCTCAACATCGCGTGCTTCATCCCAAATTTGGGAACTGACACGTGTTGTTTGGACTTCGTAACCGTTCGCTTCAAAGTAAGTTTGGCAGGCGGCGTTAAATTTTGCAGCACGTTGAAGTTGATAAGGGGAAAAAGGCAATGGGATGCCTGTCGTAATCGTCCGGATTTTCATATTTTTAAATAGCGCAAAGCGTTCGATAAGGCTTTCTGATGCAATTACATCCTATTACCAGATTCGTCTTGATCCGTTGGACAAGACTGGATTTCTTTTTACAAGAAGGGGACCATGTTTCTGTCACACACAAAAAACACTATTACGCCATATCTGTGGGATCTTCGCCGTAAAGCCCGATGTGCCGATAGCGTTCATATCTCTGTTGAACGAGTTGTTGAGGAGTCATCTGCATTAATTCCGTAAGATGTTTACGGACTGAACGTTTGACAGCACGTGCTGCCGCTTCAGGGTTTCTGTGTGCACCACCGAGCGGTTCCCGGACGACCTGGTCGATGATATCCAATTTGAGCAAATCCGGTGCGGTCGGTTTATAGCCTTCGGTTGCCTCTGGTGCGTGTTCACCTTTATCCTTCCAGACGATACCGCTACAGGCTTCAGGAGGTGCGACGCAGTAGACAGCATATTCCATCATCAATACACGGTTTCCGACAGCGATCGCCAGTGCGCCGCCGCTCCCGCCTTCACCGATAATAATGACGAGAATTGGCACACGCAGCTGCATCATCTCGGCGAGATTCTCAGCGATCGCCATTGCTTGTCCATATTCCTCGGAACGGAGATCAAAGTGCGCCCCGGGTGTATCAACAAAACAGATAATAGGACGGTTAAACTTATTTGCCAACTGCATCAACCTTCTGGCTTTGCGATAGCCTTCTGGGTGCGTGTACCCGAAATTCATCTCCTGCCGTTCTTCAAGGTTCGTGCCTTTCTGCTGCGCGAGATAGACGAGCGGTTGTCCATCAAACCATGCGAAACCACCAATGAGTGCGCGGTCGTCGCCGTACAACTTATCGCCGTGAAGTTCAGTGGGTTCATCAAGGAGTGCGTTGATATAGAAAGAGGCTTGCGGACGTTGGGCATGGCGCGCTAATCTCACCTTGTCCCAGCGACTGAGTTTTTGGAAGGTCTGCTTTGTGAGCGTATCGGCGTTCTGCTTCAGGGCATCAATCCCATCAGTGAGATCTAACTCAGGATGTTCTTGCGCGAACGCTGCCAATTCCACGAGGTGCTTTTCTAATTCGATGAGCGGTTTTTCAAATTCAAGTTCTGTTGCATTCATATTTATTGACTTCCGATTTTCGGCTTTCGGCAGTTGGTTAAGAAATGCTTGACGCAATCAGCACCACTTAACCGACTGCCGAGAACCAGCAATTATTTTTTCGACTGTTCTCGTTGCGAAGCCTGTTGACAGCCGATTGTTATTCAGATTGGCGGACTTCTTTACTAAGCCCAATCCAGACACAGGCTCCCAGGCCTAAAATCACTATAGCGAACGGGAATCCTGTCGCGAGCGAAGCAGCTTGTAATGCCTTTAGCCCTCCGCCAAGTAAAAGTGCGATAGCGACTAAACCCTCCACAGTACACCAGAACACGCGTTGCGGTAGCGGTGCGTCAACCTTGCCACCGGCTGCGATGATGTCAATAATCAAAGAGCCGGAATCTGACGAAGTAACGAAAAAAACGATTGTTAACGTCATAGCGACGCAGGAGAGCAGCATTGTCCACGGAAGCCCTGCAAACATTTCAAACAGGGCAATCGGGTAAGTATATGTCTCAACTTTTTCGGTTACGCCCGTGTACCCGTCGGTGAGGAACTGGTGGATAGCAGTGCCGCCAAAGGCACTGAACCAGATCAAACATAGCAACGTCGGTAGCAGCAGAACAAAGATTACGAATTCGCGAACCGTGCGTCCCTTTGAAATGCGAGCAATGAAGGTACCGATGAAGGGTGCCCAAGCGATCCACCATGCCCAGTAGAACGTTGTCCAATCGTGAAGAAAGGCAGTGTCCTCGCGCCCGATCCAGTTGCTGAGCGGTACAATTTTCATCACATAGGTACCAAGTCCAGCGAACAGACTTTTAAAAATATAACTCGTTGGACCGAGGAGGATAATAGCCGCCAGTAATAAAAAAGCGAGAATTATGTTGAACTGACTGAGGCGTTTGATACCGACATTAATACCTGTCATTACCGAAATCAGCGCGATTGCCGTAATGAATACAATCAGCAGGACCATCGTGAGATTGTTCGCGGGTATCCCAAACAGATAGTCAAGTCCGGAAGTTACCTGTTGTACCCCCAAGCCGAGCGAGGTTGCAAGTCCAAAAATACCTGCAAATATGGCGAAGGTGTCAATGATGTGTCCGGGCCACCCCCATATCCGGTCCCCGAATATGGGATAGAAGGCAGATCGGATGAGGAGTGGCAACCCCCGATTGTAGGCGAAAAATGCGAGGGCAAGTCCGACAACACCGTATATTGCCCACCCTTGCAGTCCCCAATGGAAGACTGTTGTTGCTATACTCAAGGAAGCCGCCGTTTTAACTTTGGGATCCGCGATGTCAGGAACATCTTTAACACTGTAATCTGCCTCTGGGTCATAAGCGGGATCATCTATAGCAGGGATATCTTTAGCATTGTAAATTGCCTTTGCTTCATAAACCGTTTCTGTCCCGAGCGGTGAATATTTAACAACACCACTATCCCCCTGAAAATAGGTAATCGGCTCCGACACGCCAAAGAAGAGGAGTCCAATCCCGACACCTGCAGCAAAAAGCATGGCAAGCCAAGTTAAGTAGGAATATTCAGGCTTGGCATCTGCACCACCGAGCCGAACCTTACCGAGTGGAGAAACTGCGACGACCAGACAAAAAAGAAAAACGAGGTTAGCCGTAATCATGAACAACCAATCGAGGTTGGTGGTGAGCCAAACCCGAAGATCCCCAAAAAGTTTTGTTGCGCCTTCTTGAAAAACGAGAGAACCTATAATAAAAACGACAATTGCGATACTGGCAATTACAAATACAGGGGTCAAATAAATCTCTAAACCGAATAATTTCCTGTACTCCCTTTCCCTCATGTGTTGGGGTTGTTTACCTTCTTCGTGCATTTTCAAAATTCTCCTTTTAGAGTTGATTTAGCGGTTTTCAACCGCGCACGGAGCGAGGCGCGCTTAGAAAGCACACCTACGGTGGAAGGTCGCGTAGCTGCTTAGAAATAATAGCCGAAGTTGAAATTAAGTCGCCAATTCAGTGCGTTATTTCCGTTGGCACCAACATCACCAGCCCCTTCGTAGATGTTACTATAATCCTCTTTTTTGCCATCACTTGTCCTGTTCCCGACAAAAGAGTTGCCGTCGGAGAATGCAACATCGCTATAGACATAGAGAGCCCCCAAGATTGTCCAACTCGCGCCGAGTGTCACGAGCATGCTGGGGTTGTAGTCATCTACAGTTTTGAGAATAGTGCTCCACTCAGCATAGGGCGTGACGCTGTCAATCCATGAGATACTTGAAGTATCTATACCGCCGTACCGTAGTGATAGAGCGGGTATTAATCCCTTTGATGCGACGGGCCAGGCGAAGTCGTAAGCTCCCATTGGAATCAGATCACCAGTGCCCCACGGCGTATCATCAGTGATATTATGCGCGTAATAAGAGAATTGAGAAAAAAGTGTGAAATCTGCGAAAGCGTTTTTCGCATGTGCGGAGAACGCGTAATGGTTACCGCTATCATCGTTCCCGACATTCGTCCCCTTTAGCAATCCATATTGTAGCGATACACCGACATCTGCGATGTTCTCAAGTGCGTAGATTGCCCGGAGGTTAAATTGTAATAGTTCATCATACCCATTTTCACCAGCACCCCATTCGACGTTTCCCTTTGCATCGGCTTTTTCTTCCCATTTGACGACATCATAACTGTATCGCGAACTTGCCAGACTGCCATACTTTATCAGTTGCGGCTCACTCGTAAGGAAGCAGCCTACGTCAAGTGTCAGCTTATCAAGGGTGTCATTCCATGTAACACCTAAGTCCATATCGTCAGCGAGTCCGACATAAAAATGCTGGTCAAAGAACCAGCTCGTAGAAACGCCATAGGCGGTTGGTCCGAAGGGGACCCGCACAATACCTGCCTTAAGTGTACCGAGATCACCGAGATTATAGCCTAACCATGCGGTGTGTATCATGGTGTAACCGTCATACCATCGGTATTCGAGCCGACTGATGATGTTGTGATAGTCAAGGTCAGCATTAAGGCGGAAGATTTCAAGGTCAACATCACCGATTTTTTCGCTACGGGGATGTGGATTATCGTCGTCACCATAGGTGCCATAGGCGTAGTTTACGCGCATCGCCCCACCGATTTTAATGGGGCTTTTCTTGGGCTCTGGGGCTTCACCTGTTTCCTCTGTTGTATCAGCCATCGTAAATGAAGTAAAAATCAACAAAAATGCGATGCCGAAACTGAATATGAAACTCATCTGTTTATACACCAGTTCTTCCCCCTTAGGTGAATAATTAAGTTAAGACTTACGCAATTTCCCGGTAGGTTCGGTTTTTGCGGTGTACCCACCCCGGTGAATGCCACACGGAGAACCTTCATACCGTTGATTCATGCGATCTGCATTCCTGACCTTACCTACCGCTTCATGATAGGCATAATTCCTCGATTTTGCGTAAGTTTTGTTATCGCGTGAGTTCAACATAAGATACCAGATGCGAATAGGTTCCCAAAAATTTTACGGCAAACTCACGCTGAAAAAATATCCGTTATAAGGCGTTCACAAACTTCATATTTTCATAGAAGCATAGAAATATATTATCAAAAATCTCGTTTTTGGTCAAATTTTAAATTGACTGACATTTATCAAAAGTTGTGTTAGATCAAGATTTATCAAGGTTCTTTAGGTATAAGTTCGTGAAAATGCGTTATGAAATCCGTGAGTATCTGTCTCTCTCCAGTGAGTTGAAGTTGTATTTGATGAAATGTGCGGCGT